>NZ_DASVSY010000011.1:0-136766 GCF_036387835.1 Hymenobacter sp. | reverse complement strand
TCGTCATTGTCTTCTCCCTCACAAACTATCCGGCACCCCTCCCACGCCGCTGTTCATCTGCTCCAGCAGGTTATCAGCGGCGATAGTGTCCACGGCCGCGGCGCGGCGGCGCGGCTCCGACTCCGAGATGCAGTTATACTTCTTGACGATTTTGACCGAGGGCTTGGGGAAGTGGCCGGGCGTGTAGCCGAGTTCCCGGTCCTTGTAAATCTTCTCCATGAACTTGCCGAAGATGGGCAGGGCCGTGCGGCCGCCTTCGCCCTGCTGCGAGCCCACGAAGTGGATGCTGCGGTCTTCGCCACCCACCCACACGCCGGTCATCAGGTCTTTGGTCATGCCCATGTACCAGCCGTCGGAGTAGTTGGAAGTGGTGCCGGTTTTGCCGCCAATTTGATTGTCCTTGCGCCAGAGGTCTTGGAAATCCCACAAGGCCTGGGAAGTGCCGCCAGGCTCTTCCATGCCGCCGCGCAGCATGTAGGTCATCAGCCAAGCGGTTTCGGCGGGGATGGCGCGCTTCTGCACCGGGTCGAACTGTTTGATGACGTTGCCGTTGCGGTCTTCGATGCGCGTAACAATCATTGGCTCCGTCTGAAAGCCCTGGTTAACGAAGGTGCTGTAGGCATTCACCATTTCGTACACGCTCACGTCGCCGCCCGACCCGAGGCCGATGCTAGGCACAGGCAACAGCGGGCTCTTGATACCCACCTTGTGAGCGTACTTAGCTACGTTGTCCCACCCGACTCGCTCTGTTAGCTGGGCCGTAACGGAATTAACGGAACGGGCCATGGCTTGGCGCAACGTCATGTTGATGCCCGTGTACTCGCGCGTTACGTTATCGGGCTTCCACTCCATGTCCTTGCCGTTTTCGACGTAGTTGATGGTTACCCGCTCGTCCCGAATTCGGTCGCAGGGGGCGTAGCCGTTGTCGATGGCCGTGAGGTAGACGAAGGGCTTAAAGGTGGAGCCCGCCTGACGCTTGCCTTGCTTGACGTGGTCGTACTGGAAGAAGCGGTAGTTGAGGCCGCCCACCCAAGCCTTGATCTGGCCGGTGAAGGGGTCCATGGTCATCATGCCGGCGTGCAGGAAATGCTTGTAGTACGCCAACGAATCGAGGGGTGAGAGCAGCAGCGTGGTGTCGCCGTCGCCTTTCCAGGTGAAAACCTTGGTGGGGTGCTTGCGGTGCAGCGCCGAATCGAGCAGGGCGGGCTGGCCTTTGTAGCGGGCGGCCAGCTCCTTGTACTGCTCGGTCCGCTTCATCTGGGTTTCAATGAAGTTCGGAATTTCGTTGCCGTCCTCGTTCACCCACGGGTTTTTGTCCCGGTTTTTCCAAAACCTATCGAACTGCTGTTGCAGCCGCTTCATCCGATCCTGCACCGACTCCTCGGCGTACTGCTGCATCCGCGAATCGATGGTGGTATAGATTCTAAGGCCGTCGCGGTACATATCGTAGCCGTTTTTCTCGCACCAGGCATTCACAAATTGGCTTACGGCGCCGCGGAAATAAGTAGGCGGGCCGTCGATATGCTGCTCGAACTGGTATTTGAGTTGGATGGGCTGCTGTTGCAGCGCAGCTACTTCGGCGGCGGGCAGCACACCGGCCTGCCCCATGCGCGTGAGCACCAAATTGCGGCGTTTGCGAGCCGCATCGGGGTGAAAGCGGGGGTTATACGCCGTTGGGTTGTTGAGCATGCCAACTAGTGTGGCGGCTTGCTCGGCAGTAAGACTATCGGGCGAAGTGCTGAAGAAGGTTTTGGCGGCTACTTTGATGCCATAGGCTTTGGAGCCGTATTCTACCGTGTTGAAATACATCCTCAGAATTTCTTCTTTGGTATAGCGGCGCTCTAATTCCACGGCCGTGAGCCACTCCTTGGTTTTGCTGATGAGTGTACTTACCCCCGGAATGTAGCCAAGACCACCCCGAGTTTCGCCACGGCGGGTTTTGTAGAGGTTTTTGGCCAGCTGCTGCGTGATAGTCGAACCGCCACCACTGCGGTTACCGCTCAATACGCCGCCCGCCGCCCGACCCAAAGCGGTTAGGTCGATGCCCGAATGCTCGTAGAAGCGGACATCTTCCGTAGCAACAAGAGCTTTAATGAGGAGAGGCGAAATCTTGTTCAGCGACACCGGCACGCGGTTTTCACGGAAATATTTGCCAATCAGCACACCATCGGCGGTATAAATTTCCGAGGGCTGTTCCACCTTGGGGTCTTCCAGCTCTTCCAGGCTCGGCGACTTGCCGAACAGGAACATGAAGTTCATGCTCACCAGGATGGGATAAAGCAAAAACGTGCCGACGCCCAACACGAAAAGGGCCCATAAGGCACGCGTTATGCGGTTCGACCAAGGTCGACGCGGTCGGGAAGAGGGGTTTGTTTTCGGCAGTTCTGGAGCGGACATTCAGAGCAGGTTGGGCGGCGGCGTCCTGGGGTGACAGGTCAAGAAGTGGCAAATATACCAGTTAGGTGCGGGCTGGCCTGTCGTTTTTGTTGTTTTGCCCTACAAGCTAGCTTGTTTGTATCCGGCAAGCTACTGGCAATAAGCAGTTTACTATACCAGCTAACCAACAGGTTTGAGTACTGATCCATAACGAAAACTTCCGCCGCTACTGTATACTGAGCCCGCTCCCCGCAAGGCAAGCAGGTTAACTTAAAGCCCAGATCAACGCTAGTACTACCAGCAATACGGCCAACCCTACTCCGATTCCGGTGGCTCCTATTGCGGCCAAATACCACAGCAGCCGCCAGCCCGGATGCTGCATGTGCATAGCCACCTGCCACAGCCACACAATGCCTATGGGCGGCAAGGCAATGAGGCAGGCCAGGCTTATCCAACCCGCTACCGTTGCTGCGGCCGGCGTATTCGGAAAGAGTTCTTTTTCTAGCTTGATGCTAACGAAGGCACCCACCAACAATGCCAGCACCCACCACAGGGAAGTAGGTAGTTGGCGCAAGGCACGGGCGGCAAAGGTTTGGAACTGGCTCATCAGGTTAATACCCTAAAAATGGTCCCTCGTTGCTATCAAAAATCAACAGCAGCACCACCAAGAATAGCAGCAACAGGAAAGCCAGATGAAACAGAATGGCCAGCCCTAGCACAAGGTTCGATTCGTTGTTGATACAGGCATTTCGCCACAAGGGCACAGTTACCCAACGCCACACTACCGCATTACTTACCACCGTTAGCAGGCTTAAAATCCAGCCGTTGTAGAGGGTACTGCGCAACGCTTGTATGGCCTCCCGGTTAGCAAAACCTCCTGCATACCACTCCAAAGCATTTGCCCATACCCACAGCACGGCGCACACCGCTACGAGTACGCTCAGCGCCCGCCCGTTCGAGGGTGGAGCTTGTTGGGATTGATAGCCAGAAGACAGCAAATGTTCTTTAACTCTTTCCATAACAGAAACAGATTAGCCCCCAATTAGTACTTCAGCGCCCTGCGGCGACCAAATCATCATCAAGAAAAACACCGCCCCGAGCAGCAACAGGAGCAGTAAACTGCTTACCGGCAACACGCCCGTAAGCAGGCGTTGGCGGCGAGACACTGGATCGGCGGCGCGCTCCTGCCAGGTAAGCAAGGTGGCTAGCGCCGCCACGTCGCCGACACAGACAAGCAGGCCCACGAAGGTTAGGGAGAGTTGGAGTAGCATGGCAAGAAGGGAAAAGGGAATAATAGGGCCGGCGGTGCTTCAAGAAGAAGCATCTACCTTAGATTGCTAGGGCTTCAGGAACAGCCAGCATTAGAATTGTCCAGATCAAGATTACAAGCGAGCATGTTATCTGGAAGAGAGTTAAAGCACACCACCAAAGGCAGGAAACCACTCTAAGCCAAGTAGAAGCTTTATTCTTAACGTCGTCTGCAACCCACAAGCCTGCAAATGCATACCTCCAAATCACCATATTCGCAAACGCGAAGCTCATGGACAGGATAAGAATATCGTCTTTGTAACTGCTTTTGCTGGCCGCGGAAAAAATTCCATAACATAGAACTGTCCAGATTGCTTCGCAACTGGCTGTCCAGCAAACACTAGACAGCAGCCCTTGACCTAGCGTTTGCGGCTCTTCACTTGCGAGAAGATTACTCATGACCATTCAGCTCGTTGTAAGCCTGCCAGTCGGCGTAGGTGTAGCTGGGCCAGTGGCGGGCGGCTTGCAGCGCCTTGAACTCCCGGAGCCGCTGCTGGAGCTGTTGGGTGGCGGCAGCGGGTTCGAATTTGGTCCAGGTGCCGTCGTAGGTTTCGTGCACTAACTGGCGGTTTGGCAGCACTTCTTGGTTGGCAGCTAACAGGGGCAGCACCCGGTCGGGCATATCGAGCAAGAAGCCATAGTCCAGCGTATGCAACTCGGGCCGCAGATTGTAGCGTGCAATCCAGATTTCCCAGTTGCCGCAAGCCAGCCCCACCATCAGCACATAAGCGGCCAACGCGTTGAGACGAACCAGAGAATAAGCAGAACGGCGCTGCCAGATTTTGAGCAGCACGGTAAGCAAGCCAAACAGAGTCAATAATAGGAAGCCGTACACCCCAATGCGCTTGTAGGCTAAGCCCGTGTACAGGATGTAGTAGTAGTTGCGCAGCCCTACCGACACAGCCAGCACCACGTTTTGCAGCACCCACACCGTAGCCAGCCAGCGCAATACCGGCAGGCCCTTCTGGTAGAAGTTCAGGTTGCGGCGAAAAAACCACAACACGATGCCCATTGCCACCAATATGCTCAAAATCAGCACGTAGGTACCCTCGTGCACAAACTGCGTGAGGTCGAAGCCAGGTGCCGGCTCGAAGCCAGTCCAAATCCAGTTGATGTCAATCACATTAATAACCAGCAGCAACACGTTCACTGAACTCAGCAAACTCAGCGCAATGAGGTATTCCTTACGCAGGTCGAGGGCAAGGAAATGCTTGATTTGAAAGTCGGGGCGCCGGACGGCGAAGGAAGCAACCCGGTCGCGCTGCCGTACAATAAACTCGCCCAGGCGCGACTCCTGGTCTACGAAGTAGTGCACCGGCACCAGTACCAGTGCGGCCCCCGTCAAAGCAAAACCTAGAACGAAGAACAGGATGTGCAACACCGAGAAGTTCTCGAATAGCGCAGCCAGCCACTCTCCTACTCTATTCAGCACTGTACTTACCAAGTTGCTGTATACCGGATTGGCAATCACAAATAGAATGTGAAACACCCCTAGTGCCAAGAGTGGGACCCCAAGCAGCCGCCCATAGAACCAAGCTCGTCCTACTCGGCTACCCATATTGCCCGGCATGCGTAGCAGACTCAGTAGCCGTGGCATGACCCGCAGGGCACTATCCAGCGCTGTTATGATGGCATTGCTCACCAACTTTAGAGGGGGCTGATTGCTATAGCCGAGCCATGCCGTCAACGAAGCCACACTAGCCAACTGAGCTGCTCCCGACCCATACCAGGCTACCATGGCCGCACTAAGCAACGTGCCAACCAGCGTTAGCCGGAAGTAGCCGGAGCGCCACTGCGGCGCGTGCCGGGGCAGTCCAATCAGCACAATTGCCACCACCAGCAAGGTGTATAGCAGCATATTAAGTGCTGCCCGTTCGTGCCAGAATAGCACGTCGAATAGAATGGCTCCTAGAGGCAGACCTACCTTTTGTAAGGTTGTGAGCGTGAGACGCGGAGCGGCAGAAGTCCCGAAACGGGCATTTGGCAGATGCAAAGAGGTGTCCATGTGTTTGAGTTAGTTCTATTCTATACTTATTACTTCTTTATTTAAAAGAACTTTGTATTTCAAAGTTAAAGGGCAAAAAAATAGCTTTATCCACGTAGGAGTTTTTCTAAAGCCGCTAGATGATCCTGAAAAGCCTGTTTTCCTTCTGTGGAAGCGGTGTAGGTGGTGTTAGGCTTCTTGCCTACAAACTGCTTAGCTACCTGTACATACCCCGCCTTTTCCAGCGCTGCTACATGGCTGGCAAGGTTGCCATCGGTCAGGTCAAGGGCTTCCTTCAATTCCGTGAAACTTACGCCATCGTTCGCCATGAGCACAGCCATTACACCCAACCGTACGCGGTGGTCAAATGCTTTATTGAGCGTATGAATGAGGTGTTTCAAGAGAGGTGTTGGTTGCCAGTTGCCGGTTATAAGTTCAAAACTAGCACCTGGTAAATGAATTACCGTTCGTAGCGGTTATACATCAGAAGGCCGTAGCCAATATGCCCAAGCCCAAATCCGAGGGCAAAGAACAGCAATCCGGCTCCGGGCAACAAAACGGCTACCAGCCCCAAAGCTATTTGGGTGAGGCCCAACCAACGAATTTCATCTAACGTGTATTTGCTTGCGTTGAGAAGGGCCAAGCCGTAAAACAGCAACAGCCCCGGCACCACCAAGCTTACGGCACCGCGCAGAAACAGCGCCAAGCAAAACAAGCCGCCTGCGGCCAGCGGAATGATCAGGCTGATGGCAAGCCGCCGCCCCAATGCACTCCAAAGAGGCTGGTTGGCCTTGCGGGCCCGCCGCATCGTGAAGAACATGGCCACAGTTAACGCCGCCGCTATTATGCCGCCAGCCAGCAGCAGCAGAAAGGGCAGTACTAGCTCCCGCTCACTCGGCGTACTTTGGAGCAGCCGCATATACCCCATGTAGCCATACTCCCGGCTCAGGTACCAATGCCCTATGCCGGCTCCGGCCAGTGCTACTACGCCAGCTCCAACGCCGGAGAGGCCACTTAACGAGATGAAGCGAGAGGAGCGCTCCATGATGGCGCGAATCTCAGTGAGCTGGGCTAATGGGTCGACGGCAGGCTTCATCATTTTCGGAAAGCACTTTGTGTTGCAAAGCACAGTAAACTTCTTCTTCTTTACAAATAGTGCTGCATTTATTTCTGATCAACAAAGAAACAACTCGTCGGCTCTAGACCAAAGCCTCAAGGCTAAGCCTATTCACCAGCTTAAAACGTGGTAGCATCCATATACTGCCGCTCTTCGATATCTGGCTAGTAATCATGTATTTCCAAAGAAAGATTTGATCAGGCTGATGCTCTTCTGCGGCTTCCCTATTTGTTCTGCTTCCCATCCTATGGTAGTAGCCATCATCCCTTACACAGCAAAGGCAGAACTGCCTTTTACCCTTGTTACTGGCCGATAGTAGCTGCTATACAATCAAAATTTATGGTTCAATTTGGGAAATGGCTTCTGTTTTCAGAGCCAAATTGGAAGGCTCCTTTCCCAAACAAGTCCGGTTTCAAGTGGTCCTTAATGAAGCTCAACCACGTAAGTAGGTGTCGTTTGCTCCTAGTCGTAGCTCGTGCTATAGCCTAGTGGCAACGGTATTGCGTAGCCTTCACTCCTTACTATATGTTGAAATCGTACTCCTCCATCCAACCTACTATCGTCCGGACGCTGCTACTATGGCTGATCAGTAACATAGGCGGCACGTTGCTACTGGGTATTGGTTTCGCTCTTCGCCGGCTCGACGACAGCACAATTGCCATAGCGGCCGGTTTGCTAGCAGCTATCGTAACGCTGCCGCTGGTGCCGTTGGCAGTGCCGTTTTTTGCTGTTTTAGGGAAAATATGCGCCAAATGGCCCCGGCGCTCGATGGCCCTACTGGGGGTCACACTCTTTTTCTTGTTGGCCAACGAATTACTGCATCTTCTTCTTCCTTTTGCTACTTTTTGGGGCTTACTGGAAATGTCGCTGCCCTACTTGGCGTCGGGAGTACTAACGGTGCTTTGGCTCTACAGCCCTACTGGCAAAAGCTCGACCACTGTTTTGTTAACGAAAAAGCGCATGAGCCACGCCCACCTGAGCGAATAGCCGTTTACGGGTCTTTGTGCGTACTTAGCGAAGTGAAGATTCGCCTCCAACTATTCGAATTTGAAGATCTGTCCTGGTTTCCGCACGTTATCCGAGCGGGCATGATGGATTATCTGCGCTTCATGATTTCGGTGTTGGGCACGTATCAACCCATTGTGCCGCTGCTACGGGATGCCCTGCTTGAAACCGGCACCTCGCACGTACTAGAGCTAGGTGCCGGCGCCGGCGGTGGCACCGAAGGAGTGTTGCGCCGCTTGCACTCCATAGGTTTGCCCGCCGCCCGTATCACCCTCACCGATTTGTACCCGCAGCCCACCGCGTGGCAACTGTTGGCTACCCGTACCCCTGGCCTCGGCTACGAAGCGACGCCCGTTGATGCCACCGCCGTTCCAACTGCTCTCATCGGATTTCGCACCATCTTTTCGGCTTTTCATCATTTCCCACCGCCGTTGGCCGAAGCTATCCTCGCCAACGCCGTTGTGCAAAAAGCCGGAATCGGGGTGTTCGAGGGAGCAGGCAAGCATTGGCTGGAAATCCTGCTAGCTTGGACGGTACTGCCCGTGGCGCAGTTGCTGTTTACCCCTTTTATGCGGCCGTTCCGCCTGAGCCGGCTCTTTTTCACTTACGTAGTGCCGCTCATCCCACTCTTTACTATCTGGGACGGCACCGTCTCGATTCTTCGAATGTATCCGCCGGCGCAGCTCTTGGCGCTAGCCCACCGTGCCGATCCGCTGGGCGCTTTCGATTGGCAGACCGGCAAAGTGCGTCATTGGTGGGGACCCGAGGTAACGTATTTGATTGGGGTTCCACGTTCCTAGCTGTTGGCTGTTCCTTTGAGTTCTTCCTGGTGCTGTACAAGGAGGCATTCTGTGCCTAACCCCGTACCTTGCCCTCAACTAAGAATAAGCCAACCCAAACCAGCAATTGTAAAATGTCTTACCGCCGCGCCCTGCTGCTGCTGCGCATCCCATTTTCTGTTTACTTGATGCCGGTGTACTGGTTTGGGCTTAGCGCTCTGCGCCAGCCCCTGAGTGTGAGCCGTGCGGTAGGCGTATTCGTGGTACTCCACCTGTTAGCTTATCCGGCATCCAACGGCTATAACTCGTATTACGACCGAGACGAGGGCAGTATCGGCGGCCTCAAACAGCCGCCCAAAGTATCGGCGGAGCTACTGCATCTGGTATATCTGTTTGATGCCTTGGCTGTGCTTGGCGCACTATTGCTAAGCCCTTTGTTCGGACTAATGGTAATGGTGTACTTGCTGGTATCGAAAGCCTACAGCTACGAAGGTATTCGGCTTAAGAAGTACCCGTTGATTAGTACCCTCGTGGTGGTGGTGTTTCAGGGCGCTTTCACGTTTTTGATGACGCAGGTAGGTGTAGGAGCCACCAAGGCATTATTGTTTGAAAGAACGAACTTGCTACTGGCGACAGTCAGCAGCTTGTTTTTGTGCGGCTCCTATCCACTCACGCAGGTGTATCAGCACCAGGAAGACGCTCGTCGTGGCGACCAAACTTTGAGCTTAATGCTTGGTATCAAAGGCACATTTATGTTTGCGGCGATTGGGTTATTAGCGGGAGCAGGGTTGCTGGCCTACACACTTTGGCTGCGGCAGGAATCCCGCCATCTGCTGATTTTCCTGCTAGCCACCGGGCCTGTAGTCGCGCTGTTTGGGCAGTGGGTCTACGCCGTCTGGCGCAGCCCCACCGCCGCTGACTTCGAGCACACTATGCGCATGAACCAGGTTTCGTCGTTGTGCATGAGCTTGGCGTTTGCATTGATGCTATGGTGGTAGCCTTCGTGGTTCGCAAGCTAGGGTACCTAAACAGCAACATTCTGAATCACGTATTGCCAGCACTTACTATTACACCTCAAATCATGCGCTTCCTTCTGCTTCCGCTGCTCGGATTTGCTGCTGCCTGCTCCACTCCCGATTCCAGCCAGGTATCTACCACAACTTCCTCGGCCGACACTGCTACTCAGCTAGAGCCTATGGACACCACGCGTGCCACTGCCGCCAACGCACAGTCCGACACGCTGAAAACGGTACGTAAGCGTCATATTTTCTCGGCGCCTGGTTCGCCCGATGAATTTAGCTTGGTGATGCGCGGCAAGGACATGCTAAGTGGCGAAGTCACTTTCACCATAACTGAGGCCAGCGGGCAAGTTATCTTTCGCGAGATGCTGCACGCCGATGATCTGGAAGCGGCGATGGTGTATGAAATGAAAACCCCCTCCGCCTCGGCTACCGAGCGCGAAGCCTACATTCGGCGGCGCATGGACGAGTTCTTCAGTGACAAAAACTTCCGTGCTCCTGCTCTTACAGCCAAAGACCCTTACCCTGCCGGCAGTACTACGGACCGCGCTACCTGGGACGACCTACGCCAGCGGCCTGATGCCGTCAGTTTCACGTACTTGGTTGGGAAAGAAGACCGCCGTCGTATTGCCTGGGCGCCGCGTACCAAGCAGGTCGTGCATCTACCTGGCGGCGGCAGTTAGCATCCCAGGCGTAGCCAAGAATTCTGCATAACCTTCAAAATGAGGACGTTTTACACAGCAACTGAGGCTGGGTGTACATAGTGTTTGCCTTTTACTTCTGTATACTGTCCGCAGTACCTGACGGCGTCCAGTTAACACATCTGTCTCTTTTCGTCTCATTGAACGACAGGCCCGTTATGAGCAAGAGAGCATGCAACTAGTCTAGTAAATACTACTTATTCTGTTAGCACGACAGCTTATAGGTGAGGTAGGTTACGCAGATAGACTTCTTGCGGAATACTGTTGAGTCTTTAAACAGAGCCTGAGTAGTAACCTTTTCCTTCAGTTAGAAAGAGAACGAACACCGGCTTTAAAATATTTAGGGTAATGAGTGAAAACTGTGCAACTTTTTATTGATACTATTTTACCAGTATCTATAACATAAATGTAGGGTTCAAGAATCTTGTATTCACCTTTTATCCTTTGCACTTCTTTAGCTACTGCCACTTCTCACTTGCTCTGATCCAAGGTTATTCTTTTACTATTCCCAGCCCACTCAACGGGCACTATTCTTTGGCAATATAAAAGCATAAATATACATAGAGTTAAAAAGTCATCAGTAAGGCGTAGTCCAAAAAAAATAGCTTCGAGTGCATAATTTGCTAAAACCTTTTAGTTTGATAAATTAGCAACGCAATCGATTACGGAAACGGGCACATTTCGCTCTTCACTTACTTTTTTCCTTTCTCGCTTCCTCTCTTTCACCTCCTAAATCCCCATCCTATGCAATCGATTTTCTACGCTTCGCGCCTTCCTTGTCTTTAAGCTCATGGCTGCCGATCTACTACTGTATTTTGCCTGAGCAACTTGCTAGTGCCACCAAATATTAGGAGAAGCTTTTAGCCTGCCTAGAAGGCATTACCTATCGCTCAAATTACAGCCTCGCAAAAGCAAGTTATTAGCCTAGTTCTACTGGCTCTGTCCTGATTCAAGGACCTTATTGCTGCGAGCAATTTCTGCCTACTCTCATTTAGTTTTCTTAATCATTTTTTCATCTCGTATGAAGAAGATTTTATTCATGACTGCTGCGGCGGCTCTTGCAGCGAGTCCCACGGCACTATTTGCCCAGGCACCCATTACCCTCAAAGGTACCGTGACTGATGCGGCCAGCGGCGAAGGCCTGCCGGGTGTGAGCGTGGTAGTGAAGGGCACTACTAACGGCGCCGCCACTAACACCGACGGCTCGTTTTCGCTTTCCGTACCCAACGAAGATGCCACTCTGATCTTCTCGTACGTGGGTTTCCAGACCCAGGAAGTTCCGGTGAAGGGCCGCACCTCGTTTGCTATTAGTCTCAAGGGTGACCAGAAGGCGCTAGATGAAGTAGTAGTAATCGGCTACGGCTCCATTAAGAAGAGTGACATAACTGGCTCAGTAGCCTCGGTTAGGACCGACGATATACTTAAAACCATTCCAACCAGCATCAACCAAGGCTTGCAGGGGCAAGTGGCCGGGGTGCAGGTGAACCGCAGCGACGGGGCACCCGGTGCCGGTATCAGCCTCACTATTCGGGGTGCTAACACGCTGAGCGGCAGCACCGAGCCTCTGTACGTAATCGACGGTATTCCTTTCACCTCCCCCTCGCCAACCGGTGGCGGCTCGGGCCAATCAACCAATGCGCTGTCCTACATCAACCCGCAGGACATTGAGTCGATGGAAGTTCTGAAGGACGCCTCGGCTACGGCAATCTACGGCTCACGCGGCGCCAACGGTGTGGTGTTGATTACGACCAAGAAAGGCAAGGCGGGCCAGGACCGCATCGAGCTGATTGCCAATACCAGCGTTTCGAGCATCTCGAAGCAAATAAACGTGCTGAACGCGTACCAGTACGCGCAGTTCCAGAACGAAGCCCAGCGCAACGCGGAATTTTATAATGGCACTGTCCCTGCCGCCCTTCCTTTCCCTGGCATCCGCGGCTTCGACCAAGTTATCGGTGACTCGACCTACCTGCCCGGACCAGAGGATTTCCTGAATGGTACGGCCGGCGACTCGTATCCGGAGGGCTTCACAGGGACCAATTGGCAAGATGAGATTTTCAGGACGGCCCTGACTAAAGACTATACACTGCGCCTGTCGGGCGGCAACGAGAAAGGCACCTACTCTCTATCGGGTAATATGCTCGATCAGCAGGGCATCATCTACAACTCGGCTTTCAAGCGCTATGGCCTCCAGGCCAACATTGCCCGTAAGGTGCACAAATGGGTGGAAATTGGCTCGAACAACAACGTTACGTTCAGCAACTACAACCTGGGCAAAACCAACTCGGCAGGTAACGAAGCCAGCATTATCAGCTCGGCCATAGCCTTCCCGCCCACTTATCCCAAGGCCGACAACCCCGACCAGATAGCGCGCGAAAACAACATATCCTGGTACGCGGCCGCCAACCCATACGTGTACACCCGCACGGCCAAAGACAAAACAGCTTCCACAGCTATCTACTCGGCATCGTACGTACAGCTGAACTTCACCGACTTCCTGAATTTTCGCCAGAACCTAGGCGTGAACTACAATGTGGGAGAGCGGGAAATTTACTATAACCGCCGCTTGCAGGAAGGCCGCAGCCCGCGCAACGGCTACGCCCAGGTATCGGATAACTTGTGGCGCGGCATTACGCTCGAATCTATTCTGAGCTTTAACCGCACCTTTGGCACTGACCACACCATCAATGCAGTGGTAGGAGCCACGCGTGAAACCTTCCATGGTGCTAACAAGAGCATTTCGGTACAAAACTTTCCAGACGATATCACGGAAAATAACAACTTAGCAGGCGGCCTCGACCAAAAAACGTTGACCAGCGGTAAAGGAGAATACCAAATAGCCTCGTTTTTGGGCCGGGTGAATTATAGTTACAAGGGTCGTTACTTAGCAACGGCTTCCTTTCGCCGTGATGGCACCAGCCGTTTCAGAGAAGGTAGGAAGTGGGCCAATTTCCCTTCTGTAGCTCTGGCTTGGAACGTTGCTGATGAAGCATTTATGCAGAATATGAATGCTTTCAGCACGTTCAAGTTCCGGGCGGGCTACGGAGTAACTGGCAGCCAGAGTATTAATAATTATGAGACGCTTAATCTACTCTCGCCTTACGGAGCAGTAATCAATGGTACCGTGCAAAGCGGCTACGCCAACCCACCGTGGCGGGGCTTTCCCGACCCGCTCCTGACGTGGGAACCCACCAAGCAGGTGAACGTGGGGGTAGATATAGGCTTCCTACATAATCGCTTCACTGTTACGGCTGATGTCTACCAAAAGCGGACCGAAACTCTGCTTCAACGAATTCAGACTCCGCCCCATGTTGGCTACGAAGCTTCACGGACGAATTTTGGCACGATGGAAAACAAAGGCGTGGAGCTTTCCGGCATCGGCGCTTTGCTGACCACACCTCAATTCAAGTGGGACATCAACGCTAATATTTCTTTCAACCGTAACAAGATTATAGGCCTGAAGGGTGACCAGTTCGCCGACCGGCTCTACTTCAATGCCGATCAGTTCTTCCTGCAGCGTAACGGCCAACCTATCGGCACTGTGTACGGCTACGTGGAAGATGGCTTCTATGATAACTTAGCTGAAGTAATAGCTGATCCGCAATATGCCGGACAAGCTGAGGCGGTGCAACGCTCCATGATTGGCGAAATAAAGTATAAGAACTTCGATGAAGATGCTAGTGCCATCAGCCTAGGCGACCGGCGTATTATCGGTAATACAAACCCTGATTACACGTTCGGTATCACCAATAACTTCACGTACGGCAATTTCAACCTAAGCGTATTTTTCCAAGGCGTACAAGGCAACGACATCGTGAACACCAACCTCTATCAGATTCGGATGGGCAAGGTGGCTAATATACCGCAGTTCGTATTCGACAACCGCTGGACGCCTGAGAATGCAGCCAACGCCCAGTGGCCCAAAGCGCTGGCCGCCGACAACCGCATCGTTCGCCTGTCGGATCGACTGATTGAGGATGGCTCGTATGTGCGCCTGAAGAACATCAACGTAGGCTACGTCTTCAAAAAACCAGCCCCCTTCATCGATGCCGTGAACGTGTACGCTAGCGTAAGCAACGTACTGACCTTCACTAATTACAAATGGTTTGATCCGGACGTGAATGCCTTCGGTGGAGATGCCTCGCGTCGCGGAATTGACATGAACTCCTATCCCAACAGCCGCACGTTCACGCTTGGCGTCCGAGTAGGCTTCTAATTCTAAGATAAGTTCTCAATGAAAAAGATAAAGCTATTCATCTTGCTGGCCGCCGCTTCACTGGCGACCACTGCCTGCAAAGATTTTCTTGCCGAGGAACCCTTAGACTCAGTTGGTCCAACTCAGATAACAGACGCCAACGCTTACGTAAACGGCGCCCTGAATGCGGTGGTATCGGATCCCATGTTCCGTTATGGCCCTTTCCCCAACCTCTGGGACTACGATTCCGACGACTCCACCGGGCCAAGCTGGGCTTATGGCGACGTAGGCGCCGGCAACTTCCAGGCTTATTGGGGTATTAACTCTGCCTGGAATGGTCCTTATATCCTGATTCATCGCTGCAATTTTGGCATCTCGCAGATTCAGAAGATGACTATGGATGAGACAGTGAAGAAAAACGCTTTGGGTCAGCTATACTTTTTACGCGGCTGGGCCTACTTCCTCTTAGTAAGAGCTTACGGCGGCGTACCGCTGCAGACTGTTGCGGTTACCGAAGATCCGAATACGCAATTGCCGCGCAGCTCCGTAATGGAGGTGTACGAGTACGCCATTGAGAACCTGAAATTGGCCGAGGAAAACCTCTATGCCAAGAGCGACGCAGGCTATCAGTTAGGCCGCGTCAACAAAGGTGTCGCAAGCAGTATGCTGGCGAAAGTATATCTGACTATGGCTTCCGGGTCGTTGGCTAGCGGACAGGTAACCGTGCTAGGTGGCCCGGCAGTTGCCACGATAGGAGGCCGGAAGGCGGTGCTGCCACTTCGCCCTATTACTCACAACAAAACTGTAGTGGCGGGCTTAGAAGGCCTGAACTCAACTGAGTATTTCCGCTTGGCCCGCGACAAAGCTCAGGAAGTGATACAGAGTGGGGCTTACCAACTGTTCCCAACCCACGCCGATGTGTGGAAAGTGTCTAACCAGAACTTAGGGGAGCATATCTGGTCGTTGCAAAGTACTCCGAACCATCCCGAGTTTGGCAATGAGATTTCGCTGTTCCGCATTGGCCGCATTGCTACAAGCGGTGAAATAGAAGGCGGTTGGATTGGTGTATCCGACCATTGGTATAACCTCTTCGAAGAAAATGATCAGCGGGTTTCCGAAGGCGTATTGCACCGCTGGAAAATGTGGGGCGGTACGCACTATTACCCTTTGCGTGACAGCTTAGTGGTACGCGGCACCGATATGAGTCCGGAGGCTGTGGCTAAACGCACCAAGTATGGCTACCTCCCTACCGATCTTTCTGGCCTCGACGACGGTCACATTGCCCGTTTGCGCAAGTTTGAGGCGGTGTCGGACCGTACCATCACGCGCTCCAACATGAACTTCCCGCTGCTGCGCTACGCCGACGTGCTGCTCATGTTCGCGGAAGCCGACAACGAAGTAAATGGTGGGCCAACAAACGCCGCTAGAGATGCCGTAAACCAAATTCGTCGCCGCAACGGCGCTTCGGAGGTAGGCATCTTGAATCAACAGGCCTTCCGCTCTTATGTACTGGAAGAGCGGCGGCGGGAGTTAGCACTAGAAGGTGACCGGCGCTGGGACTTGCTGCGTTGGGGCATCTACCTGCCCGTTATGAATGCCATCGACATTGATGAGAACAACGTGATTAAGCGTCGCCAAGCCAAGCACTTGTTGTTCCCGATTCCGGTTGGGGAGCTAAACTCCAACAAAGCCATTACGGGCAATAATCCTGGGTGGTAAACACTGTACGGCCCGCCTCTCTCTTCTCCTGCACAGGTGAGTGAGGCGGGCCAAACTCAGTTAAAAAATTAACACGATGAAACCTACAAATACAATCAAGAAGCTGTGGCTGTGCGCTCTGACGATAAGCGCGCTAGGATTTTCCGCCTGCGAGAAAGAAGACGCTCCTGAATGCAGTGGTGCCCCAGCCATCGACCGGGTAACATTGCCAACCAAGCGCACAGAAGCCTTCACCACGGGCAACCTGGCCGATTGGGTTATTATTCAGGGCAGCAACTTCTGCAACGTCAGCAGCGTGATGTTCAACGATGTGGAAGCTAACCTGAGCGATGCCTATGTTACTTCCACTGAAATAACCGTTCGGATTCCACGGGTTGTACCGAAGAATGTCACCAATAAAGTCACTGTGACTTCCGAGGCGGGCACTGCAGAAACACCATATACGCTTTCTATTCCGCCCATTGAAGTGGCAGGCCTAAGCAACGAGTATGCATCAGCGGGCCAGCGGGTAGCCGTGGTTGGCAAGAACTTCGACCTCTACGGCATTAGCCCGACCAGCGGCAAAGTGCTTTGGAACGGTGCCCCGGTTACGGTTACGCGGGCTACCGGCGACTCGGTTTACTTCACGGTACCCGCCAATGCGACGCCAGGCGCGACTGTAAAAATAGTGGACGCTAATAATGTAGAAAAAGCAGTACCAGGTCGCTATAAAGACGACCGGAACATTATTTTTAGTTACGATACTGGCACTAGTGTATGGAATACGAACACCTTTATTACGCAAGGGCCAGTGCCCACGCCAATCAACGGTGCCTTTATCCGGGTCAACCAAAGGATTGGGGCCTGGGCCTGGACTGAGTTTTCAGCCACCAATACAACGTTGTCGAATACGATAATAGCCAATGCGGCCAACTACGTGCTGCGGTTTGAAGTGAACACGCTCAAGCCTTTCAGCACTAACGTCATCAAGTTCTCGATTGACGGCGACCCGGGCGGATCCGGCGCTAATACGTACTTGTGGAAGCCTCTCACCCCGTTCAACACACGCGGACAATGGAGCACGGTAACTATTAAGCTTAGCAGCCTTCTGACTGTTCCGCTGGACCCGAATAAGTCGCAGCACGAGTTCAAGTTCCTGTTCCACGGCGACGGCGCGCTGGACGCGGATATGTCGTTCGATAACTTCCGGATTGTGCCTAAAGACTAAACAAGGCGTAACCAGACTAGTGGTATCGGGCAATTGCTCCCTGGTTGGAGGCCGCTGCAACGGTTAAGTACTGCTAGGTGACAGTATACTCCAAGTCACTACGGAAGCGTTAGTATTTGCCAACTAGTCTGGTTACCCTTATTTTGCCACCCGCGTCTGGTATTCAGGAATGGACAATAGGTAGCACCCACCATTGAAAACAAACGTAAGCTCTTTATTTCCAACCCAGCAGCAGTCACTGCTACAAGTTCAAGCTCGAATTTAATGAAAGTCGCTTCCCTCTTTACCCTTGGTCTATTGGCCTCCTTTTCAGCTTTTAGTCAAGGAAATAACTACGTTCAGAACTACAAGAAATTCGACAATTTGGCCATGACGCCGCCCATGGGCTGGAATAGTTGGAACAAGTTTGCCTGTAACGTAGACGAAAAGCTGATCAAGGAAGTAGCCGATGCCATGGTATCGTCCGGCATGAAGGATGCTGGCTACACCTACATCAACATCGACGACTGCTGGCACGGCGAGCGGGACGAGCAGGGCTTTATCCATCCGGACCCCAAGCGTTTCCCGTCAGGGATGAAAGCCTTGGCCGACTACGTTCATTCTAAGGGCCTTAAGTTTGGAGTTTACTCGGATGCCGGCTCTCAAACCTGCGGCGGCAAACCCGGCAGCCGGGGTTTCGAGTTCCAGGATGCCATGATGTACGCCAGCTGGGGCGTCGATTATCTTAAGTACGACTGGTGCAACACGGAAGGCCTAAAGGCCGAGGGCGCCTACAAAACGATGACGGCTGCTCTGCGCAAGGCTGGCCGCCCCATCGTGCTCAGCATCTGCGAGTGGGGCAACGACAAGCCCTGGGAATGGGGCCCGAGCGTAGGACACTTATGGCGCACTACCGGCGACATATACAACTGCTTCGACTGCATAAAGGACCACGGCAGCTGGAAGTCGTGGGGAGTAATGCAGATTCTCGACAAGCAGGATGGCCTGCGCCAGTACGCCGGACCAGGTCATTGGAACGACCCGGACATGCTGGAAGTTGGCAACGGTATGCCTATGAACGAGGACCGTGCCCACTTCACGATGTGGAGCATGATTGCCGCCCCACTCATCACCGGCAACGACATCCGGAAAATGAGCAAGGAAACGGCGGAGATCCTCACCAACAAAGAAGTATTGGCTGTCAACCAAGACAAAATGGGCGTGCAAGGCTTCAAGCACAGCGTCAAAGACAGCCTGGAAACCTGGTTGAAGCCGATGGCCGACGGCAAGTGGGCCGTTACGTTCCTTAACCGTAGCAAGCGCCCCCAACCCGTAAGTTTCGACTGGAAAGCCACCCCGATAGTAGATGAAGTGTCGAAAGCAACGTTAAATGCGTCCACGACCACCTATAAAGTCCGCAGCGTGTGGGATAAAAAGGACATGGGCACCACCAAGAAAGCGTTCAGCACTACAGTGCCCTCCCACGATGCCGTTCTGTTGGTTTTGAACAAGTAGCAAATCAGTTAGTACCACAACAGTAAAGGCCGCTCCCAGCACCGGGGGCGGCCTTTACTATGGTTTATAACCTTCTCTTTTTACGCTTTCTTACTTTTTCATGCACTCTTCGCTACGCTTTTTCATTGTACTGCTGCTGAGTTGTACGTCACTTTTCAGTCGAGCCCAAACTTTATCGGCAGGGACAGGCAACGTATACAACATCCGGCAGTATGGCGCCCTTGGTGACGGCAAAACACTGGACTCGCCGGCCATCAACGCGGCCATAGCGGCGGCGGTCAAGGCGGGCGGGGGCATGGTCTACCTGCCGGCCGGCAACTATTTGTCGGGTGCTATTCGCTTGAAAAGTAATATTTCATTGTACCTGGAGCAGGGGGCTACCCTTATTGCCACGGCCGAAAACGCCGCGGCGGTCTACGACCAGGCCGAGGCATCAATAAACACCAAGTACCAGGACTCGGGACACAGCCATTGGCACGACGGCTTGATCTGGGGAGAAGACTTGCACGATATATCCATTTTAGGGCCGGGCAAGATCTGGGGTAAGGGCTTGCTGAAAGACTGGGAGAAGGATGCCAAGCTAGCTAACAAGGCCATTAGCCTGCTCCGGTGCCGCAACGTTGTTATTCGGGATGTCACGCTGCAGCATGGCGGCTGGTTTGCCATTCTGGCCACGGGCGTCGATAACCTAACCATCGACAACCTGAAAATTGATACCAACCGTGATGGTATGGATATTGACTGCTGCCGCAACGTGCGCATTTCTAACTGCTCGGTAAATTCGCCTTACGATGATGGCATCTGCCTGAAAAGCACCTACGCCCTCGGACAAGCCCGCGCCACCGAAAACGTAACCATCACCAATTGCCAAGTTAGCGGCTTCGACGAAGGCACCTTCCTCGACGGCACTTATCAGCGCTCCGAAAGTCCTGAGTACAAACGCTACCCAACGGGCCGCATCAAATTTGGTACCGAATCAAACGGGGGCTTTAAGAATATCACCATCTCGAACTGCGTGTTCAGCTACTGCCGGGGGCTCGCGCTGGAAACCGTGGATGGCGGCTTGCTAGAAGACGTGGCCATCAGCAACATCACCATGCGCGACATTGTAAATTCCCCGATTTTCCTGTACCTGGGCGCCCGGATGCGCGGCCCCGAAGGGGTGCCCGTAGGAGAATTACGCCGCATTTCTATCAGTAATGTGGTGGTTTACAATGCCGACCCAGATTATGCCTCTATCATTGCCGGGGTACCGGGTCACATGGTAGACGACGTACGGCTCGACAACATCCGCATCTACTATCGGGGCGGCGGCACTACCGAGCAAGCCAACCGCTCGATTCCGGAGGCCGAGAAAAAGTACCCGGAGCCTTCCATGTTCGGTCCGGCGCCCGCCTATGGCTTCTACATTCGCCACGCCAAAAACCTGAAAGTAACCGGAGTGGAAGTTAGCTACCTCACCAAGGAAGCGCGGCCGGCGTTTGCGCTCGACGATGTGCAGGGCATTGACTTCAATAACATTCGAGCACAGAAAAGCACCACCGGCCACACCATGTCCTTGAAAAGCGTAAGCGACTTTCAGCTACGCCAAAGCCCGGGGCTCAAAGATCAGCAACTGAAAAAAGCAGTAAACAACATGTGGTAGGATTCTGCACAACAGAGCGCGGAAGCTTAGCTGTGTATATCTACCAGATAAAACAGCGAGACCCTGGTAGCCATCTGCTGAATTGGATACCAGGGTCTCGCTGTTTTATGCGCGCAGAGCGTTTTACTTAACCTCCTCGCTCACCAAGGTGGTGTAGCTGCGGGTGTCGAGAGTAAATTTAGCTTGGCCTTGGCGATTAACTTTTATACGACGGCCTTTCTTGACGGCCCGGCTACGGTCGGTGACGTAGGGGTAAAGCTTGCGCAGGTTGGTTGGCAGGCCGGTGAGGGTAACCTGGCGAGTGGTTCCGTCATTCACTAAATGAAACGCATACTGGCCTTGCGTGGCACTGCCAAGCGCGGCACCTACCACATGGGGCCGGTCGACGGTGAGGGGCAGAGCAGCCAGACCGGCGGGCGTAGCTGCCAACTGTTTCAAGTTCCAAAACCGTTGCGTGGGATGGAGTGGCGCATTATTACCAAAAAGCCCCCCTCCTGCCAGCGGAGAATAGTCAGATGTAAGTTGCCACTGCAGAATGCTGGCGGGCTGGCAGATATTAAGCAGACGGGTATAGAGGTTGATTTCTTCCAGCGCATAGCTTTCTTCCTCGAAAATGGCCGGATAGCCCCATGCTTGCGCGTCGATGCTGCCCTCTCCTACCAGCAGAGGCAACTTCAGCGTAGTGGCAGCGTCCGCCCACTTCTGCAGCGTTTCGGTTTCCCAGCCGCGCCACGAGTGAAACGATACTGCCCCGATGTAAGGCCGCGCAGCCGGGTCCTGCATGGCTGGGTAAATAAAACTGTAGGTGGTAGCGTCGGAATTGTCGCCGAGCAGCAGCTTGGTTTTCAAACCGCGCGTCACGAAATAGGCGCCCAGGCCTTTGATGAGCTCCGCATGCTCCTGCCCAGTTTGGCGAATATTAATGCCCAGGTCCGATTCGTTGAACGAGAACATAACGGCCTCCACTCCATACTCCTCCTTCAGATACACCAAGTAATCGGCAATGGATTTGTAGCTGGCGGGTATGGTGGCTGGGTTGAGCGGGTTGCCCCACACACCATCGGGGCCGGGCCCACCGCCCGAAGCTCGTGGCCCCACAATGGCCCATCTGGGAGCCGACCAGGCCGTAACGATAACTGGCATTCCTTGCTTGCTAAGCCGTTGCGCCATTTCCATAGACTCGCGTACGTGCGGATGTAGCTGCCCTTGGCGGGCCGCAGTGGTAGGGTCGGTGGCTTGGTCAGGGTGCCAGTTTTGCCAGGGCATTTCCACTCGGCCCCAGGCGACACGCAGGTTTTTCAGGCAGTAATCAATAACCTGCGGGTCGTTTTTGGGATTTTGCAACCGGAAGTTACCGCCAAAGCCCTCGAACGGGCGGCCTGGCTGCGCCGGATTTAGCGTCATCTGAATCGGGGTTTTGTCGATTTCGCCGGTGGCACTCAGGCCAAAGGTTTTTTGCGCGGTCTGGCCCTTGGCTAGGCTACCTGCCTGAATAGATACAAAGAGCTGAAAAGTTTTGGCATCAGCAGGCCCAGATCTAAGTACCACTGTGGTCGGCTCAGGAAGAGTCAGCTCCACTTGCCGCGTAGGCGCTATGATGCGCAGGCGCTTAGCGAGTACCTGTACATCGGCCGTCTGGCCGTTGAAGGGCTGCCGGGTTGTGGCCTGACCAGCGGCGTCCAGAAACTCAACTGAGCCTGTTCCGTACGTGTCGCGGGGCAAAGCCAGCGTGAAATAAGTGCCTTGTAGCTCACGATTTGCCAGGGCCTGCAGTGCCACAGTCACGTTGGCTTGGCCAGGGGCCGTGTCTTCTATTGTTTCTGTAAACGCAACACTATCGACGCGCGTGGTAATCACGTGCTTGGCGCCATCGCGCTTATAGGACGGTCTTTGCTGCTCTTTGCCCGTAGCTGCTCGGCGCGCCCAGTTTGGCCCTACCGTACGCAAACCGGTTTCGAACTCCAGCAGCTGCCCCTGCTTTCGCATGCCCAGCACGTTGCCCCATGGGGCTACTTCTACCTGCCCGTAGGCCTGCGACATAAAGGCCGTACACAACAAAGCGCATGCTATCGAGCAGCGTAGTTGGTGTTGCCAACTATTAATTATTCCTGACATGAAATGCGAAGTAGGGTGGAAATTAAGTTAGTTGGAAGGAACAATGAAAACTAGGAAGGCAAAGCAGACAAACGATTGCTATGCAAGCTGTAATTGCTTTACCCGGCCATAAGTCGTTGGTTAGCCTCACGGATGTCCTTATATTGCCACGCAAAGCTAAAAGCTTTTAGCAGTCGTCATAATTGCTGACTGCTTGAATCTTAAGGGCAGTACTGCAGTAACTGCAAGAAGTGCTGCCTTATGCAGTAAATCTAAGGCCGATTTGCCAGCAACGACCTTGTCATCTCTACGTCAGCAAGCACCTCGATTAGCAGTTTTAAAGAGGCTGTTGCTACGCGAAGTGATAAGGAAAACAGGCCTGTTGAACCGAGGCGAAGCTGGCTTTTTTCACAAAATTTGAACAACCTCATTAACGAAAAAACGCCATATTAGCTTGCAAATAGGTTTTAGCAACCTACTAATCAAGTAACCGATTCGAGGAGACACGGACGATACAAGTATGAAAACGCTGTTGGCCAGTCTTTGCTTCAACTGGTGGCTAGTATGAGGCAGCTTCAGTGGGCTTGCAACGACCTAATAGATCCATCCACCTTCTTGCCGCACTTTTCCATTTTCACCCTAGCCTCGCTTGCTTTTTATCACACCAACAGCGAGTTGACTGGCCTCAGCGCTGGTCTGACATTTCACGAAGGAGAAAGGCCTTCATCCACAGAGCCGACAACATGAGAGATTATACACCCGTAGCCCCGGCGCCGCTCGCAACGCAGCAGGCCTCTGTTGCGCCAAGTGTGCATGCAGCAAGCAATTTCGATGAAAACCAAAATTTGTGGGGCTTAGACTTAGGCGGAACCAAGATAGAGGGCGTGATTTTACGGTCGGCTACCGAGCCGGAGGTACTGTTCCGCAACCGAGTGCCTACGGAAGCTGGCCAAGGCTACCACCACATGCTTCAGCAGGTTCAGCGGCTAGTGGAACGCATGGAGCAAGCCGCCGGCTACCGCCCCGACAAAATTGGCATTGGCACGCCAGGCACCATGATTCCGCAGTCGGGTCTGATGAAGAACTGCAATACAACCGCTCTGAATGGGCAGCCGCTGAAATCCGATTTAGAACAGCTACTGAACCAACAGGTATTTATTGCCAACGATGCCAACTGCTTTGCTTTATCGGAAGCGCGTTTGGGAGTGGTTAAGCAACAGTTTCCTAATGCGCGGGTGGTATTCGGAGTAATCCTTGGTACGGGCGTAGGCGGTGGCCTCGTTGTGAATGGGCAGATAATCGAAGGCTTCCACGGTATTGCCGGCGAGTGGGGCCACAACTACCTGAGTGAAACAGACGGCAATCTTTGTTTCTGTGGCAAAACCGGTTGCATTGAAAGCATCTTAGCGGGCCCATCGCTAGAACGTTTTTACGCTGAGAAAAGCGGCGAACAACTAGGATTGAAGGAAATAATGCAACGCGCCACAGCCGGCACCGATCCGGTAGCCGTGCAAACTCTAAGCCGGCTTACGCACTACTTTGGTTTGGCAATAAGCGCCATCGTAAACGTGCTAGACCCGGAAGTGATTGTAGTTGGGGGAGGCGTGGGGAACATTCCGGAAATCTATACGGCTGGAGTTGCCAGTATAAGTCAGCATGTCATTGACCATCAGTTTGCAGCGCCTGTTGTGAAGCCTTTGCTCGGCGACAGCGCCGGTGTATTCGGAGCAGCCTATTTAGTGGCTTAATCTTGGCAATAAGAGAACAAGCCCCGCTGCGTAGCTTCTCTACGCAGCGGGGCTTGTTTTTAGTCGAAGTCTTTGGGTGGGCTAAAAGAGAGCTTCAATACCTCGCATGAAGAGGATGTTGTGACATTGCAGCCTAGTAGCAAAGATGCCCTGCATTCGAGAATTGCAACACAAGTAATTGCTTTTGCTGTTTTTCGATGGCAGTGATTCGCGGT
Organism: Hymenobacter sp.; assembly: GCF_036387835.1. Taxonomy (GTDB): domain Bacteria; phylum Bacteroidota; class Bacteroidia; order Cytophagales; family Hymenobacteraceae; genus Hymenobacter. Next base: position 112,163 of record NZ_DASVSY010000011.1, on the reverse strand, counting down.
AAAGAATCTGAAGCAGACACTGGCGCTGACGGCATTACCAGGCAGTTGACTATGTAACCGCAGAATATGGGCACCTACTCGACCTGCGCTAACGCCTGCCGCACAGACTCGGCAAAGGCCTCGTAGGGCTGATAGCCACGAGTGAGTACGTAGCCTTGGCTGCCAACGCGCAAAACCACGGTTGGGAAACCCTGTACACCAATTTTAGCTACGGCAGCAAACTCCTGGCGGGTAGCCGTTGCGGTTTCGGGGAGCGTGAGGCGCCGTAGAAGCTCAGTTCCATCTACCCCATGGGCTATGGCCAGGGGCACGTAAGTACTAGGCTCGTTCAGGTCGGCGCCGTCGTGGAAATGCGCATACTGCACGGCATGGGCAAAGCGGACGATTTGAGCTTGGTTGAGTTGGCGGAAGGCATTAATGGCCCAACTTGGCGGCTCGGAGTCTTGCACGTAGCTTCCCTCCTCCCCCAGCGCCCGAAACGCAGCACCAAATTCAACACCCGTTACTGTTTCCACCTGTTGTAAAGCGCCACTAATGTAGCTCCAGGCTTCGCCAATCGGCTCTACCCGCTCCCCCGTTACCATACCGCCGCACAGCACCGACACATCAACCTCATCAGCAAATTCTTGTTGTACGCGCTGTATTATCGGGCTCATGCCGTAGCACCAGCCGCACAGCGGATCGAAGATGTAGAGCAGTTCAGGTCGGTCGGAGGCAGCAGGTTGAAGCATGGGAAGCAAAATAACACGTAAAAAAGAACGTCATGCCTGATATAGCATGACGTTCTTTAACAAGAAATAAAACCGGGATTATCCGTTCATCGACACCAGGAATTCCAGGTTGTCTCGGGTGCCTTTCATGCGGTCCTTCAAGAATTCCATGGCTTCCGAAGGCGTCATGTCGGCCATAAACTTGCGGAGCACCCAAATCCGGCTCAGTTCGTCTTTGCTCATCAACAGATCTTCGCGGCGGGTACCGGAAGCGGGTACGTCGATGGCCGGGAAGATGCGCTTGTTGGCCAGTTTGCGGTCCAGCTGCAATTCCATGTTGCCAGTGCCCTTGAACTCCTCGAAAATAACCTCGTCCATCTTGGAACCGGTTTCAATGAGGGCCGTGGCAATGATGGTGAGCGAACCGCCGTCTTCCACATTCCGGGCGGCTCCGAAGAAGCGCTTCGGCTTGTGCAACGCGTTGGCATCCACACCACCCGACAGGATCTTGCCGGAAGCGGGCTGCACCGCGTTGTAGGCGCGGGCCAGGCGGGTAATGGAATCGAGCAGTATCACTACGTCGTGGCCACACTCTACCAGGCGCTTCGCTTTGTCTAAGGCAATGCTCGTGATTTTTACGTGCCGGTCGGGGGTCTCGTCGAAGGTGGAACTGAGCACTTCGGCTTTCACCGAGCGGGTCATGTCCGTTACTTCTTCGGGACGCTCATCGATCAGCAAGATCATGAGGTACACCTCGGGGTGGTTTTCGGAAATGGCGTTGGCTATTTCCTGCAGCAGTACCGTTTTACCGGTTTTGGGCTGCGCCACAATCAGGCCGCGCTGTCCTTTACCAATCGGGGCAAACAAGTCCAGAATGCGGGTGCTGTAGAGTGCCGATTTCGTAGTCAGCTTCAAGCGCTCTTCCGGGAACAAGGGCGTGAGGCTGCTGAAAGGCACCCGGTCGCGGGCTTCTTCCATAGCCCGGCCGTTGATGCTGTCCACTCCGACTAGCGCGTAGTACTTCTCGCCTTCGCGGGGTGGCCGGATGGTGCACTTCACGGTGTCACCGGCTTTCAACGAGAACTGCTTCACCTGCGCCGGCGCCACGTAAATGTCGTCGGGCGAGGCCATGTAGTTGTAGAACGGGCTGCGCAGGAAGCCGTAGCCGCCGTCGGGCATCATCTCCAGGGTACCTTCGCCAGGAATCGTGATGTCAAAATCGTTGCGGGGGCGCTGCTGTTGCTGGCCGTTGCTCTCGGGGCGTGCCTGGCCGTTGGCCTCCTGACGCTGCTGGCGCTGCAATTCGCGGGCGGCATACCGGTCTTCGCGGCGTTGCTCCCGGTCGGGGCGGCCTTGCGGGTCGCGGGGCAAACGGTTCTGGTCGCGCGCCGGCTGGTCGCCCGTACGCGGCTCGTTCCGATAGTCGCGCATGTCGCGGACGCCGTCGGCACTGCGGCCGTCGCCGTTGCGCGCCACTTCAGGCGCAATTACGGGTCGGGCTTCGCGGGGTTGGTCGCCGCGCAAGTCACGCGGGGTTTGGTCCCGGTCGCCAGTACGGTACTCCCGCTCCCGAGGCTGATCGCGCGGCGTGCGTGGAACGCCGTTTTGCTCGGGCCGGAAAATGCGGGGAACTGGGGTGGTCACGGGTGCGGCGGGCGCATCAGGAGCAGAAGCTTCGGGAGCATCTTGCGCGACTTCAACTGCCGCAGGTGGCAGGAAAGGCGCTCTGTCTACGGCTGCTTCCAAAGAAGTGCCATCGGCAGAAGCCCCATCGACGGCGGGCGCAGCTTCGGTTGCCGCGCCACGGTTGCCACGGCCAGTAGCCTCGCGAGGGCGACGCTCAGGGCGCTGAAAAGCCTTGATTGGGCGCTCGGCGGGGGTTTCCGACCTTGGCGCGGCCACTTCGGTGGGTGCTACGGCAGCGGGAGCTTCCGGCGCTACCACAGCGGTAGGCGCTTCGGGAGCAGGCGGAGCCTCTACGGCTGCCGGAACCTCCGCAGCGGGAGCTTCGGCGGGCGCAGCGGCTGCTACGGCAGCAACTGGGGCAGCTTTGGTACGTGCGTTGCGGGCTGGAGCAGCCGTGCGGGTGGCCGTCGCCGTACGGGCCGGAGCGGCCGTGCGGGCCGGTGCCGCGGAGCGCACAGCGGCTACTACTTGGTTGGCAACTTCGGGCGTTGCTACAACAGGCTCATCTGCCACGGCTACATCAGAAAATGGCTGTTCCGGACGAGCTTTGCCGTTCGGCTTAATTTTAGGGGGGAGCTTATCGGCGGGAATAACGGCTTGCTGATCAAGAATCTTATATATGAGATCCTGCTTGCTGAGCTTCTTAAAATTACCGACGTTGAGTTCTTCTGCAATTTCCTTTAAGTCGGAAAGCAGACGGTCCTTCAACTCTTCAATAGTGTACATAGAGGCAATGAGGGGAGAAAAAATCAAAAGCGGAAGCACAACCAACAGTGGTACATTGCCAATAACATCGGGCAACACCTCGGAGCCGCAGAAGCGGCATACAGCACGGGGATTTCAGGACGAAACTGAGGGAGTGGTAACGGGAGTAGCGCTGGAAAATAACCGCGGGCCGGACGTTGAATAACTACCGAAAACCCGACATCAGCTGCCGACTTGTTAGCGCAATGTTAATCTAATACAGATGAACTGCCAAATCGGAACGCATATTTTGCAGAATAAGCTCCTTTACGCAGAAAAATTGGTCATGGATGCTAATTATCGTTGAAATTTAGAATGATGGCCAAGTAAGCTAGCTCATCACTACGCCAGGATGGCGCAAGGATCCGGTGCTTGTACAAGCCAAAAATCACTGGATTACCGAACGAAAATTTTTTTGCGCCTGCGCGAATTCCTTATTCGCTCCGTTCTGGCAGCTTACCTCTTCTTGCCCTGGGCTGCTAGTTTCTATTTCTACGCAGCTTAGTGGGCGTTTGGTTAACTGAATTTAAGGTAATCTACGGGAAGCGTTTAATCTGCAAAATCTAGGGTCTATTTTTACGCCGATCTTCATCCGTGTTTTTTGCCTTATGCTGCAAGTTTCCGTTCTCAGAGAGCACCCCGAGTTGGTGCTGGCCGGTTTGGCCAAGAAACATTATAAAACGGCGGAAGCTGACGTACAGGCCATACTTAGCCTCGACCAACGCCGCAAAGACCTGCAAACTGCCCACGATGCCTCTCAGGCCGAAGCCAACGAGCTAGCCCGCCAGATTGGTGGCCTCATGAAAGCAGGCGACAAAGGCGGTGCCGAAACCCTGAAAGTGCGCACTGCCGAAATCAAGCAGCAAACCAAATCCCACGCCGACGAGTTGGCGCAAGTGGAAATTGCCTTGCAGCAAACCCTTTACAAGCTTCCTAACCTACCCCACAGCAGCGTACCCGAAGGCCGCTCCGCCCAAGACAACGAAGTGGTGCGGGAGATAGGCGAAAAGCCGCAGCTGCCGGCTACAGCCCTGCCGCATTGGGACCTAATCAAGAAGCACGACATTATCGACTTCGAGCTAGGCAACAAGATTACGGGCGCCGGCTTTCCGGTTTACAAAAACCAGGGGGCCCGCCTGCAGCGCGCCCTCATCAACTTTTTTCTGGACGAAGCCCGCGCCGCTGGCTACACCGAGATTCAGCCTCCCATTCTGGTGAACGAAGCGTCGGGCTACGGCACCGGCCAGCTACCCGACAAGGAAGGCCAGATGTACCACGACGAGCGCGACAACCTCTACCTGATTCCAACAGCCGAAGTACCAATCACCAACCTCTACCGCGACGAAATAGTGCCTGTGGATAAGTTGCCGATCCGCAACGCGGGCCACACGCCCTGCTTCCGCCGCGAAGCCGGCTCGTGGGGTGCCGACGTGCGCGGCCTCAACCGCCTGCACCAGTTCGACAAAGTGGAAATCGTGCAGATTGCCTTGCCCGAGCAGAGCTACACCATTCTCGAAGAAATGGTGGCCCATATCGAAGGCCTACTGCAAAAGCTGGAGCTTCCCTACCGCGTGCTGCGCCTCTGCGGCGGCGACATGGGTTTCACCTCCGCCCTCACCTACGACCTGGAAGTGTGGAGTGCCGCCCAAGGCCGCTGGTTGGAAGTAAGCTCGGCCAGCAACTTCGAAACCTACCAGGCCAACCGCCTGAAGCTACGCTACCGTCCCGAGGAAGGAGCTAAAACCCAACTGCTGCACACGCTCAACGGCTCGGCGCTGGCCCTGCCGCGCATTGTAGCCGCGCTGCTGGAAAACAACCAGCTGGAAGACGGTAGCATTCATTTGCCAGAGGCGTTGCACACTTATTGCGGGTTCAGCAAGATCGGGTAATTTGTAAGATCTAGTCAAAAGAGGTACTTGTTTGATCTTGGAAACCAAACAAGCACCTCTTTCTTTCGGCTTAGTTAAATTACTATATGAGGAGCAATACTTTAATGCTGTACTGTCTTTTTCTGTTCTTCTCCTCTTGTATTGACATGAGCGAGCAGAAAATAACTGGCCCATATTATGTTTCATCTGACCCTGCCGCTCCGTATAAAACGCTTTATTACGAGCTACCAGAAGCTGTCATGGTGGAAAGAATTACAAATGTAGAGCGAGTAGGATATACAAATGATTTTATTTTCGCAGAGTCAGAAGGCAACTTTTACTATATCATCAGAGCCAAGGATATACCATCATACTTAGGGGATCCTAGAGTGGAAGCTGCTATAAGTCGTCCGCTCAGTGAAGTGCAGTTTTTAAATGTCTTAGATAGTTTAAGACTAAAGAATTTTTCTTTTCAATACTCCGCCATTTGAGTATCGGCGTAGCACCAGGCCCATTGCTCGCCCGGCTCGGCGGAGACAACTACGGGGTGTTGGGTGGTGCGGAAGTGCTTGGTGGCGTGCTTGTTTTTCGAGGAGTCGCAGCAGCCGACGTGGCCGCAGGTCTGGCAAACGCGCAGGTGCACCCACGTATCCGCGAGGGCTATGCACTCGGGGCAGGCGTATTGGGAGGCTGGAATCAGGGTTTCGAGGGCCGATAAGTGAGTGCAAATAGCCATGGCACGGGCGGTTTAATTGGCGAAGGATTGGTCGGCGGGCACTAGGTTGGTGACGATGTGCAGGCCACTCATAAGGGTTTTCTGCACCGGACACTTCTGCGAAATAACTTCCAGGCGTTGGCGCTGCTCCTCGGTGAGTGGCCCGATCAGGCGCAGCTCCTTCTGCACTTCTTCCAGCATTTCGCCCGGCTTTTCGCAGTTTTCGCAATCCTGGCGGTGGACGCGCTGGTGGCGCAAACGCACCTCAACAGCCTCGAGCGGCCACTTTTTCTGGTTGGCATAGAGGCGCAGCGTAATGGCGGTACACGCGCCAAGGGCCGAGAGCAATAAGTCGTAGGGGGTGGGGCCACGGTCCTGGCCGCCAACTGCAACGGGTTCGTCTATGAACCAGGTATGCCGGCCGGCTTGCACATCAGCCACCAATGCATCCGGGCCTACTTTCACTAGTACTGCTTTATCGGGCGTGTCTGTCATGGCTTAAGCTTGAGGCATGTTTAGTTTCTGGATTAGCTCGTCGTTGAGTGGTTCCGAGTAAGGCCCGTAGGCACTCACCAGCAAGCCCTTCACGCCCTGCATGGATTCAATGGCATACAGCACGTTTTCGTCGCCGGGGTCGGTGGGGCCTTCAAAGCGGTACACCGCGCGCACCTGGAATTCAGCTGGATGCAGCCGCAGGTCCAGGTCGGTGCAATGAAGACCACCTTCCACGACCTTAAAATCGTGCTGATAGCCCCGCTTTTGCAGGTCCCGGATAGCCTGTACCAGGGCGTCGTAGGATTGCTGGCTCATAAGACGGAGGAGAGGGTGAGGTGAAAAGGTACAACTTCCTGTTCTGTTTCCCTTGTTGCCGGGCAACCTACCGCCTGCTTGGTAACAGGCATCTTTGGCAGGCTGGCAAAGGAGTTCTAAACCAAAATGGCCACCCGAAAATCGGGTGGCCATTTTTTTGGTTGTTGCCTACAGCATCGGTCTAGTGACGTATCAGCCGCAGCGTTTGTGGGGTTAGTGTGGAGTTGGTTACCTGGATCAGGTAGGTACCTTGGGGCCATTGCGTGGCGGGTAGCAGCGTTTCGGCCGCGCCGGGTGCCTGCGTGCTGTACAGCACCCGACCAACAGCGTCGAGCACCTGCACCTTGTATTCACCTTGCGGCAGCCTTGTCAGATCAAGCATTGCGGAGCCGCTGGTGGGGTTAGGGTATACCGCCAGAGTTGCTGAAGCAGTGAAACGCACCGTTTGTACGGCACTCGTAACGCTAGTACCATCCTTGTCTACTTGGCGCAGGCGATAGTATACCACCCGGCCTTGTGCCTGCTGGCTCACGCCGGCATCAGTTAAAATGTAACTCTGCGACTGCGCGGTAGTTCCCTGAGCAGCTACCCGGCCTACCTCCCGGAAGGTGAGGCCATCTAAGCTGCGCTCTACTGCGAAATAATCACTGTTAACCTCCTGGGCAGTGCGCCAAGCTAAGTACGCATCGTTGCCAGTTGCTTGGGCTGTGAAAGCAACCAGCGTAACGGGCAGTGGCCGGTTTGGCATCACCTGGATATTGCCTGAAAACTCGGACGTGGAGCTGTTGCTGCCGGTAGCAGTGGTAGCAGTTGCCGTTAGCCAAAAATTGCTTGCGTTGATGGCAGTCCGTTGGTCGGCCGTTAAGCTGCTCAACGGAATGCGGAACGTGAAACGGCTGGCAGCGCTTTCAGCACCGTGGTCGAACCCATTGACGCGGCCGTAGTAGTTGCTGCGTCCGGTATCGGTGTCGGTATTGGTGTTGGTTGCCGCGCCGGTTGTGCCCTCAGTGCGTGTGAACAGATACAGTTGCCCTTGGCCGAAGCCTTGGCCACTCACGCTCGGAACAAAAAACTCCAGGGAAGCGCCGGTAGGCGCGAAGCCAGTCAATATCAAATTGGTGGCATCCGTCACGGCTTGGGTGAGCACCGGAATGTTAAGCAGGCCGTTAGCGCCAGTATCCGAGTCGTTGTCGTCGTTGCGCGTCACGTAGGAGCTAGTGCCTCGTTGCTGATCATCCGAAGAAGTCAGCAAGTCGATACCTAACGTGCCATTTTGGGTGGTGCTGTTCTGGCTGATGGTGCTCACGCTGGTGGTAGCCATTGCCAGTACGCCGGCCCCGGAGTTGGAACTGAGTACGTTCTGAAGTACCACGTTGCCCGCGCCATCAAGGCGAATACCGGCAGTGGCTGTGCCGTTCGCTCCATTTGCCTGTACCGTATTACCGCTCATGGTTACACTGCCCGTGGTGCCTTGCAGATCCAGCCCCGTGCCCTGGTTGGCTATCAATAAGTTGCCGCTTACCGTGCCGCCGTAGCTGCCCATATGAATACCGTCGGCGCTGGCATTGCTTTGCGCGTTGCTTCGGATTTCGTTGTTCTGAACAAGCAGCGTGGTTGGAGAACCGCTAGCCAGATTTTCGATGCCGCTGCCTCCGTGGAAGCCAATCAGGTTGTTGGTGATGGTAGCGGCTACGCTACCGAGTGTGGTGCTGTTGAAATTGGCGAGGTAGATGCCGCTGCCAGGGCTGCGCAGGCTAGCGCCTGGGTCCTGGAAAGTGACGGTAGCGGCAGCTCCCAACACGTTGCCGGTAATTACCGTGCCGGTAATAGCGTCGCCCGTAACGTAGATGTCGGCGCCCGTGGTGCTACCGGCCGTTTTGCCGAAGCCATACACCGAGAAACCCGTTACCGAGAGGCTGGCAGCCGACAAAGTCAGGCCGTACTCGGAGTTGATCTGACCGGGTGTGCCTACCAGCTGAACTTCGGGGCCGCTTACTTGGCTGAGTGCCGTAGCCGTTGACGCAGAACCGCCCACAGTACCGCCCGTACCTAAAGTAGCGGTGTTAGTGTTGCCTACGTTCTGAGTTTGGGTGGTACCGTTCAAGGCCGTTCGAGAATCCGTCAGAGCAGGCAGGGCGCCATTGGTGGCCGTGTTGAGCACAATGCTGGCTACTCCAATGGTGAGCTGGTTAACCAGCCCGGCCCGCAGACCGTTGTGTGCTCGTCCGTCCGAAATCATGAAGATGCTGGTTTCAACGCCAGCCACTGGGTCAGAGCCACCACTGGAAGCCGCCGCTTGGTCGAGTTGCAAATTGGGCAGGGCATTGGTGTTGGCAATGAATTGCCGCAACGAGCCCTGGCCAGCATCCCGAGTGTTAACGATAGTGCTGAAGTTAAAACCGAAATCCACGCCAGTTTCCCGCCCTGAGGGGCCGAATATTATCACAGCAATAGATTGAGGCGTGTTGCTGCCCTGGGTTAGCTCGGTCAGGGTTTGGTTGCCGGGGTTAGCGGCGGCATCCACTTTTTCGGGTGCTTCGCCCCCTACCCGCTCCAGGTCGGCCCTGCCGTTGTCTACGCGGAATGTTTGCACTGGCAATACGCCGCTGGCCTGCTCGTTGCGAGCCGAGCGTACCGTGCTGTTGACTACGCGCAGGGTGTAGCTGGTGCGGTTGCTGGAAATAATATTCGAGAAGCCATACAAGCCATCGGCACCACTGGTGGTAGTAGCTACCAGCGCCCCATTGCTGTCATAAAGCTCTACGCGGACGCCGGCACTACCGGTAGCCGAACCACTGACACCGGCAGGTACGCCAGAATTTAAGGCACTGGCTTCTGCGGTGGCGTAGTTACGGCCCCGGCCGCCGCCGTAGTTTACATCATCGAAAACCCGCCCGGATATAGCAAAGATCGGCTCTACCCGCACCCGAGCATTGGTACTGGTACCATCGTTGTTGGCCGTACGGGGGTCTAGGTCGCCATCGGCAGTTGAGGCTGCCTGCCCGATAACCGTTTCCGTGGGCATCCTGAACGTAACGGCATAGGTAAGAGTGGTACTGGTGCTAAGCTGGCTGGTAGTTGGGAAGGTTACAACTCCCGTAGCAGCGTCATAAGTACCACCGCCGAGGTTGGTGAAGGCTGAAGCCGGCAGATTAGGTACGAGCGTCAGGGTCGGCACTACGTTCAAACCCACACCCGGACCGTTGTTAACAGTGGTCAGGGTGAAGGTAATTGTAGTACCTGGGGCGGAAGTTGCGGCCGATGTCGTAAGCGTAGTTACTACGTCGGCGGGGCAGCCCGAAATTTGGTTGGGCACGTCGGCGCGGGTTACACCCGTTTGGGCCTGTCCTTCGTCGGCTGCACCTACACCCGAACCATAGGTTTCAAAGTTGAACGTAGTGCCGTTAGCCCCCGGATTGGAAACCGTAGCGGCATTCAGCCGCGACGAAGCGAAGATGACACCACCGGCCCCGCCGCCGCCTGGGCCGTGGGGTGAGCCGCCGCCCGTATTCGAACCACCTTTGCCTCCGTTGGCCAGTACTGTAATATTCTGCAGGATGGTGCTGTTGGGGTTACCATTAGCGGCGTTTATCAGCAGCAATACTGATCCGCCGGCACCACCGCCGCCCGAGCCATCGTTGGCCGGCACGTAAGGCACATCGGCGCCCGTTACGTTGATAGTGCCGGAACCGGTTAGGTTAGCAGCCCGCACCAGCACAATACCGCCACCGGCAGCGCCCGAGCTGGTAAAGCCTCCTAGCGGCACCCCATTTGCGTTGGTGGCACCAGCTGCCGGAATTCCGGTGTTGGCCGGATAAGTGGTTGTGCTGGCAATTGTCCCGTTGTTGTTGGTGCCGCCGCCGCCGCCGCCACCCATAATCAGGCGGCTTGGGGTGGCTTGTGTAAAGTCGGCCCCTCCGTAGCCGCCGCTGGGGTCGTTGGAGTCCCAGGCGTTGCCGCCATTGCCACCACGCCCGGCGTTGCCACCGCCACCACCGCCGCTGTTCTGGTCGTTTGCGCCGGGGTTACCGTCGGTACCGCCGCCGCCGGCATTGCCTGGTGCGCCGCGCGCCCGGTCACCGTTGGGGTAGCCATCGGTTACGGAAGCCGGCAGCAGGCCGCTGGCCTGGGTGTCGAGGAATGGTGTAGTGGCCGTGCCCGCCCGGAAAGCCGCGAAATTATCCGCGTCGTTAAGGTAGCGGGGCGTACCAGCTGTTCCTTCTCCTTTGTTGGAGCTAGTGTTGAGCGTATTGCTGTGCCGGTAGTTGCTGTCGTTGATACTACCATTGCCTCCGAATTGCTGTCCAGCTCCACCACGGAAGCCTTTACCCGCCATATCAATGGTTTTGCCGTTGAAATTCAACGTCCCGCTAACATCCAGCACAACCACGCCGCCAGCCCGGCCGTCCCAGCGTGCACCCCTTATATTGTCTGTTAGGGTCAAAGTGCCGTTGCGCGGCACCCGAATCACTTGGTAACGCTGTTGTCCTTGGATAGCCGTAGCATCACTCGAAACGTAGCTATTGATCAGGGGAGTATTCAGCGTGACACTATTGCCGCTAACGCTTCGTACCACCGCATACTCGTACAAACCGGCCCGGAAATTACCATTCTGTAGGTTGCCAATAGCTGCATTATTCGCGTCGATACCGTCACCGTATGCATCAGTATTGGTTGTGTTCAGCTCGGCACCTTGCATCTGCATAATTACAATCAAGTCGCCGGGCTGCACCGCTTTTTGGTTACCACTGCTCAGAATGGTTCCTAGTGTGAGCGTAGTGGCACCCGCGCTTACCGCCCCAGTGGTTGAATAGTATGTGTTGGGAGTGGCCTGGAAGCCTGGATCTGGAATTTCAGGGTTCACGCATTCAGTAGCAGCCGCAGTGGTGCTGATAATCTCCGTGGCTATTCGAGCCTGCCCGTTGGTGCCGTCGTTGTTGGCCGCTGCGGGGTCACCGTTGGCCGTGTTGCTGGTGGCCGATCCTTCCCCCGTGACGGTAGTGCCCACCGTAGCCGAAGCGTTGAAGCGGACGGTGTAAGCCAAGTAGTCGCCTACGTTCAAGGTGGTAACCGTTGGCCAGCTTACCTGACCACTCGTGGCGTTATACGAACCACCGTTTGATACCACAATGCCGGCCAAGCCTGTTACCAGCTTAGCGGAGGGCGTGACACTGGCAGCAGCACTAGGCCCTTGGTTGGTAGTTACAATGGTGTAGGTAATGGTCTGATTGGTTACTACCCGCGTCGGACCGTTGATGGCCACTGCTACGTCGGCTACTTGTGTCGGGGCCGTGTAAGCAGTGCCCACGTTGTTGCTGGTGTTGGCATCTGAATAAAGCGGCGCATCAGACGACGCACTGGCCGATACCGGCTGAGCAGGCATCGTGAAAGCGATGCTGCGGGTTGTTGACTGGCCGTTGTTCAGGTTGATGGGGTCCCACGTTGCCTGTCCGTTGCTGCTGTTATAAGTACCACTATTCGAGAGGGAGATACCCGTCAGGCCGGCTGGCAGATAGATGACCGGAATAATACCCGTAGCGTTGGCCGGCCCTGCGTTGCTGATGGTAGCCGTGAAATACACCAAGCTTCCCTGCGGCGCGGTAGCCGGTGAGGCCAGCGTAGTGGAGAGGTCGGCTACGTCTGTGTTTACAGGCAACCTGTAAGTGGCCGTGTTTCCGCTCACCGCGTTCTGATTGTCGGTGGCTTGGTATTGGAAGCTGAACGTACCGGTGGCGCTGGTTGGCGTGGTATAGGCCAGCCGGCCTAGGTTAGCCACCGACACCGGAAAGGGAGCGGAAATGGCTACGTAGTTGGGTGTAGTGGTCGTGCTGTTGTTGTAGCTCAGCGTACCTTGGGCTGGCAAGGAGGTGATGGTGTAAGAATCAATGCTACCGTCTGCATCAAAGCCCGAGAAGCCCGGATTCAGCGCGGCGCGCGTACCGTTGGAAAGCAACTGCGCATTGGTAACATCGTCAACGCTAGGCGCTTCGTTAATAGCATAGGTTTTTCCCGACGGGCCGGCGCACAAGGCCGTTTGGGGTATCACCTGCCGGGCCAAGTTGCGTGGCCCACCCGAATACTCCATGCGGAGTATGGCGGTGCCGGTGTTTTCCCAAAAAAGCACCTGCATGTCGTGTAGTCCCGTCGCGGAAGCGGTGTACTGCCGGGTACCATCATTTTTGATAAGGGCCCGGCTAGCCGTAGGAGTCGTTGATGCCGCTTCGCGCCCTATAAATAAGTACGAGGCATCATCCCGACTCATGTAGAAGGTGTAAGGAGCACCAGCTTCCAGGTAGATACTCCCCCGATACCGGGCGCTGAATAGGTCAGGGTCAGTTGCTCCGGTTGCGGGAGGGGAAGTCACGGGAAACACTACATAGCTACTTGCCGACGGACTGCGGTAGTTCAGCTGTGGTGCTATTCCACTTTGCCCCGCTGTGTTGGCAGTGAAGAATGTGTTGGGATTAGCTTCGTTTTGCCCTGTTCGGAAATCTCCGGCATAGTATTCTGCGAAGAGACCAGACGTACCGCCTGCTGTAGGAACGGTAGTGGTGTTGTAGGTGCTACTACAAGCGGCTTGCGCGAGTAGCAAATCCGGAACAAGCAGTTTGGCTGCAGCCACAAGTAGCAGCCCCAACGTATGCCGTAAAAGTGATGTCATTTCTGATAGGTAGAATTATAAAAAATCAAGCAACAACTATAATTGAGATGTTGACTTTCCCAATCAGGAACAAGATTATGAAATTGTCTAATATATAGAAATATTACATAAAAATACATATAAAATGCGCTTATAGTAATATAAATGCTTCATTATCCTTCTTTAAAGCACTCTCTAGTTCTCATATCAGGAATAACACTATAGCTGGATATAACATCCATTTTCTTATATATTAAGTGGAATTATCCTTCATTCGTATTCAACACTCTTATTCAGTTAATTCTATCCAACTCATTATGACCTGTTTACTTTCAGCATCTAAGTGTTCGATTTCCACAGCAGAACCGGCCATCAGGGTGATGACAACAAAATTCCACTTGCCATACTGCATCCCTCGGCTTGCAACTGGAATTTGGACTCTGGCAAAACTACCAAGTGTCAAGCGCCACTTATTTTGTGTCGCCAGTTTCAACTAAGAAGCTGTTCAAGAAGTCGGTTTTGTATCCGCAGCGGGCTCTACAGTAACCAATCAGCTTAGTGGCTATCCTATTACGCCAAGAACAAGAAACTTACTTTGCTTTGATGCGGTACCAAAAGCAATGCTTGCCAGCTAACCCAAGTGGCCTTTAGGTTTGTGCGGCAGGATAAAACCCAGAAGCGGTCCTGCACCTTTGACGTTGTTTTCGGACAACCACCCCGACGGGCTACCCTAACCAAGTTGCCAGGTTCCGAGCCTACAGTCCGATTCAGGACCCGTCGGGGCTTGTGCGCCCACCTCAAATAGAAATTCGGGCAGCAAAGCCCATGAACAAGGTAGCGAGGTAGCGAACAGCGGTTGACCGGGAACACACGCCGCCCAAATCAATGCCGCCACGGGACTTCGGCGTGGCAAGACCGATGCCGTCGATGCCTGGCGCATCGACGCCTACGCCGCCCGCTTCGTGGACTGGGTGCGCCTCTACCAAGCGCCACGCCTAGTGCTGGCCGAACTCGACCGGCTCATAGCCCGCCGTCGCCGCCTGGTGGGCGTACTCCAAGTCTTGCCCCCCTTGAGCAGCAGCGAGGGCTTCTTGTCGCCGGCCGAGCAGCAGGCAGAGCAACAGGGCTGTTCCGCCTCTTTAAGGGCCCTGCGCCAAGACTTGGCGGCCATCGAAAAGGCCATCAAGGCCCTGATAGCCGCTGATACAGCGTTAGCCCACCGCTACGAGCGCATCACCTCCGTGCCGGGCGTGGGCCTAGTCACGGCCGTAGAAATCCTGCTCACTACGAATGAGTTCCAAGACAGAGCCGACCCCAAACACTACGCCTCCTACGTCGGCGTGGTGCCTTTCGAGCGCAGCTCTGGCCAGTACAAGGGGCGGCCCCGCGTGAGCACCCAGGCCAACAAGCAGGTGAAAACGCTGCTGCACCTGGCCGCCCTCACGGCCGTGCGCTTTTCCTCGGCGCTCAAAGCCTACTATGACCGAAAAGTAGCCGAAGGCAAAAACAAGCTACTCGTGCGCAATAAACTCGTCCATCTCATTTTTGCCTGCGTCCAGCAAGATCGAAATTATGACAAAAATTATGCGCCTGCCCTTGTTTGAACCATAGAAATCGAAGTAGTGGCGTAGCAGTCCAAGGGTGGTAACACCTTTTCACCTGAGGCATAGAATAAAATCTCTAGTGCACTCCTGCTTCTGTCTTAGGCTCAGCGCCCATCCTGCGTCTGAGGCAAATCCAGGTCAAACTTGATGTCGCGCATGCAACGGAAGTGGCCTTGAGGGCATTTCTCGTAGCCAATTTTAGAACACGGACGGCAGGGCAATCCACGCACTTCCAGCACCCGAAACTCGGTGCGGTAAGGATACATGCCGAATTCCGGTACCGTGTTGCCCCATACGCTGAAAATTTCCTTGCGGAACGCCGCCGCTATGTGCATCAGGCCCGTGTCGTGGCTAACTACCAGCTGCGCCTGTTGCACCAGCGACGCCGACTGATTGAGCGAATACCGGCCGCAGGCATTATAAATAGTGGTTTGCAGCTGAGGCGCGGGCGTGCCAGAGAAGTAATACGGACTATCCGGGATGCGCGCCGGAGCGGGCGGCGAGGTGGCCGCTTGCTTCTCGAAAGCCAGTTCCACTATATGGCCCGTGCTTTCGTCTTCGAAACCACCAAGCAATACTACGGGGCGCCGCAACTGCCCACACAACTCGATAATGCGCTCCACCGGCAGCCGCTTAGTGGCATGCTGTGCCCCGATGGCAAACGCCACATAACCGCGTTGAAAGCCGGCAGGCAAGGTTGCTAGATCTACCTCGTCGGCTTTCGGAATGAAATAATCCAGCCCTTTTCCATCATTTTTCACTCCTAACTGCGCCGCCGCGGCCAAATACCGATCCACGATATGAACGCGGGGCATGGTACTGATTTTGAATTGCACGAGCAGCCACTTGCGCAGGTTCAGCTTGTCGAAGCTGGCCGACTTCACGCCCAACCGTGCTTTCAGCATGGTGGTGCGGAGGTTATGGTGCAAGTCGACGACGAAATCGAAATTCTCGGTTTTCAGCTCGGCTACCAGCTCCTTCAACGAGCCGGTGAGGTAGTGCACCTTGTCGAGGTATGGATTGGGTTCCATAAAGCTCCGATGAGCAGGCTTGGTACAGAAATGCACGATTGCGCCCGGTACTTGCTGCTTCACAGCCCGGATAACGGGCGTCGTCAACACTATATCCCCGATAGAAGAGAAACGCAGGATCAGGATTTTCATGAGGAGCGAGGAG
Source organism: Hymenobacter sp. (assembly GCF_036387835.1). Classification (GTDB taxonomy): domain Bacteria; phylum Bacteroidota; class Bacteroidia; order Cytophagales; family Hymenobacteraceae; genus Hymenobacter. Next base: position 96,210 of record NZ_DASVSY010000011.1, on the reverse strand, counting down.
ACAGGAGCTAGGAGACAGGAGACAGGAGCTAGGAATGAGAATCCATAAACTACTAGCTCCTATCTCCTCACTCCTAGCCAAACAGGGAATCCTTGAATTCCAAGGGGGGCTTGATATCGGCTTTGCGTTTGGCAAAGTAGTCGGCTGCTTCGCTCACCGACTTGGTATTGAAAGTCATGTCTTTGGTCAGGCCCCCTTTACGGCCCATAAACACGCCGTAGCGCATATCGGCGTAGCCATTGGTGTGGTGCGCGTCGGGGTTGATGCTGAGCTGCACGCCCTGCTCCAACGCGTAGTGCACCCACCGCCAATCCAGGTCGAGGCGCCAGGGGTTGGCATTAATTTCGATGATAACGTGGTGCTTGGCGCAGGCATCGATGACGGCCTTGTGGTCGAGGGGGTAGCCTTCGCGACGCAGTAGCAGCCGGCCCGTGGGGTGGCCGAGCATGGTGCAATACGGGTTTTCGATGGCCCGTAGCACGCGCGCAGTGGCTTTACGCTCGTCCATGCGCAGGTTGCTGTGCACCGAGGCCACAATGAAGTCGAAGGTTTCGAGCACGGCGGGCGGATAATCGAGCGAACCATCAGAGAGAATATCCGACTCGATGCCTTTGAATATGCGAAACGGCGCCAGTTCCTGATTTAGCTCGTCGATTTCGTGCTGCTGCTGGCGCACCCGCTCCGTGCTGAGCCCGTTGGCGTAGTGTGCGGCCTGCGAATGGTCGCAGATGCCAAGGTACTCGTAGCCCTGACCTTGCAGGAAAGTGGCCATTTCGCGCAGACTGTGGTTGCCGTCGGAGTAGTTGCTGTGGTTGTGCAACGAGCCCCGCAGATCCGAATCTTCGAGCAGTTTGGGGAGCTGGTGCGCTTTTGCCAAAGCCAGTTCACCCAAGCCTTCGCGCATTTCGGGCTCTACGTATTGCAAGCCGGCCTTCTCATAGATGGCCGCTTCCTGATAGAACCGCTCCTGATGCAGCAGGCGGCGCAGGGTAGTGGGCGGCCCGGCCGGGGTGTCGGCTAGCGGCTCGGAAAGGTGGTTTTCGGCGGCCGAGTGCAGGAAGACTTCGTTGGTGAAATCTTCTTTGCTTACCAGCAGCACTTCCACCTTTACCCCGGAGGCCGTAGCCATACCCCGCCATGCAAACGGACCGGAGCGCAGCGGATCGGCCGTGAGGCCATCAAGCTGGTTGAGGAGGGTGTGCGCCTTGGTGGGCTGCGCGGTAGCCGCTACCAGGGCCACCGTTTCTATGGTTTCGAGGCGGCGGCGCACCTCCCCTACCACCGCCACTTGCTCGGTGAACAAAGTTTCCTGCAAACGCTCGCGCAAGTCGTTGGCTAGCTCTTCGGCTTGCGGGTAAAGCAATTTGCCGCGGCTTTCAGCCGAAAACTCCAGGGCCTCCAGAATAGTTTGCTGCGTTTTTTGGCCGAAACCCTTCAGCTTGCTTACCTGGTCGTTTTCGGCAGCTTCGCGTAGCTGCTGCGGACTTTCAATGCCAAGCTCTTTCCACAGCGCCCTAATTTTTTTGGGGCCGATACCTTTCACGCCAAGCAGTTCTACCACACCGGGCGGCGTAGCGGCGAGCAGGCGCGTCAGTTCCTCGAAAGTGCCGGTATCCAGCATTTCGGCTACGCGGGCGGCGGCCGTTTTGCTGAGGCCGGTACGGTCGGGTAGGCCGTGGCGTTCTACATCGGCTACCGGAAAGCTCAGTGCTTCGAGGGCGCTGGCCGTGCCTTCGTAGGCCCGGATTTTAAAAGGATTTTCGTCATGCAATTCCAGCAGTTGGGCGGCCAGCCGAAAAGCACGCGTGAGGGCGCGGTTGTCCATAGCGACAAAGGTAATTTCTGGTAGCGGATTGTTACGAGTGATTGTTCTTTAACGAGCTATGCTCTGAACAAGGCTATCTGCATCCCGGTCTTGAATTCTCTACCTTCACCACACGAAAGCATTTTGGTGCGTTGAACCATCAGGCCTCTACCTACTCCAGCGCATCTAGCAGGGCGTACAGGCAGTTGCCCACCAACCATCAACAACCAGCCATCAACATTCACTATATGCGTCTGTTCACTTTATTGGCTTCTTTGAGCGTGCTGCTGTTGGCCGCCACCTGCCAACCCGGCGGCAAATCTGCCCTTCCTATGAAACAACTGGAACGCACCTGGCTGCATGCACACGAAGAAGACCAAGGCGACGTGCACGTATACCGGCCTAACACGTACGCGTTTCCACCCTCACGGGGCCGCACCGGCTTTACTTTCGACCACAATGGCCTGTTCACGCAGCTCGACATTGCCCCCACCGACGGCCTCGAAAGCCGCAAAGGCAAGTGGACCACCGAAAACGACCACACACTGGCCATTTCCCTCGACGACAAAAAAGACCCCGACTATAAACTCGAAATAATTTCAATAGAGAATAACGTGCTGAAAGTACGCCGGATTGAACGGTAGCACTTTGCAACCTTCACCACCCGCAAGGCCTCCTGTGTACGCAGGAGGCCTTTCTTTTTCATGTTAACCACCCTTTTTATGCGCTACCCCCACTTTCTCGCGCTTTGTATTCTCTTTACTTTCTGGCTCGGCGGCTGCCAGAAAGACGATAACTCCCCAACGCCAATCAGTGAGTTGACCGGACGCACCTGGCTGCTTTCATACGAGGAAAGCCAAGGCAACGTGGAGGTGTACCGGCCTGATACCTATGTGTTTCCGCCTTCTCGTGGCCGTACGGGCTTTAAGCTTGACGCAAACAACTCGTTCACCCAACTTGACATTGCTCCTGCTGATGGCATTTGGCCACGCCCAGGAAAATGGGTTCTTCTAGGCACTGATATATTGTTTATTACACTTGACGATCAACCCAAGATAAATTATAAATTACATATAATTTCTAAGAAAAATGACGTTCTAAAAGTAGAGCGTTACTAGTAGACACAAGGAGCAGGTCTCTATTGTACTACTAAGTTCTTTGTTTTTACCTGCCCTGCTATGCGCCCCTCACACCTACTTACCCCTTTTTTCTTTGCTATTCTCCTCCTTGGTAGTTGCAAGAAGGACAGTGATGTAGCAGTACCTGATGCCCTGTTCGGCAAGGTTTGGCTTAATACGGGCCAGCAGGATGCCGCCGGAGCTTACCTCTACCAGCCGGAAGGCACCTTCACGTCGCCAGGTTGGCGCGACGGATTTCGGTTCGACTCGGATGGCAAGTTCACCCTGTATACCCAGGGGCCGAATGATGCCCCGCTCAATGTTTCCGGCGTCTGGACGACGGAAGACGGTCAGACCTTCCATATCAAGCAAACCACGGACGCCGCCTCGGGCTATAACATCCTTATTTACTCGGTGCACCCTAGTTCGCTGAAGGCGCGCAGAACCCAGTAGTTGCCGTTGAGTTTTCAATCCCGGCGCATTCGGTAGTAGCTTGCGCCCTATGAACTATTGGCTCGTTAAATCAGAACCCGCCGCTTACTCGTGGGCGGATTTCACCCGCGACGGTGGCACCGACTGGACCGGCGTCCGCAACTTTCAGGCGCGCAACTTTCTGCAGCAAATGCAGCCCCACGACCTGGTCCTGTATTACCATAGCGTAACCGACAAAGAGGTAGTAGGAGTAGCCGAGGTAGCCCACCCTGCCGCCCCCGATGCCACCGCCGAAGCGGGCAGCGCCTGGGTGGCCGTGCACCTCAAACCGCATCAGCCCCTCACGCAGCCCGTGTCGTTGGCGGCCATCAAGCAAGACCAGCGCCTGACTCAGATTGGCCTTTTGCGCCAGTCTCGGCTATCGGTCATGCCCTTGAAAGCCGAGGAATTCGATGCTATTCTGGAAATGAGTGAGGCAGTGGATTAATGATTTAGCGACTTAGTGCTGGAATGGCTAAGTGGTATCCCTATCGTTGCTGCTACCTGCACAGGTGAGTTGTTTAATGATGAGGATACTACAAAGCCCTCCGGGCAATTCGGGGCATCATGCCGCTTCGCCACCCGAACGTCAAACCAACTAAGTCGCTAAATCACTCCCTCACCACCTCACTCCCTCACCTAATCCCTTACTTCTCGTATCTTAAGCCAGGCATAGACGCTGAGGCGGGCATCTGGCTTTGGTTATGAACTACATATACTCTTACCTCTGCATTTTACTTACCATTGGTTGCATACAGTTGGGGCTGGCGCAACCGGCTCCACCCACGCCTGTGCAAGGTTTGCGCTTGGAATTACCGTTGGAAGGATATTCCAGCGACGTGCAGGTACTGCCGATGCCGCAGGACAGCAGTCTGCTTCTGCTAGTAAACAAAGATCTTTTTGGAGGGCGTAAGAATACAAGCTACGAGCTACAGAAATACAATCACCGCCTCCAGTCTCAGTGGCTTAAGCCAATAGAAATACCCCGGGAATTTGAGTTTCGGCAGCTTTGTGGGGAAGCAACCAATGCATACGCGCTGTTTCAGTCCGAATCGGTGGAGCACCGCTTGTATGTGGCGGCCATCGACGGCACCAACGGCCAGGTGCGCACCTACACCTTCGACACCAAGCTGGCCCGCAGCATCTACGACCTGAAAGCCCTAGATGGCAACCTCTTCGTGTCGGTGCTGGTGGATAATCACCTGACGATTCTGCTCCTGGATCTGGCGGCCAACAAGTTTCAGTTTTTGCCTTCAGTTTATGAGCCGTTGCCCGCTCAGCTCTCGTTTTTGGCTGATTCGGCGGCCCGGCGCGCCGAGTTTGTGCTCAGCCAGACCAATGGCTTTAAGACGCGACTGCAACTCAAGCAGCTTTCGGCGCAGGGCCAGCTACTACGCTCGGAATTTGTGCAAGCCGAAAGCGAGCGGGGCCTTATCTCAGCTCAGATAAGCCCGGCCAGCGACTCGGCCAGCGGGCGACTACTGGCGGGTACCTACACCTTGCGCGACGCCCGCTATTCCCAAGGCTTGTTTGCCGCCGACCTCTCGGCAGGCGTCACGCCTACTGGCTCCCGGCGGTCGTTGCGCTTCTACGATTTTGCCAATCTCAAGCATTTTTTCGACTTCATGAGCCCAACCAGGGCCGCCCGGCTCCGGCAGCGGAGCGAGAGGTATCGCGCCACCGATCGGGTATTACGTTTGCGGTACCGCACCCTCATCCACGACCTGATTCCGTTTCAGGATGGCTATGTAATGGTAGCCGAAGTGTATTATCCGCAGTATCGCCAAAGCGCCTACAGCCCCTTCGGCGGTGCTTATCTGCCCAATGGCCCCTACCGCTACGGGGGCTACAACAATGCCAACTGGTATGGCGGCAACCGTCAGGCTGAAGGGTACCGCATCACGCACGCACTGGTATGTGGGTTCGATAAGCGCGGCAACCTGCTCTGGGACAACACTTTTGTGTTGAAAGATGTGTACAGCAATAGCTTGATAGAAACGGTGCGCCTGCGTCCGCTGCCCGATGGCCAACGCGTAGCCATTGCTTACCTCGACGAAGAAAAATTCAACTACAAGATCATCGACCACACCCTGCCGTCGCCCAACGATTTGCATGTCGATTTACAAACGACAGCCCTGCCCACGGTGAAGGAAAAAGCTACCAGCACCAGCCAGGAAGGCTTGGTAGCGTGGTATGGCAGCCGGTTCCTGGCTTTCGGCTACCAAAGCATTCGTACCGAAAAAGCACCTAACCGGGAAGTGTTCTTCGTGAACGTTGTTGGATTTGAATGAGTCGGAAGCAAAGCGTATCTAGCCAATCTATTCGCTGGTCCTTTCGCTCGTCGCCGCCGTATAAGGCCATCATCCACTTTTTCTCCTTAATATGAAATTTCGTTTGCTGACTTGGGTGCCCTTGGTTGTGTTGTTGATAATGGCCGGTTGCCGCGCCGCGGGCCCCGGAAAGCCTGCCCGCACCGTAGCCGAGTTCTTCAACAAATACGAGTCGCGCTCCGGCTTCAAAGCCACTGACTGGACTGCTGGCCTCACCACCCGCCTGCTTTTGGGGCGCCTAGGCAAGCTTGGCGGCGGCAACGACCTCACACAAGCGCTGTCTTCGGTCCGTAGCTTCAGGGTGCTCACCTTCACGCCCACCAGCAACAGTGCCCAGAAACTAGTAGCCGAGGGCTTACTAAGCGAAGTGAATGGCCTCTTAGCCAACGAACAGTACACGCCCCTCGCCACTTCTCCCGACAGCAACGTCCGCTACGCCACCCGCAAGCAGGGCGACCGAGTAAGCGAGGTAGTAGCCACCAGCAGCGTATCCGGCGTTCCTGAGTCGTTTATGCTCATGTCTATCGGCGGCAATTTCACCCAGGCCCAACTCGACCAGCTCGTCAAAATCCTGCCCGATGTGGCAGATATGACCAAGTAACGCTTCTGGCCTCTGGCTTAAAATAGAAAGGGCTCTATCCGCATGGATAGGGCCCTTTCTATTTTAAGCCGTTTAGGAATTTGCTTTTCCGTCTCGCTAAGCGAAGTTGACGCCTCGCGCATATTATAGCAGTTTCGTGAACGGTGTAGAACGGTGTAGAGACGCATCTTTGCGTCTAATCATCCGCGCCGCCTGCATAATCATCGTTCAACGATGAGACGCAAAGATGCATCTCTACACCGTTCACGAAACTGCTATAGCGTTGCCAAAACAGTGTCAAACTGACGACAGGAAGCACCTTTACCGCTTCATTGAGCTTACAGAAGAACGTGCTTAGCAAGACAGTTTAGTGACATTTTCCGGGTTCCTAAATAGGTTTTGTGAGCTGCAGCCTGGCCTCCTCCTCAATCTGGCTGCGTGATACGCATAATGCTTTAAGAGGAAGGCACCAGACGAATTTCCTGGCTGATCCGCAAAAAACAAAAACGGCCTGCTCAGAAGAGCAGACCGTTTTTGGCTGCAGTGCAGCGCGGCTCAGGAGCCGCGCTGCTTGCTTCACTTACTTCTTACGCGGAGCAGCTTTCCGGATGGGAGCCTTGCGGACGGGTGCCTTTTTCACCGGTGCTTTCGGCGCGGCCTTCACGGGCGCTGCTGGAATTTCCGGAGCCGGACCGTATTTGGTTTCAGCAGGGTTCGGATCGTCGGGCAGGTACACGTCGAATTCTACGCGGCGGTTGAGGGTCCGACCTGCTTCGGTGGCGTTGTCGGCAATAGGCTTGCTTTCCCCGTAGCCGTGCGATACAATGCGGCTGGCTGGCATGCCTTTGCTTAGCATGTAGGTGCGGGCCGAGGCAGCGCGCTCGTCCGACAGACGCAGGTTGTAGTTGTCGTCACCTTTGTTGTCGGCGTGGGCCGAAATGCCCAGGTTGTAATCCGGATAAGCGTTCAGCAGCTCTACCAAGCCATCAAGCGTGGGGTACGACGATGGTTTCAGCGTGGCTTTGTTGAACTCGAACTGGATGAACTTGGTGGCTTCCTGAAGCTTTTTCTTCTCTTCCACCTTCATTTCAGGGCAGCCACGGTTAGAGGCCGGACCAGCACGGTCAGGGCAACGGTCCTGGAAGTCAGGCACACCGTCGCTGTCACGGTCGAGTGGGCAGCCACTGGCATCTACTTGCGTACCAGCTGGCGTATTAGGGCACTTATCGGCCGAATCGATTACACCGTCGCCGTCGGCATCGGGGCAGCCTTGCAGTTCAGCTTTGCCGGGGGTATCTGGGCACTTATCGTCGCCGTCGCGCACACCGTCGCCGTCTTTGTCAGGGCAACCTTCGAGTGCGGCCGTACCAGCTTCGGTTGGGCACTTATCCTGGTAATCCGGTACACCGTCTTTGTCGCCATCGAGTGGGCAGCCGGTGAGGTCTACGGCTACGCCAGCAGGAGTGCCGGGGCATTTGTCTTTGCGGTCAGCTACGCCGTCGCCATCCTCGTCTTTGGCTTTACCAAAACCGATGGTCAAGCCGGCTGTGTGCTGCAGGTACCGGTCGTCGATTCTGTTTTCGTCGCGGGTCGGCACACCATCGATGTTAGCGCCAAAGGGCACTACCTGCGCGGTTTGTACGAAGATGCCCACGGCGTCGCTGAGGCGGAAGTTGATGCCCGCAGCGCCCTTCAGCGAGAAGTACCGTCTGTCGCTGTTGAGAACAGTACCGTTGTAGCCGCCTTCCAGGCTGGTCAGGGTCAGGCCCGGAGCCAACGACAGATAGGGCTGAATAACGGCATCCTCTTTCAAAGCCCAGCCGTTGTTGAGCTTGAATTTGAGGGGTAGCGCGATGTTCACCAAGTTATTGGTGAAGTAGGTAGGTCCCCCAAGGGCCTCGCTTTTGAGTTCAACGTAATCGGCCTGCAAGCCTAAATCAAAGCCGGGCGCGATGTAGCGGTTGATGGTAATGCCCGGACCATAGAAGTTCCGGCTCCATTTCCAGTAGTCGGTGCCGTAGTTGCCTTTGTACTGGTAGGCGCTGCCATATAGGCTAATGGCCGTTTTGTGGTCGGCACTTTGAGCCTGCGCTTTCGGGGCCACCGCCAGTAGCGTAAGCCCCAGCAGAGCGCCTGCAGGTAACAAGTTTTTCATGGTAAAGTGAAGTTAGGAGATAGCAGAGGGAAGCGTTATTGTTGGGCTTCTAAAACAGCCTGCTATACCTATCTAGCCAGTTTAAAGTTGTGCTTTAGAACTTAAGTTTTTCGCGGCAATCTAAATTTAGTACTAAGTTTCCCCTTGCTTCTACCTAACCCCTTGATTTATAAGGGTATTCACTATATATGAAATCAGTTCTAAAATCTTAAGTTTCTGCATTCAGCTTATTAATAGCGAGAACCGGACACAAAAAAAGCGGCGGACCAAATGGCCCGCCGCTTCTCTTGGAAAACCCGTGCCGCCCTTATTGAGCTTGGGTTGGGATGAAGAATTCGAACTTGAATTCCACACGCCGGTTCTGCGACATGTTGGTCTTCGACGTGTTCGGAGCGGCTGGCTCGCTTTCGCCACGGCCTTCCGTTACTACACGGGTTGGATCAACTTGCTTGCCAGTGAAGTAGCGCTTCACCGAGTTAGCCCGACGCTCCGACAGAGCCTGGTTGTACTCATCCGTACCACGGCTGTCAGCGTGTCCGATTACGCGGATGCTATACTCGGGGTGGTCCTTCAGCGCCTGGATCATCTTGTTCAGCTTCGGATACGAGCTGGTCGTGATAACCGTACTGTTGGTCTGGAAGCGGATTGGCTGCTCCAGTTTCTGCACGGCTGGGTCGATGGTCAGCGGGCAACCGTTGGCATCTACCCGAGTGCCAGCTGGCGTGTTAGGGCAGGTATCTTGTGCATCTGGTACACCGTCGCCGTCGGCGTCAACTACGAGTGGGCAACCCGTGGCATCAACTTGCGTGCCGGCAGGGGTATCAGGGCACTTGTCGTTCTTATCGGCTACGCCGTCACCGTCAGCATCTGGGCAGCCTTTGAGAGCAGCTGTACCAGCCTGGTCTGGGCACTCGTCTTCCGAGTCACGTACACCGTCGCCGTCTTTGTCAGGGCAGCCTTCGAGTGCGGCCGTACCAGCTTCGGTTGGGCACTTATCCTGGTAATCTGGAACACCGTCTTTGTCGCCATCAAGTGGGCAGCCGGTTGCATCTACGGCTACGCCAGCAGGAGTAGCGGGGCACTTGTCTTTGCGGTCCGGAACACCGTCGCCGTCTTCGTCCTTGGGTTTGCCAAAGCCGATGGTCAGGCCCGCCGTGTGTTGCAGGTACCGGTCATCGAAGCTGTCTGCGTCGCGGCCGGTGTTGCCATCAATGTTGGCTTGGAGTGGAACATGCTGGCCCGTCTGCACGAAGATACCCACGGCATCACTGATGCGGAAGTTGATACCCGCTGCCCCAAATATGTCGAAGAGGTTCTCATCATCGTTCAGCGCAGCCCCGTTGAAGCTGCCTTCGATGCTGGTATGCACTAAGCCAGGCGCTATCAATAAATAAGGCTGAATCACGGCATCTTCCTTGAGGGCCCAACCGTTGTTGAGCTTCAATTTTAGTGCTAGATTCACGTTCACCACGTTGGTGTTGAACACGTTCGGCGAATTGACCGTCCCGCTAGGGCTGCCCTTCAACTCCGCATAGCTACTGGTCAGGCCAAGGTCGAGGCCTGGGGTAAGGTAGCGGTTGATGGTGATACCAGGGCCGTAGTAGTTCCGGTCCCAGTTCCAGAAGTCAGAGCCGTAGTTGCCCTTGTACTGGTAAGCGCTGCCGAAAAGGCTGATGGCCGTTTTACGGTCGGCGCTTTGGGCATGCGCTTTCGGGGCCGCCGCCAGCAGCGTGAGTCCCAGCGCTGTGCTGATGGTAAGCAGGTGTCTCATAGGTGAGAGTTATTAGTGAGGGTACCATTCTGGAGGTGCCGGGGGACGGCTTACAACCAGAAACTGCCTTCTATACTTCTCCCCTTTTAGGAAAGTTGTACAACCATGGGTTTGTGCACTACCTGAGGAACCTTTTTTGCAAGTTCCGAACACTGCATTCAGACTGTTCCAAAACGGCTTTTACCACTGATTTACAGCCTACCAACGCACTAGAGGCACTTATTACTTATAAATAAACCTGAACATTCAGATGTATTTTTTTTCCTTAATAAATCCATAAAAAAAAGCCATTCAATACCATCGGCTGGCTTTCAAGGGATCTTGACTTTAGAAGCTTAGCTAACGCGCCTCTTGCATCAGTCGCTCGATATCAGCGGCCTCCAACGGGATATTCTTCATCAGATCTTCGTTGCCAGTGGCCGTAATGAGGATGTCGTTTTCGAGCCGAATACCCAAGCCTTCTTCCCGAATATAGATGCCGGGCTCGCAGGTATAAACCATGCCCGGCTCAAACACCCGGTACTTCGCCCCCACATCGTGCACATCGAGGCCTAAGTAGTGAGAGGTGCCGTGCATAAAGTACTTCTTGTAGAGCGGGGCAGCTGGGTCCTGGTTTTTAACGTCGTTGGCGTTCAGCAAATCCAACTTTATCAACTCCTGCTCCATGGTCCGGCCCACGGCGGCGTGGTATTCCTCGATCTGGTTGCCGGCAATCAGCTGCGAAGTGGCAAACTTCATTACTCGCAATACCGCCTCGTACACGTCGCGCTGGCGCTTGGTAAAGGTGCCGTTGACGGGAATGGAGCGGGAAAGGTCGGCCGCGTAATTGGCGAATTCGGCCCCAAAGTCGAGCAGCATTACGTCGCCGTCCTGGCATTCCCGGTCGTTGCTGACGTAGTGCAGGATGCAGGCATTGGCCCCGGAGGCAATGATGCTGCCGTAGGCCGGGCCGCGGGAGCCGTGGCGCATAAATTCATGGAAAATCTCGGCTTCAATCTCGTATTCCATCACGCCGGGCTTCACAAAGCCAAGCAGGCGGCGGAAGGCTTTCTCGGTGATGTCGGCGGCGCGCTGCATCAGTCGAATTTCTTCGGCGCTCTTAATGGCCCGCAGCTGGTGCAGCAGCGGCGCGGCGCGGCGGTAGGTATGCAGCGGATAGGCTTCCTTGATTTTCTTGATGAAGCGGGCGTCGCGGGTTTGCACTTCCACCACGGCCCGTATGTGCTCGTTGGTGTTCAGAAACACATTTTCAGCTTCGTTCATCAGGGCGGGCAGCACCGAATCGAACGACTCCAGCCACATAATAGTGGGCACCCCCGACTGCGCGCGCGCCTGGTCTTTAGTTAGCTTGTAGCCTTCCCAAATCAGAATATGCTCGCTGGTTTCCTTTAGGAACAAGATTTCGCGATACTGCGGCAGCACCGCGTCCGGGAAGAGCACGAGGATGCTTTCTTCCTGATCGACCCCGGAGAGATAGAACAGATCATTGTTTTGGCGAAAGGCCATGGTGCCGTCGGCATTGGTCGGCATAACGTCGTTGGACTGAAAAATTGCCAACGACGCGGGCGGCAGCAGCTGGGTGAAGTTGTGCCGATTCTGGATGAAAAGCTCGGGGGAAATTGAACCGTAGCGCATAAGCAGAACTTAAAAGGGAGGAAAGGAAGCACCCACGGCGCCTCGGTCGCAAGTTAGAGTTTTGGTTGGAGTGCCCACTGCTTTCCTCGTCTTGGGCACCGCCTCTATTTGTGCTTGTATAGTATTTTCTATATTCTTACGCCAGCAACTTTTACGGCTGCTCTTTTGTACTTTTACTAACCTTCTGCTATTCTAGAGTTAGTATGTCCACTGCCCCCCCCAGTGCTGTCCTGCTTATCCAAACTGCTTTCATCGGCGACGTAATCCTGGCCACGGCTCTGTTGGACCACCTACATCAGACCGAGCCCGATACGCCCGTTGACTTTTTGGTGCGCAAAGGCAACGAAAGCTTGTTGCAGCAGCATCCACACGTGCGGCAGGTGCTGGTTTGGGACAAGAAGAACAGCAAATATCAAGGCCTCTGGCGCCTGCTGCAGCAAATTAGAGCAGCCCACTACGGCCGCGTCATCACGCTCCAGCGCTTTGCCTCTACCGGCTTCCTAACGGCCTTTTCGGGCGCACCCGAACGGATAGGCTTCCAGAAAAACCCGTTTGCCTTCCGCTTCACGCGGGCCTTACCGCACGTTATTGAGGGTGGGGTACACGAGGTTTCGCGCAACCTCAACCTGCTCGACCCCGAATACCGCGGCCCCGTTGTGCCCCCGCGGCTCTACCCCTCTCCTACCGACGAAGCCGCGGCCGCGCCCTATACAACGCAGGGCCCCTACCTCTGCATCGCGCCCACTTCGGTCTGGTTTACCAAGCAGTTTCCGCAAGACCAATGGGTGAAGCTACTGGCCGCATTGCCAACTCATTACCGGGTGTACTTGCTTGGTGGCCCTCCCGATGTAGAGGCCTGCGAAGAACTGCTGCGCGCCAGCAACCGTCCGAACACAGTTAATTTGGCTGGTAAGCTTTCTTTGCTGGCTTCGGCGGTCCTCATGCGCGGGGCTGTGCTCAACTACGTCAACGACTCGGCGCCGATGCACCTGTGCTCGGCCGTGGGTGCGCCTACCTGTGCCGTGTACTGCTCTACGGTACCTTATTTCGGCTTTGGTCCTTTGAGTCCGTTTGCCCGGGTAGTCGAAATTCAAGGCATTTTACGGTGCCGGCCGTGCGGGCTGCACGGCTATCGACAGTGCCCGCTCAACCATTTCCACTGCGCCTACGGCATCGAGACGTCGCAGCTGCTGGTCGTGCTAGCGGAAGCCGAGTTGCAAGCCGCAAGCTGTAAGCCGCAAGCTTTGAGCTACAAGCTTTGAGCTACAAGCGGCAAGCTGATGTTCAATTAAAGCGCATGGCTTGCAGCCTGTAGCTTACAGCTCTCTTCTGCTTGCGGCTTCTTTCAAGCGAGTACCTTTGCAATTCTTGGAAACCCAATGGCCTAGCTAGTTGGTTATACAAGACCGGGACGCATCCACGGGTTCCGGCGTTTCTAAGCCCTTATCTTGATGTCTGATTACGACCTATACGAGTTGCCCAACGGCATCCGAGTACTGCACAAGCAGGTCATACACACTAAAATCGCACACCTGGGCTTTCTGCTCGACATTGGTTCCCGCGACGAAAAGCCAGCCCAGCAGGGCTTGGCGCACTTCTGGGAGCATATGGCTTTCAAAGGCACTGAGAAGCGCAAAAGCTTCCACATCCTCAACCGCCTCGAAACGGTAGGGGGTGAGTTGAATGCTTACACCACCAAAGAGAAAATCTGTTTTTACGCGTCGTTGCTCAGCACGCATTTCGAGCGGGCCTTTGAACTGCTCACCGACCTCACCTTTAACTCGGTTTTCCCGGACAAGGAAATCGAGAAAGAACGGGGCGTGATTCTGGAAGAAATGTCCATGTACCAGGACACTCCCGAAGATGCCATTATCGATGATTTCGATGATGTGGTTTTCGGTGGACACTCCCTAGGCCACAATATTCTGGGCACGCGCGAAAGTGTAAGCAGCTTCCAACAAACTGACTTCCGGCAGTTTCTAACCGAAAATATCCGCACCGACCGGTTGGTGTTTAGCTCGGTCAGCAACTTGCCATTCAAGGAGGTAAAGCGACTGGCTGATAAGTTTCTGGCGCCGCTACCCGCCCGGCTCGGGCCCCGGCCCCGCACTGCTTTTGATGGCAACTTGCGGGTGGAGAAGCTGGAGCGCAAACCTATTTCGCAGGCCCATTGCCTGATTGGGGGCCCGGCTTACGCCATCAACGACCCCCGTCGGATTCCGTTTTTCATGCTCAGCAACATTCTCGGCGGCCCTGGTATGAATTCGCGCCTCAACCTGGGCATCCGCGAAAAGTATGGTCTCGTCTACAGCATCGACGCCACGTATTCGCCTTACACCGATACGGGCTTATTTGGCATCTATTTCGGTACCGAGAAAAAGCAGGTAAACCGCACCGTTGCGCTGGTACAGAAGGAGCTGAAGCGCCTGCGCGAGCAGGCCCTCGGCACAGCGCAATTGCACACTTCGAAAGAGCAGCTGATGGGCCAGATGGCCATGGCCGAGGAAAGCAACGGCGGCATGATGCAGCTACTAGCCAAAAGCACCCTCGACATCGGCCGCGTGGAGTCCATCAACGAAATCTTCGACCGGGTGCGCGCCGTTACGGCTTCCGAATTACTGGAACTGGCCAATGACATCCTGCGCGACGACAACCTGAGCGTGCTGCAGTACGTGCCGGAATAGCGGTGAATGAGTAAGGGAGTGAATGAGTGAAGTAGCCTGCGGAGCTTATGTCACCTGACGTGCGCGCCATTCGCTCCGTATAGTACTTCACTTATTCACTCCCTTACTCATTCACCGCTTATGCGTGTTTTCGGCCACGTGGGTACGTACCGACCGGGCGACCTTTTTGCGAACCGGCTGGAATTGAGCTTGACGGGGCTGCACAAGCCCCGGCGTGCGGGCGTGAGCGGCAGCCAAGCTGAAGGCGCCGATTCTATTGTGCTGGCCGGTGCCTACGAAGACGATACCTTTAGTGAAGTTGAAATCATCTACTCGGGCAGCGGCGGGCGCGACTTACAAACCGGCAAGCAAGTCACCGACCAAGAAATGACTGGCCGCAACTTGGCCCTGCGCCGCAGCCAAGAAACTGGCCTGCCCGTGCGTGTATTTCAACGGGTGCCCCATTTAGACGGCGACTGTTTCCGCTACGAAGGGCTGTACCGCATCGTCAACCATCAATTCGCTCGCGGTAAGTCAGGTTTTCAGGTGCTGTTGTTTCGGCTGGTGCCCATTGTTGACGCGGACTAGCCCCTTCTTCCGAGGAAAGGGCGCTAGGGGTGAGGTTGGTGCTAGAACCTTATTTTTGCCTGATGCCCGAAGACGAAATCCAACGCTACGCCGACCAGCATACCACCCCCGAGCCGCCGTTGCTGGCGCAGCTCAACCGGGAAACGCATGTGCAGCTGCTACACGCCCGGATGCTTTCGGGGCACGCGCAGGGCCGCCTGCTGAGCATGATCAGTCATATGATACGGCCCCGGCGGGTGCTGGAATTGGGCACGTTTACGGGCTACGCAGCCTTGTGCCTGGCCGAGGGGTTGGCGCCCGATGGTGAGTTGCACACCATAGAATTCAACCTGGAGCTAGAAGACCGGATACGGCGCTACATCGCAGCGGCAGGGCTGGCAAAACGCCTGCATCTGCACATGGGCCCGGTAGCGGAGGTGCTGCCAAATCTGGCTGGTCCCTGGGATTTGGTATTTATCGACGCCGACAAAATTAACAATGACACCTACTACGAACTGGTATTGCCACAGGTGAGTGCCGGAGGCTTTTTGCTGATCGACAATGTGCTCTGGGGCGGTAAAGTGCTGGCTGCTCATCAACTCAAAGCTTCCGACAAAGACACGCTGGCCGTCCGGACCTTCAACGACAAAGTACAGGCCGATTCGCGGGTTGAAAATGTGTTTCTGCCCCTGCGCGACGGGTTGCTGCTAGTGCGCAAGCTTTAACTACTGTCTCAGCACATTCTCTTTTTGCGCCGCCGCGCGGGGGCATTTATGCAAGGCTTAAGAGCTTTAAATGCCAATGAACAAGGAGGAAAGCTGCGAACTGAGGACAATTCTAAAATATGTTGAATAGTTGATTAAACGTTTAAGCTTAACTCGCGTCTATGCCAAAGTGAACTTTACTCTTGGCTTATGCATCTTCGTTTTCTACTCTTTTTCTTACTCATATTCACAGGCATAGGAGTTGCCCAGGCACAAACGAGCTCGATTAGCGGGCGCATTGTAGATGCCTCGAATCAGTCGCCGCTTATTGGAGCCAACGTGTTGGTGCGCGGCCTGGCCGCCGACTCCGTGAAGAGTGGCGCGGCGGCCGATGTGAGCGGCAATTTCACGGTGTCGGGCCTGGTTCCGGGCCGCTACCAGCTCACGATTTCATTTCTGGGCTACCAGACACTACAACGCTCACTTACCCTCACAACCCAGCCACTGGCCCTGGGAGCCCTAGCGCTTGGTACAGGCGGGGTAGCACTGAAAGGCGTGGAAGTGGTGGGCAAAGCCGCCGCGGCCGTTCAGAAAGGCGATACGTCGCAGTTCAACGCTGGTTCGTTTAAAACCAATCCTGATGCCAACGCGCAGGACCTCATCACCAAAATGCCCGGGGTGACCGTAGACCCCACCAGCGGGAAGGTACAGGCCCAGGGCGAGCAGGTGCAGCGGGTGCTGGTGGATGGCAAAGAATTTTTCGGCAACGACCCCGACGCAGTCCTCAAGAATATTCCGGCCGAGGTCATCGACAAGATTCAGGTGTACGACCGCGCTTCCGACCAGGCGCAGTTCACGGGTTTCGACGACGGCAATCAGCAGAAAACTATCAACATCGTAACCAAGCCGCAGTTCCGGAACGGGCAGTTTGGGCGGGTGCTGGCTGGCTACGGCCCCCAGGACGACCGGTACCGGCTGAGTGGCAACCTAAACTCGTTCAAGGGCAAGGAGCGCATGTCGATTGTGGCCCAGAGCAACAACATCAACGAGCAAAACTTCGGGACCGAGGATTTACTTGGCGTGGTGGGCAGTTCGGGAGGCGGTGGCGGCGGCCGGGGTGGCCGCGGCGGCGGTCAGGGTGGCCAGGGCAACAACGCAGGCGACTTTCTGGTCAATCAATCGGGGGGTATCTCGAAAACCCACGCTATTGGCTTGAACTACTCTAACTCGTGGGGCCGCAACACCGACGTAACGAGCAGCTACTTTTTCAACCTCAGCGACAACACGGCCAGCACCAGCCTGCTGCGGCGCTACGTGGCGCCCGTGGATCGGCCGCTCGACCAGCGCTACAATGAAAACTCGCTTTCAACGAGCCGCAACATCAACAACCGCTTCAACCTGCGCCTCGAGCACCGCTTCGACTCAACCAACTCGGTTGTTTGGCAGCCGCGTCTGTCGGTGCAGCGCAACACCGGCAACAGCGTGTTAGGTGGCCGCACCTTCCAGGTGAATGAAGGGGAGCCGGACTTCACGCAGGGCAGCAACAACAGCAGCTACCGCTCGGCCTTTACCGGCATCAACGCCAGCAACAACTTGCAATACCGGCACCGGTTCGCCAAGCGCGGCCGCACGATTTCGTTGGGAGTGAATACCAACTACAACACCCGTGAAGGCGACAACAACCTACTTTCCAACACCGAATCTACCCGCGACTCGGTTACGCAAACAACGGCGCTCAACCAGTTTTCGCAGCTCAACCAAACGGGCTGGTCCTGGAACGGCAACCTCAACTACACCGAGCCCATCAGCCAGTACAGCCAGCTACAGGCCGAGTACCGGATTTCCTACACGCCCAACCAATCCGATAAGCGCACCTACGACTACGTGACCGGCGAAGAGGCCTATACTTCCTTGAACGACACGCTTAGCAGCGTATTCAAGAGCCGTTACCTGACTAACGCCGGGGGGCTGACTTACCGCTACCAGAACAAGGAGCTGCAGTGGATGGTGGGCGCCTCGGTGCAGCACGCCCAACTGCGCAGCGACCAGGAGTTTCCGCGGCCAGCCATTACCGAGCGCACTTTCCTGAACGTGCTGCCCAACGCCATGCTGCGCTATAATTTTTCGCGGCAGCAGAACCTGCGTATTTTTTACCGCGTGAACACCAATCCGCCGAGCATCAGCCAGTTGCAGGAAGTGGTAAACAACTCTAATCCACTGCAGCTAACCACCGGCAACCCCGATCTGCGCCAGGCTACGCAGCACAATTTTAATATCCGCTACTCGTCGGCGGTACCCGAGAAATCGACTTCGTTTTTTGTGACCCTCAATGGCTCGCTTACCAACAACTACATCACCAACAGCACTATCTACGCCATCGATGAGCCGCTAACGGTGTCGGGCGTGGTAATTCCGGTAGGCGGCCAGCTGACCCGGCCCGTTAACCTGGACCAGCAGTACTCGTTGCGCTCTTTTGCCAACTACAGCTTGCCGCTGACGTTCATGAAATCCAACCTGAACCTGAACGGTAACGTGGGCTACTCGCAAACGCCCGGCTTGGTGTTTGGCGAATTGAACTACAGCCGCACGCCTTCGGGCGGGCTAGGCGTGGTAGTAAGCAGCAATATCAGCCCCGAGCTGGACTTCACCGTTTCGTCGAATTCCAGCCAGAATTACGTGCGCAACAGCTTGCAGCAGCAACTCAACCGGAACTACTTCCGGCAGAACACCTCGTTGCGCTTCTCCTGGATTATTGTGAAGGGTGTGACGGTACAGTCGGATGTGAACCATCAGTATTACACCGGATTGTCGGCGGGCTACAACCAGAGCTTTGTGCTGTGGAATGCCTCTATCGGCAAGAAGTTTATGGCCAAGCAACAGGCTGAAATCAAGCTGTATGCCTTCGACTTGCTAGGACAGAACAATAGTATTCAAGTGAACAACACGGCGGCTTACACCGAGGACGTGCGCACCAACATTTTGCAGCGCTACCTGATGCTGATGTTCACTTACAACATCCGCAGCTACGGCGCCAACGGCCGCCCCAACGCGCTACCCGGCGAAAACCGGCCCACCGACGGGCAACGCCCACCGGGCAACTTCCGGCGTGAGGGAGGGGGCCCTCCCGGCGGAGGCGGCTTCGACCGGCCCGGTGGCGACCTGTAACTTTTTAAGGTGTTTGTTATCTACTCGCAAAAGAGGTCCGGCAGTGTTGCCGGACCTCTTTTTGGTTGGTGGGTTACGCTTAGAGGCCCAACCAGTAATACAGCAACCCAGCCCCGGCACTGATGCCAATCCAGAGAATCAAGTTTAGCTTGAACCGGTACAGCGCCACCACCGACACCAAAAACCAGAGCAGACTAGGCAGGTGCAACTCATTCAGCGCCAGACGTCCGCCCGGGAACAGCACGGCCCGGCCCAAATACACCGCCAGATTCAGCACCACGCCCACTACCGCCGCCGTGATAACGCTCAGCACGGCCTTTAACTGGACGTTGTGCTGCGTCCGCTCGATAAGCGGCGCGCCCACCAGAATAAAGACAAAACAGGGCAGAAAAGTGTAGTAAGTGGTGGCCAGCAAGCCCAGGGCCCCCAGGCCCAACGACCCACCAAAGTGCGTGTAACCGCCCATGAAGCCCACAAAAGCCAGCACCATGATAAGCGGCCCCGGTGTGGTTTCGCCAAGCGCCAGCCCATCCAGCATCTGCCCCTGCGAAAGCCAGTGCAGCTTCTCGACGCTTACCTGCGCCACGTACGGCAGCACGGCGTAGGCCCCGCCAAAAGTTACAAGGGCAGCTTGCGTGAAGAACAAGCTTAGCGTGCGCCAAAAAAAGAAATCGGGGCCCAGCACCGCCAACCCTCCTAGCGGCAGCGCCCACAATACTACCGCCGCTACTACTTGGCGCAGCAGGCGCGGCCCCGAAAATCCGGTGCCAGGCACCACGGTTTGCGTGGTCAGGTAATAGCCTTCCTCGGCTTGGGCGGCCCGCACCTGCGCCGCGGCCGTAGCAACGGGGGCGGGAAAAAACCGCCGGGCCAGCAAGGCCACAACGGCCGCCCCCACAACAAGCAGTGGAAAAGGCACATTCAGCCAGAAAATGCCCACGAAGCTGGCAGCCGCCACCGCGTAGTGCAGCGGCCCAAGCAAAGACTTCTGGCCAATTTTGAGTACCGCCAGCAGAATAACCGCCACCACGGCCGGCTTCAGTCCGCCAAAAACACCTTGCAAAGCGGGCAAAGTACCCACCGTAACGTACAGTAAGCTCAAAGCCAGCAGAATAAATACCGAAGGCAGCACAAACAGAATGCCGGCTGCCAGCCCGCCGCGCGTACCGTGCAGCAGCCACCCGATATAGGTAGCGAGCTGCTGCGCCTCGGGGCCGGGCAGCAACATGCAGTAATTAAGCGCGTGCAGAAACTTGGCGTCGGAAATCCAGCGTTTCTGCTCTACCAGCACCGTGTGCATGACGGCAATCTGGCCGGCTGGCCCGCCGAAGCTGATACAGCCTAGCTTCAGCCAGAAGCGCAGGGCTTCCGCAAAGGTGGGTTTAACAACGGGTATCAGAAGTTGAGCCATATAGTTGCGACTCCAGCCGTTTTGCTTGCCGGGCCATCAGTTGCGATGCTACGGCCGACAGCCGTCGGAAAATAGAACGGGATTTACGCTTGCTATAGTCTTTACCCAGATTGCCGCTTTTTACGGTAGCCCAAGGGACTTAAGTTAGTATGCTGCTTGAAAATACGGGTGAAATGGCTTTGATCGGAAAAGCCCGTCAGGTAAGCAATTTCTGATAGTGTGCCCGACGGGCATATTAACAGATTTCAACGGCGGGGTCAATAAACCGGATAATCAGCCAGGGACAAGCCAGACGGTCGATTTTGGGGTGTTCACGGGTTACCGACTGCATAAGGTTGCTACTCACTTGGCCCGTGAAGATACAGAAGCAGGTTCAACCCCGATAGGTTTGCTACCAGCTAACCGCTGGCGGGTATGTGTTCTGTTAGCGGTGGTGCGGACGTTATTCCCACCCGGTAGCTAAGTGTACCGAGACCAGACTTCGGGCTGTAAAATGCAGGTTCAAAGATATCTGTAATAGGCTTTTTCCGGGCCCCAACTGCCAATTACGCTGTTTTTTCGCCTACTTTGTGGTGTTGGAGCCTGGATGAGCAACAGTCGCGCAACCAAGGCTTCGCGTTTGCCTTCCTATGAAACGTATACTTTTCACGCTGTTTTGCTGCTGGCCTTTGCTGGCCGGCGCCCAAAGCGTACCCGTGCCGGCTGAAGTAGATTTTGCGGGTTTACACCTGCGCCTCACTGATGGCGGGCGCAAAGCAGTGCAGCAAAAAGTGGACGCCCTGCGCAGCCACCCCACCTCCTTCCAGGCCCGTGTCAACCTAGCTGACGCCTACTTCCCCATCATCGACCGGGTGTTGCAGGAAGAGGCCGTACCGTTGGATTTCCGTTACCTGGCCGTGCAGGAAAGTGGGCTGCAAGGTGATGCCCAAAGCATCCATGACGCGGTGGGCTACTGGCAGTTCAAGCGCGAAACCGCCATGGACTATGGCCTCGTTATGAACGATGCGGTGGATGAGCGTAAGCACATTGTGGCCTCCACGCACGCGGCGGCCAAGTACCTGAAGCGCAACAACACCGCGCTTCACAATTGGGTTGATGCCCTGCTGAGCTACAACCTCGGCTCCGGCGGCGTGAAGTCCTACACGCTGCCCACCGACTTCGACGCCACGGAGCTGGAAATCAGCGAGCAGACGCACCCCTACATCCTGACCATGCTGGCGCACAAGCTAGCTTACGAACCGGCTGTGGGGCTCAACCCCAAGCCGCCGCTGGCCTTCCAGGAATTCCCGGCCCCCGCCGGCTTCACCCTGGTTAACATTGCCCAGACCCTGCAAACCAACCCCGCCGAAATGGCCCGCCACAACCGGTGGCTGCTCACAACCACGGTGCCCACCGACAAGATTTACACCATTCTGGTGCCTGTAGTAGACGAAATTCAACGAACGGCCATTGCCGCGCAGCAGAAAAACGCTACTTCCGGCCAGCTGCTCAACAAACCCCAGGCGGACCCACAGAATGCCGAATACGTACGCGTAAACGGCATCCGGGCGCTGATAGCCTTGCCCGGCGACACCAAAGAAAGCTTAGCGCAACGGGCGAACCTGAAGATGCGCAAGTTCATGCAGTACAACGACCTGTTTGCCTTCGACAACATCGTGCCCGGCCAGCCTTACTTCGTGCAAAAGAAGCGCGACAAAGCTGCCAGCGAATACCACGTGGCGCAGCCCGGCGAGAATGTGGCCACGGTGTCGCAGAAGTATGGCATTCGGGCCAAGGCCATTTTCAGCAAAAACCGGATGGCCCGCAACGAGGAACTGCGGCCCGGCCGCATCCTATGGCTGCAGCACACGCGCCCCCGGGATGTAGCAGTTGAGTATGCCGACAGCAAAAACGCCACGGCGCTAGCGGCCTTCGAGCGCCCGGCTGGCTCGACGCCCTCCGCACAACCTACCCCAGCTCCAGCACCAGCAGCTCAACCAGCGCCTAAAAAGCGCCGTATCGACGAGACAGAGCCCTACCGAGGCAAAACGGCCGATACCAGCCGCGTACTCGAAGATGCTTCAGAAGCCGCCGATACCACGGCCACCACGCAAGGCCTCGTAACGCAGCCCGACAGCGCCACCGATGCTACCACCGAAAACCTAAACAGCCTGCCCCCAGCGTCGGAACCTGCTGACACCGCTGCTGCTTCCGCACCGGTACCAGTGCCTGCTGCTCCGGCCAAACCACGCAGCGTATACAGCGCCCAGCCTCCTCAAAAGGCAGTGCCTGCCCCCGCTCCCGTAGCCGACGAGACGACAACTGCACCAACCACTGAGCCGGAAGTTATAGCCGAAGCAGTGCCTGCCCCAGCCAAGCCAGCCCCTAAACCCGCCGCACCAGTAACGACGCCGTCCAAAACCACGCCCGCTCCTACTCCAAGCACAGCCTCAGCTAAAACCACTCCTGCCGCTACCACCACGGCGCCCAAGCCCACTACGCCCGCCCCGGCGGCTTCTACCACCGTGCCTCCCGCAGCACCAGCTGCTGGCACGATGGAGCGTATACCGGCCAACGGCCTGCACGTGGTGCAAGCAAAAGAAGGAATCTATTCCGTGGCCCGGCGCTACGGCCTCCGCCCAGCCGACTTAATGGCTTGGAATAATCTGCCGCCAAACGCGCCGCTCCAGCTAGGCCAGGCCCTGCGTCTCACGGCTCCGCAAGCTTCGGCCTCAGTTACCACAGCCTCGACGCCGGCGCCGGCGGCCACTCCCAAACCAGCCAGTTCAGTGCCAGTTCCCAAGCCGGCGCCGGCTCCCGCATCAACTGCTCCTGCGTCTGAGCCCGTTATCGTGCGGCATACCGTAGCTGCTGGCGAATCGATGTATGCGGTTTCGCGGAAATACGAAGTTACCATCAAGCAGATTATGGAGTGGAACAACAAACCCGACTTCAACGTGCGCCCCGGTGATGTGCTGATTATCAAATCAACGAAACAGCCACAGACGAAGTAGTACCAACAAAAAAGGGGCCAGCTATAGCAGCTGGCCCCTTTTTTATTCTCGTCTAAACCATGGGCTGCCCCCGATACTGGGTTGAAACGCCATACTCAACCTGTCAAGCTGCCACCCGCTCCGTCGCGGCTACGGGCACAATGCGCTGCGTACGCGACTTCAGCATGGCAACGACGTCGGCGTCGGAGGTGTATCGGTTGCCGAGGTTCACGAAATGCTTAGCCAGCAGGTCGTAGCGGTGAGTCATGAGGTAGGCGAAGATGTGCAGGAAGTGGATGCCGTCGAACACGATGGCATCGTTCTGCGCGTAGTGGTCCGCGTTTCGCAGGAAATGCGCGGGGTGCTCGGTCCAGTGTAGAGCGGGTTTGAGGTGGTGGCTGATGTGGTAGCCGTCGTTCCAGCACTTGTGGTTGTATTTGGTGTTGATGCAGGTCACGCTGTTGGTGTAGCAGTTGGCAGGGTCCGAAGCATCAATGAATGAGTGCTGGCTCCAGTTGCCCAGCATCATCACGGTCCGCGTCACAAACACCGGCAGCACCAACACCACAAACGTGGCGGACAGGTTCACGAAGGCCAATACTACGCATGCCACGATATACAGCACCTCGCCGCGCAGCAGCCGGTGCCGCAGCTTACTTTTCTGATTACGGGTGAAATATTGCGCCAGCCGCGGAATCCCGATCAGAAAGAAGCTCCCTAGGTAGCGGCCGAAACTAGCTATCGAGTCGCGCTGGTAATCCATGGTCGAGCTTTCATCGTCCTCCAGGTTGTTTTCGGGGTGATGCATTCCCAGGTGATGGGTGAAGTACGTTTCCGGCGTTTGCCCGAACAACGGCCCTATCACCCACGGAATGTAGTGGTTGAGTTGCGCGTACTTCTTCTTGAACAGGATGCGGTGACTGGTGCAGTGCAGCATTAGCCCAAACGGACCCTTGAAGTAGAAGGTGGTCAGGAACATATACACGCCCAGCGCGCCCCACCAAACTCGGTTATCGAGAGACGGCCAGAACAGCAAGGCCGCCAGGGGCAGCAGCGTGCCCGATATTTCTAGAATGAGATAGAGAAACGGCAGGTCGCGCTTGTCTTGAATGAACTGTAGCAGGAACCGGCCAAAACGAGAGACGGGGGCCGTCTGGTCGTAGACCGGATCGGTGAGGGCAACCAAATGCTTCATTGAGTGAATATTGACCGGTGGGTTCGGTCGGACGGTGATGTAAAAGCTAAATAGCGGCCACAGCTATAGATGTCCTTCCAGACGCTGTGCAGCGTCTATTGGCGTAAGCTATTGAGTAAGTAAGGGATGGGAGCGAACATAAAAGACCAAGTTGCCCCAAGATGTTACTACACCAACGTAGCCTTGCTCCCGATGCGTATACTTGAGGTACGCAAGGTAGGCAGTTTGCGGCGGATGAGGTTCCGGCGCTCAGCCCATCTGATGCCGCCTACCCACGAAAAAACCAGTATTGACAACCAAAGCCTGTATCTAACGGGCCTGAACTCCTATGGGCCGGGCTTGCAGGAAGAAGGCGAAGCCTAGCGCGGCGTTAGCATTAGCGTGGAAATATTGGCCGAAACGAGCAGTTCCACCACTTCAAGACTAAATGCCCACCAGTCGTCGAAACTACTTGAGGTGCAATAATTAAGCTGGTAGCTTCGATAGACCTGGCTCACTTAGCTCCACCTAAACTAGTTGGCGCAGCCGATTCAATAGTATCTCTACAGTAATATCTCTGTCTTTGGCAGCATCGAGTATGGCGCGAATGTCTTTTCGACCCACCAACTCGGCGGCGGCCGCTGCCAAGTATGCCCGAAGTTCCGGCAAACTGCCTACCACCTCTTCCACTACCTGCGGCCGATAGGTCAACACGTACAGAATATCCTCGAAATCGGAGTCGTAACGCAGGTCTTCGCCTCGGTCCTTCATAGCGCAAAACTTGGTACCGAGCAGGTGCGGCGGATCTAAAATCCGGATTGTGCTGGCGTCCGGCAAGTTATATTCCATTGCCGTTTGCATCCCGGTTTTATACCACAGGTTGCTAAAGCCCAGAATACGCTCATTTGTTGGCATTATATCTACAGTGTACTCTTGCCACCGCCACCGTATTTGCACGTTGCTCTCTAAATCGTTCTGAAAACCCCGGCTCCGCAGTCTTTCTTCCAATTCTGTGAAGTCCCCGTACGAAGCCAGTTCAATGATGCAGTCTACATCTTCCGTAGGGCGTGATTCAGGAGACGTTTTTTCATCGCCATACAGCCCGATAGTAGCGCCACCCACAAAAACCACTTCCTGCCGCATGTCGCGCAAAGCATTAGCCACTACTTGTATGGCAACTGTGTTCCGCCGGTTATGCATCAAAGTATTCTCTGAGTTTTTCCTGCGCTAATTTTATTTCTCGGGCACGACCTACCCGTAGTGTATCCGTCAGGGCCAGTAACGCATACAATAGCTTGTCTTGGCGGGCAGCATACGGCAGGTTGACATACAAGGGCTCGATAGCCTGCCCTCGCTCTGTGCCCTGCAAATCAGCCCATACGTAAGGTTCCGAGCTAACAATCAAATCACGCAACGGGGGGGCTGAATGAGCGGTGGGCAAGCCCACTACCAAGGGGCCCGGCTCGGCAGGAAATACGTAGCGCAGGCCGTAAAACAGAAAGTCCAGTAGATTACTTCTGTAAACCTCGCGTTTATCTTCCCCTACCAAGCGTACAATTCGGCTTCGTTGTAACGAAGCCGACACCTCCGATTGGCTCAAGCCCAACGACACTGCCATCTGTGCCTGTGCAGAAAGACGGATAAAATCGTCTTTGCTGGTCTGTAAGCTTATGAGTTTCAGCAACACCACAACATCTTGCGGGCGCATTCCTTTATGTACTGCCATATAATAACGCGAATTTCATATTGCGTATTGCGATATGCAATATACAATAGCGAGCAATTTGTGTCTCATTAACTTTTGTTCTGTGGTAACTTTACCCTTGTCTAATTCTGAATTAGAGATTCTGAATGCTGAATTCAACAGCTAACCGATACCTTCTAATTCAGTGTTATCAATTCAGAATTCCCTGCCATGCCCGTCTTCTCGCACCTGCATTCCCACACCCAATACTCTCTTCTCGACGGCCAGGCCAGCATAGCCGCCCTCATGAAAAAGGCGCAGGCCGATGGCATGCCCGCGGTGGCTCTTACTGACCATGGCAACATGTTCGGGGCGTTCAACTTTGTGGCCGAAGCCAATAAGTACAACGTGAAGCCGATTGTGGGCTGCGAGTTTTACATGGTGGCCGACCGCCACAAGAAGGCCTTCAGCCGCGAGAAAGGCGAGCGAGACAAGCGTTACCACCAGCTGCTGCTAGCCAAAGACCAAGCCGGCTACCATAATCTGAGCAAGCTCTGCTCCATGAGCTTCATCGAGGGCGTATACTCCAAGTTTCCGCGTATCGACAAGGAAATTCTGCTCAAGTACCACGAAGGCCTGATTGCTACCTCGTGCTGCATTGGCGCCGAGATTCCGCAGGCTATTCTGTTCGAGAGTGAGGCCAAAGCCGAAGAGTTGCTGAAATGGTGGCTCGACGTGTTCGGAGACGATTACTACATCGAGATTCAGCGGCACGGGCTGATGAACTTTGATGGCACTGGCAAAAGCCAAGAAGACGTGAACCAGGTGCTGCTTGGTTTAGCCAAAAAGCACAATGTAAAAGTCATTTGCACCAACGACTCGCACTACGTCGACCAAACCGACTTTGCGCCGCACGACATTCTGCTCTGCGTGAATACTGGGGAAGAGCACAGCATCCCCGTTGGCGACTTCCAGACGCAGTATTTCCGCCTGATTTCGCAGGACAACAAGGTGCACTACGACCACCTCGACAACCTGCGCCCGCTCGCCAGCCAGGATGCCGTTATGCGTCGCCAGCTCCAGCGCATCGACGAGGAGGCACAAGGTCCGCGGCCCCGCTCCCGCTTCGGCTTTGCCAACGACCAGTTCTATTTCAAGAGCCAGGAGGAGATGAATGCGCTCTTCGCCGACGTGCCGCAAAGTGTGGATAACACCAACGAAATCGTTGATAAAATTACGCCGCCCAAGCTGCAGCGCGATATTCTGCTCCCCAACTTTCCCCTGCCGCCCGAGCACCCCACCGCCGATGCCTTCCTGCGTTACCTCACGTTCAAAGGCGCTTTCGAAGGGCCGAAATGCCGCTATTCCGACCGGACGCCCGAAATCGAGGAGCGCCTCGATTTTGAATTGCGCGTAATTGAAACAATGGGCTTTGCGGGCTACTTCCTTATCACGCAGGACTTCATCAACCACGGCCGCAACATTGGGGTGGCCGTAGGGCCGGGCCGGGGCTCGGCGGCGGGTTCGGCGGTGGCCTACTGCATTGGCATCACCAACATCGACCCGATCAAGTATTCACTGCTGTTCGAGCGTTTCCTGAATCCGGAGCGCGTGTCCATGCCCGATATTGATATCGACTTCGACGACGTGAACCGTCAGAAAGTCATTGATTACGTGGTGGATAAGTACGGTAAAACGCAGGTGGCCCAGATTATCACCTTCGGTACCATGGCCGCCAAGTCCAGCATCAAGGACGTGGCCCGGGCTATGGATTTGGCTTTGCCACTCGCCAACGACCTAGTGAAAATGGTGCCCGATCAGGTAGGTACCACGCTGGCCAAAGCCTTTGCCGAAAACCAGGAGCTCGACAGCATCCGGCGCGACGACGCGCCCGACAACTTACGCGGCCATATTCTACGTCTCGCCGAGAAGCTGGAAGGCTCAGTGCGCAACACGGGCATCCACGCGGCCGGCGTTATCATCGCCCCCGACGACATCACCAAGTACATCCCCGTTTCCACCTCCAAGGATTCGGACCTGCTCGTCACGCAGTTTGATGGCAAGGTGATTGAGAGTGCCGGGATGCTCAAGATGGACTTCCTGGGGCTGAAGACGCTCACCATCATCGTAGACGCCATCAACCTGATCGAGCAAAACCACGGCATCAAAATCGACATTGATGAGATTCCGATGGACGACCAGAAAACCTACGAGCTCTACCAGCGCGGCGACACCATCGGGACGTTCCAGTTTGAATCCGAGGGCATGCGCATGTACCTCAAGGACCTCAAGCCGACCAACATCGAGGACCTGATTGCCATGAACGCCTTGTACCGGCCCGGCCCGATGCAATTCATTCCGAACTTCATTAACCGCAAGCACGGCAAGGAGCCCGTAGAGTACCCGCACGAGTTGCTGGAACCCATTCTGAACTA
The DNA here is from genome assembly GCF_036387835.1 of Hymenobacter sp. Taxonomy (GTDB): domain Bacteria; phylum Bacteroidota; class Bacteroidia; order Cytophagales; family Hymenobacteraceae; genus Hymenobacter. Next base: position 67,571 of record NZ_DASVSY010000011.1, on the reverse strand, counting down.
CTCGCAGGGCATTATGGTGTACCAGGAGCAGATTATGCAGGCCGCGCAGATTCTGGCCGGCTACTCGCTTGGCGGCGCCGACTTGCTGCGCCGGGCCATGGGTAAGAAGGACCTCAAAAAGATGGCGCAGGAGCGCGACAAGTTCACGGAAGGCGCCAAAAAGCTGCACAACATTCCCGCGAAGAAGGCAAACGAGGTGTTTGATGTGATGGAGAAGTTTGCGGCCTACGGCTTCAACCGCTCCCACTCCGCCGCCTATTCGGTGGTGGCCTACCAGACCGGCTACCTCAAGGCCAACTACCCTGCTGAGTACATGGCCGCGGTGCTCACCAACAACATGGGCGACATCAAGAAGGTGACGTTCTTCATCGAGGAAGCCCGCAAGCAAGGCGTGGCCGTACTCGGCCCCGACGTCAACGAATCCATCCTGAAGTTCAACGTGAACAAGCAGGGTCAGATTCGTTTCGGGATGGCGGCCGTGAAGGGTGCTGGCGAGGCGGCCGTAGAGGAAATCGTGCAGGAGCGCGCTAAAAAAGGCCCGTACGCCGATATCTTCGACTTTGCGCGCCGCGTGAACCTGCGGGCCGTGAACAAGAAAACGTTCGAGAGCATGGCTCAGGCCGGCGCCTTCGACTCGTTTGAGCGGTATCACCGCCGCCAGTACATCGAGGCCCTGAGCGGTGACCAGAACGTCATCGAGAAGGCCATGAAAGTGGGCCAGCAGCACCAGGCCGCCAAAGAATCGGCCCAGCAAAGCCTGTTCGGCGGCGGCGGCGACATGATGACTATTCCGATGCCCAAGATTCAGGACATGGAGTTGTGGAGCCCCACCGAAAAGCTGCGCCGCGAGAAAGAAGTGGTCGGTTTCTACCTGTCTGGCCACCCGCTCGACGACTTCAAGCTGGAAATCGACTCGTACTGCACCTGCGGACTCGACAAGATTGAGAACTACAAAAACCGCGACATTTCAGTGGCCGGCCTGATTTCCAACGTCCTGTTCAAGACCACCAAGACCGGCCACCCCTTCGTTAGCTTCAACGTGGAAGACTACGAGTCAAGCTTGAACTTAGCCTTGTTCCGCGACGACTACTCGAAGTTCTCACCCCTCATCAACCCCCGCAACTACGACAAAGAGCAGGTGCCGCCCATGTTCATCCGCGGCAAGTTCCAGCAGCGCTTCCGCGACTCCGACCAGTTCGAGTTCAAAATCATGACCATGGAGCCGCTCTTCCACGTGGCCGAAAAGCTCTCCAACGGCGTTCGGGTGCAGCTCGACCTGCGCACCATCACCGAGCCGTTCATGGACCGGTTCATGTTGGCCGTGGAAGAAAGCCAGGGCAGCAAGAAGCTGGAAATCAAGTTCGCCGAGCCCCACGAGCACCTCGCCGTCGACACCTACTCGCGCCGCTACCGCATCGAGCCGAAAGCCTTCATTGCCCGGATGCGGGAAATGGAAATCGACGCCTGCCAGCTGATTTAGATTGCATGCTATCCTGACTTAGTACTGATAACGCAGATATTACTACCAATAAGGGGTTGTAACTGCGTTATCAGTTTTTACACGTCTCCATTAATCCTCTGTTATGCGCTGTTACTTGTGTTTCATCTTTGGAGGACTACTGCTTTCAAGTGGCTGCGAGAATAAAGTGTGTGTTACCGAATCTAATTTGGTGGGGGCATGGCGCAGTATCAACACACATAAAGTGAGTGACCCACCTGATGATATCATTGTTTATAAACGCGGCAATCTTCTATTATTAACAACCTATTATGGCCATCACAGAGCAGAGCTTAATGAAACAGGTGATTCACTAACTCTTCGACAGGGTTGTATGGTTTACCTACTTCCTATCACTCTGCGAGTAGTTCCAGATAAAGGCCCAGACACGCTTTCAATATTAAAGCCGGGGTTTGGGAAGTTCACACGTATGGACTCTTCAACTTTCGTTGAAAATTATCTTGCCTATAAACGTCTCCTCACGAAGACCTACCACACAGAGAAGACAAAACAATAGCCATCAATCAAGAAAATAAACTTTCAAATTTTATTGAAAGTTTAAAATGATCTACTACATTTACGCCATGCAACTCGAAGAAGCCAAGCGTAAGTTCATTGAAGGCTGGGGCACCCTGGGCTCGGCCTGGGGTGTGAGCCGGACGATGGCGCAGGTGCACGCGTTATTGCTGGTGTCGGAAGGAGCATTGAGCACCGAAGACATTATGGAGCAGCTGCAGATTTCGAGGGGCAACGTGAACCTGAACGTGCGGGCCCTCATGGACTGGGGTTTGGTGCGCAAGGAACTGCGGCCCGGGGAGCGGCGGGAGTTTTTCTCAGGCGAAAAAGACATCCACAAAGTAGCTACCCTGATTATGAAGGAGCGGCGCCGCCGGGAGTTGGAGCCCATCATGCGTGTGCTCGGTGAAATCAAGCAGGTAGAGCCTTCGGCTACCGTTTCCGAGGCCGAAGCCAGGGCTTTTTCCGAAACCATTGGCAACATCCAGAACTTCGCCGAACTCGCCGACCGTACGGCCGCTACCATCATCAAGGCCGATGAGAACTGGTTTCTGAGCACGTTTATGAAGCTGATGCGCCCCTAGTTAGAGCCTTTGATATTTTTTTGTAAACATGTTTCAATATTTTTTGAAATTTCTATAAACACGCAACATAATTCACTTTTATGCTTTCGGCCCTTGGCTTTCTTGTCCGCCTTAAAGATTTTTTGATCATGCATAGCTTCCCTGAAAATCAGCCGAAAATTGTTATTGCCGGGGGCAACGGGTTTTTAGGACAACACCTGGCGGCCCACTTCCAGGAGCTAGGCTATCGGGTGGTTATTATTGGCCGGAGTGCCACTGGTCGCCCCAATCAGGTGCCATGGGATGCCCGCAATTTGGGCGCCTGGGCAGTTGAGCTAGAAGGCGCAGCAGCCTTGATTAATATGGCAGGCCGCACGGTGGACTGCCGCTATACCGCAGCAAATAAGCGTGAAATAGTAGCCAGCCGAGTAGATAGCACCCGGGTCCTGGGAGAAGCTGTTGCGGCTTGTGTGAATCCGCCGCGGGTGTGGCTGAACTCGTCAACGGCCACCATTTATGCCCACTCCGACGGGTGGCAGCGAGCCAACACCGAAACGGACGGGAAGATAGGCACTGGCTTCTCAGTGGATGTTGCCCAAGCCTGGGAAGCTGCTTTTTGGGCTCCTGCAACTCCCAACACCCGCCGGATCGCACTCCGTACCTCCATCGTACTGGCCGCTGATGGGGGCGCATTTCCGGTAATGACGAAACTGGCCAGACGCGGGCTTTGCACCCCACAAGGCAACGGCTACCAATGGATTAGCTGGCTCCACATCGAGGATTTCTGTCGTGCCATAGAGTTTTTAATCAATGAAACCGACCAGGCAGGCACCTTCAACGTCTGCGCGCCTACCCCACTTACCAACCGCGACTTCAATACCCTGCTGGCTCGGGAGCTGCGCCCGTTGCTCCGCCTTCCGCAGCCTACGTGGCTGCTAGAATTAGGCGCCTTCGTGCTGCGCACCGAAACCGAACTGATTCTGAAAAGCCGCAAAGTGGTGCCTCAGCGGCTGTTGAATCTCGGTTTCCGATTCCGCTACGCTACCTGTGAACGGGCGGTAGCCGACCTGCTGCAATTGGCATAGCAGCAACTCTTCTTACTTCGATTTAACGCGCTTATTTTCCTTTTTCTCACCTCTTCTTTCTTTAAATCATGAACTACCTTCTGCTGGTTTACGGAGTTTATTTGCCCGTCACGGTGTTGCTCACGGTATGGGTGGCGCGCACGTTATTCACAAACGGCCGGACTTTCCTGGTCGACATTTTTCATGGCAACGAGCCACTGGCCGACTCGGTAAACAAGCTTCTGCTGACGGGCTTCTACCTCATCAACATCGGCTACGCCACCCTTATGCTTCGCAGCGACCTTCCGGTTGAAAACTACCAGCAGACAGTGGAAACCTTGAGTGTCAAGCTTGGCACCATCATCTTAATCTTAGGCGGGATGCACTTCTTCAACCTCTACGTGTTCTATAAGCTCCGCAATCGGGCCAAAAACGAAGCTCGGGACTTGGAGTTCGTAGTTAACAAGCAGTAAATTTTTATAGGCCTCGATAAGTGGTTTAAGCGCAGCCACCTTTGTTTAAGGCCTTGTTGAATTCAGAATCAATAATCTGCCAACCTGTCCGAACTGAACTTTCCGGCCCGGGTCTTGTTGAACACCCAATCTGCTATCTTGCGGCCCGCTTGACCGTAAAAAGCGTACACATTTCAACCAACCCCCTACTGTTATGGGACACAAAGCCATCGAAATTACCGATGCTAACTTCGACGAAATCATCAACTCCGATAAGCCCGTGCTTGTGGACTTCTGGGCCGAATGGTGCGGCCCTTGCCGCATGGTAGGTCCGGTAGTAGAAGAGCTAGCCGGCGAATATGAAGGCAAGGTCGTGATTGGCAAAGTTGACGTGGATGCCAACCCGCAAACTTCCGCCAAATTCGGCATCCGCAGCATTCCGACGCTGCTGGTGTTCAAAAACGGCCAGATTGTAGACAAGCAGGTAGGTGCCGTACCAAAGCACGTGCTAGCTCAGAAGCTGGACGCCCAGGTAACGGCCTAAGCTAAATAGCCGTTGAGCTTATAATAAAGCCCGCCCTTTTCGAAAAGGACGGGCTTTTTGGCTTGCAGCTGAGCTAGGGTCGCTCATAAATCAACGGCCTCTCTGCCATTGCAGTAGACGCTATTTCGTAGCAGAAATTTATTGTGCTTTGCGCGTAGCAGTCTTGGAAATCGCTCATCAGAATTACCTAGTATAGCTCATCGGGATTGGCAGCGCGAGCCTCCGTGGGCGGTATTTGCGGCGGGCGCACTCCGCTTAGCAAAGAGAAGCCTGGCGCAAAGTTAATGGGCACAGTAAACGTCATAGCCGTAGGCACGTTGTACTCGCGGCCAGGCTGAAAAGCGGGCAAGCTGGCTACTACGCGCCGGGCCTCTTGGTCGGCTTCAGGCGCCAGCCCTCTTACTACCTCTACCTGTCCCACGCGGCCATCTTCACCCACCGTATAACGCACGTACACGGTGCCTGTAATGCCGTTGCGCCGTGTGTTTTTTGGATAGATGGTATTGCGAGCCACAAAATTTAGCAGAGCTTCCTCCCCACCTGGAAACTCCGGTAATTGCCGCTTGTGGAGTTTGCCTACGTAAGGGGAAGCATCTTCATTGAAGAACGCCAACGCCGGCCCCTTCTCTCGGCTTAGCAGCTCGATGGCGCTGAGCTGCCCGGTATCATAATAGTAGCGCCATTCGCCCGTGGGTTGCCCGCTGGTGTACGTGCCTTTCGAGCGCTTCTGCCCGTTGCGGTGCACACTGATCCAGGAACCTATACGCTGGCCTTGCGCATATTCGCCGCGTTGGCTTACTCGGCCATCTTCGTACCAAGCCACATAAATGCCATCGGCGTCATCGGCCCGGTAGTGTACCTGGGCGGCTTTGCTGCCGTTGGGATGATACCAAGTTAGTATGCCAGCGCGTACGGGTGGGTCGATAGAAGATAGGGTACCACGTAGTAGTAGCGCCCCAGTAAGTGAGTATTCGCGCATGGCGTAGGTCCCAAGCAACTCGTTCTTCTGATCGATCAATCGGTAATGGGTGGCACTATCCGGCACAGACTCCTCATCTCGCTCGTTTAAGTAAATAGCGGGCATACTTTGCGCCCATAAACTAGCCGGCAAAGCCAGTAGCAATCCACAAAACACAATAAGATAGGCTTTCATAAATGGATACGCTACGTGAGGGTTCTGGAAATATAGCACCCCGCCGGCAGTTGCCCAAGCGCTTCCACGATAGTTCAGAAAAATTCGGATAATAGTACTATACCTTTACTAATTCAGTTCTCCCGCTTCTGTTTCTACACACAAACGATCAAGAAAAAGCCGATTCCATTAAACGGAATTAACTTTCTCTAAATAGGACAGCTTTAGGAGGGCAGCAACTGAATCGGACGATTTAAAGTCTCTTCCAGAGAAATAAGTGTCTCGGTGCGCTCGATACCTTCTATGAGTTGCATCCGGTCGTGAAGCACATCGCGGAGGTGTTGGGTATCGCGGCACACGATGCGGGCGAAGATGCCGTAGGCACCAGTAGTGAAGTGGATGCTAACCACTTCCGGAATCTCGCGCAATTGCTCGGCCACGCTATTATACACCGAGCTTTTCAAGAGATAAATGCCTAGAAAAGCATTAACTCCGTAGCCTAGCTTTTGATAATCAATTTGTAGGGTTGCTCCTTTTACGATGCCTAACTCTTCTAGCCGCGCCATACGCACGTGCACTGTACCTCCTGAAACGTGCACTTTGCGCGCAATTTCGGTGTAAGGCATCTTGGCGTCCTGCATCAACAGATCAAGTATTTTGCGGTCGGTGTCGTCAAGTTCGTAATTCTTGGCCATCTTAAGGGAGCTTGATTATATATATTAAAATCAGAACGAGTGTTATCAAAAAGAATTGTAAATATTTAGGCAAATGTCTGCTAAATTTTTACAATTCAAATCAACTTACTACATTTGTCATAATCCGATGCAATCGGCAAAGGATTCTTTTTGTAGAATGATGAAACTGGCAGACATACCCTCCTCTCTCGGGGGTGGTGATTCGGGAAAAACTGGTCCGGCGGCCGGCTAACTGCACCGTGGAGGTTCGAATCCTTCTTCTACAGCAACAAGAAGTACAGCAATGAGGGAAACCGGGGCGTATCTGGGTGGGTGCGTTCCTTTTTCGGGAGGCGGCATCTGGGTGGGTGCCGCCTTTTTGTTTGTATACATTTATGGTGGAGAAAAGAATTGCCTGCTTCACAGACGCCCCACTTTTGAATTGGCTGCAAAGAAACAGAATTCCTGCGGCAGAGACTACGTTAAATTTCAAAGAAGGAGCAGCTTTGTGATAAAAATCGCAAAGCTGCTCCTTCTTTGTTAAGTCCACATGGCAAGGCTTACCGGCTTACTTTGGCAGCCTTTATTCTACTGCCAGCAATTATAGATTAAACGAAAGCAAGTCATTAGAACAAGTGGTGAAAAACACCATTTTACAGACGAGCCCGACCATTTGCTACCGAGTTGCTACAGGTTGCCCCTGCTGCCGGTAAGTAGCCAGACCAGCATCCAAAAACTTCAGAAATGCCTCGGCGTTTGGTTCGTAGGCTATGGGAGTTGCCAGGGTGTGCTGCAGGTCGGCGGGGGCATTAGGGTCCAGCAGAACATAGAAAGGTTGGGCATTGACATTGAAACCCGTCAATTGGAGGTCGGCATTCTTCTTTCCGAGCGTAGATTTAATTTTGCCGTCGTGTTTGGAAGTGTAGTGCTCGGCTGTAGGCAGATCGGCCTTATCGTCGACGTAGAGTGCAACAACTACATAATCTTCACGCAACCGTTTCAGTACTTGCGGATTACTCCACACCGTAGCCTCCATTTTACGACAGTTCACGCAGGCGTGGCCCGTAAAATCAATGAAGATCGGCTTGTTTTGAGCTCGGGCACAACGTTTGGCTTGCTCTAAGTCGAAATAGCCAGGCAAGCCGTGGGGCAACTCCAGAAACTCGCCATACCGCGGTGTTTCGCACAAGGCATTGGGCACTGATGCCGTCGAGCTGGCAGGAAGGCTAGCAGCGGCCAGCGTGAAGTCGCGGCTGGTTTGAGGGGGCAAATAGCCAGCCAGCAAGGGCAAGGGCGCCCCGAACAGACCAGGTATCAGATACGTCATAAAGCTGAAGGCCAACACAGCCATCAATAGCCGGCCCACGCTCAAATGCGGCAAATCTGAATCGTGCGAGAGTTTGAAGCGACCTAGCAAGTAGAAGCCTAACAACCCTGAAAGCGCAATCCAGAGCACCAAGTAAATGTCGCGCGGGAGCAGGTTCCAATGATAAGCCAGATCGGCCATGCTCAGAAACTTGAGCGCCAGCATCAATTCTACAAAGCCGAGTACCACCTTCACCGTATTCAGCCACCCACCCGAACGAGGCAAACTTTTCAGCCAGGCCGGAAATATAGCAAACAGCGTGAATGGCAAAGCAAAGGCCAGAGAGAAGCCCAGCATCCCGATGATAGGCGTAAGACGTTGCCCCTGAGCCGCCATGGTCAGGATAGTAGCCACAATGGGACCAGTGCACGAAAACGATACCACGACCAATGTGAGGGCCATAAAAAACACCCCTCCCCAGCCGCCTTTGTCGGCCTGCGCATCAATTTTGTTGACCATGCCATGAGGCAGCGTAATCTCAAACAAACCGAGAAAAGACAACCCAAAGGCAACAAATACGGTGAAGAAAATCAGATTGGGTAACCAGTGAGTGCTAATCAAATTTAGTCCATCGGCCCCCAGCAGCACCGTAACCAACAGCCCCACCACCACATAAATAAAAACGATGGATAGCCCGTACACAGTGGCTTTGAGAATCCCGCGCGACCGACTGTCGGAACCGCTCGTGAAAAACGACACGGTCATGGGAATCAGGGGGAACACGCACGGCGTAATAAGAGCCCCCAGACCAAAAAGAAATGCCCCGAAAGCGAAGGCTAACAAGCTTTCCTTACCTGACCCAGCTTCATCTGATCCAGCTAAGGCCGCTGCGGGTGCCATAGTGGCTTGTTCTGGCGTTGTGGCAGAACCTGACGCAGCAGCAGTAGGCGCAGGCGTACTGGCAGTTGCAGAAGCTGTGGTAGCACTATCGCCGGCGGGAGAAACTACGGCGGTAGCAGGTGCGCCGGGCGCTGCAACTGCCCCGGTGGGCGAACTGGCTTTAGGCGTTTTGCCGGGGGTTGCGGCCGGAATTGCGGTACCCGTCACGGTTAAAGGACCAAACTTCAGCGTTTCGTCGCCGGGAATGCAGCGCCCATCAATATCAGTGCAGGTTTGATACTCCACGGCAGCCTGCACCGTGAGCGGACCGGGCTGCAACACCCGGATGCGCTGCTTTATTTGGCCGGTCTTTTCGAAGTACGTGATGTCACCTTTAAAAACATCATCAAACTTTTTTTTCGAATTGATGGATTTTGGCTTGCCCACTAACTCGTAGGCGGGGCTTTTGGTGAAGCTAAACGTGAAGGTGGTCGGCCCCAGGTCGGGGTCAAAGTCAGTGGCGTAGAGGTGCCATTTGTCGTCGATGCTGGCATTGACAATAAGGTCCACTTCCTCACCCACCTTGGCTGTAGGCTGGCTGAGCGCGGTGGAAAGCTTGGTAGGCGTTAGCACCTGCGCGGCAGCTCCCAGGGCTGTGAGTAGCACCAGAAGCAAAGAGACAAATACAGTTTTAGTGCGAAGCATCAGGTAGGGGAAAGCAACAAAAAAGATTCTACTACAAAGGTCGGTACAAAAGGAACACTTGTACTGCTTAAGCGGTTTCCTTTGATTTCCGAGCCAAGATAGACCCCGTGACTTAGTTCTCGATCGAACTATGCCGAACTGCTTGGCGCGAATCCCGTACTTTTGTAATTACATAGGAAGCCAGGCCGGTTGAGTCATGCTTCCGCATCTATGGCTTTAAATATATTTTTCACCATTCTGCTGGTGTTGCTGAATGGGTTTTTTGTGGCAGCGGAGTTTGCCTTTGTAAAGGTTCGCCTCTCGCAAATAGAAATAAAGGCGCAGGGTGGCAACCGCATAGCGCGGCTCGTGCAGAGCATGTTGCATGACCTGAACTATTATTTGTCGGCTACGCAGCTAGGTATCACGGTAGCATCGCTGCTACTTGGTTGGGTTGGAGAGAAGGTAGTAGTTGAGCTTGTGTTGGCCATTGTGCATGGTTTGGGCTATGATATGGCCCAATCCGGAGCACACGGCATTGCCGTTTTCACGTCCTTCACGCTCATCACCACCATGCACATCGTGCTGGGTGAACAGGCCCCGAAGGTTCTGGCTATTCAAAAGCCCGAAAGCACTGCTATGGCCATAGCTATACCACTGCGAGGCTTTGCCTTCATTACGTTCCCCTTCATTTGGATGCTCGATCGGCTTTCCAACTTGGTGCTGCGCATGTTTGGGGTAGGCTCGGCACATGAAGCCGAAGTGCACACGTCCGAAGAACTTCGTTTGTTGCTCGATCAGAGCAAGCAAAGCGGCGAAATTCAGGAGTCGGAGCACGAGCTACTGGAAAACGTGTTCGAGTTCAACGACCGGATGGTAAAGCAGATCATGGTGCCCCGCACCAAGCTCTCGGCCATCGACGTGAACACGCCGCAAGACGGCATCCTGGAAACGGTATACAACGAAGGTTTTTCGCGGATTCCGGTTTACGAGGGTAACATCGACAACATTGTGGGGGTGCTCTACGTGAAGGATCTGCTGCAAATTATTCGGCGTAGTGAGCCCATAGTGTTGGCTAAGATTATGCGGCCGGCCTATTTCGTCCCCGAAACCAAGAAAATCAACCGGCTGCTGCGCCAGTTTCAGCGCAAGCATACCCACATGGCCATTGTGAGCGATGAGTTTGGCGGCGTCTCGGGCATTGTCACCATCGAAGACATCATGGAGGAACTGGTGGGCGAAATTCAGGACGAGTACGACAACGAGGTGCCGGTGGTGGAGAAGGTTTCGGAAACCGAATACCGTGTCAATACCTCCACCGCCATTTCCGATGCCAACGAATACCTGCCCCATCCTCTACCCGAAGGCGACGACTATGAAACTGTCGGTGGCTTACTCAACGTCATCTACGGTAACATTCCTGAAGTAGGCGATGTAGCCGTGCTTGACAACTACGAGTTTCGAGTGTTGAAACGCTCCGGCCGCTCCGTCGAACTTGTGCAACTCCGGGTAACGACTTCCGCTGAGCGCCGGGAGGTGGAAAGCAGCGAAACCTTAGATTTGTAAAGGTCTTTTCTAGAATAGCCCAACAACAAAAAAGCCGTCGGTATCGACGGCTTTTTTGTTGTTGGGCTATTACGGCCTGTCTTATTGATGCAGCTAGAATGCGAACTAGCGCTGCTAGTACTGCCACGCCTACAATAATCCACACCGTTTTACCATTTGATTTACGCTTTACAGTTGGCCGACGGGTAGACGGCTCGCTGCTAACACGCTGCGCGTGCGTTTCAAGTCGCAGGCTAGTACTCTGTACTAACTCAACTGAATTTGCACTGGCCGAATGAATAGGGGCAGCTGGTAGCGCCAAAATAGTGGCAGTCCTAGCTGGTGCGATCATCGGAACGGCTACCGCTGGAGCGGCTGAGGCTTCTAATACTAGGGGCTCGGCTACAGTCGGTACCGGTTGGGAATGGTAGCTAGTGGTGCTACTTATTGGAGTATAAACGCCGCGTTGGCAAGAACCTAAAGTTGCGGCAACCAGCAAGCCTTTTGCTAAGAATGAGTACTGTTTTTTCACAGAGAATAATAGGTTAAAATGAGAGAATACCGTTAATAACTCGTACGGTCAGTATACAATATTACGAAGGCAATTCCGCCTAATAAAGAACCTAAAGCTATTTTTATTTGGATTGTAGCCAGCTGGCATACAATACATAGTTGTTCGCCGTACGCTTCAGGTTGGCGTGCTGCTCCTCGGTAACGGGCTTGATGCGGCGGGCCGGAATGCCGGCGTAGAGGTAACCAGCTTCACACTGCGTATTTTCCAGGACCACAGCCCCGGCTGCAATGATGCAGCCCGTACCTACCACAGCGTGGTCCATGACAATAGCGCCCATGCCAATCAGCACCTCGTCTTCGATGGTGCAACCGTGGACGATAGCCCTGTGGCCGATACTAACCCGTGAACCAATCGTGAGAGGCGCTTTCTGGTAGGTGCAATGCAACACGGCACCGTCCTGGATATTGGTTTGGTCGCCGATGCGGATGCGGTGCACGTCGCCACGAATAACAGCAGTAAACCATACCGTGCAGTCTTGGCCTAACACAACATCACCAATGATGGTAGCATTGTCGGCTACATAACAGTTAGGGCCGAGCAGGGGAGAAATACCATGAACGGGAAGAATGAGAGCGGGCATAAGGCAGTAAGGTTGTGAATTAGTGGACTGGGCGTGCTGACCGGGCAATTGATGCAAGCAAAACAGTAAACGCAAAATTGGCGTCACCCAACTTGTGGTTATCGATTAGCGCTAGCTGATAGTTATACGTTTCGTATGAATCTGCTATTTTATATATTACGTGCTGACTACCTGCTAACATCAATAAAGCTTCGCTCCATTTCATGGCACAGCCGCTATTCCCCGCCGATCAAGAAACCCGCCAATGGGCCATGTTCCTGCACCTATCGCTACTGGCAGGGTTGCTGGTGCCAGGCGCGGGCTTTGTTCTGCCCATTGTACTGTGGCAACTTAAAAAGAATGAGCTACCCGGCATCGATGCCCACGGCAAAGTGGTGGCCAACTGGATAGTCAGCGCCCTGATTTACGGCGTAATCTCCGGTATGCTCGTGTTTGTGTTGGTGGGCCTGCCGCTACTCGGCGTTTTGGGGCTGCTAACCCTGATTTTCCCAATAATCGGAGCTATCAAAGCCAACGAAGGCGAACTGTGGGTCTATCCGCTTTCCATTCGCGTCTTTCCGTAGAAGCGCTGAGTTTCTGTCGTCTGCTTTACAAGTGCTTCCAATCAACTCAGACATTCGTCATATACCCCCGGTAGCCCGTACGCAGTGGCAACAATGAGCGGAAGGTTACTGTTGATCCGGCTTCTTATGTATTCCCAAACTGCTTCTTTAAAACACTTTCACCGCGTTAGCATGCGCTTCCAAGTGCCTTTGTTGATGTTGTATTTGAGCGTACTAGGCAATGCCTGCCAGAAGTACTTGCTGGTCTCGACGGCGAAGCTGGGCTGCATGTAGCAATTAATAGTGCAGCCTTCGCATTGCGGCAAGCGGCCTTCTAATGCCGCTAAGCTTTGCACGGCGGGCGAATGGTAAAGGTTCAGTAAGTTGCCTTCAATCGGGAATTTCTGTTCGCCTAGGTGGTAACAGGGCAATACCAGCTCATTGGAAGGCGAAATTACCAGCGTGGTGCTGGCAGCGCGGCACACAGGGGCGTTTATGTGATTGCCCCCGTCGCGGCGCAATTGTATAAACGCTTCGTTGAGATACACGCCCTTGCGGCGCCCAAAAGCTGATAGATAATTCAACTCTTCGCTGCTGAGCTGCTCGCCGGTAGCAACGCTGTTGTATTCAAAGGCTGGATTTAAAATCAATACCAACTGGTTGGGCTGCGCGATGTCGCGGTACACGGCCTCCAGATCGGCTAGGTTTTCGCGAAAAACCGTGAACAGAATGTCGGGCCGCTCGCCTAGCTCCCGCGCTACCCGGATGCTTTCCAGCACGAAATCGTAGCAGGCCACCCCGCGCCCCCGGTCATGCACTTCTTTCTCGGAAGCATCGAGCGAGAAATGCAGCATGTCCACCTTACCGCGCAGCTTCTCTGCGTACTTGGGATACAGCAGGCAATTCGTGGTAAGCGTGGTGATGAAACCCATATCGTGAGCTAATCCCACAAACTCGTGAATCTGGCGGTGCAACAGCGGCTCACCTCCCGTGAAATCCACCACCGACACGCCTAGCCGCTTCAGGTCTTGCAGGTTGCGCTCCACATCGGCAAGTTGGATGTAAGGCGAAGGCTTCTCCCAGATGTCGCAAAACGAGCACCGCGCATTGCATCGATATGTGACGTAGTAGTTGCACAGAACCGGATGACGAACGAGGCGCATTTTTAAGCTGTTGGCTTTAAGCTGCAAGCTACAAGCTTTTGATAAGTCTATTCCGGGTTTAGCTCTCAGCCAACGCACCAAATGGCAAACTATAAGCTTGTAGCTTACTGCCTGCAACTCTTAATGCGGTAATGTTCCCCAAGCCTTGTCCCACTTTTTGGGCGTGGCAGCCAGGGCTTCGGGGGTAGCCGGGCCGTAGTGCTCCAGGTAATAATTGCAGAAGTGCTTTAGTGGGCACTTCGCGCAATCGGGCTTGGCGAAAAGGCAGATGCGCTGTCCGTGCCAGTAATTATGCTTGTGGAAGTTCAGTAGCACCAGCGGATCCTTCGGCAGTTGCTCCAGCAATACTTGGTGGGCTTTGTCGGCCGATGCTTTCGGCCCGATCATGCCCACGCGCTGCGCTATGCGGTGTACGTGCGTATCAACGGGCAGCACGGGCTTGTGAAAGTTGAAGAGCAATACCAAAGAGGCAGTTTTCAAGCCGATACCGGGCATGTCGGTTAGCCACTGCATGCCTTGCTCTACCGGCCACTCGGTCAGAAAGTCGAGGTGAAACTCCCCTCCTGTCTGCGCTTGAATGCGGCGCAGCACTTCCTGGATGCGGGGAGCTTGGGTGTCGGGCCAACGGGTGGTCCGGATGGCATGGGCCAGGTCGGCGGTAGGTGCTGCCAGCACCCCGGCCCAGTCGCCGAAAGCTTCGAGCATTCGGTCATAAGCCAGTTCCTCGTCGGCGTGGGTGGTGCGGTGCGAAAGAATAGTGGAAATCAGTTCGCGCATGGGCGTGCGGCGCGGCTGGTCCAGCGTCAATGGGTCGAAGAAGGTGTTCAGGATCAGATGATTTTCCCAGGTCTTTTCGGCGGGTGGCGAAGCGTAATTCATTTAACGGTTATCATTTAACAGTCAACAATCTGCAAGTGCTACTTAACAGTACGGCCCCGCCACCAAGTAGGTAGCGGGGCCGCAGTGTTTAGAGTAGCTGACGATTAACTGTTACATGATAACCGTTAATTGTCAACTAATTAAATGGTGCCTTTTTCGGCAGCCTTCTTCAGCTTGTCGTTAGCGAAGATGGCAACTTCTACACGACGGTTGGCAACGCGGCCAGCTTCCGTAGTGTTGTCGGCAATAGGCTGCTTCGAGCCGTAGCCCGTTACCGTGAAGCGCGAAGCATCAACACCTTGCTGCTGCGTGTAATTAGCTACAGCCTGTGCCCGACGCTGCGAGAGCGGGTCGTTGATGGCATCGGTGCCGGTGTTGTCGGTGTGGCCTTCCACGATAACGTTGGTGTCGCCGTACTTAATAAGAGTCTGGGCCAGTTCCTTGATGTTTTCCTGAGCAGCCGAGGTTAGAGCAGCCGAGTTCTTAGCGAACAGCAAGCCCGAGTCGAAGGTGATTTTGATGCCTTCGCCTACACGCTCCACTTTAGCGCCAGCCATCTCTTTTTTCAGCTCAGCAGCCTGCTTGTCCATCCGACGGCCAATCAGGGCACCACCGGCACCACCTACAGCGGCGCCAATGATAGCGCCTTTCGCCGTACTGTTTTTGCCGCCAATTACGCGGCCTAGTACACCACCGGCAGCAGCGCCGCCCAAACCACCAATGATACCACCCTTAGCAGTTTTGCTCCAAGGCTTCTTGGTGGTAGTGGTTTCGGTGGTGGTTTGTGCTTGCAGCGTGCTGGTACCTACCAGCAGCATAGCGAGCAACAAAAGGAAAAAGGAACGAAAGTTTTTCATGATGAAAAAAGTTAAGGAGTTTTGGATTTAGGAAATGGGACAAAAATGAAGAGAGTTAAATCGGCCCGAAGATAATAACGTAAAATGAATCAACTGGGCGATGGAAATAGCTTTGCAACCACCTTGCCAAAAATTTAGATAAGTGACAAAAAGCATTAAAACCCCTTAAAAAGCACGTAAATCCTTGTTTTCCAAACTTGAAATCACTCATGAAAAACGTCTTGTTAGTTGTTTTGCTAGTTGAATTTCTTTCCCAAAAAATTCAGTGTAATAAACTAAAAATGGATGAGTATTAAATTTTTCCGACATAGTGCTATTTAAATCTTGGAGCAAAGACAATTGAAATATTTCTATTGGATTCTCAATTAAATATAGCGGCGCCTCTAATTACTTGATGCACAAACCAGGCTATAGAATAGCTATTAGCACCTGCCCGGGAGGTGGGCTCATGAATTGACTGAGGGCTTCGCAGCCTCACTATTTCATTGAACTAGAGTCCTACTAAGGCCATTTCACCCTGCCACAACGGCGTATTATCAGCAACTAAAAAGGCCGCACTAAGAGTGCGGCCTTTTTACTCCAGAACTATAAGGAGAGAGTTACAGTGTGCCTTTCTCGGCAGCCTTCTTCATTTTCTCGTTGGCATAGATGGCAATTTCTACGCGACGGTTGGCTTGCTTGCCGGCTTCGGTTGTGTTGTCAGCAATGGGCTGCGACGAGCCATAGCCTTGCGTGGTGATGCGCGAAGCATCTACGCCCTGCTGCTGCGTGTAATCAGCTACGGCTTGGGCCCGACGCTGCGAGAGGGGGTTGTTGATGGCATCAGAACCGCTGTTGTCGGTGTGGCCTTCCACAAGAACGTTGGTGTCGGGGTACTTCTGAAGAACGGTAGCCATTTTCTGGATTTCCGACTGCGAAGCAGGGCGCAGGGTTGAGCTGTTGGTATCGAAGAGGATGCCGGAGTCGAAGGTAATTTTGATGCCTTCGCCTACCCGCTCCACTCGGGCGTTCTGCATATCACGCTGCAATTCTTCGGCTTGCTTGTCCATCTTGCGACCGATCAGAGCACCGCCCGAACCACCTACCGCAGCACCAATGATAGCGCCAGCGGCCGTGCCATTTTTGCCCCCGATTACGCGGCCTAATACGCCGCCCACTACGGCACCGCCACCAGCGCCGAACAGACCGCCTTTAGCCGTTTTGCTCATGCCCGTCTTGCGAGGGCCAGTGCCGTTGCCGGTTGGAGCATCGGGAATGTTGGGGTTGCGAGTGGTAGCGCACGAGCCAAGAAGCAGCGTCAGCGCCATAAATAAAGACAAAAGTGATTTAGGAGTTTTCATCGAAGTGAACTTGGTGGAATGGTAAGAGGGTGTGAGTAGAGTATTGAGCGTGCTTACTGTACTTGCTGGAAAAATGTTTGTAAAAGCGGAGACTTGCTTTAAGGTGAATGAAGCTTATACCAGCCCTAAAAAAGCAAACCTGCCTGATGCACTCCATTGCGCGTCAGGCAGGTCTTTCCAAGAAGCGTGCCGGCTTTTTATACCTGCTGCGCCGATTTAGTACTTGGCTT
This sequence comes from Hymenobacter sp., assembly GCF_036387835.1. Lineage (GTDB taxonomy): Bacteria > Bacteroidota > Bacteroidia > Cytophagales > Hymenobacteraceae > Hymenobacter. The sequence goes on along the minus strand of NZ_DASVSY010000011.1, from coordinate 50,549 downwards.
GACTGCTACCTCAGTTGAACGCAACATAGTGAGCAGATTAGTGAGCCGCGCCTTCAACTCTTTGCGGTCGACAATAAAATCGAGGAAGCCGTGTTCCAGCACGAATTCGGCGCTTTGGAAGCCTTTGGGCAAGTCTTTTCCGATGGTTTCCTTGATAACCCGCGGGCCGGCAAAACCAATAAGAGCGCCCGGCTCGGCAATATTGAAATCACCGAGCATGGCAAACGACGCCGTAACGCCGCCAGTAGTGGGGTCGGTGAGCAAGGAAATATAGGGCAGGCCGGCTTCGGACAGCAACGCCAGTTTGGCCGAAGTTTTGGCCATCTGCATCAGCGAGAAGCCGGCTTCCATCATGCGGGCCCCGCCGGAGCGTGAAATCATGAGGAACGGCAAACGATGCTGGCGGGCATAATCGATGGCGCGGGCAATCTTCTCGCCTACTACGGAGCCCATAGAGCCCCCAATAAAGCGGAAATCCATGGCGGCTACCACCAGTTCCAGACCGTTGAGCTGGCCGTGGCCGGTGCGCACGGCGTCGGTGAGGCCGGTTACTTTTTCGGTGGCCGTCAGGCGCTGCGGATACGCCTTGGTGTCCACGAAATGCAGGGGGTCAGCGGAGTGCATATCGGCGTCCAGTTCGGTGAACAGGCCGCCATCGAAAAGCAGCTCGAAATATTCGGCCGCATCAATCCGCTCGTGGTGGTTACAATTGCCGCAGGTATAGAGCAGGCGCTTGTGCTCGGCCATAGTAGCCACCGTTTTGCACTCGGGACACTTGTGCCACAAGCCGTCCGGCGTCTCCTTCTTCTCTTCCGTTGGCGTGACGATACCTTTCTCTACGCGCTTAAACCAAGACATTTTTGGTGTTGAGTATGGGTACTGAGTGGTAAGACAATTATTGGGCCCCGAGCACTGCACTTGGCAAATGCCGGGTTCAGGGGGCAAAGATGCAGGAACTAATTAGTAGTACCTCACTCCTTACTACCGGATACTTTCCACTGTTACGTGTGGGGCAACATAAGGGCATCATCCAGCTACGCCTCCTAGTTACGCACTCGGGCTTTGGCAGGGCCCGAGCGGCGGCCTCAAGGTTGGCGGTGGCAGGCACAAGGAATAAGAAGAATACGGCCGCGGCAAAACAAGATCAAATATAACCTGAAACCCGGTTGATTGTCGGGCTACGTTGCGACATCAGCCAGCCGCTGAGTACCTTGCCGCCGGAAAATTTCCTTGTTGTACGCCACCTATCAAACTTCGATTTTCACCTCAGTCTTTTCTGTGAAAAATTCTTCTACTACTCTACTAGCCTTGGCGCTAACCACTGCCTTCCTCCTACCAAGCTGCGTGCCCTCCAAGCGCTACGACGACCTGAAGGCGCGCCAGGCTTCCACTGAACAAGGCAAAGCCGAGGCCGAGCGCCAACAGCGCCAAGCCGTAACCGAGCTTAAAAAGACCACCGATGAACTCAACCAGATGCGCCTCGACAACAAGCGCCTCACCGACGACTCCACCCAAACCGGCAACGCCCTGCGCCGCACCCGCCAGCTCTACACTCAGCTCACCGACAGCTACGACAAGCTGCTCAAAAACAGCGACCGGGCCTTGGCCGACAAATCAACGGACTACAACAAAGTGGCCCAGGACTTAGCCCGCCGCGAAGCCGAACTCGGTGAGTTGGATACTTCCCTGAAGAAAAACCGCGCCGCCATCGACAAGCTGAACGCCGACTTGCAAACGCGCGAAGCCCGCCTGGCTGAGCTGGAAAAGGCCCTGGCTGAAAAAGACAAAGCCGTGAACGGCCTGCGGGCCAGCGTGGCCAACGCCCTGCGCGGCTTCCAGGGCACCGACTTGCAGGTGAAGATGAAGGACGGCAAAGTATACGTTTCGCTCTCCGAGCAGCTTCTCTTCAAAACCGGCTCTACCAAGGTTGACCCCAAAGGCCAGGAGGCCCTCAAGCAACTAGCCGTGGCCCTCAAAGCGCAGCCCGATGTAAACGTAGTAGTAGAAGGCCACACCGACAACGTACCCTTCAGCCGCCCCACCGCCGCCATGCAAGACAACTGGGACCTAAGCGTGCTGCGCGCCACCGAAATTGCCCGCCTGCTCACCACGGGCGGTATTCCGGCGGCCCGCGTCACGGCTTCGGGCCGCTCACAGTACGTGCCGGTAGCCGCCAACGACACGCCCGCCAACAAGGCGCTGAACCGCCGCACCGAAATCATTCTGACGCCCAAGCTCAACGAACTGCTCAAGATTCTGGACAGCAACTCCACGACGCCAGCAGCCGAAAAATAAATCGGGTGCCGGTTCAGCACATATATTTTTATTATATGAAATTCACGGCCAACCTTTTACGGTTGGCCGTGGTCATTTAGGTGTGAAGTCGTAGTTCTGCCACTCTATATCCTACTCAAGCTTATGCGTACCTCTTTACTCTTCCGTTCACTACTTGCCGTAATCCTTTGGCTAGGAACCTGGCTACCTGCTGATGCTACGCACGTTCTAGGGGGCGAGCTGTCATACACCTACATCAACGGATCTGCTTCGCAGTATCAAGTCCTGGCTCGAATCTACACCCGCGACCCAAATATCGGTGTACCGAGCCAACCTACAATTCAACTTATCTGTGCGCTCAATGGCTGCTCCGCCACGGGTCCGGGCAGTATGTCGATGCAGCTTAACCGGGTTAGGCCGTCTTCCCGGCGTTTAGGTTGTGCCGGTACCCAGCTTTACCTGATCGGCGAATATGAAACTGTTGTCACGTTGCCGCCGGGTCAATGGACGCTTAGTACGCTACTAGAAAACCGCTCGTTTAATAATAATCTTGTAGGCTCATCAAGCAATTCCATCTATCTGAGCGCTTTCTTAGATAATTCTAACGGTCCGAATAACTCTTCCCCTCGATTTAACTCCTTCATCTTACCTCAGCCTTTATCGGCTGGACAGCCTTATCGGTATAGCTTCAGCGCTTTCGAGCCCGATGGAGATTCACTGGTATACCGTGCTGTGCAACCCATGGCAGCTCCCCAAGCTACTAGCGGGCAAACATGTGGGTTTCCCATTGCTTATTCTACGTATCAGAGCGGCCAATTTCAAGATCCTGGCAATGGCCAATTGGTAGCTTACCCGGCCGGACAGTTCAGTGCTAGTTTTCCAATCTTGTCGTTTCAGGCGGTTAATAGTGTGGCCGTACCGCAATATGCTTTGAATGCTACAAATGGAGAGCTGCTTACTGCGCCAGTTGGGCAGGTAGGAGACTATTCAGTAGCGGTGCGAATAGATGAGTATCGCCGCCTCAATGGCACCTGGACCCTGATTGGGCAGGTAACTCGTGACATTCCATACGTAGTGCTCAACCCCGGCACCAACCGCAATCCTACCATCAGCAGCCTGCAAGTGACCGGTGCCGCGGCCGCTCAGCCCGTAGAACAAGCCGTGGTTGTGCGGCCCGGTCAATCGGTATCCTTAACACTCACGGCCACCGACCCAGATGCAGGCCAGGCTTTACAGTTGAGCAGTGATGTAGCAGCGGTTGTTCCGGGTGCCTCCTTTCAAGTGCAGGGCCCCAACCAAGGAGTTCTTACTTGGCAAGTACCTGCTACTCTCCCGCTCGGCCGCTACACAGTAGCCGTAACGGTAGCCGATGACAATTGCCCACTAAACGGGTTCGAGGTACGCACCATCACCTTCCTGGTATCCAATCGAATTTTGGCCACGCACGGCGGCCGTCCGCAGGTGCTCTCAGCTTACCCTCTACCCTTCCACGACCGGGTGCAGTTCAAGCTTCCCACGGCTGCAGCCCAAACCGTAACCATTACCGACAATTTGGGCCGCTTAGTTGCGACGCTCAAAAGCCACCCCGATGGCAGCGTAGAATGGCTGCCCGGCACTGCTGTAGCGGCGGGCACCTATTTTGCCCGGCCTGTTAGTGGTGGCTATGTCTGCCGTTTGATTCGTCAGTAAGCAAATAGCCTTTCCTTATAAGGCTCGTCACCTGTTTTGCAAAGTAAAAAGGCCGACTCCCACGTGGGAGTCGGCCTTTTTGCTTTGCAAAACAGCTAGCCTCTATTTGGTAGTAGGCAAAGTCAGGCTCAGGCGGGCGAAGTAGAAGCCGCCGTTGTAGCCGAACTGGTTGGGATTATAGAGAGTCCGGCCGCGGTTGGTGTTGTCGAGGGTGGAGTTGTAGCTCAGCAGCGGATCGACCGAGAAGTTGGTGGCGTTGTTGCGGGGGTTGATTTTGTACTTGTCGGGGTACACGTTGAAGATGTTGTTGGCTCCGAAAGTCAGCCCGATTTCCTTGAGCAGCTGCACACTCACCGTCAGGTCGGTCACCCACTTGGCCCGGAAGGTCTGGTCGATGGACGAGTACAGGAAGTTGGGGTTGCCGGCGGGGCTGCCGAGGCGGGCGTCCCGGTATTCCACCTTCCCAAACTGCACTGTGCGCACTTCCACCCCGAAAATACCCACGGCGTAGTTGGCGGTAAGGTTGATTTTGCTGCGGGGCTGCGCCGTTTCGAGGCGGCCACGCTGCTGCCGGTCGAACAGGGCGGTTTGCAACGAAGGCGTGTTGTTGATGGTACTCGAGCTGGTGTTCAACCCGGTTACCTTAGTTTGGTTGAAATTGGCTGCCACCGTCAGGCCCAGTGTGCCAGTAGCGCCCAGAGGAAACCGCTGGTTGGCTACTATGTCGATACCACGAGTGCGGGTATCAACGGCGTTGGCGAAAAACTGCACGCTGTTCACGGCCCGGGCGCCCAAAATGGCGTTGATGGGGCTGGCCGACGGATCGGGGCTATTGGGGCTGTCGGTGCGCGCAAACTGGGTACTCAGCACAATTCTGTCCTGAATATTGATCTGGTAGGCATCAACGGTTAGCGTGGCCGTGCCCGGCAGCCGGGCCGTGAGACCGAGCCCAAAGTGGTGGACTTTTCCTGCTTAAGCTTCTCGATACCGAAGCCCGGCTGCGCGCTCGTAAACTCGTTGCGCACAATGGGGTCGTCGTTGTTAACGGTCAGAATTTGGCGAGGTTCGCCGTTCACAAACTGCGTGCTGGTATTAGTGAAATAGCGCTGCTGCAACGAAGGCGCCCGGAAGCCGTTGCCCACCGTGCCCCGTACCGCCAGCTCTTCCAGAATGCTGTAGCGAGCCGAGAGCTTACCGCTGATGTTGGAGCCAAAGTCGCTGTAGCGCTCGGCGCGACCGGCCGCGCCAATCAGCAGCTTCTCGGTCACGTCGCTTTCCAGGTCGAGGTACCCAGCCACGTTGCTGCGTGAACGGTCCAGCTCGTCGGAGGGCTGATAGCCTGGAAAAACTTGCGCCCCGGCTGCGGCCGGCGTACCAGTCGAAGTTGGAGTGACATTCACGCGGCGACCGCCACTGATATAGGAGCCTGGGTCGCCAGCGCCAATCTGGTAGTTGTCGTGGCGATACTCGCCGCCGAAAGCTACGTTGAGCGTACTTAGCGCCGCCACATCCGTGAAGTGACGCGAGAAGTTCAGGTTGGTGGTGTTCTGCCGGAAAGCAATGGTGCCCGCATAGAAATCCGTAGGCGAGTAGCCCACCAACGAAGCATTGAGCGTGTTGCTGATATCGAAGCGGATGGCGTTGCGGCCGAAGGTGTTGCTTAGATCCACATCGAAACCAGCAGCCCTGGCACGCAGGCCAGCAATAATTGATTGGTCGTCGATGCGGGTGTTGATGAAGGGCAAAAAGCCGTTCGGGTACAGGTTCAGATCGATCTGCGTGACCTGGTTGGGCAGGCGGTAGAAGCCGGCAGCCTTGCCGGTCCGGTGCGTGGCGCCCGCCGTGATATACGCTTCCAGCCCAATGGCCGGCAGCAGCTTGTAGCCCGCATTCAGGAAGCCTCCAATGTTGCGCGACTCCGATTGGCCCACGCGCAGATTTCGCCGGTCATAGCCGTTCTGCGCTACCAGCAAATCATCCTGCGCCTTCAGTGCCCGACGCTCCTCCTCGGTGTCGGCGGCGGTACCACCGGGGTAGTTGCCGCTGTTGCCGCCCAAGTAAATAAGCGGGGCCGTATCGACGCCCGAGCGGTTGGTGTAGCCCCGGTTGCTGAACTGCCCGCTCAAGTCTACGAAACCACGGCCAGCCAAGCCTATGCCCACGTTGGCGTCGGCCTGGTAGAGGCGGCCGTCGCCCTCGTAGGTTTCGCCTACGGTGCTGGTAGCCTGAATGCCAGTGGTGTCGTCTTTGAGTTGAATGTTGATGACGCCCGCAATAGCATCGGAGCCGTACTGAGCCGCCGCGCCATCGCGCAGCACTTCAATACGCTTGATGGAAGCATTGGGAATAACGTTTAAGTCGGTGCCGACCGAGCCGCGGCCCACCGTGCCGTTGATGTTGACAAGGGCCGAGCTGTGCCGGCGCTTCCCATTCACGAGCACCAGCACCTGATCAGGCCCGAGGCCCCGCAACGACGCCGGATCGACGTGGTCGGTACCATCGGAAATAGACTGCCGCGACGATTGAAACGAGGGCGCAACGTACGTCATAATCTGGGAGACGTCGGTTTGGGCGAAGGCCTTGATTTCGCGCGCCGAAATAACATCGACCGGCGAGGTAGTGAGAATGTTGGAGCGGCCTTCGGTGGCGCGCGAACCGGTTACCACCACTTCGTTTAGGTCGGTGGCGGCATCGGCGAGGCGCACGTCGATGCTGGTGCGGCCGTTTACGGGTACTTGCTGACTGGCCGAGCCCACGGCGGAAAACACCAAGGTAGCCGTACCGGGCACTTCAATACGGTAGCGGCCTTCGCCGTCGGTGGAGGTGCCATTGGTGGTGCCTTGTTGCAGCACCGTCACGCCGGGTTGGGCGCCGCCCGATCCGGTCACGCGACCGGAAACGGTGATGTTCTGGGCAATGCCGGGCAGGAACACCAACAGGAAAAACCCTAGAAACAGGAATAGCTTTTTACGCATACGAACGGTAGTAAGGATTAAAGAAAAGGATCGGAAATGCAGGTGAAAGACCTCCTCAAGCCGCTTGGTTCAACATCATCTCACTTCTCGGAGCTTAGGATTTTGTCTAAAGTAACCACAGAATCTTAATACCGCTAAATCTAACGCCTTCAATTCATCAGCTAACCAGCTTCGCCTGCTTCCTGTAATGCTACTCATGCCACCACTGCGTCGGCAGCGGCCCGTCGGCAATGTTAATGCGCTGGCCGGGGGCGGGCAGCAACAGCGGCACCTCGGGGCTTGCAGCGGCCACCAACCAGTCGGCTGGCTCGTGCCAACCATGGAAAGCCAGGTTGAAGGTGGCCCAATGCAAAGGCAGCAACGCCCCGCCGCCCAGGGCTTGGTGTGCTACCAGCGCCTCGTCGGGGCCCATGTGAATGGCGGCCCACTGCTCGTCATAGGCCCCGATTTCCAGCATCACCAGGTTGAAAGGCCCGTAAGCAGCCCCTATTTCCCGGAAACCCGTTTCAAAAGGCCCCGAGTCGCCCCCAAAGAAAGCGCGATGCTTAGGGCCAAGAATGCACCAAGACGCCCATAACGTATCGTTGCGGGTGAGGCTACGGCCGGAGAAATGCCGGGCCGGCGTGGCAATCAGCGTATGCCCTTGACCAACCGCAATTTCCTGCCACCAGTTTAGCTCGTGAACCTGACTGCCAGCCACTCCCCACCGGCGCAAGTGCCCTCCTACTCCTAATGGGCAGAAAAACGGCACACCCGTTTTAGCTAGCTCCCGAATAGCGTCTTTATCGAGGTGGTCGTAGTGGTCGTGGGAAAGAATAACCCCATCCAGAGTCGGCAAATCGGTTAGGGGCAGCGGCGGCGCAAAAAACCGCTTCGGCCCTAGTGCCACCGGCGAGGCCCGCAACCGCCAGACCGGGTCGGTAAGAAACCGCTTGCCATCAAGCTCAAGCAGTGTGCTGGAATGGCCAAACCACGTCACGCGCAATGCCTCGGCTGGTACGGGCTCGGCCAAGAGGACCGCATCGGCCCGAAACGGCCCCAGCGGCCGGCGCGGCACCCGCTCTTGTTTGCCAAGGAGTTGCCGCCGCAGCATCAACCCATAGTCCGCGGACATACTGGTGGGCACGGTGTTCGAGTATCTTTTGCCGTCGAAGCGGGAAGGAGTTTTCATGCGCAAGGCCAAGGATGAGCTATTACCTTACACAAACGCCTGAAGCCGCCGTTTACTTTAACCTAATCCACACAAAATGGTCGTCTGCGGACCTTATTTCAACAGCCCCCGCGCTACCGGCAAGGCCTGCTGCGCCCACTGCTGCATGTGCTTGCCAGAGTAATGCAGTCGGTCGCTGGCAAACTGCGTCGCATCGCCAGCGGCCGAACGGGTGAACGGCGTGATATCAACAAAGGCAATACCCGCCTGTCGGCATTCGTCCTGCGCTACGTTGTTGAACTGGTCGATTTCCCGGCTAATCTGCGCTTGGTCGTAGCCTTGTCCGTACGGCGACCGGCCCCAATCGGGAATAGACAGCACCATCACCTTGTTCTGCCGATTGCCCGCAAACCGAATAGCAGTTCGCAGCAACTCCCGAAACTCTTGCCGGTAGTTGGCCACCGGCAGCCCGCGGTACTGGTTGTTGACCCCGATCAACAAGGATACCAGGCTATACGTCTTCTGATTCCCCGATGACTGAATGGCACTTTGCAGGTCTGTGGTCGTCCAGCCGGTGCGGGCAATGATGTCGGGCGTGGCAAGGCCTTCGGGCCTCGCTAATTGCGCTAGCTGCACGCTCCATCGGTCCATTTCCGGCACGCCTTCCCCAATGGTGTAGGAGTCGCCGAGCGAGAGAAAGGTACTGGTGGTACTGGTAGTAGGCCCGGTTGGGGGTGGCGTGTAGGGCTGCGGGTCGTTGGCTGGCTTCACACAACTGCCAGCAAGCCACAACAGGGAAAGCAATACTACGCGCACAATCATAAGATGCCAGGTTTAGAAACCGCATATACGCCACCTCACGTCACTCAGATTGGCAACGCCCCAGCAACGTATGGGTTGTTCTGGCCAGGCAGGAAAGCCCTGCTTTCTACTGCACCCGGTAAATCATTCCCAGACGCAACGTACGGGAGTACACAGATTCATTATTCCCATACTGGCCGCCTCGATAACTAACCAAGCCGTGCGCATAGCCAGCCGTTATGCCAACCCGCTGGTACCAGGCCGTTATCTCGGCATGCAAGCGAAAGTCACCCCGGTTTTCTTTATAGGATTCTTGGTTTACCTTCCAGGGGGTGCCATTATTATAGTCGAAGCTGCCGCTGCCCTTATTTTTCATGCCAAAAACATATGCCGCTTCCGGCCCGGCCAGCAGATCCAGGTTCACCGCTCCTACTTGGAAGCGATGCCCTGCACCCAGGAACACCGTCAGATTTTGAGTGACCAGGTTAGTGGTGCCATCAGCTGTATATGTGCCTATGTAGGCACTACTATACGGGCTAGGTGAGTAATCCACTTGCTTGACTGCTGCCCGGCTGCGCATCCGGTCGTAGCCGATATCCAAAGTGGTTAGGCCATTGCCCTGGCTAACGTGCTGCATCCGCCCGCCTAGCGTGAATCCTGTGCCTACTTTCCGGCCATAAGGATTAGAGATGGAGCCATTAGGCCCCGTACCCAGATTGTCGGCGTAGTAGCTGACACTGGAAACCGCTTCCGCGCCATGGCCACCAAACCAAAACAACCCGAGGCCGGCCCGGCCACTATACTCTGTGTGCTGCGCAGCCACAGGTCCCGCCAGACCCACTAATAATGAAAACAGTATAGTTTGCTTCATAAACAGGAGAATACAAATAGCCCGACACAAGCGCAGGCTCTCCTGGAGGAGAGCCTGCGCTTGTAAAAGGTTGCATTGCCAGCACCTCATTATTTCAGCTGTGCGTGCCGCATTTGATTAACCGATAGCCTGCCGCAAATCCTCCAGCAAATCTTCGATATCCTCGATACCCACGCTCAAGCGAATCAGCGAGTCGGAAAGGCCGGCCTTACGGCGCTCTTCGGCCGGAATGCTGGCGTGCGTCATGCTGGCGGGGTGACCCGAGAGGCTTTCGACGCCGCCAAGGCTTTCGGCCAGCGTGAAGAGTTCCAGTTTTTCGAGCACGGCTACGGCATCTTCCATCTTGTCGCCTTTCAGCACAAAGGAAATCATGCCCCCAAAGTCGCGCATCTGGCGGGCAGCGGCTTCGTGGTTGGGATGGTCGGGGAAGCCGGGCCAGAACACTTTTTCCACTTTGGGGTGCGTCTTGAGGTATTCAGCCACGGCGCGGCCGTTTTCGCAGTGGCGCTGCATCCGGATGTGCAGGGTTTTGAGGCCGCGCAGCACCAGGAAGCAGTCCTGAGGGCCGGGCGTGCCGCCGCAGGCATTTTGCAGGAAGCGCAGCCGCTCGTGCAGCTCGTCGTCCTGCACCACAATGGCGCCCATCACCACATCGGAGTGGCCGCCCATGTACTTGGTGAGCGAGTGCATCACCATGTCGGCGCCGAGGTCCAGCGGGGTTTGCAGGTAAGGCGTCGAGAAGGTGTTGTCTACCACCAGCAGCGCGCCGGCCTTCTTGGCTACCGCCGAAGCCGCCGCAATATCAATCACGTTGAGCAGCGGGTTGGTAGGCGTTTCCACCCAGATCAACCGGGTGCGCTCGGTCACGGCCGCTTCTACGGCCGTCATATCGTGCATGGGCACGAAATGGAACTTGATGCCGTAGTTAGCGAATACCTTGGTGAAGATACGGTAAGACCCACCGTACAGGTCGTTGGTGCTGATTACCTCGTCGCCGGGCTGCAGTAGCTTCACAATGGCGTCGATGGCGGCCATACCCGAGGCAAAGGCCAGGCCATGCTTGCCGTTTTCCAGCGCGGCCACTGCGTTTTGGAGCTGCGTGCGGGTCGGGTTGTGGGTGCGCGAATACTCGTAGCCTTTGTGGTCGCCGGGCGAGCGTTGCACATAGGTCGAGGTCTGATAGATAGGCGTCATGATGGCCCCGGTTTCGGGGTCAGGATGCACGCCGGCATGAATGGCTTTGGTTCCGAATTTCATGTGGGATCTTACGAGGCTAGGGAGGTAAGTACTAGGAGCGGCAAAGGTAGAAATACGCGGGTCTTTCCCACGCGGCCCTTACAACAGGCACCGCCAGCAAATAGCTCTGTGCCGAGCGATTTATTTTTCAGAAAGTAGATAAGCTCATCGTGCACCTTACAGGGTATGTTTCTACCTTGCCGGTAAATTTTCATTTACTTTTTACTATTCATTCTGCTTGAAAAAACTTCTACTCCTATTCGCCTTTGTGGGTGCACATCTTTCCCTGCTTGCCGCCCCTGCTCCCGCCGACTCCGTAGACCGTGAACAGGCCTACATCGACTCTGTACAAGCGACCCTCAAGTACCAAACCGGCCACATTACCTTCCCCGACAATCTGGGTTCCATCAATGTGCCGAAGGGTTTTCGCTACCTCGATGCCCGCCAAAGCAAGTACGTGCTGACTGAGCTTTGGGGCAACCCCAAGAGCGAGTCGCTGGGCATGCTGTTCCCGGCTGATCGGGGGCCGCTCGACGACAATAACTGGGCTTTCGACATTGAATTCGACCCCTCGGGTTACGTGGAAGACAAGGATGCGGCCGACATCGACTACGACGATCTGCTAAGGAAATGAGATTATTGCGGCAGTAGTAGCCACTGGCTGGACTGCTATTCGCCGTTTCTTCGGTGGCAAAACGGCCGACGAGTAAGCGGCTCCCATCGGAAGCACAGCCTTCCGCGCCGTTATTACGTTCTTACCTTCGGGCCGGCCGCACAGAGCCGGCCCGTTTGTTTTCAATGCCTATGGCTTTCATCCGCGAGCTTTTTCAGAAGAATGCTTCCACCTTATTGTCTATGTTTCTGCTGGTGGCCCTGCCGGTGGTAGGGAGTTCTTCGCTCAGCTATGTGCTTTACCGCAACCAGGCCTTGCTAGAGCACCTCACGTTCGGCCAAAGCCTGCTGTACTTCAGCCTCATTGCCTTCACCATGGCGTTTGCCATCACGCCTACCACGTTTGTAGCCTTGGTCACCGGTTTCTACCTCGGTTGGGCTGGCTTGCCGGGCATGGTGCTGGCTTACGCGCTGGCCGCGCTAGTGGGCTACCAGGTAGCCGCCTCCCTCGACCACGGCAAGATGCTGCAGTTTCTGCACCACTTTCCTAAAGCCGACGCCGTGATGCGCGAACTAAAACACGACAGCTGGCAGCTCATCATCCTGACGCGCATTTCGCCGGTGCTGCCCTTCGCCCTGATGACGTTCGTGCTGGCCGTAATGCGCGTAGACCGCCGCCGTTTTCTGCTGGCCTCGGTGGTGGGTATGCTGCCGCGCAGCTTGTTTTTTTACTGGCTCGGCACCAAAGCGCAGGACGTATTCTCCCTCCTGAAAGACCCCGATACCGGCACGGCGGGTAAACTACTTGTCATTGGGCTGGTGGCTGTGTCCTTGTTTGGGCTGTACTTTTTGTTTAACCGGGCCCTCAAACGGGCTTTAAACGGCCGGACTGAGAAAGAGCTATAAAAATTTAAAACTGACTTTCAGTGGCTTGCATCCTAAACAGAAAGAATTTCAACTTAAATGCGGCGCCAAGCTTGCCCAACTAAAATTTAAGCTACTATCTTTGTGCTCCGCAAAGGGAAAAGGTTGTGTAGCTCAATTGGATAGAGCATCTGACTACGAATCAGAAGGTTTAAGGTTCGACTCCTTACACGACCACAGTTAATTACCCCCGGAAACCCCGGAAAGTCGCTAATCAGGTAACTGAAGCGGTTTTCTGGGGTTTTTGCATTTGGCCCGGACCCACTTTACTACCTGGTTTCAACTTATCTAAACCCCCAAATGCGCCCCCAACCACACCCCCAATTCCAACCCCCATGACGGTACAATTTGAACGCCGCACTGACCGGCCGGACGCAGCCGGGCGCTGCACCATTCACCTGCGGGCCTATTTCGACGGACAGCGCCTGCGCTTAGTGACTCGTGAAAAATGCCTGGCCTCGGAGTGGCAGACCGATAAACAGAAGTTTCGGCGCTCCAAGCCGGGCTTTCAGGAAGCCAACGAATACCTGGACAGCTTGGCGGCGCGGGTTCAGGCAGCTTACCGGCAGCTGCGCACTTCGGGTATTGAGCCCACGCCGGAAGACCTGAAAGCGGCGCTGGCCCCTCCCGCCCCCGTTGAGAAGCCCAAAGCGGTGCCAGTGCTGCCGCTGATAGAGTTGTTTGATGAATACCGTCTGGCCCTGGCAGCGCGGGGGCGGCGGGCCAGCACATTGAAGGGCGTAAAAACTACGCGCAACCTGATGGAGCAATTCGAGGGGAAGCTAAAGCGTAAGCTGACGTTGGCGGCCTATGACGTGGCCATGCACGACCGGCTTTTAGGCTTTCTGCGGAATGAAAAGAAGCTAGCCCAAAACTCCATTTGGAAAGTCGTCAAGCACATCAAGGCCCTGCTGGCCTACCTTGGGGAGGACCGGGGGCTGACGCTGGCCCTGAAAGTGCGGCAGTTGAAAGCGGCGTGGGTGGACGTGGACAAGGTGTATTTGCTGGCTTCGGACCTCAAACTATTGGAAGCGGCTGCGTTGCCGGCGGGGCTGGTGCGGACGCGGGACGCCTTTCTGTTTTGCTGCTATACGGGACTGCGCTACTCGGACTTAGCTGAGTTGCGCGAAGGAAATTTGCACGAATGGAGTGGGGCGCGGGTGCTGCGGCTGACGCAAACCAAAACGCGCACGTCGGTGAGCATCTACCTGACGGCTGCGGCCTCGGCGTTATTGGACAAGTACCGGGACACGGGTCAGCGGCTGATGCCGGTAATGGCCAACCAGGTGATGAATCGAAATCTAAAGAAGATTAGTGAACTGGCGGGGCTGCGAGAGATGATAGAAGTAGTGACGACAGAATTGGGTGAGGTGGTGAAGCGGCAAGTACCCAAGCATGAGCTGGTGACGATGCACACGGCGCGCCACACGTTTGCGACGCAAAGCCTGCTGCGGGGCATGGCAATGGAGGTACTGCAGAAGGTCATGGGGCATACCCGGATTCAGACGACCATGATTTACGCCAAGATTATTGAAGACTTCCAGCATCAAGAGATGCGGCGCATTTGGGACGGGGAGGCAGTGGCCGCCATTGCCGCCGTGCCGGAAGTTTGCCAAGTGCTGCTGGCCGCTTAGAGGGGCAAGCTGACAAGTGGGTTAATAGTGAAACGCCCGGCTGGAGCTTGCTCCGGGTCGGGCGTCTCTATGGGCGGCAGCTAATGAGGGCGGCACGTGGCAGGTAGGGCTTACCCTGGGTTTAGGTACGGGCGAGCTATGGGGAAGCCTGGGCCGGCTGCTACGCGGACCTTGGATTGAGGGCACGGGAAACCTCGGCCTCATCGAGGCCGGTGAGCTGGCAGAAGTCCTGCACCGTGACCAGGGCCCCGGCCGGCTTGCCGGCGGCTTGGCGGGCGCGGCGGACCAGGCGCTTGGCGGCGTCGTAGCTGCGGCCGGTGAGTTGGGCCACGTCTTTTGGATAGATGCAGATGCGTGGCATAGGGATGGATGGGCGCAAACAGGGTTAGTTCGGGCGCGAGGCTTGGTTAGTCAAAAATAGTAGATGAATTTTGGTTCACAATTGCGCACAGGGCTATTTACGCACTCTGAACGACAATTAAAATCATTCACTTCATCAATTTCTTTTTACTATGGCTCAACAAACCGGCATTTTGGGCATTCAGGGCACCGTAGGGGGCCTCGTATTTGCCAAAGACGGAAGCATCCGGCAAAAGCCGGCTTCCAACAAAGCCAAGTACCTGACAGCGGCTAGCATGGCCCGTACTCGGGAGAACACGGCGGAATTTGGCCAGGCAGCCAAGTATAGCAAGGCGGTGCGTGATTCATTGCGCGTGGCCATTGCCTCGGCCAGCGACAGCCGCGTAGCCTCGCGCCTCACCAAGTTGATGCGCGAAGTCATCGGCCTCGACGACACCAACGACCGGGGCCTACGGGTATTCGACGCCAGCAACTCGGCGCCCTTGCTTGGCTTCAACTTCAACGCGGGGGCGGGCATCGGTCAGACGATGTACTTCCCGTATGAGGTAACCGGCAACGGTGCAGATGTGACGATGACCATCCCGAGCCTAAATCCGGCCAGCGACATTGCCGCTCCGCAGGGGACGACTCACTTCGAGGTGGTATTCGCGGTATCGTCGGTGGACATGGAGGCCCTGACCTTCACGAATGCTGTGGTGGCGGCTCCGCTAGGCATCTTGGCGGTAAACAGCGTGGCGCTAGCCAACCAAGCGCTGGTAGCCAGCTTCCCGGCGGCTCCGCCTGCGGCTAACCTGGTGGTGGGCGTAGTGGGCATCAACTTCTACCAGCAGGTAAACGGCAAGTTCTACCCGCTCAACAACAACAGCACCAACCCGCTGGCCATTGAGTACGTGGCCTAGCCTTGGGCATCCTCGAACCTGAAACGGCCAGCCGGCAGCGGCTGGCCGTTTTTCATTATCTACTTCTCTTCCACTTTTCAACATCTTTTTATCATGGCACTTACGGCCTATCAAGCTCAATTCAAGCGGCGCATGAAGCGCGCTATCAGCCTACGGGCCAAAGCAGACCAGAAGGCCCGGCGCTATACCAAGCTGCTCTCGGATGCCATCGGCGCGGCCGAAGACGCAGCCATGCAGATGAACGCGCTGAACCAGCTCTACAACGTGGACGTGAGCACCTACACCCTGCTCACGCAGGCACTGCACGCCAACAGCGGGCAGGAAGTGCTGGAGGACCATTTGGCCCAAAGCACGCCCGGCGAGGAAGTGGTATTGTTCAACCAGGTGCCGGATGGCAACGGCGGACAGCCATTGCCTAATGACCCGCTGTTTGGGGAGTTGGTGACGGGTACGCCCAATACACCGCCGGCGCAGACAGCGAAGGCTTCGGCTGTAAAAGCAGCTCCCGCGCCGGTTGTGCTACCAGAGGCTGAAACGGCTACGACTGATTCAGCCGTGCCAAGTCTGCAGGAGACGGTGAGCAACTAGCGACTAACTTCCTCTACTAATACTAAATCAAAAAGCCCACTGGCAAGTTGCCAGCGGGCTTTTTTTGTTTACTTTAATCAGTAGCTCACTTCCTAGGTCGTCTTGGTATAAATACCTTTCCGGTACCGAAGCTGTAGCATAAAACCAATAGTTCGCCGAGGCTAAACCACGTGACTGATATTAATACCGAACTCGAAAAATGCGTTACAGCTTTGAAGCAGCTGATGGCTGCTTCGGCTACCTCGGAAGTTACCGGAATGATATACCTCTCACGTATGAGGTTCTTGGGTAGCGAAGACCGGAAAAGGCCCAATGCGCTCCGGCTGCATTCGCCGGCCCGGCAGCAAGCATTTCTGTTGGGCCTGCTGCTAGCTACGGAGGAACCTGCCGAACCGGAAGAATTTGGTTCTGCGGAATGGGAAGAATGTATCAGCCTGCTCAACGATGCCTTTGGCATATACGAGCAGCTTTTCTTACCCGATAAACCGGGCGAGCAGGGCGAGGAATGGTGGCATACCCGCAGGGTAGCGGGACCGGTCTTTCTGCATTATTTCAATACCAGTCTCATTGCGACCGGAGAGCAAATTAGGGCTCGTATTAAAGATTACTGCGTGCCTTTCGATGCGGAACTGGTGGCGGCGACTGGTATATCGGCCAGTGACTCTTTGCGGATGATGACCTTTGTTGCGGAAACTATCCAAGATAATATCCGGGTGATGGAGCAGCTTCAGCCCAAATTAGAAGGCGAGCAGAAGCGGTTTTTTAAAAGCGGGGACTTTCTACGCCGCGATGACCCCGACTATCCGGAGTTTATGCGGGAGCATTACCCGATACTGGACGGCTATTTTTCGCGTTTTCCCCGGCAGGGCCAAATTGCACGCGCCGAATTGCAAGCAGCATTTCCGGAGCAGGCCGACGCCTTTTGGGCGCATTATGCCATCGGCCGTGGGCAGGGGCTTCCCTTGGAGTATCCTACTGAAGATTCGGTCTTCGATTTTAAGCCGCTGGTGGTCCTTGATGAGCAATATGCCAGCTGCCCTTCCGCGAATAACCTGTTTGAGGCAATTTTGCGGGCCTGCGAGGTAGCGTTGGACAATAGCCCGGCCCGCAGAAGTGTCTTCAAACACCGGGATAAGGTGCTGGAACAAGAGGGGCTAATTCAATTCAAACGATTGGTAGGTCCTGATGCACAGATTTTCAGTTCGGTCTATGAAACCCCAAAGGCACACAATGAGCATGATTTGCTTATTGTGCTGAATGACACAGTGCTGATAGTTGAAGCAAAGGCAAGTCCGCCCATCGAGCCTTCCCGCCTTCCGGAGAGAGCTTATGAGCGGTTAAGGCAAAGCTTCCGAAAAGATACTGGGATTCAAAAAGGTTTTGAGCAAGCAGCCCGGATACGGCGGCGTCTAGATGCCGGTGAAACTGTCGCGCTTTATGATAAAGCGGGTGCACTAGTCACTACCTTGAATCCACAGATTCACACGGAATGCTTTTGTATCTGCCTGACTCGGGATGACTTCGGACATCTGGCAACTAACCTAAGCTTACTGCTTGAAAAAGAGCCAGCGGAGCCGTACCCCTGGGCGGTCAACATCTGGGATTTAGAAGCAATGGCTGATGCCTGGTCTTTTCTCAATTGGGATTTTGATAAGCTAAAGCAGTACCTGCGCCAACGTGAGCAGGTGCACGGCCGTGTGCTGGGTAGCGACGAGTTGGAATTTGTCGGCGCATTCATTCATCACGACAGATTAGACATTGGCCGCGAACAAGGAGCTGATTTTGTACAGTTAAATCCGGGATACTCCGACTTTTTTGACGATTTACACGACCATCTAAAACTTGGTGCGCCGGCTCCAAATCATAAGGTTATCAAACCGGTCATGATGAACCTGCGCGAAAGCCTGAAGGCTGGCCAGCCAGTCTTTGTAGACGAACAGGGCCAAGTCGATATTCGCAAGAAGATGCGACGCAACGACCCCTGTTTTTGCGGTTCTGGTATCAAGTACAAGAAATGCCATGGCATGTAGTCATTGCATGGATGAGAAGCCTTTCATGCGCTCCACCATGCAACAGATTTCAAGCTAACGTGACAAATAAAGAAGCCCGCTTGCAGCTTGCTAGCGGGCTTCTTTATGGAAAAGTCGGTGGGCATAAGCTGTTAGCTCAGGTCCTGTATGCGAGCCTCGGGGGCTTCGCGCAGCACTACCTGGATGCCATTATCACGAGATTGAGCGGTGGTGTATTTTTCGCTGCGGCCGATGATTTCGCCGTTTGCGGCAACGTGGTTGAAACCGTACTGGCCAGCGGTGAAGAAGGACTCGAAGCGGCTGGGCTGGCAATTGGCTTTCACGGCGCGGATGCCGTTTTCGCAGCTGGCTTTAGCAGTGTAACCCTCGCTGGACTGCACTATTTCACCATTGTTGGCGCGTAGGCGGTACCAGAACTGGCCGCTTTTCGCAAATATTTCAAAGGATGCCATGAGGAGAAGGAAGTTAAGCATGAATGGAATGGTAGCAAATTAGGCGGCCTGCGCCAATGGTTCAGCTATTATCAGAGGTGCGGTAGCTTGGGGCAAGCGGTGGGCTTGTTGGGCATGATGCCGAAGCAACGTGCTGTACTTTTTACGGCCCTGCTCGATGAGGCCGGGCGTGGCCGTTAGCTCGACACGCCAAACGTCGTGCGGGGCCTTCTTCTGCACGCCGATGATGAGGAAGCGCGTGGCCCCGAGCACGTCTAGGTAGAGGGCGGCTTGGCGGTCGTAGTCGTACTTCTCGATGGTAGTTAGGAAGTGGGGCAGGTCGGGGCTGCTAGTGGTTTTGAAGTCAATGAGCGTGAGCTGGCGGCCGGCGCGGCTGCGCACTAGCAAGTCAGGACGGAGCTTCACCCCTACCCCCGTGGCGGTGTGGGTGGCCGTGTAAGACTGTTCAGCCTGGCCCCGGTAAAGCAGGTCACGGCAGTAGCGTTGGCGGCGCACCTGGCGGGCTAGCATTTCCAGGTCGGCCCACTTGATGCCGCGCTCGTCGGTGCGCGCGTAGTGCGGGGGCTCCAGCACGGCAGTATGAAAGTGACTACCATAGGACAGCGCCACGGGGTTAAGCTGGCGGGGCTGGCCCAAAAGACGGTTTTTGAGGGTTGATAGGTCGGTATTGCTGACTTGGGACAGGGCGCGGTGCTGGGCCTGGGTCAGGTCGGGGTGATGCGTGAGGGCGTGAAACATGATGGGGCAATTATTAAGGAATGAGGAGTAGCCAGATGGGGCCGCCCGGCCCTGATTTGGTCGGGCGGCCCGCAGTGCCGCTAGGCAGCGAGAGGCAAGGGAGCCGGCTCGGCAGCTGGCTCGGGGCTGGGGCTATTGGGGTCGTCCTCAGCGGGCACAGTGTAGCCGTGCTGGATGCGCATATCGGCCGCTCCGGTATAGGTTTCGGCGCGCCAGATGGGAAAGTCACGGGCGAAGTCGCGGCGGGCAGCTACCTCGGCCGCGTCGGCGGCTTCGTAGCTGAATTGGGCAATGTAGTAGGTCGCGGTCTTGCCTTCTTTCGTGGTCTGCTTCTTCTCGGCGGTGACTTTCACCGTCACATCGGCCAGGGTCAGGTCGTCGTAAAACAGCGGCTCAATGAGCCGATATAGGTTTTCGACGCTGTAGCCGTGAAACAACACAGCGCAAATAGCGCCCTTGTCATCGGCAAAAAACAGCTCGGCCCACAGCTTGCGGCCCATGTTCAGAATGTCATCCTGGAAAATGCGCCAGGCCAGCGGAATAAAGGAAAGCGAGTTGCCCAACGGCACGGTGCCGTTGATGTTGAACTGGCCGGCTTTGGCGTCGAAACGGACTTGGCGCGGGTGGCCGGGCAGGTAGCGGAAGCGCGACACCTGCACGACTTCGCCCGTGGCCTCGTCCAGCTTCTCGGTGAGGTAAGCGGGTAGGGCGGCGGCCGAGTTGGTGAGGGTCATGGTGGGGGCCGCTACTTCTTCGGTGGTAGCGCTGCGCTGGGGTTTGGCTTTGATGGACATGATGGTAATGATTGGGGATGAGTGAAAAAGTGGGGCCGTTAGCGGCCGGCCCCTTCGCCGGTTGGCTATCTGAATTGCTTGTCGTGGCAGAGGATGGCGCGGCCCACAATAGAATCGTGGCCCCGTGCGGCGGGCTGGTGCTGGTGCCAGAGGTAGGTAGCCAGCAGGTTGAGGTAGGCTGGGTTGCGGAACTTGCCCTCGTCGTCGATTATCAAAATCAACTCGGGCGTGAGGCGCACCACATCGACTAGCTGGCAATCCAGCAGGGCGTATAACTCGTCCAGCTTGAAGCTGCGGCCGTTTTTGGGGCTGACCGGCTGCGGCGTGGCGCTGTGCGGGTCGAGCAAATGGGGTTGATAAGTAGTAACTGTTTGGGGCATGATGGGGCGGTGATGTGGGGCCACCCGGCTTGGCGGCTCCTGGTTAGAAAATGAGTTTTAGTAGCCTTCGACCTCGAACATCATCTGCTCGTATTCGCCGTCCTCCCACCCTTCTTGCTCCTGCTCGTGGTAGTAGGCTTGGCGCTCCCACTCGGCTTGCTGCTCGTAGTAAGCGGCCTGGGCTTCATCAGCGGCCATTTCATCGCCGCTGAGGCCGTTTAGCTCGGCCTCGGTTGGTTCGTACTGCATGAAAAAAGGACTTAGCTTCGCTGTCCTTTGGTTGGTGGCCCGCGCCGGGCGGGCGCGGGCCTAGTGGCTACAAGCGGGCGTACTTGGCGCGGGCAGCCTGCAAAGCGGCACCGGCGGGGCTGGCATAGTAGGCGGCGGCAGCGGCGGCATAAGCGGCCTGGGCCTCACGGCAGCGAAGGATGGCAGCGCGCAACTGCGCAAAGCGGCCCGGCTGGTGGCTATACACCTCACGCAAGGCGTATTTGGCGGCGCGGGCATCAAACAGCGCTGAATGGGTGCGGGCTAGTGCGGCGGAGGCAGCTACCGAAACCGGCGAAACGGGAGCTGGCACAGGCTGCGGGGCTACCTGGGGCCGGGGCGGATATTTAGCCTCCAGCCGGGCAAGGGTAGCGCACAACGCAGCCCACTTGGCAGCAGCCGCACCCACTACGGGCGCGGCTGGGGCAAGGGCTAGGCTAGGCATGAGCGAGGATGCCGGCAAACTCATCTTCCGCCTTCATTACCTCCCACACGGCCACGAAGGCGTAGCCGGGATATGCGGCGCGCATGGAGCGAAACGCCTCACGTAGCGCGTGAAACGGGCACTTGCCAGTGCCTTTGAAGTCCGGGCGGGGCTGCCCTTCGGCAGGCTGCTGGGCCAGCTTGAGGCTGATATACCAAGAGGTGCCGCCCTGGTCGTAAGTGGCGGCGGACTGCGAAACCCAAATGCCGGCGAACGGGCAGAGGGCGGGGCCTTTCCAGGCGGCAGCAGCGAGCTGCAAAAGTTGGTTGGGTTGCATGGCTGTATGAGTTAGCCGTGGGGTGCCCGCGCCGTAGGCCTCCGGGTGGGCGAGTAGCTAGGTCCTTCCCGACTACCAAACAAAGATACAACTAAAAGCGACATAAACAAACTAAAGTTTTATAATAGATACTATGACAGCAACTAATTTTTACGTATCTTTAAGTATGGAAAAATACAAAAACAAGGCCGTAGCAGTGGTAGGCAGCCGGGGCGTGAAAAACTGCGCAGCCCTGGCGCGGCGACTGGCCGAACTGGAGCCGGCGGAGGTGGTGAGTGGTGGCGCGGCCGGCGTAGACGCCCTGGCGGCAACCTGGGCACGGGCCAACGGGGTGCCGCTGGTGGAACTGCGGCCCGACTATGCCACCCACGGCCCCACAGCAGCTACCCACGTGCGCAACGCCGAGATAGTGAAGCGGGCCGCGCTGGTGCTGGTGGTATGGGACGGACGCAGCAAGGGCACGCTGAGCACGCTGCGGGCGGCGCGGCGGCTGGGGCGGACCTATGAGCTGCTACCCCTGGACTGAGGCGGCACTAGGCGGGCCAGCTGGCGCTAGGCGGACACCAGACCAAACACCCTGGATGCCTTGGCCAGGGGTTTGGGGCCGGCCTTTAGGCCCCAATGAGCCGGCCCGAAGGGCACCTTATGAGGGTGTAGCGGCCTTTTTCAGACTGCGGAACCCGAGGCAGATGACCGGGCTTTGTGAGCCTGGGCATGGTAGCGGGGGCTTGGGGTACTCCCCATGAAACTCTCCGCGAAGCGGGCCTTGCTTCTGCCTGCGTGGCTTGAACGCAAGCTTTACTCGTGGGCGGCGGGCTTTTGCGGTCCGCAACCTAATAAAGAGGGTGGCAACGGGCGGCGTGGGGCCTTTTTCCTGGCCCTGCGCGGCACGGTGGCAGTGCGGTGGGCTAGCGGTGGGGCGGTGGGCCGACCAGCGGGAGGCTGGCCGCTTGGGTGAGCTGGCGTATGGAGTAGCTGCTGAAGTATCGTGGGGCCGCGGCCTGATGCACCGGGTGGGCCGTGCTTGGGCTGGGCGGCAGGCGGCGGTGCCCTGTAGCGGTTGAATCGAGGCGGTGGGCAGAGCCGGGCGAATGGAGCGCAGTGGGCGCAGCAGAGCGAAGCCGACGGAGCGGAATTGAGCCGGGCGGGTGTGGTGGGTTGGTGGTAGCGGAGGCTGGCCGAACGAAGCGACCGGAGCCATAGCAAGCGCAGTGAGCGAATGAGTGGAGGCACGGAACGAAGGAGGGAACGTAGCGCCGCGTTGGCGAAGGGAGTGGAGAGAGGCGGGCCGGAGCGTGGAACGATGTTGCGCTGGGCAGCTACTGAATCGGCGGAATGCGGCAAGGATGGGAAGGGCGCGACCAACGGGAGCGGTGCGCAGCACGGAAGCGAAGCGGACCCCTGGACAGCCTGGCCCCGGCCCGTAGCGGAGCGAAGGGCTGGGGAGCCGCACAACTGCTGGGAATCAAAACACCTGCCTCTTGCCTACTCAATAAAATACAATTAAATGAAATACACCAACCCTTGGGCTTATGCAACCAAAATTGATTAAAGTATGTAGATTTGCAATGTCAATAGTGACTAACAACTTTTTTAGACATTTCAGCTATGTTCAGCAGCACGAAAGCCGGGCATCTGGCCCAAATCGGCGCAACGGCTCTGCTCGGTCAGGTAGCCAGCCATGAGCTTGTTCCGCCCGACCCTACGAAAATCGAGAACTACGGGCACTTGATAATTCAGGCCTTGGTGGCCATCGTCACGATTTGGGCGACGGTGCGCAAGGCCCTGCAGCGGCCCGAAGAAGTGGTGAAGGTGCCAGCGGAAGCCTTGCCGACCGCCAATAACTCAGTCGGTAGCGAACGAAGCAATGGCAGCGAGCTTGAGTAGCAAGACGACTGAATTGCCAGTTGCTAAACCAAAGCCGGTGAGGGCCGCGCCGCAGCTGAGCGGGGTTCAACAGCGCATTCAGACGGCCCGGCTAGCGCAGGCGGTGCCAAGCCTGGGCGCGGCCTATGCGCGCGCGCTGGCTCGGTGGGTGGGTGACCCGGTGTTGCGACTGACTGGGCTACCCATCATTACGGAGTGCTACCGGTCGCCGGAGAGGCAGGATGAACTGTATGCGCAGGGCCGGAGCAAGCCGGGGCCGGTGGTGACCTACAAGCGCGGCGGCGAATCGAGGCATAACCAGCTACCCGCGCCGGCTCTGGACGTAGCGTTTCTACTGCCGGATGGGGAATTTTCGTGGTCGGGGCTGCTGCTGAGCAAGTTTGCGCGGCTGATGAAAGCGGCTGATGCGCGGGTGCATTGGGGTGGCGACTGGCCAAGGTTCAAAGACAGGCCGCATTTCGAGGTGTAGGGTGAAAACGAAACGAGCGGGCCTGATGGTCCGCTCGTTTTGGTTTAGGAGGCAGGCTTCAGGCGTTGGCAGAGCAGCTGCTGTTTGAACCCGTTATAAAATTTAGTTACCGTTCTATCAACCTCTTACATTTAAAATAAACAATTTCTTTAGCACACTGTAAACTAAATTAGTTAGCAAGACCGTATAATTGCACCTGTTAACCAAAAGAAATTGCTTGAGCCGCAATTTTAGTTTCTGTATGAACCACATAACCATCCTCGGTTCGGCCTATTCTCTGCTTTCAGCGCCTCCCTGCCGCTGGTTGGTATGCCACTGCCCTGCGGCTTTCCATCACCGGCTTCTGGCTATGAGTTTGAGTTGACTGATTTGAACCAGCTGATGCTTCTGCAACCGGACGCCTCTTTTCTGGCAGGAGCAATGAGACGGAGAGCCCAATAACCCCCAAACACCACTTTATAATCACTGGCCTTCATTTGCTGCCCTGTTGCCGAAACGGGGATGGATACCCTTATGCCTTTTCCCTCCTGCTAAGGAGAAGCGTGATAAGTAAGAAATATGCGCAAAGCGGACAATTAGCACCCACTTATTCTACTGTACTGCAATGGGAAACACAACCTTTGTTCTCGGGGCGCTCATAGCGGAGCGGCCGGGGCTGGAGCGAGAAATCGAGATTTCACGGCCGGATGAAGCCGCCCCGTGGCGGTTGGCGCTGCCCGCCCTGCTCGACCAGCGGCCGGTGACGGCGGCCCTAGTGAAGTACGTGGCGACGCGCTACTTCGAGGAGGCCTATGATGACGCGAAGCGGGTAGGCTGGCTGGGCGTCGTGGCGGTGGTGTGGGTGGCGTTGGCGCGGGCGAATGACGAGGGATTTATGCAATGGAATGGGCAATTGGTGGCGTGAAGCCTCGTGCAGCTGTTACCCGACTTTTTACTTACTAAACCTGTTTTATGAAGACCCCACGAAAGAAAGCCGCAACGCAAACCCCACGGCATAAGCAGTACCTCACGCCCCCGGCGCACCTGCCGGGTAGTCCAGCGCAATACGAGAGCCGGCGCGGCTTTACGCGGCGGCTGCACAACCGGCGCATTAGCGTCATCACCACGCCGACGGGCGGTTATCAGATTCACTTGGCGCTTGCGTTGCAGCCGGGCCAAGCGGACGAGATGCGCCGGCAGGGGCACCACGACACCATCGGAGACTATATACTGCGGGACCGGGTGCGGTATTCGGTGGTCACGCTGTCAGCCGAAGCATTTGAGGCGGCGGCGTGGTGCTGGGAGCAGCTGAAGGAGCGGCAGCGGAAGCGGGCATAGCACAACAAGCTCAATCTATGGGATAAGAAGTCTAACCTAGAATTACTCGCTTGAATTAGCTTCTTCGCTTGGGGCGACCGGAGTTAATGGGAAGCTAACTACGCGGAGTAAGGCGCAAAAAACGAGTAGGGCGCTCTCGAAAGAGTATTGACCGGGCAGCCTATAATAGCCGTGGGCAATGTTGTTGCGCAGGTTTTGACTGACCGGAGTGAAGACAAACCGAAAAAACTGCGCCTCGCTTTCGGTGAGCATTTCTGCTTTTTCGAGGTTGTTCAGCAAGTCATCGAAAAACACTTCGTGCAAACCAGCTTTGCTGCCGGTGGCAACGGTAGCGTTGCCGGTAAGTTGCAGCAACTCGCGCATAAGGGCTTCAATCTTCGGCACCAGCGAATCTAGGCAGAGTACGAAGGAAACTTGCTGTTCTTCGCCGGCAAGAGCCAAGTCGAGCTGCTTGAAAAACTCACCACAGGCAGGTAGCAGTAAGGGCAGCCAATTGTAGGTAAACTCGTTGCCTTGTAGGTCTTGAGCTTTTATCGGCTGTGCAACCCAACTGCGCTGAGTCAAAAAATCTTGGAAGTTGGCGAAGGTGAGCTTGCCAGCTTTTACACCCTCTATAAGAATCGAATGCAGGTAGTATAGACGAAAGGTGATGGCGCTTTGGTAAGCTATTCTCAGTTTTTCGGGATGGGGCTGGCCCTCACTAGCTTCTGCTCCGTGTTGAAAATTCTTGTTTACATCAATATGCATCACCGAGAATAATTCGGTGAAAAGCGACTTAAGGTTTGTGGCGTTGACCTTCGTTGCAGCGAAGTCAGGAATAGCGTCGGGAGCCATGCCGAACCACTCAAAAATATCTACTGGGTCGAGGGCTAGCAACTCGGCAGTTTTACGTTTGATGTCCTCGTTCAGTAGTTGCTCTTGTTCGGGGTCGAGGCGACTTGAGTGGGCACCCAAGCGAATCTTGTCTTTCAAGGCTTGGGCCTTTTGCAGGGCTGCCTGCTCAGCGGCTTCGTCGCCGGCCAACTGGTAGGAGCGGGCTGCATCAGCGTAGAACTTGCTAGGCACTAGATTGGAATCATCGTTAAGGCGCTTTTCGCCCTGGGCTTCATTAGCCTGGCCTTGTCTGTGGTGCCATTCGCGCACGTCCTGGCCGCCACCTTGGGCTATTTTTGCTGCCAGCTGGGCCAGAAGAAGGCAAGAATAGGCATCGCCAGCAGTAAGGTGTTCGGTGTAGAGAGAACGGGTGGACTCGAGAATATCGGCGGTGGCGGGGCGAAACAGTTTACCATGTTCGGCAATAAAGCGAAGGAGGGCGGGACGACTTTGGCGCTCGAAAGGCACTCGGCCAGCATAGCGGTCGAGCACGGCAGCACGCACAGCATCATGCTGATACTTGAATTCAGTGGCTAGTGCGCAGAGCTGGCGAATTATGTCGAGGCAGTCGCGGCGGCCGGCTTTGGTGCTGGTACAGTCGGCGCTGGAGAGGGCCGTAAGCAGGCTGTCTAGGCTGGCACGGGGGCGGTCCTGGCGCTTGTAGGGAGCAGGAGCATTCCACAGCAGCAGGCCATAGCGGGCTTTAAGGTAGAGATTGGGGGTTTGGTCGAAGCGCTGTTGGTAATAGTCGTAGGGTGGCGGGGTGAGGTCAGCGGGCAGTGGAGAGCCAACCGTTTCGCCCTGGTCAGTGGTGGCTTCGAACTCGCGGCGGGCGGTGGTGCCTTCAAACCAGACCCCTAACGCTACCAGTTCGGCCTGCACTAGGTGAGCCAACTCGGCCGGAAAAGTGGCAGCCTTTAACTGCGCGTCAAGGGCACGGTCGTGGGTACGCGGGTTCCAATTGTGGCAATTGGTGTCTAGAAACTGCGCTAGGTCGGCGGCGGTAGAGAAGGCCGTGGGCGTAATGGGCTGAGGGTCCATACAAGAGATGTAGAATGAGGCAACGAATTTGGCCGCAAGGACATGAAGGCACGAAAAGCATTGACAACCTAGAGACTTTGTGCTTTGGGTGCAATTTAATTAACGTGCTGTCAGTGGCTACCTGGCAGCGGCTTGGTTAAAGTCAAAAATCGGTTAAGTTGAGCAAGCCTGTATGAGTAAAAAGGATTCTTAAAACACGACGGGCAGGCCATGGCTCGGGCAAGTTGATTGTAGTACAACTAGGTACGTTAGCAAAGGGGTGATTTTAGTAGATTATTTTCAGGAGTTAGCCAACTTTATTTGCTCACAACATTAGTTTTAGCATGGGCTTAGGGTGGCTTTCTGTTACCTTAGCATAAAAAACACTGCTATGTTATTGGACCGGCTTATATTCCAAGGTCACGATACTTTCATCTGCCGAAACAACTGGCTGAAGAAAGGCTACGACTTCATTCAGGCCGGGGGCAGCTTCACCGACGAAGACGCGGTGGTTAAGCTCGGAGTCGGGAAAAACATGGTCACGGCTATTCGCTATTGGCTGCGGGCGTTCGGAATGACCGACGAAAGCGACACGCCCAAGAAAGTAGCTCACGAGCTGCTTAGCAAAGACGGATTTGACCCTTACATTGAGGATAACGCTACCCTTTGGTACCTGCACTATTTGCTAGTACGCACGGGCCGGGCCTCCCTCTACCATTACGTCTTCAACGAGCTACGCAAGGAAGGCTTCTCATTCAGCCGGACGCAGCTGGAACACTTCATCAACCGCAAGTGCGCCGAGCGCAACAGCCCGGTAAATGAAAATACCCTGGACTCTGATATCACGGTGTTCGTGCGGTCCTACGCCCCCTC
Organism: Hymenobacter sp.; assembly: GCF_036387835.1. Classification (GTDB taxonomy): domain Bacteria; phylum Bacteroidota; class Bacteroidia; order Cytophagales; family Hymenobacteraceae; genus Hymenobacter. The sequence goes on along the minus strand of NZ_DASVSY010000011.1, from coordinate 22,675 downwards.
GGGCAAGGAATCGGGGAAGGTGGATATTGAGGAGGAATCAACGGGCTTGTTGCAGGACTTGGGTTTGCTTGTAGTGAGTAAGAATGATGGCATCCGCTACAGCATCGAGAACCTGGAGCGGCCCGAATTGCCCTGGCAGGTCGTGCTGCGGGTAATCCTGGAAAATGAGGCATATGGTGAAAGCATCAGCTTCACCGACCTCGAAGTTGCGCCTGACTCACCTGGGCTGGTTTTTGCCCTGAACGAGAAAGGGCTGTTTTACAAGATTGAGGAAATGATGGCATACTACCCAAATGCCATCGTCTATTCGAGCACGGCGGGCAACCGAGTGCTGACTGTTAAAAAAGACCAAATCAACCTCGCTGAGGTGTTAGAAGAATATTATGGCCAGACCGTTTAGCCCTTCCGTCAACATCGTCCGCGATGCCACACAGGAGTTATCGTATCTGCCCACACCCAACGCCAAAACGGTATTTGGGCAGCTCATCAACAACTACCTTTCGGGCATCCACTGCTTCAACATCGTGGGTGCCTACGGGACGGGTAAATCAGCTTTTCTGTGGGCTTTCCAGCAGACGCTGAACAAGCAGCACGAATACTTCAAGCTGGAAGCGGGCTTTAAAAATGTCAAGGGGTTCCACTTTGAGCATTTTGTGGGGCAGTATGCTTCGCTGAAGCAAACCCTGGCGCAGCACTATGCACCAGGGGCTACGGCTGACACGCCTACTTCTACTATTATTGCCGCGCTCGATGAGGAATATCGCCGCTTAGCCAAAAAGAAGTTGGCGCTGGTGCTGGTGGTGGATGAGTTCGGCAAGTTTCTGGAATACGCTGCGAAGGAAAACCCCGAGGAGGAGCTTTACTTCATTCAGGAGCTGGCGGAGTACATCAACGACTCGCGCAAGGACATTCTGTTGCTCACGACCGTTCACCAAGACGTTAGCGCCTACGCGCTGGAACTGACGCGCACCCAACGCCAGGAATGGGAGAAGGTGAAGGGCCGGCTGAAAGAACTGACGTTTAACGAGCCAGTGGAGCAGCTGCTGTTTCTGGCGGCTCAGCAGCTCGGGACCACGCAGCAGGACACGGCCCCGAATGCCCCCACGAATAGCCGATTGTTTGAGGCCATTGCAAAGGCTCAGGCGTTCCCCTTGCGTGACTACTTCTCGCCGGAAATGCAGCAACAGCTGTGGCCGATGGATTTGCTGTCGGCGGCGGTATTGGTGCAGGCTTTACAGCGGTATGGGCAAAACGAGCGTTCCTTATTTACCTTCCTCCGCTCGAATGACTACCTGGGCTTACAGCAACACGCAGCCCGCGGCACCTACTTCAGCCTGAGCCGAGTGTATGACTACCTCAGCTTCCACTACTACTCCCTACTCACGTCGAAGTACAACCCCCATTTTGCGCAGTGGGCCATCATCCGGTCCACACTGGAGCAACTGGAAAAGCACATTGGTGAGCCCGCCGAACTCGAAACGGCTAACCAGCTGGTGAAGACTATCGGGATGCTGTCCATTTTCGCGCCGGCTGGGGCTGAACTCAGCGCCGAGTTTTTAGAAACCTACGCGCAAACTAGCTTGGCCGTACCTACGATTGCGCCAGTGCTGCAAGTATTGGAGCAGCAAAAGCTAATTCGCTTTGTGCCTCATAAGAACAGCTACATTCTGTTCGAGGGCACCGACCTTGATATTGAGCTGGCTATTGATGAAGCTGGCAACTTAGTAGAGCAGATTACAGATGTTGCCACACGGCTACAGGAGTTTTTCAGCTTCCCGTACATCGCCGCTAAGCAAGTATCTTTTGAAAAGGGTACTCCACGCATCTTCAAGGTGTGGATGACGGAAGAGCCGCTTTTAGACGAGCCCAAGGGAGAAGTAGATGGGTTTGTTAACCTGATTTTCTCGGACACGCTCACGCTTGACAAACTAAAGCAGACGGTAGGCACGCGGCAAGATGCTGTGCTGTATGGCATCTATGAGCGGTCGGGTGAGATTAAGAAGCTGATTCGTGAGATTGATAAGGTGCGCAAGGTGCGCGATGAAAACCTGAACGACAAAGTAGCGAAGCGCGAACTGAACGGCATTTTAGAGCACCAGAAGTCCCTGCTTCGGCACTACGTAATTGACAGCTTATACGCTCAGGACGGGGCAATTACATGGTTTACGACTGGACCAGTACAACTCAAATTCAAAGGCCGACGCGCATTCAACCGCTGTCTTTCAAACCTAGCAGAACACGTTTACACCGCTACGCCTACCTATCGCAGCGAACTAGTAAACAAGACTAAACTATCATCCCCTATCGCAACGGCCCGCAAGAATTTCATGCGGGCGCTGTTTGAAAATTGGCAGTACCCCGACCTAGGATTTCCAGCGAAGAACTTTCCGCCTGAAAAGACTATCTATCTCTCGTTGCTGAAGGAGACGGGGATGCACCAGATTGTTAATGGTGAGTACACGTTAACTCCTCCTACTGATGCTTCATTCCAAGCACTGTGGCAGGTAGGCGAAGAGTTTTTGCAACGGTCACAGGAAGGACCTCTGAAGATTTCAGAGTTGATGCAAACGCTGCTACGCAAGCCGCTAAAGCTAAAGCAAGGCTTTGTAGACTTCTGGGTACCGCTGTTTCTGTTCATGAAGCGCCACGAGTTTGCGCTATATGGTGAACAAGGCAAGTACATTCCGGAACTAGGCTTGGAAGTAGTCGACCTTTTTACGAAGAGTCCGACCCTGTACACGGTTAAGGCATTTGCGCTGCTGCCCGAAAAGCTGGCACTGTTCAATGACTACCGGGAGCTGTTGCAACTAGGCGCAACTGAACGGGTATCAAATGCTGCTTTCATTGAGTCGATTAAGCCGTTCCTGACCTTCTATAAGCAGCTGACTGCCTATGCGCAGCATACCCGCAACCTGCCAGTAGCAACGCAACGCCTGCGCGAGAGCATATCTAAAGCGAAGGACCCGGAAGCCGCTTTCTTCGAGAAATTTCCTGGAGCACTAGGTTTCAACTTACCTGAGTTGCAGCGCGACGCGGCCACGCGGGAGCGGTATGTGAAAACGCTACAGGAAAACATTGCTCGGCTGCGCCAAGCGTACCCGGCTTTGTTAACTCGTCTGGACGCGTTTATCAGCAGCCAGGTAGTGGGTAAAACAGTCGACTTCGACCACTACAAACGGCGGCTTCAAGAGCGTTTCAAGGGGTTGGAAAAGCACCGAGTGCCGGCAGACTTGCGCGTGTTCCAGGACCGAGTAACGTCGAAACTGGACGACCGGGAATCGTGGCTCAACTCAATGTCAACCTGTGTGCTTGGCAAGACACTAACCAGCTTTGAAGATGCCGACGAACGCAGATTCCAAGATGAGTTTCAGCAGCGCATCCATGAGCTAGATAATCTGTGCGAGTTGGCGAAAGCCAACCCTGACTCTGACACAGAAGATATTTTTCGATTGGGTATTGCGGCATTCGGAAAGAAGGAGCAAACCCGCATCATTCGGCGGCCGAAACAGCTCAGCGCTGCAGATGTGGCCGTAGAGAATGAAATCCGGGCGCTGCTAGGCGCAGACAAAGCCCGTAGCCTCGCAATCCTGGCCCGCCTGTTACAGGAGCAACTATAATAGCATGACTAAGCCCACACGGCATCTACTCGGCATTTCCGGCGGCAAAGACAGCGCAGCGCTGGCCATCTACCTGCGCCACAAACACCCGGAGCTGCAGCTTGAATATTACTTCTGCGACACGGGTAAGGAGCTACCAGAAACGTACACACTGATTAGCAACCTGGAAAACTACCTGGGGCAGAAGGTAACGCGCCTGGAAGCCGCAGAGGAAAGCCCGGAAGATTCGTTCGACCACTTCGTAAAAGTGTACGGCGGCTACCTGCCTTCGTCAAGTGCCCGTTGGTGTACCAAAAAGCTGAAGCTGGAGCCATTTGAGAAGTTTGTGGGCAACGACCCCGTAGTATCTTATGTGGGCATCCGCGGCGATGAGGACCGGGAAGGTTATATCTCGCGCAAATCTAATATTCAGTCCATTTTTCCCTTTCGGCGCAACATCTGGAGCGAAGACGTGGTGCAAAAGGTGCTGCAGAACGATGCCATAGCGCGGCTGCGCGGGCTGTATGAGGAGTTGAGCGAACCCGCGCAGCTGGCGCGGGTGGTGGCCTTGGCCGAAACGCCACTGTCGCGGGGATTCACGCAGGCGCAAAAGCTCAATGCGCTACTCGATGCCGACACGCGCCTGTTTAACAAGGTAGTGTTTGGGATGCTGCGGGGTACTGGCTATCCTCTGGCTGAAGCATCTGATTTTTCGTTGCTCGACAACGACGACAATCTTATTCGGGCCGACATCTTCCGGCTGCTGCGCGAAAGCGGGGTGGGCGTACCGGCCTATTATGAGAAAATCACATTTGAGGTAGACGGGCAAAAGGGTGAGTACGCCCGTAGTCGCTCGGGCTGCTTTTTCTGCTTCTTTCAGCAAAAGATTGAATGGGTCTGGCTTTATGAGCAACACCCGGAACTGTTCGAGCGGGCCCTTGCCTACGAGCGAGACGGGTACACCTGGATGGAGGAGTCGCTGACTGACTTAATCAAGCCGGCGCGGCTGCGTCAAATCAAGCTTGATGCTATCGGCAAGCAGCGCAAAGCGAAGGGGCCTGCAAGCCCTTACTTGCTGGATATTCTGGATGATGAGGAAGAAGTAGGCTGCGCCTCCTGCTTCATCTAGTCTACCCTACCTTGTCATTCCAAAATCTACCTATTTGTGCTGACCGATATTATATTCCCGATTGACGAAGAATATCGGTCAGGCACGGATGATGAACCTTTTGCTTTCTTTCTAGAAGGATTTGTGGAGAGCAAACGGGCAGACCTTTTGCTCGGCTATTTCAGTTCGTCAGCCATCAATGTTCTGTCCCTCGGTTTTGCCAAGTTCATCAGCAATGGTGGTCGAGTTAGGCTGATAATTAACAATGTTCTCTCGTCCAAGGACAAAGCAACGATACTAAAAGGCCTCGATGCGGAAGAGGACGATAACCGCTTCACACTTGAAGACTACTACGGCATAAAAGATGCCCTAGACAGTTACGGACACCATTTTTTTGATTGCATCGCCTGGTTAATAGCACAAAAGCGGATAGAAATCAGAGCAATCAAACCAATAGGTCGACGAGGAATTGCACACTATAAATCGGGCATCTTCTATGATGGCACCAATAAAGTGCGATTTAAAGGCTCGTGCAATTTCACTGCTTCGGGTTTGATGGAAAACCTAGAAGAGCTTGACCTAAAGCTATCCTGGCATTACAAAGGAGATGCTTTTCTAAGGCACGAGCGTGATTATAACCAGATTTTTGAAGGCAAGTCAGACTTTGCTGCGCTCATTCCATTTGAAGAAATTGAAGAGGCCATTGTGCAAGAATATGGCGGCAAGGATTTGGACGAGCTACTAGTAAATGAGCAACACCTATTAGCTCAAAAGGCCAAACTGAAGCATAGCGAAGCAACGCGGCGAGTATTGGAAACGATTATGCAAAAGATAGAAGCGTACCGTGCCTCCCCTCGTTTCCCTTTCGATGGAGAGCCGCGGCAGTATCAGGAAGATGCCTACCAAAACTGGGTTACCAATGGGCACCACGGCATTTTTGCAATGGCCACGGGCACGGGCAAAACTATAACCGCGCTCAATTGCGTGTTACACGAGTACGCCGCAAGCCAGCAGTATCAGGTAATCATCTTGGTGCCTACTACCATACTGGTGGAGCAATGGGAAAAGGAAGCCAAGAAATTCAACTTTAAAATAGTTATCAAGGCGTCGTCCCGGAATCCTGGTTGGAAGAATGAACTAAGCGAAATCAGGAATAGACAGCTGGCGGGAGTGCCGTCTTCTTATGTCATTGTGTCGACTTACCGGACGTTTGCCAATCCCGAGTTTCAGGCATTCGTAAGTTCAGTTGGCGAAACGGCAATTTTAGTAGCAGATGAGGCTCACAACGTCGGGGCACCGAGCGTAGCCGCAAATTTTGCGCAGCTTAAAATCCAGAAGCTGATTGGGCTTTCAGCTACACCAAAGCGCCTGTATGATGAGGACGGGTCGGGCAAAATGGAATTGTTCTTCCACGATAAAGCCCCCTATACATACAGCTTTACAATGGAGAGGGCCATTGAAGAGGGCATACTATGTAAGTATTATTACTACCCACGGGTAGTAGAGCTTACGCCGGAAGAAATGGTGGAGTACACCGAGATATCGGCCAAGTTGGCTTCACTTCATGACCGGGCGACCAAGGATGCTTCGGCGCAAAGCAATTACGAGAGGCTGCTCATGCAACGGAAGCGCATCATCCACAAAGCGACCAACAAGCTGAAGATATTTGAGGAAATCCTTGAACAAGTAAAAGCTTCCGAAACGGGTCTTAAGTACATGCTGGTATACGCCCCGGAAGGGTATTATGAGGATGACGAAATAGCCACTGAGTCCTATCCAGATGTTGAGGATGCTAGCCGGATAATCAGCTACTATTCCAACGCGGTGCGGCAAGTTTCGCCCACTACTCACGTCGCGCAATACATCAGTGATTCAGCGAACAAGGACCACATCCTGAAAAGCTTTGAGGATGGAGAGATTGATGTGTTGCTCTCCATGAAGTGCTTGGATGAAGGAGTTGACATTCCACGCACAGAGCAAGCCATTTTTTGCTCTAGCACGGGCAACCCACGGCAATTCATCCAGCGTCGGGGCCGCATTTTGCGCCGACACGCCGACAAACGTTTTGCGAAGATTCACGACCTGGTTGTAGTGCCGAGCACTGTACCGACAGGCTCAACTTTTGACCTGGAGCGGAACATGGTCAGGAAGGAGTTGGAACGGGTAGTAGATTTCGCCTACATGGCACTGAACAAGTACGAAGCTATTGAGGCGGTGCAAAGCGTGTGCCGCCGCTACGGCATTAACCCTGATACCCTGGACCCTTATTCTCCTAACACCAATGAGTAGCATCGCAACCCTCAAAGCATTTCTACAGGACGAAATTATCCGAGAAGAGTACGGAATTACTGACGCCGACGTGGCAGGCGCGTCTATGACGGGCAACACGCACGAAGCGAATATGATGATAGTTCTGCTGCGCGAGATGGTCAATCAGCACACTGACCGGAATTCGTCTAAATCAATTGCTACTCGTCTTAACACGGTGCTTACCAGCCGGCTGTAATCTATGCGCGTCCTTAACATCACCATGAAAAATTTTCTCTGCTACTACGGAGAAGATAACCGAATTGTATTTACTGACGGGCTCAACCTAATACTAGGTGCCAATGGCTATGGCAAAAGCAAGCTATATGACGCCTTTCAGTGGGTATTTAATGACTACATCACAAACGAAGCTTTAGCACCAGCAGTCAGGTATACTAGTGACCTAGGAAAAGCCCTTATAAATGAACGGGCGCTTACAGAAGCAGAAATAGATGCCAAAATCACCTGCGAGGTTTGCATTGAAGTGTCCCGTGGTGCTGGGAATACTTTTCAACTTATCCGGCGCCTTCACGTTGTAAAAACTGCTGATAATGAGTTTAAAGCTGCCACAGGTAGCCAATTCATAGTCAAAAAGAAGGACGTTCTGGAATTCAAGCCGTTGAGCGAAGCCGATGGTAAGCTAGAAAGAGAAAGACTTATTCCTGCTGAAGTGATGCCTTACCTCTGGTTTCAGGGGGAGCGTGGGGTCAGCAACATCATCGATACTTCGCGCCGCGAATCGTTGAAGCAGATTGTCAATAGGATGTCCGACACGCAGAAGTGGGACGATTTTATCGACATCACTAAACAGGCCTACTCGATAGCGGATAAGGAGTTTAACCAGGCGCTTAGTAGTGATTCAAGCCAACGCCAAAAAGCGAAGGAGTATCAGGAACAGCAAAAGGTAGCTCAAGACAATCTTGAAGCAGTTGAGGCAGAGCTAACGGAGGTAGAGAAGAACCTAGACAGGGCCACTCAAAAGCATGAGAACATTGCTGGGCAGTTGGCCGCAGCGCAAAAAATCAATGACCTAAAAAAAGACCGTGACGTGCTGGGCACAGCACTTCGCTCAGCAACAACTCGCTACGACAATCTCAAACTAGGCTTTGCAAAACGGCTATTCACCGACTCGTGGCTGCTGATGGGCACCGACGATTTAGTTGACCAGTTCGAGCAGAAGTACAACGATTATGAAGCAATCGTAAGAGATAGGAAGGTAGCGGCGCAAGTTGCTTTCAATGAAGCAGAGCGTGAGCAGACGCGCCTACCTGAAGGTGTACCAGACCGTAATACTGTGCAACTCATGCTGCACGATGAGCACTGCCAAGTGTGTGACCGGCCCGCACCGAAGGGCTCAGAACCCTATCTGGCAATTGAAAAATTGTTGGAAAAGCCTAAGCCAATCAAGCCACTCGAAACACCACCTAATATCGCAAAAGAGCTACGTGAATTGTACCGGGCAGGCATGAACATGCAGGGCAAGTATAGCAAGGCACCTGAGCAGATTCGCGCCACCTATCTTGAACAAATCAGTCTAGAAGGTGAAATGCGCGATTTGGAAGACCAAATCAAATCTATTGAAGAAGCTATTTCCACGGAAGTGATTAATAGCGGCTTGGAGGAGAAGGACGCTGCCGGAATGCTGAAATCAATCCGGTCGGCCAATGATGACACCCATACTTATTCCGCACAAGCGGAAAAGCTGCGCACTGCCCGCGAGAAATACACAACGCAACTGAATGACATCAAAAACGGGCTCACAAAGCTCTCGGTAGATGTCAAGATGGACCCTAAACTGGCACAGAAAAGAAAAATGCTGGATGACTTGCGTGAATTAGCTATCCGCATGAAGTCTACGCAATACAAAAAGCTCATCCATCAACTAGAAGAAACAGCTAATCAGCATTTCAAGGAAATGAATGAGCCAACAGGTGCCTTTTATGGCACTATTAAATTTGTACCCGATGGGGACGGCTACATGCCGCAGATTCACGATGATGCCGGCCGACGAGTTGATAACCTGAATACGTCTCAGACAAGCTCATCGAAGTTGGCAATCATCATGGCCATCGTTACAGCCAACCAAACCCGAGGGTTAGCTGACCAATACCCATTGATTGCTGACGCACCGATTTCAGATTTTGATGCCGTGAAAGCGCGAGCGTTCTTAGCTCAGACTGCTCGCGCCTTCGGACAAAGCATTGTCATTGTTAAGGATTTCCTGGATGCTGACCCTACACAAACGGGGCAGTACCAAGCGGACACTGCGCGGCTCACACAAATCAAGCAGGACGTTGAGGCAGCAGGCAAGACACTTAATATCTACCAATTGGCGATTCCAGCGGGCCAAACTGCCCAAAACCGCAAGAATCTATCTGTACGAATCAATCCGCTGGCTATCTAATGGAAAAGCTGAGAATCAAGTTTCTGGAGAAAGTCGCGCTTTACCCGAAAACCTACGAAGAATTGGTAACCCGTTTGACTCGGGTAGGCGACGTAAGTAAAAGCCTTGGCACCAACGAAGAGCAATTTGAAAGAGGCAAGGCATTTGGCTCTGTTTACGAATGCTTCATGTACGCTACTATGGTAGGCATAAAGGCCCGAAACCCATTGCCATTTGAGCGCGGCGGGGCAGGCAAAAAATTCCTGCCAATTAAAGACTGGAAGCCTGATACCATTGTTCAGTACATCTTTATGAGTTTGCTGGCTCTAGGTGATTTTCCTTTGTCGGACTTGGAGGCATTGAACACTGATGCTGAGGATAAGAAGGCTAGCGAATTGGTTAATTTGATGGAATGCTACGCGAAAGGAGGCTTTGAACTCATGTCGGAGAAACGCAAAGCGTCACCGCAATTTTTTGAGTCCCCTAGTAACGTAGTGACCTTTTTGAAGGAAATGAAGCCTTCAGATAATTAGGTTATCCTGGCCATCTCATAGTTAGCCTCGAACACGGCGCGGCCGAAGCCGGCGGATGGATAGCCAGCGTAGTCGCAAGGATACACTATGGAAGTACAGTCCGGCACCGATTGTATCAAAAGATACTCCGGGCTGAGTGGTGCTGCAGCCAGGGCTAGTGAGGAAGCAAGCGGTTATTTATAGATGAGTTGCTATGGAAAAGCTAGGACTACGCTCAATTGATATCAAGTATCTGATTGGGAGAGACAACCTCAAGCGGGATATTCTGTACTTCGATAAAATACTCTATGATAAAGTAGAGCTGCAGATGAGCGGCTATCTAGTTGACTCCGTGGGCAAGGTCCTATTGGGTGAAGCTGAGTTTAAAGAAGTGCTGAAATATCAGCAAACAGAATTAGACTACTTAACCGAAGCTGGCTTACTAGTCCCATTCGACAGCAACAAATTAGAGCGTATTGCACGGGAGAAAAACTACGCTGATTTCATCGAGCAATATGATGAGCACAGAAAACAGAAACTGTTATTCTCACACAGCGACGTCATGCAGCTTGGCAGCGCCATTCAAACTATCCAGCTTTTACTGTCAGGACAAGGCCTACTCAATGGCAACTCCATTTATAACAACTACTTTTTTTCTGTTTTGCTGAATCGAATTGAGGATAAACCCATAATTCCCGTTACCAATGCATTCGTGCCTGAAACTGATAAAGCGAACGGCCAGAAATACCAAGTATTAGAGCTTGTGTTAGGTAAGCTTCCGATGATAGATGACTCAGTGAGCTGGGAGCAGATTATTGATTTCAAAGCTGACCCTGATTCCAAGCTAAAATTTGCTCGGCTGCAGAGTTGGATGATAGACTTATCGCGCGGCAATTATGATAAAGCAGAAGCCAGCGATAAGCTGGAGCACTTATATCAGGAGTACACCGCGCACATGCGCAAGCACAAGGTTAAATCGACTTATGGCACTTTGAAAAGCGTCTTGATAACAGGTAGTGAGATAATAGAAGATTTGGCTAAGCTCAAATGGAGCAAAGTGGTGAAGACGCTGTTTGATATTGCGGATAGTGAAACCCAACTAATGGATGCGCAAAACAATGCGCCAGGCAAGGAAGTGGCCTATATCTATCACGCGGCCGAACGGTTTAGCGCTTCATAGAAACAACCTCGTACCTACGCCCAAAACGGTACATAACGAGCGTGTTTGCGGGCGGTGCTGTCGGGGTCTTGTAGCTTGATGAGCTTGGCTGCGAGGGCATCGTTGATAATGCGCGTGGCCGTGCTGTAGGCTTCGTCAGGGATGTTGAGTCGGGTACGCAGGGTCTGATTGCTCATCTTCTGGTGCATGACGTATTGCAGGCAGCAGTGCTGGTAGGCGGCCTGGATGCGCTCGGCGCGGTCCATCTCAGAGAGTGGGCGGGGCGCAAACAGAATGACTTTGGTGTGACGGTCGAGGGTCTGCACCAGTAGGGGCGGCAGCTGGTATAGCTCTACTTCGCCCACGGCGCGGTCGATACCACTGCCGCGCTCTTCGCAGATGTGGGCCAGGCGCATGAGAGCGGCTAACGACTCGTTGCGCGACTGGTTTTCGTCGATGAAGCGCAGCGGGTCGATGATGGGCAGGCCGGGGTTGGTGATTTCGATGCGGTCGGAATAGATTTCGACCAGCGGGCCGGTGCCAGTGAGGGAGAAATCCTGATGTACGAGGGCGTTGGCGACCAGCTCGCGGATGGCCAGCTCGGGGTACAGGCGAACCTCCTGGCGCAGGGCGGGGCCCACCAGCTCATTGGCGGGCAGTTGGCCGTTTATCCAATCTACTAACCCTTCGAAGCCGGACGCATAGCCTTTGCCACCAGTTTGCTCCCGGACTATTTTGCTGCGTTTGCTGGGGCCGTCGTACACGATAACGCGCATGGCTTTGCGGGCCAGGTCTTCGAAATCATTCAGGCGGCGGGCGAATAGCACGGCCCCGAGGTTGGTGATGGTGTAGGAGCCGCTGCGGCCACTTATCAGCTTCTGCTTGCTCAGCTTCTCGAGCACCGCTTCCTGCGTAGTGGGCTGGGGCTGCTTGAGCAATTCAAAGTAGGCCTGCACGTCGAGGAGCCTGATGACTTCTGCGGCCGTGAGGCGGGTAGCGGCGTCGCCTTTTTCGAATGCCTGATGTGCGGCGGTGTGCCAAAGCTTGCGCTCTTTGTCGGGGTATTCGCGCAAGGGCTTGGTGATGCTGTTGACGCGGATGTAAGCCTCGTTCTGGAAACGCACGGGGCGGTCGGCGGCGGCGGGCACCTCGAACAGGACAATGGGTTGGCCCCGGTGTTCAAACTCTACGATGCGAAAGTCCAGGCGCGGGTCGAGCATCCGGCTCAGCCACATTTCCAGGTCTTCGTTGCCTTTTTTGGCGGCGCGGGGCTGAAAGCTGGTACCGACAACGGCGAGTGTAGCATCCTGCACACCATAGACGAGGTAGCCGTTTTCGCGCCCGTGCAGGCTGGCGCCGTTGGCCAGCGCAGCGAGGCGCTTGCCGATTTCATCGGGGTTGCTGTTGTTTTCTTTGAACTCAATCCATTCCCGCTCCCCCAACTGTAAAAGCCGGTCGAGGGTGTTTTGATAAACGGTGTGGTCTTCTGGCTCCATTTTGCACTTTTTACCCCTTTTGCTTCATAACGCTTCATAAGAAAAATGCCCTGAGAAGCTGGAAATCGGGCTTACCTCAACACATTTTGACACAATTCGACACAAGCATTCATAAAAGAGTTGGATGAACCCTTGTTCAACGAGTCGTCGTTTGAACGCGAGACCTCCGGCGGCCCTCAGGGTCTACGATGCATCCAGGCTTGGTACAAGAGTCAATGTTTGCTTGCTCGTGGCCGCTGCTTAAGCGGCACCGTTTCCAAACATGAATGTTTGGTAGGGCTTACCGGTATTACGAGCGAACAAGTTTTGAAACTGCGACCAGCTAGAGCATTGGCTCATCCACAGGGTAGCCTCCTGAATGTACTGCTTGAGAAGCTCAGCGCCTTCTTCAGTCAGCATTTGAAAGTGCTTGAACATTAAGTCACCGGCAGCGGTGCGCGGATTCCTGGACCGCAATTCGGGAACGGTGCCGTTGGGAAACCGATTGTAAATGTATTCGATGGTCCAAGCACCAACGATGCCGGGACGATTGCGCAGGTTTTCAGGCTCCGTGGACCACTGGTGAAGACGGTAGATTTGCTTATAAAACTCTTTAGGAAAAGTTATTACATAGGGCTTGAGCTCACCGATAATGCGCGCAAGTGTCGGATTGTGTAGTTTAAATCCTTCCAGGAAATGCTTTTCGTTCTCCTTATCAAGGGCAGCATCCGTACCAGGCTCGTCTATAAACGCCTGTGCTGCGGCGTACATTTCGTTTTTCTCATCGGCAGAGCTAACTGCGGGAAGCTTAATTACTCGCTCTTGCGAAGCAACCGGTGTGCGTTTGGATTTGGCCATATTAATACTAAATGCCTTTGAAAAATTCGTTTTCGGTTTGTTTAGCTATTTCTTTAAGAGCTACCTTATTCTGCCACGGGTTTCCTTTCAACATAGGTAATGCTTCGGCGGCGCTGGGTATTAAGTGTTTGAATTTGGCCCAAACCTTCTCATCCACTTCTTGCATCTCCCAACAATAGCGGGCGTAAATCACACTCGGATGCACTTGGTTTACCCGAGCAAATTCTTCCACGAAAGACCTGTTGCCAATGTGAGGCTTGGCCTGCTCAAATTTTGAGGGCGGTAGCAGCATGTTGTTAGCAAACTCATCCGCTTCTACTTCATGGGGGGAATACAGGTCCAACTCGCCCGTGATGTGATAATAGAAGTTTTTAACGTGTTCGTAATCGAATAGAACGTGGTGAAGCTCGTGCAATAGCGCAAACCAAAATGTGGGGTAGTTGTCGCTATAATTTGTCAATACTATTCCCCACTTATCTTCGACCGGAAAGGTGGCAGCTCGGGCGTAAAGCTTTGGGTCATAAGGCCGCAATATCACAGTTACTCCGAGCTTGAACAAGTCGCGGATGACTTGGTAAAGCCCCTTCTTGACGTTCATAGAAAACCAACGCATGCGTTGGACATAGGCTTTGAGTCCGTCGCGGTCGTAGGGAAAGTAATTATTAATTCCGTTCAAGACTTTAGCTGAACGGGCAGCCCAAAAGTCCTTTTCAAAACTTGTTTTGGATTTTGGCTTGCCGCTGCTAAACGTAGCGCCAAAGAGTTCTTTTTGGTAGTCGAATATTGAAACGTAACCGAAATGTGCGATTATGCTCTCCTCGACCTCTTGTAAATTCTTAGGGTCGTCAATGAGGCCTATTTGCTTGAGGTAAGGCAGGTTGAAATGTTCGCGGATGAACAGCTCTTTTTCGGCTGTGCTCACTTCGTGAGCGAAGCTGGATTCCAAATCGCCAACGAAGGACGTGAAGAACTCGGGGCGGGGTATTTGTAAGAAGTCGGCTAGGCGTGCTAGCATTAGCAAGTCGTGACGTTTCTGAGTAGCATCAAGCGCTCCATTGAGGGCACGATGCTCCACCTTTATCTTTGCCAAGGCAGCACTGAAAGAGATGCCCTCAGCCTGAAGGCGGGCCTCGAAGAGTGTTCGCAGGTCCATATTGGGCTTAGTCATGATGCTTGCAAGCAGCCTGTCGACTTGGTGATACTTATCGTGAGGGTGTGACATTCTGGAGTTGCTCGGTAAAATTACCTAAGTCAAAGGTACGTCAAAAAGTGTGCTGTGCAAGTATTCCCCTCACTTCGCAGTAAAAATACCAAGAGTACACAAACGATGACGATGGGGTGTAGATGGCGCGTTAGAAAGTGGGCTGGTCGAATTGAGAGGCAGGCAATGCGCCGGGGCCTGCGCCGAATGTTGTCAAGTCCTGGAAGGTGCCGCGGCGCATGGAGCACGCGGCTATGACTTCATCAGTGGCGCCGTTGCGGTGCTTGGCGATGTCGAACAGGACGGTATCAGCGGTGGCGGTACCGTTCTCATACTCGGCGATATTGTAGTATTCGCCACGCCACATGAACACAATGCAGTCGGCGTCCTGCTCCAGGCTGCCGGACTCGCGCAGGTCGCTTAGCAACGGGCGCTTCTCTCCTCCCCTTTTCTCTACGTCGCGGCTTAGTTGCGAGAGGGCAATGACGGGGGCGTTGAGTTCCTTGGCCAGTTCTTTCAGGCCGCGGCTGATGCTGCCTACCTCCTGTTCGCGGTTGCCCTTCTGGTCGCCGCGCATGAGTTGAATGTAGTCGACCAGGACCAGGCCCAAGGGGTGTTGGGCGTGCAAACGGGCACACTTAGCGCGCAGCTGCTGAATGCTGAGGCCGGGGGTGTCGTCCAAGTGCAAAGCGTGGCCGTGGGTGCGCAGGCGCTGGGCCTGTTGGCGGATGTGAGCCACCTGCTCCAGGCCACCGGGCAGGTTACCGCGGCGTAGGTCGGAATTGCTGTAGCCGGGGACTTCGCTGGCCACCATGCGCTGCATGAGCTGCAGCGTGGGCATTTCGAGGCTGAAAATGGCGGTGTGGTGGCCGTGGTCGAGGGCAGCGGTGCGGGCGAAATGCAGTAGGGCGGCGGTTTTGCCCATTGCGGGCCGGGCAGCTAGTAGCACCAGGTCGCCGGGCTGCCAGCCGCCGGTGAGGCCATCGAGGGCGGTTAGGCCCGTGGGGATGCCGGTGAGGCCACGCTGCTGCACGGCCTGAGCGAGGCGGTCAAAGGTGGGGTCGAATGCGGCGGCGGCCGTTTGGCCGGGGCGGGTTTCGAGGGCCCGATGCAAGCTTGTGAGGTGGGCCTGAGCGTCAGCCAGCAATTCCAAAGGGTCGCGGGTTTGGTCGTAGCCATGAGCGGTTAGCTCGGTACCGACGCGAATGACGACGCGGCGGGCGTGCTGCTCCTGCAACAGGCGGCAGTGCGTTTCGAGGTGGGCGGACGAGTTGATGCGGCTGGTGAGGCCAGCAACGAAGTGCGGGCCACCGGTGCGCTCCAGGGTGCCGCGGTGGCGCAGCTGGGCCACGACGGTAAGCAGGTCGGCGTGGCTACCTTCCTGCACCAGGTCGCGGATGGCCAGGTACACTTGCTGGTGGGCGGCGCAGTAGAAAACTTCCTCGGTTGGCAGGATGGCCAGCAGAGTGAGCTGGGCGTCGGCTTCGAGCATGGCGGCTCCGAGCACGGCGGCTTCGATGTCGAGGGCCTGGGGCGGCAGGTGGCCGCCGGTGGGTGCGGAAATGGCGGGGCGACGGGCAGCGTAGGGCTTTGGTTGATTCTCAGACATGATGAATGGGGTTAGCTCCAGCGAGTGGGGTCAAGGGGTTTGGGAGAGGTGCGGGCTCGGGTTGGGGCCGGCGGGCCGCTACCGCTGCGGTTAGCGGCCGAGGCCTGGAATTGCGGGCGGCGGCGCATCCAGTTGCGGAAGGCGGCGCGCCAGTTGACCATGGGGGTTTTACCGCTGACGCGCCAGCCGTTGCTTTCGTAGTGGTCGCAGAAGGCAGCGGCCTCGGTTTGGGCGTCGGCGCTGTCGGGGTACTGCTCGGTGGCGAAATCCTGTACCTCGGCCAGCGTGGGAGCAGTATTCTTTTTCTTCGCAGCAGTGGGCGCGGGCGCGGGGGCGTCAGCCCCTACGCCTCCCTCTACTTCGTTAGAAGTAGTGAAACTGAAAATGGAAGCCTTTTCAATTGCTTTCGATTTTGGGGGCTTTTGCTTTTTGCTGGAAAGCTTTTGCTTGGCCGGGGAAAGCAATTGCTTGGCGGATGGATTTGCCGGCTCAGCGAGTGAATTTTGGGAAACCAGATGGTTAGTTGTGGAAAGCAATTGCTTTTCGGGCCGGCCGCCTTTGCGGCCGTTGGCAGCCAGCCGCTCACGCTTGATGGCCTGTTTTACCGCTTCCTGGACCAGGCGCGGGTTGTGGCGGTGGGAAGGGTCGTCGGGGGCTAGTGGAAACTTGCTTAGCAGCATCTCGCGGCTCGTGGCCCACTGTTCGGTGGTGAGGCGGGCGGTGCGACGGATGCGGTTCTCGTCGGCTGGCAGGTAGCCGGGACGGTCGGACTGCCAGGAATTGAATAACAGCAGGCAGTAGGCCCCGACCTCATGCACTTCCATGAGCTGCACATCGGGCGAACTCAGAAAGTCGCCGGTGTAAAACATAAATGCGGGGGCCTTCATGCTAGCGAGTGACCGTTAGCTGGTGGGACTCAGCGGCCGGTTGCTCGAACAAATCGAGCTGGCGGTAGTCGGTGCATTTGCCGCGCAGGGCAGCTTCGACTTCAATCAGAGCCGTAGCAAGCGTCGTTTCCAGGAGCCCGGTGTAGGAGTAGCTGGCTTGCTCGTCGTCGAACGACTGGTAAGGTGTGGTCAGATTGAGCACACGGCCGGCAGCTAGCTCACGCTGACCAATGAGCGTGACGCCGCTTTGATGGCGGCCCATGGAGAAGCCGGTGACAGTAAAGGGCTCGAAAAGGGCCGGTAATTCCTCTGATTCGTCGGGCCAGTAGTCGGGCGTCTCGGTTAGCTGCTCGGCCAGCAAGCAGAGGTGCGGAACCAGGCGAGTGAGGGCGTGCGTGAGGTCGGGGTGTACCTGCTCGGCACATGTCAGAGCGAAAGCGCGGGGCGGCGCATCGTGCGTGCGCTGCTCAGTGAATTCGCAGTTCAGGTGCTGGTCTTTAAGCTTGACCTTTTGAATCGTGATGATAGATGCGGTGGCCGCTGAGTCGGGACCGGTAGGGCTATCCGGGTCGGACCCGGTAGGGCCGACTATGGGAAGTAGTTGGGACATGAGCGGAATGGGTTAGGCAACCTGCGCCAGCGCGGGCAGCGGCCGGTTGTAGCGGTTGAGGTGACGGTTAAGCTCGGATTCGCGGAAGCCCCACTCCTTTTCGTTGAGGCGCAAGCCGCTGAGGCGGCCCGCCCGGCGGGCTTTGCGGACGCCCTCGGGGCTGATGTTGAGGTAGGCGGCGGCCTGGCGCACGGTCAAAAGCCGGTCGGGGGCTGGCAGAGCGGGCTTGGGCGTGGCCGATTCGGTGGCTTTAAGGCGCTGCACATCGGCCAGCAGCTGCTGCCACTCCTGTTCGGGGACGAGTAGAGCGACCTGCATGGCTAAGCGGCAGTGACTTTGGTGGCACGGGCTTCGAGAGCAGCGACGCGCTTCTTCTCAGTTTCCACGACGCTGATAAAGGCCTCGGCTACGTCGGCATTGTGGTAGCGGCCAGTCAGGATATTGTAGACCTGCTGCTTGGAGTAGGTCTTGCCCTGGGTGGCCAACAGTTCGACGGTGCGGCGGGCGTAGTCGTTGCGCTTCGGCAGCGTGGCACGCAGTTCGGAAATAATCTTTGCCAAGTGTTCCATTTTGTTTGCTGTTATGTATCTTTGTTTAGACGTTGGTCGTACAAACCTGGCTACCAAAGTTGAAATAAGCAAAAAAAGTTTACCCACTAACAGCAATAAAATTGGAACAAAGAGCGCACGTTGGCGACCGTATTAGCGCCTTAATGAACCATTATGGCCTGTCTGCCTATCAATTGGCCAAAAATTTGGGCTACGAAGGTCCCCAAAAGTTGTACAAGCTGGTTCAGAATAAATCGAAGCCCGGCTACGAAACTTTAATGGACATTCTGGAAAACTACCCGGAGCTGCGGGCAGAATGGCTGATGCGTGGGGAGGCTCCAATGATTCGGACGGATGCGGCCCCGGAGCCCCCTAAAGCGGCGAATGATTACCCCGGCGTCCCCTACGCGGTGACTGTGAACGAGAAGGGCGAGGAGCAAGTGAGCATCGTGAGCACGAAGGCGCAGGCAGGCTACCTGATTGCGCGTGACGTGGAAGAAACCTTAGGGGAGCTGGACACCATTCGCGTGCCGGGCTATCGGGGCAAGTCGGTGCGGGCCTTCGAGGTAGCCGGCGACAGCATGCAGCCGACCATCAGCCCCGGCGACTTGGTTATTGCCTCCTTCACGGAGCGCATGGATTTGATTCAGCCTAAGCACGTGTACGTGGTCGTCACGCATGACCGGCTAATGGTAAAGCGCCTGCGTGGGCCGGTGAAGAAAAACGAGCCCATCGAGTTGCTTTCGGACAACCGGTTTTACGACCCGTTTTTCCTGCCCCAAAAAGACTTGAAAGAGTTGTGGCAGGTAAACGCGCTGCTGACCGGCAGCATCCCGGCTAACACCAATGAAACGTTTGACCGGATGCTAGTGCTGCTGGAAATGCTGGCGCACGACTCGCAACACCTGCGGAGCATTCTGCTGGACGTGGCGGCCCGGTATGATGTCAAGCTGGTGGCGGAAGAGGGATAGTTTCAATCCAAGCCCCCATTTGCGCCCCCATTCTTGGGCGAAGAGTTTTAGCAGCAATGTAAGTTATTGACAAAAAATAGGTTAGCGAGCCTTCGGGACCGGGGACTGTAGTTCTTACACGACCACAATAGTAACTTGAAGCACCCCGTAAGCCAAGCGCTTGCGGGGTGTTTTCGTTTTCAAATAAAATGCAAGTGCAGTATCTAAGAATTTATTTTTAATGTATCATGGTCAGCTGCCTGTTTGCTTGTCTGGCGCTCAATGCTGCTCCGACCTAACTGTAGCGAGATAAATTAACGCCCAAACTATTCCTTCAATAGTTGTCCAGTCCGCGCAGCTACCAGCTTTCGGAGGTCCAGAGAGCCTATAAGGGTGAGCACGTGACGCGCCGTACCGTTTAAGTGCGCCCATAACCGGCTGATGATATCTTGGCTAACCTAGTGCTAGAAAGCGACAATACATTTTATTCTACCAGCTAGCAGAAGGTGAAGACGTACTGGAAATGTTGGTGGCTGAAGCCAAGCTCTCCGCTTAGTTTGTAAATAGCCGTTACGATGCCGCCCATAAAGTAGCTTCCACGCAGGCGGATATGGGCGAGCTGGCATCTAATTTGATGACTTCTTTGATGACTTCAAACTCACCGCACCAAACAAGCCAGGACTACTAGTGCGCGAATCAGTCCTGAAGAAAGTCCTCTCTGAATAATAGCTGGTTTATGAAATTACTTTTTATTGTTTCCTCGCTGCTTTCTTCTGTCGGCCTCTATGCACAAACCACAGCCGTAACTACCCTGCCAGTTGATGCGCAGACCCAAAGAGTGACCTATAGCGAAATAGTTACTGTGGACGGGGTAAAGCAGAGCGAGTTGTATAGCCGTGCTAAACTATGGCTCGCCTTGACATTCGATGACGCCAAGGATGTTATTAAAGTGGATGAGAAGGATGCTGGCCTTCTACTTATCCGAGCCTATACCGATTTGCCAATTCGGCTTACGCAAGGCTCCCTCGCCCCGGTTAACCAAGAGGCAGGCTATATGATGACGTTGAATTTCAAGGACGGGCGCTATAAGTACACGCTTACAAACTACAATTTGATAGTTGGCAGCCTGGCTGTCCCGGTTGAGAAAGAAATTAGCGCTCAAATGAGTAAGCCTAAAAACAAAGGCGCGTTTATAGCAAAACAATATGAAGAACAAGTTGCCACCTATGCCAAGTCACTCGCAGAGAGCCTTAGTGCAACGCTTCACAAACCTGTTTCCGGCGAGGATAACTGGTAATACAATACCAAACAATAGCATATTACCACTAATAGCTTACGTGATTAGCGCCGAAAGCTGACTGGTTGCCGTTCATAATTTCCACAAAAAAGCCTCGATAAAAGTCGAGGCTTTTTTGCTGGTGTTTACTACTCCTCAAGCTGGCACTTGGCTAGCCTGCAGGACAACCGGAGCTTCATGATGTTGCGCACTTGTTTCCATGCTTTTCAACGAAACTGCCCAGACAGCGGCCGGGAACCATCCAATAATGGTTGCTTGTAGAAAAGCACACAGAACACCTTTAAATAAGTGGCCGGTCAGCATCATGCTAAGGCCAAGAAAAAGTAGAGCTAAGAGCATATAATGTGGGTTGAGGGGAATTGCACTTGTAAACTACATATTTATACAATGTTTTTAAAGTTAAATGGGCGATGATTTGCAGCAAATAGGCTTGTTTTTGCTTAGGAAAGCAGCCGGGCTTGGTGAGCAGCGCTGATGATGGCGGGCGCGTTTTTAATGGTTGCAAGTACCACTTCCTTAGCCGCTTGTTTCAGCTCATCTTTGCTTATGTCGCGGGTTTCTTCCAGCACCAAATCACCCATAGTCTTGAAGGCGAGCGTCAAGGCTTTGCGCTTTGGCCTTTCCTGCTTTAGCTGCTCGTATACAAGTGCAATCTGCGCGTTAATTTTCAGCCGCCGAGTGTGAAAAACCGACTCGTTTGCTACCAGCGGTTGTATGGTTTCAAGCACTTGCACCAAGGGCAGTAATTTGGTCGCCGTCGAAACCATGGCGCCACTTAGTCTGTGCCGCTTGCCCCCAGTCGCTACTTCTGCTCCCATAGATTCTGCAGGGCCAGAGCTGACGGTAGCATCCTTTTCGTTAGGGCCTTGCTCTGGCGTTGTTTCGTTTAGGCTTAAACTCATGTTATAAATATAGACTGCACAACGTTACTTTTGAAGCTGTTTAGGAAGTTGCAAAACTTCTCTTGATTATCATGTTGAGCGTGTACCCTTCTTGCAAAGCAATAAATTAGCTGCTGCACTACAGCATCAAATATGACCCGTCGGTTAGCTGGATGCTCCTGATGGTGCTACTGCTTATAGCACCATCAACTGAAGAGAATGCCGCAAATTTTTATTGATATTTAACAGGCGTTTGTTGGTTGTCAGCAACTGTAGACTTAGCAAAAGTCGAGCTAAAAGTCTTTTACTTAGCTCGTCATCAACAATATAAATTAAGCTTTAGCGTAACCTATCCCGCCACCTACATTGCTGCGTAAGGTCTCACTCGCACAAGCCGACCAGATAGTCTATATATCCCGCAGCACGCATGTACGACATCCAGATGTTGCGCTTTACCTTTGAGCCATGAACCGCAAACAACTTATTGCTCAGGCAGCCTTGCAACTGTTCGCGGAGAGAGGGTTCGAGAATACCTCCACGGCGCTGATTGCGAAAGCCGCTGAGGTATCGGAAGCGCTTATTTTCAAGCACTTCGGCAACAAAGACCACTTGCTCGACTACATCATCCGCAGCGGCTACAAGCGCATTATCGAGCAGAGCCGAGGCCGGCTGCCCGATAATGCGCCGCTGGAGTTGATTTACCGCATCATCGATCTACCCTATACGTTGGTGCAGGAAGAACCCGCTTTCTGGAAGCTACAAAACCGATTGGTTGACGTAGCTGTAGCCCGCACGCAGCACGAGCGGTTTTTGCAGCCCTTGCCTGGCTTGCTTACCACGGCTTTTCAGCAGCTAGGCTACCAGCAGCCCGATAAAGAAGCTCGTCTGCTCATGCTGCTGGTGGAAGTGCTCTGGAAAAGTCTGGCCACGCAGGACCACGCTGACATTCCGGAAATGCTAGCCTTCATCAAAACCAAGTACAGCGCTCAGGTGTGAGCTTGTAGCAGGCTTTATTTGGCATTCCGGCAACAATTTATTTGCTATATGTTCTGGGAGGCCCAACCTGCAACAGAAGGCCTGCTGATGGTGCTTCTGTTGCAGGTTGGGCCTGCTTTTAAACTCGTTGGCCGCAACGCACCAAACCGGAATGCATTGTAAGCTTCCCCTGTAAGTAGGCCAGTGAAAAGTAGAGGTTAGGCGGCTTGCCGGAACTCGATGGGGGTCATAAAGCGAAGGGCTTGGTGGGGGCGCAGGTGGTTGTAGTCGTATTGCCACAAGCGGCAGTGCTCGCGCA
>NZ_DASVSY010000010.1:0-79026 GCF_036387835.1 Hymenobacter sp. | reverse complement strand
AGTGGTTTCGTCGGGGTTGACTTTGAGGCCGTTGTCGGCGCACCATTTCAGGGCAATGTTCTGGTCACCGTCGCGCAGGTAGCAGGCAATGGTTTTGCCCACGGCCAGCTTGGGGTTGTCGAGCCACTCTTTCGGGCCCATCAGCTTGTCTTCGCCAAAGGATTTGCCCACTGAGTAAGGAATAATCTGGAGCTGCGTGCCGGCTTTCTTGAGCTGCTCCTGTACGGCCGAGAAGCCGGGCAATCCGTCGCCCATGATGCTCACTAGCAGGCCAGGGGTTTCAGGATTGCTCGCTAAATCAGTGGCATTCTTCACCAAGTCAGCTTGCATTTTGGCCACATCGTCTTGGCGCACAATCTGCATATCCACACCGTTGGCGGCCATGGCCGAGCCCTGGGTGGTGCGGGGGCCGCCGTTGGCCAGCATCCCCGCCATTTGGGAGTTCCAGGCCATTACTTCCCACGTAATGGGCGTGCCCTTCTCGGCGGGCGTGGTGCCGGGTAATTGCGCCAGTGGCACGGCAATGTTGGTGCGGGATGAAGCCGTGGAAGTAGGTAGTTCAATCGAGTTGAGCAGCACCGATTCGGTGGCAGCCTTTTTGAATAGCAGCCCACTCGAAACCAATTTATTGATACCGAAATACAGGGCTAGGATGATAAGTAAGCCGATGACGACTTTACCGCGTGTAGTCATTTGAAGGGAGAAGAAGTATAAAAGTTAGTAGGATTCAGCTCTCTTGCCAGAGAGGTTATGTGGTTAATCCAGCAGCTTGTCGTAGGCGTCATTCGTTGCCACACGGGTTTGCGTAGTGGTCATGCGTACTTGAGGTTCCTGCTCCAGCAAAGCACTAAACTCGCCTTTTTGGTATTTCTCGAGCAGACGCTGGCCTTTCTCGCTCATCACGCCGTTCTGGATGTCCATTTCCTTCACGAACTCCTGTGAGTAGCGCATGGCCTGCTTGATCTGGCCGAGCTGGGCGGCCATGTCCTGGGCTACCCGGTCGGTGGCGAGGTCGAAGAAGTACTTCTTGTCGGGGTCGCCGCGCAGAATGTTCATGGCAGCTCGCATGCCGGAGCTAGTGCGCTTGACTAGCGTGTACTCGTCTTTCAGCAGGCCTACTTTAAACTTGCTGTTATCGATTTGGCGCAGGGCGGCTTTCAGGATCTGGCGCATCACCAAGCTTACGTTGGCCGTGGTGGTAGCCATGGGCGTTAAACGGCGGTTGTAGTCTTCAAGCTGCGCAGCACGTGAGGCGTAGCTGTCGGCCGAATCTTTCTCGCCTTGGCGCAACGCAGAGTCGGCCAAAGCCAGGTATTCCTGCATTTGCTGGCGGTTGGCGTCCATCTTGCGCTGTACCAATTCCTTGGCACCTTCAATGTGGCCCACCTCGCTCTCCATGTTTTGGGCTTCTTTTTCAGTATTGCGGATGTAGTCTTCCATGATACCGATGGGGTCGGTATTGACGAAGATGCCCGCTGCCGTTCGAAAAATCCGCTGGCCCAGATACCATAGACCTGCTTGCACCCGCTTGTTGGTGGCTAGCAAAAACAGCACAAATAACAACCCAAGCCCAATACCGAGCTTCACAGTATCAAATACAATATCAATTAGATACGGCAGGATTTTGCCCCAGTAATACACGCCAGCTCCAGCCAGCAACGCCACGAAAAACCAGCCAGCTACTTTTTCCGGCTTCTGCCAAGGAGGTAAACTGTCGCCAGGAGCGGGAGGAGGAGGTAGAAGATTGGTCATAGAGTTACTTAGCGGGGGCAGCAGTGCCACCAGACGAAAGGAATGTTTCGGCAGCTTTGCGGTGCGCCTGCAATTCAGCTAGTGCGGAGGTGCTGGCTGCTTCATAGCTGGCCAGCGCTAACTGCGCTTTCTGTTGCTCTTCGGCCAACTGCTGTTGGGTTTGGATCAGTTGCTGCTGCTTGGCTTGCAGTTGCTTGGTCAGATCTGCGATTTCGAGAGCTAGCTTTTGCTCTTGCCCGCTTAGCTGCATCAACGTGCTCGGCGCGGCATTGCTAACCTTGATTTCACCTACCTTTTCGCGATGGCGCTCCACCACTTTGTTGCGGTCTGACTCAAGCACAGTTTCAAACTTGCTAGCCGACGCCAGCAAACCTGGTACGGTAGTGCCGTTAATAGCTGCAAAGGCGTTGAAAGCCGTTTGGTAAAGCAACGGGCCCGACATACCAGCAGCGGCCATGCTTTTCACCATTTTCATGTAAGCCGCGAAGTCCTTGCCGTCGCCGGCCAATAAGCTGGCAATATGGTCGAGGTGGCGCTGCTCAGGTTGCGTGACGGCAACGTTGAAAGCCGGTTGCTGGCCTTGCGGAAATACAAAAGGGGGTTGACCAGCTGGCTGAGGTTGGCCAGTGACGGGAGTGCCAGGAGCGTCGTCGCCTTCCACAAAGAAGTCTTTCGCAGCTTTGGCAATGTTGCCGAAGATTTCCATGATATATTATAAAGTAGAAAGATTTGTTTGGTGCGATTTGGGAAGCGCTTCACGGAATGCTCCTTCCAGCAGATCGGTAAAATTTCAAACGAGAAGGACAAGGCATCCAACAGGTAAGACCCAACAACTGAAGGTAAGCAGAACAGAATAGTGAGCGGCCTTAAATAAGCTCGTCAAATATACAGTATTCCAGCAACCGCAAGTGAAGCTTAGTGCACTTTTACTGGCAAGTCATTTTAGAACTATAGTGCTATTTATTCCGCCAGGCCAGCACCGCCACTAATGCCAAACACAGCGCAAACCACGCCCATGGCAGCCGCAAATCTAGTACTGACAGCAGCCCGCACACCAAGGTGGACCCGAAGCTAGCTAGGCCCTGGAACGCTTGGTTTAGCCCAAAAATCTCGCCTCGGTCGGCCTCGGTGGTGCGGCGGGCCAGCAGTCCTTCCAGCAAGCCCTGAATCAAGGACAGCGTAAGGCAGTCGAACACAACCAATACCACAAAAGCTTCACGTGAAGAGCCCGTTAGCCCGTAGCCGGCCAGTACGGGCGTACCTAGCAGAGCCAGTAGCACAATGGCGCGGCGTTGGTTTATACGGTCAGCGAGGTAGGTGTAAAAGCCGTAGTTCAGCACGATGCTGAGAGCCCCGAAAAACATGAAGAAGTAGGAGATAGTGCGAGCATCCATATGCAGCTCACCCAAGCTCATGTACGGCACGAAGTATACGTAGTAGCCGGTGCTAAGCGTGAGGGCCACTTGGGTAAGCACAATCCGGCGGACGCCAGGGTTGCTGGCGTCTTTCACTTGCAGCCGCGTCCAGAGGGTAAGCGGGTTCACAGAACGGCCTAGCTCGGCCACTAGCTCGCTGCCCCGTACGCCGTTGCGGTGCTGGTGGGTTTCGCGCAGCAACAAGCTCAGCCCGATGTTGAGAACCGCCAGCACTACTGCCAGTCGCACTACGTAGGCGGCCTGCTGGGCGGGTGGCACGTGCAAGGTGCTAAGCAATATTCCGGCTGCCATAGGCCCTAGCACAAAGCCGAGCGAGATAATAGCGCCCTCCAGACCGAGGTTCTTGAACAGCCGCTCGGGTGTTGAAATATCGGTGATGGCCGAGCGCGCAGCAGCGTACATGCCGTTGGTAACCCCATCGGAAGCGCGGTTCACGAAGTACAGCCCCGCCCGCACCGGTAGCAGCAGCACATTGGCCAGCAGCGTACCCACCGCCGAAACGATAAAGATGGGCCGCCGCCCGTATCCGTCACTCAGCCGCCCAAGCAGCGGCGCCGAAAATAGCTGCACACCCAAAAATATTCCCATCCCAACTAGTAGCCACAGCTGTGGTTCCGGCAGGCCCCGCACAAACTCCGGCATCACCGGTCCAATGGCGGCTCCCGCAATTATATCGACCAGAATGATGGCATACAGGAGCCATAAACGACGGTCGAGGGGTGGGGCAGGCATGTTAGAAGCAGATTAAAAGACTGTCATTCCGACGCAGGAGGAATCTGAGCGAAGTCTTAAACGGAATAACTCAGATTCCTCCTGCGTCGGAATGACAATTACTTTGCCTTGCCACTCAGCCAAGCCTTCCGGAACGCCAATTGCTGACGGGTGGCTGTCGGTAGGGGAACCACTTCCAGCACAGGATCTTCTTGTAACTTGACCTGCACAGTCCGTACACCGTCTCGGGCGCGGACTTCCAGCGGCACCACGTCGCCGGGCTTGTGTTGGGCCAGGAGCTGTTGCAGCACCTTGGCTCGCTTCAACGGCTGGCCATCCAGTTTGAGCAGCACATCTTCCCGGTCGATACCCGCCACATAGAGCGGGCTCCCGACGGTAGACGTGCCGGGCAGCGCGGCCCCACTGCTATCGGGCAGGAACTGGAGGCGCATGAGGCCAAGGCTAGCTTGGCCGGCTTTGGCCTTGCGGAGCTGCAAACCCGCCGGGGCCAGCAGCTGCTCGAACTTGGGTAGCTCGTGGCCATAGATGTGCTCCCGGAAAAAACGTCCGGCAAAGGCCGTGTCCTTGCTGACTTCGCCGAGCACCCGCTGCAAATCGGGGAGGGTGTAGGGGCGCTCGGGCGCGTAGTTGCGCTGCGGCTTGCCGTGCTGCTGCCACACCGCCCGCATGAAGGCGTCGAGGGTGGTTTTGTGGTTCTGGCGTAGCTCAAGGTCCAGCGCCAGGGCGTTGGCCCCACCAATGTAGTAGTAGCTGAGGTAGGTGTTCGAGCGGTTGTTGGGGTCGATGGCGGCGGCAGCGTCCACGAAAGGCGCTTGCTGGCTCATCTGCACCGGCGAGTACAGGGCCGCTCCCGGCGAAAGCAAAATCGAGTTAATCAGACCGTTCAGGGCTTCTTCGCAGTACTGCTGATCGGTGTAAACGCCGGCGCGACGCAGCAACAGCTCGCCGTAATACTGCGTGAAGCCTTCGGCAAACCATAAGCCGCTGCTCATGTTGGCCCGCTCGAAGTCGAACGGCTCTAGGTCTTTGGGACGGATGCGCTCCACGTTCCAACTATGGAAAAACTCGTGCGACACGGTGCCGAGGTTGTCGAGGGCGCCGGGGCCGCGCAGGGGACGGTTGCTGGTGAGGGAGGTGGAGTTGCGATGCTCCATCCCGTCGCCGCTGGTTTGGGGTAGGTAGTTGGCCACGAAGGTGTAGCGTCCGAAGTCGTACTCCGGCAGCTCCCCGAACACGGCGGCAGCTTCCTTCACCACTCTTTTGGTTTGCGCCACGTAGCTGTCGAGCTCGGCGTCGGTGCCTTCGTGTAGCACCTGCATTTCAATGGTGCGGCCTTGTTCTTGCCAGGTGCGCGTTTTCTGCGGGCCAAGCGAGGTGGGCGAATCCATGAGGTATTGCAGATGAGGGGCGTACCAGGTGCCTTTGGTGGCATCGGGCCGCAGCTGCGAAGCTACTTGCCAGCCTGTAGGCAACTCAAACTTCACCTCGGCCGGGCGCTGTTCCAGGCCGCGGGCATAGGCCAGCGTGGCCGGAATGTTGAGGTGGGCATGCCGAATATCAATACCCGCGTAGGTGCCATCGGTCCGGTCGCCGAACAAGGTGTAGCTGAACGTTACGGTACCATCGTGGCCTCCCACCTCCCATCCGTAGGGGTCGGGGCGGCTGATGTTCAGTGCTTTGCCTTTCGAGTCGGTGGCTTTTACGTCGTACACGTTCTTCGCGAATTCATGCAACGCATAACGCCCCGGCGACGAACGGGCCATTCGTACCTGTAAGGGCCCGGCGGGCAACTGCGCAAACGTGACCGTAATGCGTGCCTCGTGGTGCACGGCATTCGGAAAAGCAACGGTGTAAGTGACGGGCGCCTGCGCGGCTACAGGTTCACTGAAAGCCAGCGGCAGCGCCAGCAGAAAAGCGGTAGCAGTTTTTCGAATCATCAAACAAAGGAGAGCAGAGAAACAAGGACACGCTAAAGGTAGCCGACGTTGCCGATATCAAACAGCGTGCTGCTAGGGAAGTGTTGATAAGCCGCTACTTCCACACTGATGCTTCCACCATTCCTTTGAAAAACCGCTTCTGCTGCTCTGCGTGTAGCCCTAGCCGCGCCAGCTCCACCTGAATAGGCGGTAGCTTCTGCCCGCTGATGCCCGTAGTAAGCCGGAAAAACTGGTACATGATTGCCAGAAGCCCCCGCTGCCACCACGTCTGAGGCGGTACGAAATCGGCAAATAGCCAGGGCGCCGAAGGTTTGCGGACTGCGTTGAGTTGCATTACTACCTGCCGCAGCCGCAGCGGGTCGAACAGGTCGAGAAAGAAGAAAGTGATGATGCCATCGAAAGCGGCCGGGCTCGTCAAGCTGGCTTCGGTGCCAACTTGAAACACCACCTGTGGTACTGCCGCCGGTTGCTGGCGGTGCAGCAGCGCCCGGGCTTTCGTCTGCATTAGGGGAGAGGCTTCCAGATACAGAATAGTGGCCTGAGGTCGCAGACGTAGTATTTCCAGCAGCACTGCCCCCGTGCCGCCCCCAATCACGAGCAGGTGCGGCGCGCCGGGTGGCAGGCCCACTGCCAGCGCGTGCTGCTGTGCTTGAAGCAAGGACTGACCATACACGAGCCGGCTCAAGGGGTCATAGAAGGCAGCTACCCGGTCGAAGCCGGCGTCGGGGAGGGAATGTAGCATAAGCTTTAGCTTGTGCCGTATTACGTAGAACAGGGACAGATAACCAACTTCGGCTGTTCTTGATCTTGTGTACAAATTGCAGTGTCGAGTTGCTGCAATCTGTAATTGGCTTGCGCAGGAACTGGTGTTGCGTAGGCCAGTCAACACCTCTCTAACGAGCGAAACTAATGTGACTGAGGGCACAAGTTGGAGCTTGTGCTACATTCTTTCTGGTATGACGAACACCTGGCGCCGCTTGCTGACTATAGTTACCCTTTTCCTCACCGAATTCACCATCACGCTGGTGCTTGGCATTGCGGGGGTGGTTGGGTTTCTGGCCCTGAGCCGGGAGGTGTTCGATCAGGACGCGGCCACTTTCGATGCCGCCGCTTTCCGCTGGACGCGGCAGGTGTTGGGACCCCGGCAGCAGTGGGTGGAGGCCGTTACGTTTTTGGCCTCGCGCAACTTTATTACCGGGGCCGCCTTCCTGCTTATCAACTGGTTTCTGCTGGTACGGCGGCACCGCTGGAACTCCCTGCTGGTGCCGGTGGTGGCGCTGGGTAGCATCACCCTAAATCTGGTGCTCAAGCAGTTCTACCAACGGCCCCGGCCCTTGCTGCCTCTGGTATCGGCGTCGGGGCTGAGCTTTCCGAGCGGGCACGCCATGATTTCCGCTTCCTTCTACGGCTTGCTGATTTATCTCATTTACATCAACGTCCGGAATAAGGGGTGGCGCTGGCTGTCGATGGCGGGGCTGGTACTGCTGGTGGCCCTTATTGGACTTACCCGAGTCTACCTGCGCGTGCACTATGCCACCGACGTGCTGGCTGGTTTCACGGCCGGGCTGGTGTGGCTGTTAGTGGCTATTCCGCTACTGAAACAAGTGGAAACCAGAGTAAGGAGACCGGTGAAAATGAAAGCGCAATCAACTGGAAAACAGTCTGAATAGAGCCTGAACGTAGATTCTGGCGGTGAAATATGTCGTTTTTTTGCGGCGGAATTTGCCCGTCCCCAAAAAATGCGCTTATCTTTGCAGAACCAAATGACACTCCGAACGGGAATATTGTGGTTTGGTGACTACTTCTGCGCTTGTGGCGAAATTGGTAGACGCGCTGTCTTCAGGCGGCAGTTCCGCAAGGTGTGGGAGTTCGAGTCTCCCCGAGCGCACACCGAAAGCCGGTCCAGTTATGGACCGGCTTTTTGCGTTTAATCACGGATTGGGTCGGATTAACCAAATAAGTAGATTTTGTGGACAATTAACTTAGCTACAAGTTCTTCTTTTGAGAAGCTGCTGAAGTTAAACTCTTACATCTTAAACGATTTAAAGATGCCAGAGCAAGATTACGCCTGCCAACTCCAACAGTACTTCAAGGAAATAAGCGTTGCAAGTCAGCAAGGTTGTTTCACCGAAACCTGGAGGTAATCGCCCACAAAATCCGACTCATTCGGTTAATCCGACCCAATCCGTGATTAAATGAGGAAATCACTCACTGCCCGCCTTGTTGCCCTGTTCAGTTTTCTGACGTTGGAAGTGTTGGTAGTAGGAGGCGTGTTTGTGGCCTCACTGCTGCTGTTCTTCTACCTCACGCGGGTGGTATTCGTGGCTCATTCCGCGCAGTTCGATGATTGGGGCTTTCGGCTGATGGATACGTTGCGCGCTCCGCGGCCCTGGCTGACACCGGTGGCGGAGTTCATTACGTTTTTCGCTTCGGCGCGCTTTCTGGTGCTGGCGGGCATTTTAGGGCCGCTTTGGTTACGCTGGCGGGGGCACCGGCACGAGGCGCTGGAGTTGTTTCTGGCGGTGGCCGGCTCTTCGCTGTTCAATCAGTTGCTCAAAACGCATTATCACCGCCTGCGGCCCTCGTCGGCGCTCATCTTGCAGCCGGGCCTTAGCTTTCCAAGCGGCCACGCCATGATTGGCATGGCGCTCTACGGCTGCCTAGCGTGGCTGCTGTGGCAACACCGTAGCCACCCGGTTTGGGCGACCCTACTGGTGCTGTGGGCGTTGCTCATCGGCCTCACCCGTGTTTACTTGCACGTGCACTACCCCACCGATGTAGTGGCCGGTTTTGCGGCTGGCCTGCTGTGGCTGATTCTGCTGCGCGCCGCGTTGAATCAATTAAAACTTAGGAGTTATAAATTAAGATAACCGTTAGTTTAAACAGCTTCAAGAAGCTTGAACGGCTAATTCTTAATTCAACCTCACCTTCACTCGAAGTGCTAGCAGGCCTTTGACGCCTTGGAGTTCTTCTAGCTCTAGTTCCTCTACTTCGGGTTCGAGCAGGCCGCGGTCTTGGAGGTAGTCCAAGTATTCGCAGTACTCTTCGCTTTCGCGCTGCTGAGTGTACACCAGGGCAATATGGCCGGGCTGCGTGAGCCGTTCGCCGGTGCCTTGTACGGTGGCCTTGTCGATGCGCTTCTTGATGATTTCGTAGCGGATGTTGTAAGCACCGTCTACGTCGAACTGGCGCTCATCTTGCCGGAAACGAATACTCAACGACTGGCTGTGCACGAGAATGAGCTGCGTGGTATCGAGCGGCACCGGCAACTGCGGCTTGAGGGCAGCAGTGCGGCGCGTAATTTCTATCATTACCAAGAGTTGCCACAGGCGTAGGTTTTTCAGAAAAACCATGTCGAATGGCTTGTTTTCCACCAGGGAGGCGCCCACATAGATGTTGTACTCCACGCCATCGGTTTTGAAGCGCTGGAAGTAGTGCGGGAACATCAGCTGTGCCTTGTCCTCTTCCTCGTCCAGGTAGTCGCTCACGGCGTCGTTGAGCATGGTAGTGCTCTGTTCGAAGGCCTTGCGGCGCTTGTACACGATGCCTAGCTCGGGGTCGATGTTCGACCAATATTGGCTGATAACTGGCTGCAACGCCGGCGAATTCTGTCCTAGATACTCGAACAGCGGCTCTACCTCTGTTTTCAACGACTCGAAGATGCTTACCTCGTCGCCCGACACAATGCCTTGGCGCAAACGGCGCAGGTTCTTGTTGACGTAGAACTTTAGCTCGTCGAGAATAGGCAGCGCCTGAAACTCGGCGGCTTTCTTCAGCACTTTATTGGCCAACGTGAGGTGCTCAATCAAGTCGCCCTGTACGGCTTCGTTGCGGGCCGTGCTGCTGCCCCTGATGTCGGAGGAGCCGTGCAGCGGGAACACGTCATGGAAAACAATGTCTTCCATTTCAGCATTGCGGTTGCCGTCTTCCTGCTTCTGCAGCAGGTTTTGGGCCGCATCGGTGAAGCGCCATTCCATGGTGGGGTGAATGGCCGTGAATTTCTCCTTGATGATGGCTTGCACGCGGGTGTGGATTTCCTCGGCATTGCGCTTCACAGCCACGGCAAACAGCGGAACGAACTGCGCCACCGTTTCCACGTCAAACTCGTCCAGGTCGCCAATATTCGGCGAGCCTAGCTCCAATAAGCCTACCGTATCATCGCCGTAAGGCAGCAAGGCCAAGATAGCCGAGCGGATGCCGAGGCTGAGAATTTGTTGGCGCAGGTCTTCGGGAATGTCGGCCGTTTCCACGTTTTCGAGTACCAGCGGCTGGCGGTTCTGCCACAGCTCGCGGTAAATCTGGCGGAAGCCGGAGCCCGCATCCTGGCTGTGGAGTTGCTTGGTAAGAAAGCTGTGGTTGATTTTGCGGCCGAAGTCCACGAAGGCTTGCTTCTTTTCGTCGTAGGCCGCAATGCCGAGCTGCAAAAAAGGCCGGCCAAACAGCACCCGCAGCTTTTCCTGAATCTGCTCTAGTCGGTCGGAGGCTTGCAGCACGTCGCGCTCCAGCAGATCGTACTTCAGCTCCGACAAAATTTCCTGATCGGTTACGTCCACCAGGTGCAGAATGTGGAAGCCTTCCAGCTCGAAACGGTCCACGGGCAGTAGTTCCTGCCAGATGTCAATGCGGTGCGGGTTGCGGGTCAGACGCTCTATTTCCTCGGAAGTAAGCTCAGGCTTGGGCCCACCTACTACCTGAACCCGCAGGAAGGTGGTATTAAAATCGACGCCGTAATGCCGGTAAAGCCCGATGCTGTAGTCGGGAACCGTGAAGGTGATAGTGCCATATTGGGGCATTTGAACCCCATATACCTGGTCAAGTATCAGTTGGTAAGCCATCCGGGTCGAATGAACTTCCAAAACCCGGTTGTCGATATTAAGCGGCTGCTTGATGGTTTTGGCTGACGTCAGGAGCACATCGGCAAAGCGCGGCGTATGGTAGAAGCTATAGCGCTGAAAGGGCGCAATAGCTCCACTGATATCCGTATGAAAAGAAGCCGGCGGGAACATGGCCAGCATTAGGGTCTCCACTAAGTCGCAGTTGCATTCCAGCACCGCCATGTCGGTGATAGGTCCACGGACCCAAGTCTGCTCGACTACCTTTTCGCCGATGGCGCGCGCCAGCATGGCCAGGCCCGGATTCTTATCCTCCTCGTGGGCCTGCCAGTACGCAATAATCGGCTCGAAGCTGAGCGTCGATTTAAAGGGAAACGCCGAGAGAGTCGTGCGGGTAAGTGTAGGTTCGGGTAGCATAGGAAAAGCAACAACACCGAAGGTAGCCAAATCATTGCGGCTCCCTATTGGGTCATCGTTTTATACGCAGCTCCTCCTCTTCGTGGACGTGTTGCCGGCGTTACCTTTTCCGATTAAGCAGCACGGTGTCGGGCCGGTCATTCCCACTAGGATCCGCTAAGTCAAAGAATTGTCCGTTAACCCGAAGATTTTTCCTGACGTTCGCATTGCAGGAGCAGCAGCCATCAGCTTCAGTGGTATCATTCAGCACCACGTTCGTAATCGAAAAGGTATCAGTAGGCGCTTTGCGAGTGCCTACGTAAATCTTGTACCTGTATCCGTTGAGCTTGCGAGAGCTGCTTTGAGGAAAGGGCGTGTTGTTATTGATGAGCACCGTTTGCACATAGTCGCGGCGGCCTCCTGTTATAGCTACCGTGTCGGCACGGGGGCGTTGCGCCGTATCGAGCGGCACGCGCCGGATATATACCGTTCCGAGCTCACTGACATTGAAGCCCGGGGAGGTGGGCGTGGAAGCATCGAGATTGAACTGGAAAATCAGAGCGTCATCCAATTCGTCCCGGCAGTCGCAGGGAACGGAACCGCAGCAGGCGGCGAGGGCAGTGGAGGCAATCAGCAGCAGAAGCCAGGTAAGCGGGTTGCGGAGCATAGGGTGCAAAGATAGAACGGATTCGAGCCGACAAGTCTACTCTCCGCAGGCCAGCCATTAGGATAATGGTTTTTAGAAACGTGTGAAGTGTCATGCCACTGCCAAGCAAAGGAAAGCCTCATCAAGACTGCGGCAGAACTAACACTTTTCGTTGCTAGAAGTAGCAGAGGGTGAAACGAAAAAAGCCAACCTCGGGGCGAAGTTGGCTTTATAACGACTGACAGAGGCTGGTTATTCTTTCACAAACCGTTTGGTTTCCGAGCCAGTGCGGGTCGTGATTTTGTAGTAGTAAGTGCCACGCGACAAATCGGAGAGGTTGACTTGCAGGGCATGCGGGCCTTTCTCTTGCTTAACTTCCTGCGCTAGGGTGCGCAATGTATTGCCGCGGCCATCGAGTAACTCCACGGTTACAGGGCCAGCCTTGGCTACGGTGTATTCCAGCTGGCTGGTCGCTACCACCGGATTCGGGAAGAGACTAGTGCTGCCTACGTTAGGCTCAGCAGGAACGGCGGTAGCACCGGCAGGATCTAGCAGCAGGAAAGGCGTAGGGCGTAAGAATCTGCCAGCGCCCATCCGGTGGTGTAGCCGGCCCCGGAAACGGCCTGGTTTTTCTTGCAACTCAGCAGTGGTATTTTCGCTTGCAATAGCTTCTATATCGGCCGCCCATTTCTCCTTTTGCGGCTGAATTTCCTGGTTTAGCTGCGTGATGTTGCTGACGTACTTCTCCGCTATCTGACTCACGTTCTGGAGAATGGTTCGAGTTTCGGCATGTACTTGCGCGAGCTGCTGTTGCTGTGCTTCGGTGAGGGTTGCACGGGGGCTGGCCGACTCGGTGGCATTAGGCGTGGTGTTTTGGTTGCCGCGGAAACTCTGCCGGAGTGCTTGGGTCCGCTGGTTTGCTTCTTTGAGCTGCGTGCGGTAGATGGCTAGCTGTGCTTTATCGGCGGTGGAAAGTTGCGCGTCCAGCTTCTGGCGCTGCTGCCGCACCACCGGCAACACATTCTGCTGAATGTAGGCCTGCGTTTCACGCCGCTCCGGATGATCGTCGTTGCGGTATTTGCCTTGCGCGGGGGCCGCTATACTTGTCGTCAGAAGCACAAGAACCAGCGCTAGCACTTTGAATAGGGTTGTTTTCATAACGGAAATGGGATGGTGGATTTTATCTTCATAGATAGAGCAACAGGGGCGGGGTTTAACGCACGTGGCGGAAATTTATTCAGGAAAACCACTTTGTGCCCGTTTCACGCCCCTTATAGGAGAAGTGAGCTTGTAAAAAGTACAGGCTCGCGCTGCAAAGCACAACTTCACCTTTCACAAATTCACTTTTCAGGCAGTGCCACCCGTATCTTGCGCCTTGCATGAACGACCCGGAAATCCGCGCCCTGCTTTATCCGCTGCTCACAAGCGGCGTGTACGTTGATGAGCTGCCCACCGGTAGCACCCGCGCCGATGTGGTGCACATCACCGAGCAATTCATGCACGTCTACGAGGTGAAAGGCGATGGTGATACACTCCAGCGGGTAAGCCGGCAACTGGCCTGCTACGCGGGTGCCTACGATTTCGTCACGTTCATCGTCACCGAAAAGCACTTAGTTAAGCTGTTGCCCCTGCTGCCCGAATGGGTGGGTGTGCTGGTGGCCTCGCCGGATGGTTTGTGCGTGCACCGACCAGCCCTCTACAATGCCACCGTCGAGCGGGCGGCCGTGGCCGACTTGCTGTTGTTGGAAGAAGTGCGCCAGTTCCTGATGAGCCGCGGCTTAACCGGCGTGAGCTGGTTGCGTCGGCGGGAGGTGCTGAACGTGGTGCGCAATGCGCATTCGGTGCCGCTGTCCATTCTGGCGCAGTACGTGCGGGAGCAACTGACGGCCCGGCTGCCTCAGCGCCTGGAGGCCCGGGCCGAGCGCAAAGCCGAACGGCAACGCCTCGGAGCCCGCCGTCGCAAGTTGAAAAAGAAAAGCAAAAAGCGCCGGGTCCCGAAAGCCGCTTAAGCTGCTGCCAGACCACTGCGCGCCCTCTGCGTAAACTTCTGTGCCATCTGCGGGCTAAAAATTTTCCCGCCAATCCGAGTAAGGCTACCCCCAAATACTTCTAAAACCGTAGTGCCAACTGCTGTCCAGGCGCTTCTATCTCGGTTTCCAAGGTGGAAAGGGCCACCCCGAGCAGGCGCACGCCGAGCGGCAGCGGTAGTAGGGCCGCCAGCAACTCATGGCTAACTTGAGTTAATAGCGCCGGTGTGCGGATAGGAGCCAGGAAGGTGCGGCTGCGCGTTATCTGCCGAAAGTCAGCATACTTTACTTTCAAAGTGACGGTGCGGCCAGAGGAGCCGGTACGTTGGCTGGTGGCCCACACGGCGTCGAGTATTGGCTGCAAACCTGCCAGTAGCTCGGCGTGGGTAAGTAAGTCGTGCTCGAAAGTGGTTTCAGAGCCAACCGACTTCCGGACTCGGTCGGCCACCACGGGGCGGTGGTCTTGAGCGCGGGCAATGTGGTAGTAGTGGGTGCCGGCCTTGCCAAAGTGTTGCCGCAGAAACGCCTCCGTTTGCTGCCGCAGGTCGAGGCCCGTAAAGATGCCTAGCTGATGCAGCCGGGCCACCGTAGCCGGCCCGATACCATGAAACTGCCCAACCGACAAGGCTTCCACAAACGCCAAGCCTTCGTGGGGCTTGATCACAAACTGACCATTGGGCTTGCGGTAATCAGAAGCCAGCTTGGCCAGAAATTTATTGTAGGAAATGCCCGCCGAAGCCGTGAGCTGCGTTTCAGCCAGAATCCGGGCCCTGATTTCCTGCGCAAGCTGCGTAGCTGACGCAATCTGCTTCAGGTTGTGCGTGACGTCGAGATAAGCTTCATCGAGCGACAACGGCTCGATAAGCGGCGTGTACTCGGCAAAAATGGCCCGAATCTGCCGCGAAACCTCTTTGTACACCTCGAAACGCGGCTTCACAAACACCAATTCCGGGCACTTGCGCAGTGCCACCGACGAGGCCATAGCCGAGCGTACGCCAAACTGCCGGGCCTCGTAGCTGGCTGCCGCCACCACGCCCCGCTGCCGCGAGCCCCCTACGGCCACCGGCTTGCCGCGTAGCGCCGGCTGGTCGCGCTGCTCCACCGAGGCATAGAAGGCATCCATGTCCAGATGAATGATCTTGCGCTGCTGTTCCTGCTCCACTTCGTTGACACTGAAAACACGAAGATAAAGCCCCTGGCCCGGACCTATGCCTTCTGTGTTGCCTCTGATGGTAGGTTATTACCAACGGACGCTCCACCGTAATTCAACCTGAATAGGTGAATCAGGAGGCACAAAAAAGCCCCCACCCGGAAAAGGGTAGAGGCCAAGATTTGCCAGTAAAAGCGAAGCGCTAGTGCGACTGCTGCATCAAGCTACTATCAACTTCTGCTAAGCCTTCAATGCGCTCAGGCGCTACGTAGTTGTCTATAAACTCGCCTTCCCAACGGGCTACTACGGCCGTAGCCAGGCAGTTGCCGATGACGTTGACCGCAGTCCGGGCCATATCCATCAGGGCATCGATGCCCAGAATGATGAATACCGGCCACGACGGCAAGTTGAATGAAGCCACCGTAGCTAGTAGAATGACGAGGGAGGCCCGTGGTACGCCCGCTACCCCTTTCGAGGTAAGCATCAGCGTGAACACCATCACCAGTTGCTGCCCAAACGACAGCTCAATGCCAGCAGCCTGCGCCACGAATACCGCCGCCAACGACAAGTACAGCGTAGTGCCATCGAGGTTGAACGAGTAGCCAGTTGGCATCACAAAGGCCACAATACGCCGCGGAACGCCAATGCCTTCCATGGCTTCCATGGCCCGCGGCAGTGCCGCTTCCGATGAGGTGGTAGCAAAGGCAATACTCACCGGCTCGGCAATAGCCTGCACGAAACGCTTAACCGGAATCCGCATCAGCAAGGCCACGGGCAGCAGAACCAGCAGCATAAACGCCAGCAGCGCCACGTAAAGCGTGAGCAGCAGATAAAAGGCGTTCTTGAGCGGCTCAAAGCCCATCTTGCCTACTGTGTACGCCAAGGCGCCTCCCACCCCAATGGGGGCAAAAAACATAACCACGTTGGTAAACTTGAACATCACCTCCGACAGGCTGTCGATTACTTCCAGCATGGGGCGACGCTTGTTTTGATGCACCATCGCCAGTCCGATGGCGAAGATGATGGCAAATACCACTACTTGCAGCACCTGCCCTTCAGCCACCGATTTGGCAATGTTTTCGGGGAAGATGTGCAGAATAATATCGGAAGTGGTTTGCTTGATGGGTTGCAGCTTCTCGGCTTCGGCGACTACGCCCGCTTGGCTGATGCCCACGCCGGCTTTCGTTAAGTTGATGGCTGCCAACCCAATGAAAAGGGCAAACGTGGTAATAACTTCAAAGTAAACCAGAGCCTTGAGCCCCATCTTACCTACCTGCTTCAAGTCGGCATGGCCGGCAATGCCTACTACCAGCGTGGCAAATACCAGCGGCGCAATAATGGTTTTGACCAGCCGCAGAAACACGTCACTAAGCACTTTCAGGTTGACGGCAAACTCCGGATAGTCGTTGCCAATTTCGGCCCCGACGAACATGCTGACCACAATCCAGAACGTGAGGGAGCGGCGTTGTACGCCATACGCCACAAAGACGGCCAGAAACAACCAGCGTGCTGCCTGGGCCACCAGCGGGTCGAGGGCAATCAACTGATAAGAGGTGAGAACAGTAAGCAATACGGCCACCAGGGCCAGCACCAGAACGACGGGGACAAGTCGCGAAAACTTCATACGCGGCAGCAAAGGGAAGGAAGTGAAGGTAGCAAAGATAGGTTTTTGGGCTTCCCTATCGGCTAGCTACTCCGTGTACGCAGCAAAGCAAGTTGTTCGGGCGGTTCGACAACGCCAAAGGAGCCGCATTGCGGCCCCTTTGGCATGAGTCTTTGCTAAGCTGTTTTAGCCTTTCAGAGGTGCTTTTTCAACGTAGCGCCTTCGCTGGTAGTTGGCTGCATCATGTACCTGCTCATCGACAAGTCAGGTTTCATATGCAGCGAGGTACCATCGATTCACTTGCCAGAATGACGTCCAGATTTCGCGCTTCAGTTTGTTTAAAACAAGCTTGAACCGTCCACGATTGCTAAAAACTACAGATCTTCACGCCGTGTGGCCAAGGACTATGCTAGGCCTAAATCTGTTGGTGCTTGCCCCGGCTAATTACGAAGTGACCGAACTAACTGTGCACCATAAAAACGTGTAGTGTTTCTACGGTGTCTGCTTCATTTCACTCATGCAGGCATTCCAGCTCGTAGCACTGACAATTTTGGTATCGGGCTATCTGTCAGTTTTATGTTTAAAATGTAATTCGCTTTTGGGTTGAGTTGACTGATAGTCTGTAACCCTGTTTTTTGGCTTTTTCTATTACGACATGCTTGCTTGGAGTCTTACGCCCCACATCCTACCGTTGCGCTTCACTTGGAAAATCTCACGCAATGCCTCCACTACGAAAACCAACTTGATAGTACAGGTGCGTGACCCAAAAGGGGGAGGGCCTGTAGGAATGGGGGAAGCGGCGCCTAACATACGCTACGGCGAAACCCCCGAAGCTTTGCAGCTGGAATTCACCTCGTTGCTACAAGCAGGCCTGGGAAAAATCCGCACGGAGGCAGAACTGCAGGAGTTTCTGACGGCTCACCCCCCGGCCCATGCTTTACGCTTCGCCATTGAATCGGCGTTTGTGTTATGGGCGGCTCGCCAGGCAGGGCAGCCCGTTTGGCAGTGGCTAGGCGCACCCGAACCGGCGCTTGCCGTACCCACAGCCTTTACGCTACCCATCATGGACCCCGGCGAAGTGGCCGAGTTTGTGAGAGAGCAGCAAATGGCTCGCTTTCAACTCCTGAAAGTGAAGGTGAACCAAGAAAGTGGCTACGACTTACTGCGTGAACTTACCCGCGTGTTGCCCGGCCGTCCACTCATCATCGATGGCAACGAGGCTTGGCAGGATCCCGACAAGGTTATGACCTTCGTTGAGCAAGTAGCTCCCTTGACTGGCCTAAAAGCGCGCCTACTAGAGCAGCCCTTGCCCGCAACCCACACCGCTGCTTACCGCTACCTGCATCCTCGCTCGCCGTGGCCGCTGTTTGCCGACGAATCCGTAACCGACACCGCCGATTTCGAAGATATAGCCCAGCAGTTTCACGGAGTGAACATGAAGCTTATGAAGGCGGGAGGTTACCGAAACGGCCTACGAATTTTGCGCGAAACCCAAGCCCATGGCCTGCAAACGATGATAGGCTGTATGGTTGAAACCTCGTTAGGTATCTGGGGGGCGCTGCAAGTCAGTGGCCTAACTGAAATTTGCGACCTAGATGGCTTGCTTATTATACAGAACGAGCCGTTTGGCTTGGTACGCGAAGCCGCCGGGTTGTTGCATTGGCAGGACATCTAGCACCAACTACTTCTTTAACCAGAAACCTTAGTGGTTTATTTGCGCATCCAACGCTCCAAGTTGCTGGTTGAGTTTGTCGACAGCCGCTTGGTTGGCGGGGTTAGGCGTCATCAGGCTAATTTTCTGATTGAGCAGCTGAATTTTGCGCGTGAGCAAAGCAGTCAATTCTTCTGAAACCGGCGTTCCGGATACCGTGGTGCTCGTGGCCGTGGTGCCGCGCTCCACATACTTGTCGTATTGCGCGGTGGCTGGCACCGAGTTGTCGCCGCGGGCCGCGGCGGCGCTGGCTGGTGTGGCATACACGATGTCGCCGTTCATTTTCACGTAGTCGCCTTCGCGCAA
This sequence comes from Hymenobacter sp., assembly GCF_036387835.1. Taxonomy (GTDB): domain Bacteria; phylum Bacteroidota; class Bacteroidia; order Cytophagales; family Hymenobacteraceae; genus Hymenobacter. Next base: position 60,498 of record NZ_DASVSY010000010.1, on the reverse strand, counting down.
AGTGGTCTTCTTACCTGTTGTGAATTCAACGATACCACTTTTATAGTTTATTTTGGTGCCGTTTGAGAGCACCACGTTCTTGGAAAGCGGATTAGAACGACCTCCTTGCATCAATAATACGGTGCCATCTGACATCACAAACCGGTCGGTTGCATTAGCGGCAACAGCCCCGGCGGGTGGCGTGGTTTTAGATTGGGCTGCGAGTTGATATGAGCAACCGAAAATCAGCATGAACAAGACTAGTAGAAAGGACAGCTTATACATTATATTGATGGAATAAGATGAAAGGCTGCTCTTACGGTAGATGGCACAAAACCGCTATTGGAAAATAAATAAATTTCAATCAAAAATATTTCCGGAAAATGTGTTGCAACATTAAATGTATGTACATATATTGCAGTGCCTTACCGAGGTAGCCTTTTCCTTACCATGAAAATAGAGGACGCAATCAAACAGCCTGTCTTTAGAGATGTTCATCAAAAGGCCTTAATTAATCTGGTTTACACGACTGGGTGGGTACAGCAGCGTAATGCAAACCAGTTTAAAGACTTTGGTATCACACTGCCTCAGTTCAATATACTTCGGATTTTGCGAGGGCAGCACCCCAAGCCGGCAACTGTCAATCTGCTGATTGAACGAATGCTGGATAAAACCAGCAACGCTTCCCGCATTGTAGACAAGCTGGAGCTTAAGAAGCTGGTGACGCGCACCGTGTGCCCCAGCAACCGCCGCGCCGTTGATATCTGCATCACGGAAGCAGGGCTAGACTTACTGTCTAAAATAGACAAGGTGATTGATCTTAATCCCGTGTTAAGCAACCTGACCGAAGCAGAAGCCACCTTATTGAGTGACTTGTTAGATAAAATCCGCGACTGACGGCTTTCTCAGTTAGCCTTTCTTTTTACTTTTCATTTTCACAATTGCCTTATCATGAAAAAAATCATTTTACCAGCGCTGTTAGCTGTTTCGTTGCTTGTAGCTCCTGCCATGGCTGGCACTCCTGCAACTGAAAAAGCTCCTGTTGCTGCCCGCAAAGCAGCCGACAAAACCTTCAAGCTACAGACGCAGCTGAGCACCCTCGGCTGGACAGGTAAGAAAGTGACTGGCCAGCATAACGGCAGCGTGCAGTTCAAGGAAGGCACCGTGTTGGTTCGTGGCAATCAGGTTGTGGGCGGCATGTTCACTGTGGACATGAACTCGTTGAAAATCGAAGACATCAAGGATGCTGAAACCAACGGCAAACTGATGGGCCACTTGCGCTCCGATGACTTCTTCTCCATCGACAAAAACCCAACTTCGACTTTCAACATCACGAAGGTGACGCCGATGAAAGCCGATGCGGCCGGCAACAACGCCACTATCACCGGCGACCTGACCATTAAAGGCATCACCAAGCCTGTTAGCTTCCCGGCCAAAGTGGGTGTGAAAGGCAATCTGGCTTCCGCTAGCGGCACCGCCACCATCGACCGCACCAAGTTCGACATCAAATACGGCTCGAAGTCGTTCTTCGAAGGCATCGGCGACAAAGCCATCATGGACGACTTCACGATGAGCTTCAACGTGATTGCCAAGAACGAGCCCGGCGAAAGCGCTTCTGCCAAGCCAGCTAAAGCTTCGAAGTAGTGGCTCCAGTTAATTTGAAAAGCCCTGCTGGCAGCTGCCAGCAGGGCTTTTATTGTATTAGTGTACTCTTTAACCTAGCGACCTGAGCCAGCGGGAGTAGGGGAAGTAGCTGGAGCTGCTTGAATTGGAGCTGCTGGCGTTTGTGTTGGCTGAGGCTGAGTAGGAATCGGAGTCGAGGCAGCTTGATTGCGCAGTTGCAAACGCAAAGGAGCAACGTTGGTCTCACGCAGACTTACTATGCCATAAACCGTTTCGCCCGGCTTGATATTACGGTCAGTTAAATCGTGGGCAGTAAATTCTTTACGCAGGTTTTGGTTGGCCGCGCCCGCGCCAATCATATTGCCGGCTGCAATAAATGGCCCTGTGTAAAAGGTAGTACCGCCTGACACTCGACCAGTTACAGGATCTGTTTGGGCGCCTACAGTAGGATTAAGGAGTACATACAACAGGTAGATTAGTACCCCCTGCTTTAAATCAGCCGCCGCCTGGTTCGAAGGAACTGGAGTAATGGACCGGTCCCCGAACATAAGATCCAAATCACGAGAGAAGTTAAGCTCCTGCGTCGTTTTGTTGGTCACTTTTACGGCTACTACTTGGTAACCCTTCTTGCGTTCCTTTTTGCTATACTTCTTGTTACGGCCACGCTGACGCAAAGCATCATATTTATAGCCAAGGTCAACTCCTGCAGTGCTGCCAGCCAATTGATATCCCGCCATTCTATCTGGTTGGATACGCGTGTAACTAGCAGCACAACCGGTAGCAGCAAACATAATTCCTAGTGCAAGGAAACGAGTAAAACAGTTAAGCATAAATAAAAATGAATGAAATGAAAACAGGACAATTGAACGATCAAAGCTAGTTAGTTCGAAGCCTTTTGTCCAAGAATATCCTTCATAATCATTTATTATTAGAATTCTGTTGCATCATAATGCAAAATATACAGACAAAGCTTAATAGAATTAATCCGGTAGCACTAGCTCTCTTGGTAAGCTGAACTTTAGACCATGACTTTTAGTGCGTGCGTGTAGTTGTGCTAGCAAGTCGTCGATATCAGACTTGTACTCCAGCCAAAGATCTTCGTGCAGGTTGCTGCTTATTAGCTGCGTGGTGCGGGCTGCCAGCCGGGCCGTGGCCGTGTAGAACCCGCCATACACGCTATCGAACTGACCGGTGTAGTTGTCGAAGATGACGCGCAGGGTGTAAAGGTTGAGGTCGATTTCCAAGCGCTTGTCTTTGGTGATGCGCCGGGTGCGGGCCACTTCTTTGGTGGCTTTTTGCAGTGCCTTGGTGAGACTGCGGTTCAGCAACCGGCCCGTGGCCCCGACGGCAAACAGCTCGTGAATCCGGTCAGAGGTTTCCTCGAATATGGTTTCAATCGTCACATCAGGCAGCAGCTCGAAACTAAGCGTTTCGTACAGCTCGGCGTCGCGGCGGGCAGCACGGAGCAAGAGCGCTTCTTTTTCTTTCTCGGGGAGGCGTTGGAGAGCTTTTTTGAACTCAGCTGACGGTACGGGCATGGGGATGTAAAGCGGCGAGTGAGGCTCGAAAATTAAGTACAAACGGCGCAGTTAACTATTAGGTAGGTAATTCAGAAGCTTTTCCTGCCTTTCAAGGACGCCGTACGGTCGTCCATCAGCAGCAAGGCCCTGTTGCTGATGGACGACAAGATTACCGAAGAAACTTTAAACCGGCAGATGCGCTTGGACCTGAGCGGCACAAAGTCCGTGTGGCAAATAAAAAGCCCTTAGCCTTACGCTAAGGGCTTTTTATTTTACTGAATGTCCAAAAATTCTCAAGACAAGGTCTTGATTTCCTGCGGGTTTTCAACCAGCTCCCAAAGCAAGTCTAGTAGTTGCCGGAAATCTGCTTCGGTGGTAGTATATAGTACGCAGGCTTCTGTGTCACTGTCGCTTTGCACCTGCTCGTTGAAATGAGGGGCTTTTTTGGCTAGCAAAGCGCGAATAGCTTTTTCCCACCCGTAGCCGTTCACTTCAAACCCGGCTTGGGCCAACTCGGCGTTCAGCTCGAGCAGTTCCGGCTCGTTGGTGGGCGCCAGGTATACTTCGTACAAAACTTCACCCGTATGGTCGTGGATTGAGACGTGAAACGGTGCGTAGGTGTCTTCCTCCCACATCGACTCTTCGGCTAGTATCCTTGGTAAGGATTTGGGCAGGCGCAGCTTATTTAAGTTTTTCATAGTGCACTACTGGTAGAGAAACAGCGTCGAATATTCTCGAATATTACAGTTTCTCGTCGAGGTATTGGGTAATTTTATTGTAGAGGTGCCCCCGGTCCTGGCCAGCCACGTTGTGCGGGTGGCCGGGGTGCCCGAAATAGTCGAGTTGCACGCCCTTATCAACGGCGGCTTCTGCTAACGTACCCATGGATGCAGACTGCCGCTATGGCAGTTACGCGAAACGGCCTCCGTCCATGGCTAAACCGGTCTTCTTTAGCTTTCAATCACGCAGGTGAATAGCTATTCTTCGGCAGACGATACTTTCCTGAAATTGCCGAAACGTTTCTGCTCTTCAAGGGGTTATATAAGGCCGGCAGAGGCCACTAATCCCGTTTTTTTGCTCGTTTTTACGTACTTTTGTACCATGAATAGCAAACCACAAATCGACTACGACGAGGACGTCCTGTTGCTGGAAGAAACCACGGATGTGCGCGACTTAATTGTATACAACGACGACATCAACACCTTCGACCACGTTATCAAAACCCTCATCGATGTGTGCGGCCACGAGCCGGAACAGGCCGAGCAGTGCACCTTGCTCATCCACTACAAAGGGCAGTGCACCGTCAAGCACGGCGTCTACGACGAGCTAGCGGCCATGTGTACCGCCATCCACGACCGAGGTATTTCGGCCGACGTTTTATAAATACGAGTTGCAAGCGGTAAGCTTCAGGCAGCAAGCTTACCGTCTGACTGCGGAGGCCGAAGCTAAAGGCTTGCGGCTTACAGCTTATAGCTTTATTTAAATGGATTTTCCTTCCAAACTGATTGAAAACGCCGTTGGGGAACTGTCCAAGCTACCCGGCATCGGTAAAAAAACCGCGCTACGCCTCGCGCTTCACCTGCTGAAGGCTGAAACGGATACCACCGCTTCGCTAGCCGAAGCCCTGGCCAAAATGCGCTTCGACATCCGCTACTGCGACACCTGCCACAACATCTCCGACACGGCCGAGTGCACCATCTGCGCCAACAAACTCCGCGACCATAGCACCATCTGCGTGGTGTCGGACATTCGCGACGTTATTGCCATCGAAAACACCGGCCAATACAAAGGCGGCTATCACGTGCTAGGCGGCGTTATTTCGCCCATCGAGGGTGTGGGCCCTAGCGACCTGCAAATCGATTCGTTGGTAGAGCGCATCAGCGCGCCAGAGTCGGAAATCAAAGAAGTTATTCTGGCCATCAGTCCCACCATGGAAGGCGATACCACCGCTTTCTACCTGTCCCGTAAGCTGCGCGACTTCGCCGAAGTACACATCAGCTCCATTGCCCGCGGCATCCCGATGGGGGGCGAGCTGGAATACACCGACGAGATTACACTCGGGCGTAGCATAGTGGAGCGCCAGCGCCAAGCAAAATAACAATCTTTCTTGGTTGAAGAGCAAAAAAGCCGTTGCATACAGCAACGGCTTTTTCTTTTAGGACTTATACCCCGATCCACTGCGTGAAAGATCATACCATGAGTTTGCGTAAGTCCTATCTTTATAACTCACGTTCAATATAAAGTATATTATATAAAATGATACCTTGTGAAGAAACTGCCCAACTTACGTCGATGCTCACAACGTGTCTATGATTCGCTGAAGGGTTGTATTGCAATGTGAAGCCGAAGCTAGGGCATCACGTTCGTGTGGCAATCCCATAAGTATAGGTCTTCGTAAATTCTTCTGTTATTAACAAGTTTTATCGGCTGTAAGAAATAGCCAAAATCAAACATGCGGAAAAAGGTAGCTTCTATAGCCAATAGAATAGATGAGCGAATATCCTTGCTGCATGTTTCTATACTTAAAGAAAGACCAGCCTTGCTGATTTTCTTATTTCATTCGCTCTATGAAGAAAAGCAAACTCTCGCTTCTGCTACAGTTGATGCGCAGCAAAATATTACGGTAGCTGTATTTTCTGAATTTATAGAATATTTCTTGTCAAATGGGTATATATTTATTTCGCCTGATAATATAGAAGGCGTGCTTGATAAAAATAAAAAGTACGCTTTAATTACGTTTGACGACGGCTATTTCAATAACCAGCTAGCCTTACCCATACTGCGAAAATATAAAGTGCCAGCGGTTTTTTATGTTTCTGCAAACCATGTGGCTGCTGGTAAATCGTTTTGGTGGGATGTAGTATACCGACAACGCCAGAAACTAAATAAACCCTGGCAGCAGCAAGGCGAATATGGAATGCTGAAGCAGAGAAAAAATCACGAAATAGAAAAATATTTAATTGAGCAATTCGGGCAACAGTGCCTACATCCGGTCAGCGACCTGGACCGGCCTTTCACGCCTGCTGAACTACAGGAATTTGCGCGCGACCCATACGTGGTTATCGGTAACCATACGCACAATCATGCTATTTTAACCAATTACACCGTCGCGGAAGTGGAGGCGGAATTACTGGAATCGCAGCAATACCTTACAAAATTGCTCGGTACGGCGCCTACCAGTATTGCTTATCCCAACGGAAACTATTCCAAGGAGGTAGTGGCAATTGCGAAAAGACTCGGCTTTCAAACGGGGGTAACAGTTAGAGAAGGTAAGAACCGCTTATCAGTTTGCACCGATGCGCTGGGCTTGATGGAGCTAAACCGTTTTTTACTTTGGGGCGACACAGATATTAAAAGACAACTCAAATTATTCCGTTCTGACCTGCATATCAAAAGAGCTATTCGAAATCAGAGGTAACGTTTTAAGATATTATTTACAATTTGAATAACAGACCATGAAAGTGCTTTGGCTTGCTCCGTATCCGCACCCCTTGGAAACTGCGCCTCACCCGGTTCCGTGGGTAGGTACTTTAGCAAAGGAACTCAGTCAACACGCCGAAATAGAATTGACTATTTTAAACTGGACTTCAAAAATTTCCAGTGACGTCGAAGAGTGTACGCAAGACGGAATTCGTTTTATTTATTTAAAAGTGCCCTCTGTTCGGGAAGATATACTAACGCTGTATCGACGCCGGATTGCTTTGGTTGTCGCTTACCTACGGCAGCACTATCAGCGCTACGACTTGCTGCATCTGCACGGCTCTGAGTTGCAGTTGCCCGCTATGACGGCCGGACTGGCCGTGCCGCAGCTGCTTTCCGTACAGGGGCTGGTTTCGCAGTATATTCGATTTGTGCCGGGAACGTTTTCCAAGCTAAAGTTCCTTTGGGCGCTGGCTGGTTATTATGAGCGGCGTTACTTGCCGGCAATTCACCATTTCTCGTGTCGTACGCACTGGGACAAAGCCCAGATCAGGCAACTTAGCCCCGGGTGCACTGTGCATCACAACTGGGAAATGATCAGGCCTGAATTTTTCGGGGATGATTCGGTGGTGGCACCAGTTTCCGGCCGGCCGCAGTTGCTGTTTATGGGTGGCAGCCAAGAACTAAAAGGCTTTCGGGAGACGTTGGCGGCCTTCAAGATTGTTCGGGCGCAGGTGGACGTGCAACTGGTAATCGTTGGCCGGGTCAACGACCACGAAATGGCGGCTGCCATCGCCCAGACTGGTTTGCGAAACATAGGGCCCAACGACGTACAGTGCCGGCAGTTTGTATCGGCCGCCGAGCTGGCAGTTCTGTTTCGTGAGTCGTTCTGCCTGCTGCATCCTTCCCACGTCGACAACAGCCCCAACAGCGTGTGCGAGGCGCAGGTAGCCGGGCTGCCGGTAATAGCGGCCAATGTGGGCGGCGTCAGCTCGTTGGTTGAGCATGAGCAGACGGGTTTGCTCTGCGACCTGAATCCGGCCACTATTGCCCGGCAGGTGCTGCAGCTCTGCCACAACCCGGCCCTGCGCCAGCGTCTTATCGCGCAGGCCCGCACCGTCGCCTGGCAGCGGCACAATCCAGCTACGGTTGTTCAACGGACGGTAGCTATTTATCACGCCGTCTACGAAGCATTTCATCAGACCCAACCTGGCTCAGTGGTCGAGGAGGTGGCTGCCAACTCCCTCTTCGCCGCGTCTTAGCGATGCCGGGGGGAGCGCACGATATGCAGACAACCGCTAGACCTTATATGCTGCTCAAAGAGCCGTGCGGCATTGCTGGTTGTTGATCAGCTGATTATCAAGCGCAGCCGACCAATGGTTGCTTTTGGCATTCGGGCCATGGTGCCTATGTTTGCCGTTTCACTTGCAATGGTTCTATGCTTACAGTAGAAAAAATAGGGGGCACGTCGATGAGTGCCTTCGGCGACGTGCTGCGCAACATCATCGAATTCAACCGCACGGGCGCTGAACTCTACAACCGGATTTTTGTGGTATCGGCATATGCTGGCGTCACCAACTGGCTGCTCGAAAACAAAAAAACGGGGGAGCCTGGTGTCTACCACCGCATTACCGAACACAAAAAGTTTCACCAGGCCTTGGCCGAAGTAGCCACCAAGCTCAAGGCGCTGAACCGGCAGTACGAGCCGCTAGGCCTGGATCTGGCCGTTGCCGACGCCTTTATTGAACAGCGCATTCAGGACGCCCAAACCTACCTCAACAGCCTCACCAACATTCTGGCCTCCGGCTACGTGAGCAGCTACAACATTCTGCAGGCCGCGCGCGAAATTCTGGCGTCCATTGGGGAAACGCACTCGGCGTTCAACTCGGTTAACATTCTGCAAAATCGCGGCATCCATGCTACGCTCGTGGATTTGAGCGGCTTTCACGACCATAAGTCGTACACTATCGACCAGCGGATCCGGCACGCTTTCAAGCGCATTAATTTCGCCGAAACCATCTGTATCGTCACGGGTTACGTGAAAGGTACCGAAGGCATCATGCGCGAGTTTGACAGAGGCTATTCGGAAGTGACTTTCAGTAAAATAGCCGTAGCCGTGAAGCCCAAGGAAGCCATCATTCACAAAGAATACCACCTCTGCTCGGCCGACCCCGTGATGGTGGGTGTGGACAATTGTGAACCCATTGGCTTCACCAATTACGACGTGGCTGACCAGCTGGCCGACGTGGGCATGGAAGCCATTCACCCCAAAGCGTCGAAGCCGCTGGAAATCAACAAGATCAACCTGCGCATCAAGAACACCTTCGAGCCCGAGCACCCCGGCACCCTCATCACCGAGGATTATGTGTCGCCGCACAAGCGGGTGGAGGTGATTACGGGCACCGAAAAAGTGCTAATCATTGATGTGTACGACCCCTTGATGGTGGGCGCCGCCGGCTACGACCTGCACATCATGCAAACCTTCTATGACCTGGGCATCAGCTACAGCTTCAAGGCCACCAGCGCCAACAGCATTTCGGTGGTTATTTGGGAAAAAGACTTCAATAAAAAGCTGGTGCAGGACCTGCAAGAGAAGTACGAAAAGATAACCGTTGAGAAGGCCGCCATGGTCTGTTTGATTGGCTCCAACATCGACCAGCCGGGTCTGCTGGCCAAGGCCGCCGGCGCCCTGGCCGATGCCAATATTAATATTCTGAGTGCCGGTTTTGCGTTGCGCAAGGTTAACATTCAGTTTCTAATTGCCCGCGCCGACTTTCGGGAGGCGGTTATCGCATTAAATAAAACGCTGTTTTTCTGATATATCTGGGATAAATAGTATATAGCGTAGCTGAAGCAAAAGCTCGTCTGTCTCAGACCACTAGCGCCAAGGCTTATCTCTCCGTATCTTACCTTTCCTATCCTGAATTAGCTATCCGTTTGCGCCCGTGAAGCTGTCTATCGTCATCGTCAACTACAACGTCTGCTATTTCCTGGAGCAGGCGTTACTTTCGGTGCGGCGGGCAGCGGAAAAGCTCGAGCAGTCAGTCGAGGTGTTCGTGGTAGATAACAATTCCGTGGACGGTTCGGTCGCCATGGTACGGACCCGGTTTCCGGAGGTTATCCTAATTGAGAACAAAGACAACCCCGGCTTTTCGGTGGCCAACAACCAGGCGTTGCGCAATGCACAAGGCGAGTACGTGCTGCTGCTCAACCCCGACACGGTGGTGGAGGAAGATACCTTTAGGGCGTGCTGCGCCTTCATGGACGACCACCCCAATGCGGGTGGCCTGGGCGTGAAAATGCTCGACGGACAGGGTAAGTTTCTGCCGGAGAGCAAGCGTGGTTTGCCCACGCCCTGGGTGGCGTTCTACAAGATTTTTGGACTGGCCAAGCTGTTTCCAAAGTCGCGGCAGTTCGGGCGCTACCACCTCGGGTTCCTCGATAAAGACCAGACCCACGAAGTCGAGGTGCTAAGCGGTGCTTTCATGATGATGCGCTACGCCACGCTGGAGCAGGTGGGCTTGCTCGACGAAGACTACTTCATGTACGGCGAGGACATCGACCTTTCGTACCGTATCACGCAGGGCGGGTGGAAGAACTATTATTTCCCCCACACGCGCATCATTCATTACAAAGGCGAAAGCACCAAGCGCACGAGCGTCAATTACGTGTTCGTGTTCTACCGGGCCATGGTGATTTTTGCCCGCAAGCATTTCGCGCCCAAGCAGGCCGGTATGTTTTCCTTGCTCATCAATGCGGCCATTTGGCTGCGGGCGGGTGTGGCAGTGGCCGAGCGCTTTATAACGAGGGCCGCGCCCGTGCTTTTTGATGCAGGGTTGATTTACGTAGGCCTTGCCTTTCTTAAAACTTATTGGGAAAACAACCATAAGTACGTGCCTACGCCCTACCCGCCACAGTTTATGCTGATGGCGGTGCCGGCTTACATTACCGTCTGGCTTACCTCGGCTTACTTCAGCGGAGCCTACGATCAGCCTAGCAAAACGTCCCGTATTGCGCGCGGCATTTTCTTAGGTACCGTTTTGATTTCGGCCATTAGCAACTTTTTTGATGCGTGGCGCTTCTCGAAAGCCCTGATTGTGCTCGGGGGGGTATGGGCCGTGGCAGCGCTGGTTGTTCGGATGATGGCAACGCACTTCATGCGTTACCACGACTTGCGCCTGACGGAGCGGCGCCAGAAAAACGTGGCTATTGTGGGTTCGTCGTTGGAAAGCCTGCGGGTGCGCCGTTTGGTGGAACACTCCGGCGTGCAGGCCCGCCTCATTGGCTATATTAGTCCGGATACCAGCGCGGAGGTGGCTGTACGGGAAAGCGCACTAGTGGCGGCCGTTGCGGTGCCCGCCCGGGCAGGGGCCTCTCGGTTGGGTAGCGCCGTTATGACAGCCGTAGCGGAAACTCCCGCCCCTGTGGCAACCCCGGCTCCCCCAGATGACCAACTAGGGGAGGTGCGGCAGCTGGCGGAAATCATTCGTATTTACGCACTCGATGAACTCATCTTCTGCGGCAAAGATTTATCGGCCAGTCAGATTATCGGGTTGATGGTGAGTTTGCCCCAGCACCCCCCGGTAGCCTACAAGATCCTGCCGCAGGACAGCCAGTACATCATTGGCAGCTCTTCCAAGGATTCGCCCGGCGACTATTACGCCCTTGATATCACGCTTAATCTGTTCCGGCCGCAGCAGGTGCGCAATAAGCGAGTACTCGATATTCTAACCAGTTTGCTGCTGCTGCTAGCCGCGCCGCTACTTCTTGGTTTTCAATTCAATAAGGCCGGGTTTGTGCGCAATTGCCTGCGCGTGTTGGGCGGCCGGCGTACCTGGGTTGGCATGCTGCATGCCGCCGCCCCAGGCCGGCTGGCTAGCGCCATCCTCTCGCCGGCCGACGTGGCCCAGGCGGCTACGCCGCTCTCTGAAGCCACTAGACGCCGTTTGGAGTTGCTCTACGCCAAAGACTACGAGCCCAGCACCGATGTAAGCGTTTTGTTTCGGCGCTTTCGGTGGCTAGGAACCGAGTAAGCCAGGGCTGCTAAGCTGGTAGCAGGTTGCAGTTGCGCTACTGTAGCTAGGACTTTTGGCGACGACAATACCGCCCGCTAAGCTGGCTGCTGCCACCAGTATTTCAATTGATAGCAGGCAGTAGGAGGCACTGCTAGAGCTGTTGGAAATAATTATTCTACGAGAAAATATTGGCCAGGAATTGAGCGAGTCAGAAGATCAAACTGGCCGAAATCTGGATGCATTACTGCTAAGCAGATGCTGGTTTAGCACATTTGAGGGCCTTTTGAATAAGAATACGCCTTAAGCCAGATGGAATGCCTCCTGAAATTGCGGAGAGGAACACGACTGGAAGATGCCGGTTTTGTTGTTGCGGAGCACTGGTAAAGCGGAGTTTGCTTGTGTAGATAAGCAATTTTTTGGTGCTGGTTAATTACGCTATACTCATTACATTCGCTCGCTTCACCAAATCGTATTTGCTGCTATGTCTCAAGCTGTCACGCTAACTCAGTCACCCACGTCCATGCTATCCGACCGGATATTAGCCATGGAGGAATCGCAGACCATTGCCATGGTCAAAAAGGGCCGGGAACTGAGCGCACAAGGAATCGATGTCATCAACTTAGGCTTCGGGGAGCCTGATTTCCAGACGCCCCAATACATCAAGGACGCGGCCAAAGCAGCCCTCGACGAAGGCTACACGTTCTACACGCCCGTTCCCGGCTACCCCGATCTGCGCAAAGCCATCTGTGACAAGTTCAAGCGCGACAACAACCTCGACTACAAAAACGAAAATATTGTGGTCAGCACCGGCGCCAAGCAGTCGTTGGCTAATGTGGTGCTGAGCTTGGTGAATCCCGGCGACGAGGTAATTGTGTTTGCGCCGTATTGGGTGAGCTACACCGAAATCGTGAAGTTGGCGGAAGGCGTCACGGTAGAGCTGGTGGGCTCCATCGAAAACGAGTTCAAGGCCACGGCGGCCGAGCTAGAAGCTGCCATTACGCCGCGTACCAAGCTCATTATGTATTCCTCGCCGTGCAACCCCACGGGCGCCGTGTTTACGCGCGAAGAGTTGGGTGCCATTGCCGAGGTAGTGGCCCGCCACCCGCAGGTATACGTGCTGGCCGACGAGATTTACGAGTACATCAACTTCGTGGGCGAGCATGTGAGCATGGCGCAATTCTCGGAAATCAAAGACCGGGTTATCACCGTCAACGGCTTCTCGAAAGGCTACGCCATGACCGGCTGGCGCGTGGGCTACATGGCGGCCCACGTTGATATTGCCTGTGCCTGCGAGAAAATCCAGAGCCAAATTACGTCTGGTACCTGCTCCATTGCCCAGCGCGCCGCCATTGTAGCCCTGCAAGGGGGCCGGGCCTCGGCCAATGAAATGGCCGAAGCCTACCACCGCCGCCGCGACCTGGTGCTGGAGCTAGTAAAAGACATTCCGGGTTTGCGCACGCCCACGCCCAGCGGCGCCTTCTATATTTTCCCCGACGTGAGCGGCTATTTCGGCAAAACCACTGCCGATGGGCAACCCATTGAAAATGCCTACGACCTCGCTCTGTTTATTCTGCGCGACGCCCATGTGTCATCCGTTGATGGTCGGGCTTTTGGGGCACCCAACTGCATCCGGTTCAGCACAGCAGCGGCCGATGAGAAGCTGCGCGAAGCTTTCAAGCGCATCAAAAACAGCCTGGCAACGCTGGTATAAGCTGCCGCCAGTTCGGTAACTCTTCCGGGAGTCACCAGTGGTTCACTGCTAAGCACTTCGCCATGGTCCTACGAGCCCGCTTAGGGAATTCGTAGGACCATGTACCTTTGCGGCCTTACCTAAACCGCCAGAATGCCCTTACCTGCAACTCCCACTACGCTTCCTGACTTATTCAACGCTTTCAATCAGCTTACCGTGCTTGTGGTAGGCGACGTAATGATGGATGCTTACGTGTGGGGTAAAGCCACGCGGATTTCGCCCGAAGCGCCGGTGCCCGTAGTGAATGTGAGCCGTACCGAGCAGCGCCTCGGCGGGGCCGCTAACGTGGCCCTGAACGTGCAGGCCCTTGGTGCCACCCCGCTGCTGTGCGCCGTGATAGGGGAGGACCAGGGCGGCGACCAACTACTGGAACTGCTGCACAGCACCGGCCTTTCGGCCGAGGGCATCGTGCGTAGCGCATACCGCCTTACCACCGTCAAGCAACGCATTCTGGCTGCCGGGCAGCACCTGTTGCGCATTGATTCGGAAGTGGAAACCGACTTGAACAGCGAAGAAAGCACGCAGCTAACAACCCGCTACGAAGCGCTGCTGACACAGGTTGACGTAGTGATTTTCGAGGATTACGATAAAGGAGTGCTTGCCGAAACCAGCATTCAGCACTTCATTGGCCTGGCCCGGCAGCGCGGCATTCCTACCGTAGTCGACCCCAAAAAGAAGAACTTCCTGGCTTACCGACACTGTACACTGTTCAAGCCCAATCTGAAAGAGCTGCGCGAAGGTCTGAAGGTGGAATTCAGTGACACCGATGCGGATCGGCCTCAGTTCGAGGCGGCCGTAACGCGCCTGCGCGAGCTACTTACGCCGGAAATTGTACTCGTCACGCTTTCTGAGCGCGGTGTATTTGTGGAAAACGGACACGAACAACGCACCTACCTGCCGGCCCACCTGCGCACCATATCCGACGTATCAGGTGCTGGCGACACCGTAATTAGTATTGCGGCGCTATGCGTGGCGCTAAAGCTGCCCGCTTCCGTCACGGCGGCGCTGGCCAACCTTGGTGGCGGTCTGGTTTGCGAACAGGTAGGCGTAGTGCCGATTGAGAAACAACTGCTGCTGGAAGAAGCCGAAGAAGTTGGGTTGCTGCTTTCAGTATAAGCAAGCAGGCTCGTAAGCTGATTCGCTTAATTAGCAAGTAACTACTGCGTAAGTTTAGTTCTGAGCCAGCGGCGGGTTTCTTCGCCGGCTTCTTGGGCAACTACATCTAGAAAGGCGTCCGTGGTGGCTGTTTTCTGGGCAGCGGTTGCTGCTAGAATAGCGAAGAATTTCTGGTCGCCTACTCGCTGGTGCAAGGCTGCCAATACCACGGAGCCCTTGTCGTAGATGACGCGGCGGTAGGTGGCATAATTGTACTTGGTTTTATCGAAGCCAAGGATGGCCGGAGCGCCGGTTGCCGATTTAGTCTTTGTGTTTAGTAGTTGCCGGTAGGATGCCGTATCACCCGCTGCCCGCAGATAAAGACAGCTCGAATAGGTAGCAAAAGCTTCGTTGAGCCAATCGTTGTAGTCACTGTAAGCGCCGTAACCCCACCACTTGTGACTGACTTCGTGCGCCAAGGTTACCCGATATTCTAGTTGTCGAACGTCGAAATCAGGATAGGTGATTACGGTTGCATTATCGAGCATGGCAAAGGCATCCCGGTCAGTGCCCGGCAAGAAAATAGAAAAGCGCGTAATGGCGTCCTGGCGCCCGATGGACTGATTGTAGAAACCAATGATTCGTTCTGATTCACCCAATAGTAGGGAATCCAACTTAAGTAGTGGACTGCCTGCTTTATATATCGTAACCGATGGCATTGCCGAAGCAGACGCGAGTCGGTAAAATTGCTTGGCTACCAGCGCTGTAAGTTCGATGGCGCAGGTAGTGCCTTGAAAGCGGTAGTGCCCGGCGCGCTGTTTGGTTGCTGGTGAAGTACTGATAACCGAATACACGTCAGGGGCCTGCACATCCAGCGTATAGTCCACCACTTCGTACTCTTTGTAGGGCAACAAGGGCATCCAGTTGGTATGCCCGCTAAGCTCTAGTACGTCGTCGGTGGCAAACTTTGCTGGTAGGGCGCCCTCGTAGGTTACCGTAACTTCCTTGGCGCGCCTATCCTGAGGGGCAAAGCCCAGGTTGATCCCTTGCATGGTATCCTGAAAAACCGGATACAGATACCGTTCGATGCGCTGCTGCTTGACCCTTGGGCTTTGTATTGAAAGGATTTTGTACTGCTTATTGAGGTTGAGTAGAAGCTGCGAGGGCGCAGCATCAGCGGGCAGCATCAAGGTGTAGCGGCACCAGAACTGCTTGGTTTCGGGCTGCACCCGCAGTAGCACGCGGACTTGGTTATGGGCTTCACTTTGGATGGCGCCCCAGCCAAGGAGCAATAGCAACAGGAAAAAGCACCTCATGAACAAGAGAAATAAGTAGTCAGGAAAGTGCCTACCGGGGCACCACTACCCGCACCGAGTCCACCCCAAACCAGGTAGCCAGCCGGGTGTTCACCCCAAAGTCGTACATGGTAGATAAGTCGTCGGGAGGCAGGAAGTTGAAGCGGTTGGTGAGAGGCGGCAGCGGCGGGACTTCGAGCGGAACACGGGGCGTGTGGCTGGCTCGGCGAAGTTCCTTGAAGCGGTAGTCCCACTGCCGCGCATACTCCGGGGCATCGTAGCGTAAATCCAAGTAGGCGCGGGCGCTCGGTATTGCTATGATAACGAATACTACAAGGCCAAGCAGGGTACGCATTGCTGTTGAGGCTACCGGCACTACGGCCGGGGCCGGGGGCAAACTAGCCCAAGCCGCCACTATCCAGCCTAATAGCCACCACCACACTATAGCGTTGGTAGCTCGTGGCAATAAGAGTGGGCGGGGCAACATCAAGGCATAAGGCGCCGTGGCCAGTACCACGCCAGTTACCAGCACGGCCACACTCAACAAAAGTGGTAGCCGCAAGCCTGGCGGTCTGGCCGGTAAGGTGCGGGCCGCTAAGGGCCCGAGAACTAGTGTCAGTACGGGTATTATCAGCATGGCTGGCTCCACGAACAAGTAGCGCAACAGTACTACCAAGCGCGAAGTGGTTTCCCAGGCAGAAGCAGCGGGAACTACGGCGCCGTCGAGGTGCTGACGAACCGAATTGCCGGGGGCCAGCACCGACACAGTGCCACAAATTATAAGCAAGACACCTAAGCCTGTCCATATCCGGAAGCTATGGTACTGCCGACGATATAAGCTCATACCTGCTGCCAAAGCTAAAATACAGCCGAGCTGCACTAGGGTAAGCTCGTTGGACCCCGCCGCGGCTATAGTACCCAAAACGGCTAGTATCCCCCAGGCTTTTCGAGCGGCACGGCCCGAAGCCCGGTGCACACGTTCCACTGCTAGTGGAACTAACAGCAAGAGCCAAGTAGCCACTTGATAGACAACTATTTCAGTGAAATAATAGAGTACGGAGAACTTGTAAGGCGCCAAAGCTATGTAGAGCAAGGTTAGCCCGGCAGCAAATAGCCCGGCCTCTCGGTGGCGTAGCTGCTGATTGGTCAAGCAGCGTACGGCTAGGTACAAAACCCCTATGCGCAGCAGGTAACTAACAGCGGCTGTTAGTTTAACCCCATCTAGCCACCGATAACTCAGCGGATTAGCTACATATAACAGGAAATTACTGAAGTAGCGCCCTGACCATTGCTGAAAAAGATAAGGTTGAGCGCCCCAAATACCGTAGTTGAACGTATCAGACGAGACGGAAAAGTCGCACAGATACGGCTGATTGTACAGGCAAAGGACAACAAAAGGCAACAGCCCCAAACCCACGCCGATGGTCAGAAGCCCTAAGCGACGAGATGCTACCCAACGAATCAGATGTGACGGCATAGAGAACTCATATAAACACAACGCAGCCCGCTGTTGAGCGGGCCGCGGCAATAAATAGCTGAAAAGATAAGACTCGGAAGCTTAACGCAGGCTTGGGCTGTACTCCTTCACCGTTTCGATAAATACCTTCACATTGTCGGGATTGGTGTCGGGGTAGACGCCGTGGCCGAGGTTGGCAATGTGGCGGTGCGGGCCGAACTGATCGAGCATGGCGATGGTCGCGGCGCGCACTTGCTCGCGGGAGCCGTAGAGGGCGCAAGGGTCGAGGTTGCCTTGCAGGGTTTTGTCGCCTACCAGTGGGCGGACGGCGCGGGCGTCCTGGTTCCAGTCCAAGCCGATGGTACGGCAGGGGAGCTGCGCAAACTCTCCCACGGCCCAGAAGGCGCCCTTGGCAAATACCGTAACGGGTACTTCGGGAATGGCCCGGCAGATTTCAGTTATGTAGCGTGTGCTGAACTCCTGGTAGTGCGCGGGCGGCAGAATACCAGCCCATGAGTCGAACACCTGCACAAGGTTGGCGCCGGCTTCCACCTGCGCTTTCAGGTAGGCAATGGTAGTGGCGGTAATCTTGGCGAGCAGCTCGTGCGCCAGAGCTGGCTCGGCATAGAGCATCCGGCGGGCTTTGCTGAAGGTTTTCGAGCCGTGGCCTTCTACCATGTAAGCCAGAATGGTCCAGGGGGCGCCGGCAAACCCAATGAGCGGCACCCGACCATTGAGGGCGCGCTTGGTGACCCGAATGGCTTCGAGCACGTAACCGAGGCCTTCTTCCGGGTCGGCAACGCGCATCCGGGCTACGTCCTGCGCGGTTTTGATGGTTTCGGGGAAGAGCGGGCCTTTCGCCTCGATCATTTCGTAGGTGAGGCCCATGGCTTCGGGCACCACCAGAATGTCGGAGAAGATGATGGCGGCGTCCACGTCCAGCGCGTCCACGGGTTGAATAGTGACTTCGGCGGCCAGAGCCGGTGTTTCCACCAACTCCTTGAAACCGCTGAGGCGGCCCCGCAAAGCGCGGTATTCAGGCAGAATGCGGCCCGCTTGGCGCATCAGCCAGACAGGAGTACGTTCGGTTTCTTCGCCGCGGGCGGCCCGGAGGAGGAGGTCGTTTTTAAGCACTGATCTTGCAGATTATACGAGTTGCGCTGATTTGCTGCCGCAAAGGTAGGGGCTGCTGAGTAAGGGAAAGGCGGTTATTCCTGAAAGAGCGCCTTAATAGCCGTAGCCATAAAGTTCACACCGATGGCCAGCGTGATAAAACCCATGATGCGGGCCAGCGCCGCCATACCGGGCCGGCCCAAAAATCGCGTCAGCCGCAACGACGACATGAGAATGATATACGCGGCCAGCGCCACCAGTACAAAGCCCAGCACAATCAGGCCCATATCAAGGTAGCTCAGCTTTTCAGTGAACAAACCGATGCACACGGCCATGGAGCCCGGCCCCGACAGCATGGGCATGGCCAGCGGCGTGAAAGAAATATCATTCTTGTGCATACTTTCTTCCAGCGTTTCTTCTGATACTTTCGAGCGGTTACCGCCGGGCGTGAGCAGGTCGAAAGCGGAGCGCATAAGCAGAATACCGCCCGCAATGCGCAGATGGTGAATGTTGATGCCGAAGAAGTTGAGCACGTACTGCCCCGCGAAAAACGACACCGATAGCACCCCAATCATGTAGAGGCAAGCCCGCAGGCCGATGTTGGCACGCTCGGCAGGCGTGTCTTCTTCGGTCAGAGTCAGGAACACCGGCATGGCCCCAAATGGGTTGACGACCGAAAACAGCGTGGTAAACGTGGCGAGTAGAATTTCCATGCAGGAGAAGCCAGTGAAAGGCAGCACAAAGGTACGCGCCAGGGTAGAAGCAGCAATTCCAGAAAATGTTATGTTTGGCAGATCAACCGTAAAGCTGCTTCAGCGTACAGACGGGCATTAAACTGCCGACCTAAAGCAACGGTGGCTTGGTACTTGCAAAGTTTCTGGTGCGGCCGCTTGTTTCCTTGTTCCTACACACCTCACTTCCCACCCGTGCCCAATTTCGACGCTCCCTTTTGGATTCTACTAGCGCATAGCTTTACGTTGCTGTTGACCGTTTTGGCCATAGTAGCCACCCTGTTGCCACTGCTGCGCCAAACAGCTTGGTGGATCAGGATATTCGACTTCCCACGCCTGCAAATTGTGGTCGCGACGGTGCTGGCAGTGGGGGCGGCCTGGCTGCTTGGCTGGCACCAGTTGCCCGGTTGGGTTGGGGTAGGGTTGATGACTCTGCTTGGCGGCGTGGTGCTGTATCAGTCGGTTCGCATTGCGCCTTATACTCCCATAGCCAAAAAACAGGTGGGCGACAGCACGCTCAAGGACGGCAAAAGGCACATAAGCTTGGCCGTGATGAACGTGCTGCAGTACAACAAACACAGCGAAATGGCCCTGACCGTGCTTCGCCGCGCCGACCCCGACGTTATTATGGCAGTCGAGACGGACGAATGGTGGCATGAGCAGTTGAAGCCCCTCGAAAAAACGCACCCCTATACCTGCCACGAGCCTCTCGACAACACGTATGGCCTGTTGTTCTTTTCCCGCTTGCCGCTGGAAGGTTGCCAGGTGAAATACCTCCTCGACGACGACGTGCCCTCGCTGCACACCCGCGTACAGCTACCCGATGGCAAAACGTGGGTGCGCCTCTACGGCTTGCACCCCAAGCCACCCGCGCCCGCCGAATCGAAAACCAGTACTAAGCGCGACGCGGAACTGCTGCTGGTAGGCGAGGAAATCAACGAGCACGAAGAGCCTACCATCGTTTTTGGCGATATGAACGACGTGGCCTGGTCGCACACCTCCGAGTTGTTTCGGCGGATAAGTGGCCTGATGGACCCCCGCGTGGGCCGCGGCTTGCTGCCCACTTTCCACGCCGATTATGTAGCACTCCGCTGGCCCCTCGACCACGTATTTGTTTCACCCGACTTCAAGGTCGATGATATTCAGCGCCTGCCTTACGTCGGCTCCGACCATTTTCCCATCTACATCAAGCTCAGCTACGAGCCCCACGACAAAAAAGTGCAAGAGGAAAACGCCGAGCAAGCTGATGCCGACGACCACCAGGAGGCCAACGAAAAAATTCGGGAAGGCTTCGAGGAAGAAGTAGAGGAAGAACTGCAAGAGGTGGCTGTTGCCGAGAAAAGGAAGGAAGTGGCTGGCTAAATTCAGTGTAGCACCACCACGGCAGCGTGCTAAGTGCACCAACCAATAAGGCTTAATCGCAAAAAAGCCTTGCCATGAATGTGGCAAGGCTTTTCAAGTAAAGAGCGGGCAGCAACTTACGCCGCCGCAGTGTCAGGTTTAGCAACTTCCTCGGGCGTGCCATTGCGGCCCCCGAATGCCGACGCGGCCGCGCCTAAGCCAAGACCTAACGCCGCCAGCAAGGCGGCTTTCGAAAGACCTTCGGCTGTTTTATCGCCGGCTTGCCGGGCCTTTGCTTCGGCCTGCTGAGCAGTTTGCTGCAGTTTTGCGCGTCCCTGCTCATACGTCTGCTGCCAATTGCTCACGATTTGCTCGGACTCGGCGCGGCTCTTGCCGGTGCGCTGCATCACCACGTTTACGGCGGCGTCGCGGTCGGCGGCGCTAGCTACTTGGCCGCCGCGGCTAAAGAGGTTGTCGATTACGTCGTCGAAGTTATCGTTGGCAGCTTGAGGGTTGGCGGCGGTTTGACCGGCTTCAGCTTTGGCCGAACTGCCAGCGGCGCGGGCCTGGCGCTCCAGGTTCTCGGGGCTCAGCTCGTCTTTGCCGGTCTGGCGCAGCAACAGGCGGGCTTCGCGCTTCAGGTCGCTTGCATCGATGCCGCGCTCCTGCAACTCGTCTTTTACAGCATCAGCCGCCTGTGGCGCAACGGCGGCAATACCACCGCCCGCGGCCGATAGGGCCCGACCCGCAACACCCGTAACGCCGCCAATAATGCGGCCCACGGCCGTACTCAGCAAGTAAAACGTAAGCAACGTCACCACCGACCAAGTTAGCAGGCCGTGCAGCAAGCCATCGGTCCGGCGGGGCATACCAGCCAGCCGGGCGGCCACCGAGCCACCAATGTAGAGCGAAACCAACATGCTCACCACCCACCAGATGGCTGCGCCGATGCCGATGCCAGACATTGGGTTCTGCTCTTCCAAGGGGTCAACAGTGCCCAAGCCAATGCCAAGGCCAAGTAAGCTTAAGGCCAGTTGAATGACGAGAGCCAGCACGGCCCCGGCCAACACGGCGCCCCACGAAATACGCCGTACAAAAGGTACGGTTGAGGTAGCGCCGTAAGACGTGCCAGTCAGGCCAGCCATGCGACGACTTGTGTCATCCATGTCAATAGACACGTTGCCACTAGTATCGGTACGGTAAGGAGGGTTCATACAAAGAGGTTGAGAGTAGGGAAAAATTAAGTGAGAATGGAAGTCGAAAAGGCATTACGCTCACATTGCCAGATAGTTATTGTTTAGTTTACTGTAAGCTCTGCCGTACAGGGGCTACTGTTGCGGTTACTGATACGGCAAGCAAAGCCTGTAGAGCAACTGGTTGGCCCCTGAGCTATTGCTACTGTTGAGGATGCTATTTCACCCGCTGGAAACGGTCTAGGCCTTACAAAACTGAACACTAACCTATCATTGAGGCGCAGCCGAAATATCTTTCCCGCTGAAAACTAGAGCGGCGCTATTCGGACAGGCTATGCAGATCAAGCAGGACGATCTGCATAGCCTGTTCGGATAGATTCTTAGTCTTCTAGCTCTTGACTGAAACGCAAAAAGGCCCGAAGCAAGCTGCTTCGGGCCTTTTGTTTTGCAACTGAATTAGCACAATCTGCGCCTAAATCAGAATCAATCTGTGATGATTACTTGGTGCCTACTTCTTCGTAATCTACGTCGGTTACGTTGTCGTGAGGCTGGCCTTGCTGGCCGTTGCCACCGGGCTGAGTACCACCGAAGGGGTTGCCACCGTCGGCACCAGGCTGGCCGTCGGCACCACCTTGGGTGGCGGCGTACATCTCTTGCGAGGCAGCCTGCCAGGCAGCGTTGATGGCCTCCATGGCGGGGTCGATTTGCGCAACGTCTTTGCTCTCGTGGGCCTTCTTGAGGTCAGCAAGGGCATTTTCAACGGCGGTCTTGTTGCCGGCGCTTAGCTTGTCACCGTACTCTTTCAGCTGCTTCTCGGTCTGGAAGATCATCGAGTCAGCTGCGTTAAGCTTGCCGATACGCTCGGTTTCGGCTTTGTCGGCTTCGGCGTTGGCCGCCGCTTCGTTGCGCATCCGCTCGATGTCGGCGTCGGTGAGGCCCGACGAAGCTTCAATACGGATTTTTTGCTCTTTGCCGGTGCCTTTGTCCTTGGCTGATACGTGCAGGATACCGTTGGCGTCGATGTCGAAGGTTACTTCGATTTGCGGTACGCCGCGGGGTGCTGGCGGAATCGAGTCGAGGTGGAAGCGGCCGATGGTGCGGTTCTGCGAAGCCAACGGACGCTCACCTTGCAGCACGTGGATTTCCACGGAAGGCTGGTTGTCGGAAGCCGTCGAGAAAGTCTCGCTCTTCTTGGTCGGAATCGTGGTGTTCGACTCGATGAGCTTGGTCATCACGCCGCCCATGGTCTCGATGCCCAACGAAAGCGGGGTCACGTCGAGCAGGAGCACGTCCTTCACTTCGCCGGTCAGTACACCGCCCTGGATGGCAGCCCCGATGGCCACTACTTCGTCGGGGTTAACGCCTTTTGAAGGCTTCTTGCCAAAGAACTTCTCTACTTCTTCCTGGATGCGCGGAATACGGGTCGAACCACCCACGAGGATAACCTCGTTGATATCCGACGTGCTCAGGCCGGCATCTTGCAGGGCTTTCTTCACCGGATCCATCGAGCGACGCACGAGACTGTCGGCGAGCTGCTCGAACTTGGCGCGGCTCAGTTTCACCACCAAGTGCTTCGGGCCCGAAGCCGTAGCCGTTACGTAGGGCAGGTTGATTTCCGTTTCCGTCGACGACGACAGCTCTACTTTAGCCTTCTCGGCCGCTTCTTTCAAGCGCTGGAGAGCCATGGCGTCTTTGCGCAGGTCGAGGCCTTCGTTTTCGCTGGCGAAGGTTTCAGCCAGGAAGTTGATGATTACCTGGTCGAAGTCGTCACCACCGAGGTGGGTGTCACCGTTGGTGGAAAGTACTTCAAACACCCCGTCGCCGAGCTCCAGGATGGAGATATCGAAGGTACCACCACCAAGGTCGTACACGGCAATCTTCTGGTCGGTGTGTTTCTTATCGAGACCGTACGCCAAGGCAGCGGCGGTAGGCTCGTTGATGATACGCTTCACATCAAGGCCGGCAATAGCACCAGCTTCTTTGGTAGCTTGGCGCTGTGCGTCGTTGAAATAAGCAGGTACCGTAATAACAGCTTCGGTAACGGTCTGGCCAAGGTAGTCTTCGGCAGTCTGCTTCATTTTCTGAAGCACCATGGCCGAAATCTCCTGCGGCGTGTACTGACGGTCGCCGATTTTTACGCCTACTGTATTATTAGAACCACGCTCCAGCGCGTAGGATACGTTTTTAGCCTCTTCAGTCACTTCGCCGAAAGCCCGGCCCATAAAGCGTTTGATCGACTGAATGGTGTTCGTAGGGTTGGTAATGGCTTGACGTTTGGCCGGATCACCGACTTTCCGCTCGCCTTTACCGTTGTCCAGGAAAGCCACAATCGACGGAGTCGTCCGCCGGCCTTCGCTGTTCGGAATTACCACCGGCTCGTTGCCTTCCATTACGGCCACGCACGAGTTGGTGGTTCCGAGGTCAATACCGATTATTTTGCCCATTTTAATGGAGTTTATATATTGGTTGAGGTGTCAGGTTGTAGCTGCGAATCACTCGCACGGGGGGAATTACAAGCCTCGTACCAGCCCCGGCAAATGCCTTTATTTGTGACAGATTGTCATTTTTGAAGGCGCTTGCCAAGTAATTGCCGACGGACTGGCTTCCACAAAAATTTCAGCCACTGTATAGTCTGCCACAGGGGCAGGATTAGTTCTTGCTTGGTGCTACTAGGAAGGTGCGTAGCATATTGTCGTCAGATTGAAATACGTATGGCTCGGCTTTGTCGCTAAGCACATA
Organism: Hymenobacter sp.; assembly: GCF_036387835.1. GTDB lineage: Bacteria > Bacteroidota > Bacteroidia > Cytophagales > Hymenobacteraceae > Hymenobacter. The sequence continues at coordinate 36,228 of NZ_DASVSY010000010.1, read as the reverse complement.
ATCCACTTGTAACTCTAGAAGCGAATATTCTGGCTCATTAAGTAAGTCTAAATCGACATCAAGTCCCCATTCATAAGATTGCGGGTGCTGTCGGTCGGCAATAGCTATAATTTCGACTACTGACTCTGAAAGCATCTTAGCTTCCGCTTTCAACCACAACCGATTTTCATAACCACGTACAGGTAAATGAATTTCCAGAGTACAGGTTGGGTCGATGTGTGCCGGCAGAAAGATCTCAAGGAAATAGCTTAGAATTTCAGATAGGTTTTGCGGACCGCCGTACGCTATGAACTTATAGTTTTCAATATGCCACGACACCCAATCTGTTGGTGAGCGTTCTTGAGTAGGTTGCTGCGGCAGAACTGCGTTTTCAAGGCAGGTTTCCTGTAAATCAAGAATAACCGACCATCCTGGATTGTCCAAGGTTGCTATAGAAACTCCGTAAGAATGCTCCCAATCGCCGTTGCAGTTGATAGTATACCAGCGTTGAATACGATTCAGTAGATCCATAAAATTATCTGTTATAGTATAGTTAGAAACCCGGCTACAGTCTCTTCCCACAACTGCTTGTTCTTGCGCCAATACGGCTCGTGGCCGGAGTGGGGGAAGTTTTGGCGTTGCTTGGGGCCGCGGAGGTTGGCGAAGATGGCGTCGGTTTCGAGGCGGGTTACGCGCTGGTCGGCTTCGCCCCATAGCAGAAGGGTAGGAGTGCTGATGTTGGTGGCGAAGCGCGTGGCATCCAGGTCGAACGCCCAAAAGTTGTTTTGCACCCCGCCCCAAAACACCAGCAGGTTAGCCAGCGGGAAAGGCGGCACGTGCATGGATAGAAAGCGGTTGGAGGCCGTTTGCAGCATGCTGCCGTAGGGGCACTCCACGAGGTTAGCCGTTGGGCGGACGCCTAGCTCGCTTTCGGCGCGCAAGATGGCTTCCGCGCCCATGGAGTTGCCGTAGAGCACCACCGCACCCGGCCGCCGCTGCAACCAGCGCGTTACGGCGGCCACGTCGGCGGCTTCGTGGTGGCCTATGGTGCAAACATTGCCGGCGGAGCCGCCGTTGCCGGCAAAATCAGTGAGCAGCACCGAGTAGCCGAGGCCTCGGAAGTAAGCGGCTTCGGTTAGAAGCTTGCTTTTGCAACTGGTGTAGCCGTGAAACAGCGCCACCGTGCCGCGTGGGTGGGGCACAGCGCTATACCAGGCTTCCAAGCGGCCATTGAGACTGTTGAGGTAAACGGTGCGGTAGGGGAAACTCGGTGTAGTCTGGTTGCGGGGTTTGGGGTTCTTGATACCAGTAAGTAGAATGTCAACTTTCTGCAGCGGCGTCAACTGCTCCGGGTTATCGGTATGGGCGCCGGGTTCGGTGGTGAAGTGCGTGAAACGCCAGGCATGAAAAAACGCAACGGCATTGACAAGAAGAAACCCCAACACCACCAGCAACAGGAGTTGCCGGAAACGCCGGGGCTTGCGCGTAGAGTTGCGGGGCATTGGGATTGTTAGGATTCGCTAAGCGTAGTTGAAACTAGATTTCCGTAAGCTATGAAGCTAAAGCTTGTATCTCTCGTCAGATGAGGAAGTAGCGGCGGTTGATGCTGGCATGACGACTTGCGTCTGTCATGCTGACCAAGGAAGCGTCTCGCGTGCTGAGGTTGCAATGCGATGGATTAGCACCTTAGCGAGATGCTTCGACTACGCCTCCGGCTATGCGGACGCCAGATGAGCAGGACGTTCTTATTGAATAACGATTCATCAACCACGCCTAACTCCTCCTCATCTGAGGGGAACTAGCTCCTGGTTTTCTAAGACGCTGTTTGCGTTAAGTGTTGGAAATCAGCGAACGATGTAGTGATGCATCGTTGCGTCTCGTCGTTGAACAAAACCGGCGGGTTGGTGCGGGCGCCAAGACGCAAAGATGCGTCTCTACACCGTTCGAACCGATTTTTTGCTAACGCAAACAGCTTCTAAGACTGGAAGTAGTTTATCTATATGGCAAGCAATAGCGGGTAGCGTTACTTCCGCTTGGTGCCACCTGCCGCACCGCGCCCGGCTGATTTAGGGCCGGGCTTGCTGCCAGTTTTGCCCGGCGTGGCTTTGCTATTGGTAGGTTTGCCGCCTGTGGTTTTGGCTTTGAAGGTGCCGCCGCTGCTGTTGCGGCCCGAGCCGCGAGTACCTGCAGAACGGGCGTCGTCGGTGGTTTTTGTGGGGCCTGCGTTGCCGAAACCGCCGCGACTGTAGCCGCCGGCGCTGTTTTGACCCGGTTTGGCACTAGCCGGGCGGACGCCGCCGGGCCAGAAGGTGTCGGATTTGCCGGGCTTTTTGAAGGTGCCGGCTGCCGCCGTTTGGGCAGCCATGTCTTCCTTGAGCGCTTGCACTTCTTCGGCGGTTAGCTCGCGCCATTTGCCGGGGGCTAGACTTTCCACGCGCAAGCCTGCAATGCTTACCCGTACCAGCCGCAGCGTAGGAAAGCCTACGGCGGCCGTCATCTTGCGCACTTGGCGGTTCATGCCCTGTGAAATCGTTATTTCAATCCAGCTGGTCGGGATGTTGGCCCGGAACCGAACGGGTTTGCTGCGGGGCCATAGCTCGGTATCGTTAGGTAACAGGCGGGCTTCGGCGGGGGAGGTGAAGCCGCTTTTGATGTCTACGCCCCGGCGCAGCGTTTCGAGGGCTTCTTCGGTGGGAATGCCTTCCACTTGCACCCAATAGGTTTTCACTACCTTGAAGCGGGGCTCGGAAAGCCGGTGCTGGAGCTGCTTGTCGTCGGTGAGCAGCACGAGGCCCTCGGAGTCGAAATCCAGCCGACCAACGGGATAAATATTCGGAATGGCCACGAAGTCCTTGAGCGTGGCGCGGCCTTGCTCGTCGGTGAATTGGGTGAGGACTTCGTAGGGTTTATTGACCAGGATGTAGCGCATAGCGCAAAGGTACGTTTTGGTCTTGGTAAGCTCTAAGCTGCAAGCCACAAGCTTTAAACAACCCATTCCGGCTTGCCATACTTGATGCGCGATATTTTGCCGGGGCAGATGCCAGACAAAAGCTACCAGCTAAAAGCTAATGCAATAGCTTCGACTAAGCACGGCTACCGCCACCACGGCGTACTCGGCAATGGCCCCCCTCCGAGGGTTACTGGTTCGCCGAGGCGGGGTGTAGCAAGTGCCAAGTGCTGATGCATAGCCGCGGCGGTGGCCCGCTCGATAGGGTCGTTCCAGGCGTGGTTGGCTTCGGTGAAGGCGGCCCAATGCACCGGTAACATCACCCGTGCCCGCACATCTAGGGCGGCTTGCACGCTTTGTTCGGGCATCATATGAATTTGGGCCCATTGCGGGTCGTATTGGCCGCATTTTATCAGAGCCAGGTCGAAGGGGCCGTGGGTGGCACCAATGGTTTTGAAGTGCGGGCCGTAGCCCCCGTCGCCACTATAGAAAACGCGTTTGGTAGTGGATTTGAGGACCCACGAGCTCCAGAGCGTGGAGTTGCGGTTGGTGAGGCCGCGGCCCGAGAAGTGGCGGCTCGGGGTGCAGACCACCGTGAGGCCGGGCAGGCTGGCGCTGTCGCTCCAATTCATTTCCGTGATGCGCTCCGGAGCCACGCCCCACTTCCGCAGATGCGGCCCTATCCCTAAGGGGACATAAAAGTGTGCCACTTTGCCTTTGATGCGCCGAATGGTTTCGTAGTCGAGGTGGTCGTAGTGGTCGTGCGAAATCAGGACGGCGGCTATGGGGGGTAGCTGCTCGGGCGTGATGGGCAGCGTAGGGTTGTAGCGCGGCGGGGTCAGCCAGGCACTCGGGCCAAGGTCGATGCTGAGCATGGGGTCGAGCAGGATATTCTGGCCGGCCAGTTCCACCAGGCTAGCCGAATGGCCGAACCACGTCACGCGCACCAGGTCCGGCGTTTTGCGCGTGATGGTCAGGGAGTCCAGCAACTGCATGGGCAGCGGACCGGACGGCGTGGTATTGGGCGGCTTCTTAAACAGAAATTTCCATAGTACTTCAAGCGTGCTGCCGCCCGTCAGCTCCACGGTTGGCACGAGGTTCTTGAACTCGCCATCCTGGTAGTGCCCCGATTTTGCGTAGGCCTGCTTTTCCACCTTGGTGGGCTTGCCGCCAAACTGCGGGCTTAGGCCGGTGAAAGCCAGCGCGGCCAGTAAGAGTACGCCAATGATACTACTCGTGGTCAAGAGGAAGCGCTTTATTGGTTTTCTCATGCAGGCGTCGCCACTTTGCCGTGCGCCAAGGCCACAATATCCCGCACTTCCAGTATCGGTTTAGGGTAGCCGTCTTGCACAGCCTTGATCATTGCCACTCCCACCTCGCTCATCGTAGAAGCTACGTTTGAAGAAAGTTTCCGGGCTATTGGATAAAGCCAGTTTACGTAGCGGTACATCTTCAGCACATTGCGCTGGCCCGGAGTAGGAAGCATAAAACCCGGCCGAAACATGTAGGCTTGCCGGAACGGGAGGCGCAGCAGCGCGTTTTCGGTGCGGCCTTTCACGCGGGCCCAATGCTGGGCGCTTTTCTCATGGGTGTCGGTGCCCGCGCCGGACACAAACACGAAGGTCATATCCGGGTTGAGGCGCACCAGGATTTCGGCAACGTGCAGGGTAAGGTCGTACGTGATACGCTCGTAATCGGGTTTGCTGATGCCTACCGAGGAAATGCCGGCGCAGTAGAAACAGGCGTTGTAGCCCGTCAGCTGCGTTTCGATGGCCGAGAGGTCCTGAAAGTCGGTGTGGAGTAGCTCCCGCACCTTCGGATGCGTGATGCCACTGGCCCGGCGGCCGAGTACCAATACCTGTTCCACCTCAGGGTTGCGGAGGCATTCCAGCAACACCCCTTCGCCTACCATACCAGTGGCGCCCGTCAAAATGGCTCGTATTTTCATGGAATAGCTACGTGAGTCAGCAGTAGGGACGCATTAAGGTCGGTTCTACTTTAAATCAACTTCGAGTTTCCTGAAAATGAGGCGGTGTTTCCTGATATTAAGAAGCTGTTCGGAATTAGCTCTTTAGGCTCTAGACTAGCCTCTACGTACCATCACCACATCAGCTTGCGCCTGTCTGCTACTTGCGTTGCTCGCAGAAGCCGGAGCTTCGCGTTACATTACACGCCGCCGGAATACTTGCGGGTGGCCCATTCTATGGTCACCAAAGTTAGGATCAGGAAGAACAGCCACTTCAGGTTGATGAGGTCTTTCAGGTCCTGCTGCGAGTAAATGACGGGCTTGTAGTTGGCTTTCAGGATGTCCTGGGTGAGCTGGTTGAACTGCTGGGGGTAGTAGAGCCGGGAACCGCTGCGGCGGGCGAGCTGGTAAAGCAGGTTATGGTCGGCGCGGGCGTCGAGGGCTTCCAGCTGCAACTCCTGAATCAGCAGTTCGCCCCGGTCTTGCTGAGGCTGGCCGTTGAGGTTGGCACGGGCGGCGTAGCGGTAGAGGCCACCGGGCAGCGTGCCAAGGTGCAAGGGGGCGCCGTCTTCGGAATTGGTATAGCTGAAGGTGCGCGTTTTCTGCTGTTCGTCGGTGAGCGTGAGCGTGATTTGCTGGTCGTAGGTGCGCTCGAAGATGGCGTTGTAAGTTTCGGCACCAAAGGTTACGTCGTCCTGGGTGCTGAAGGCATCTTGTGTGGGATACACGTCGAGGCGCTTTTTATTGGCATTCTGGGTGAGCAGCTGCAAGGTGCGGACGATGAGCCGGTCGTAGGCTTCGGGCCGGTCGTCGTGCTCTACAGCTTCCTGCAGGCGCCACTGCCAGCTGCCATCGGTGAGCAAGGTCGCCTGCCGTTGCGCAGCCGTGCCGCCGAATACCAGCAGCGGCTTCTGCGTACGCAGGCGGCCAACTTGCTGAAACAGCGCGGCCTCGGCCCCACCGCTCAGCCGGATATCCCCGAAAGGCACCGGCGCGGGCGGGTAGGTGGCAAACCGGCGTAGGGCGTCTTCCTCGAAGGTAAACCGCGAAAAGCTCGGGTTGAGCACCGGCGTTACCTCATCGGTTTGGGTGCCGCGGGGCAGCACCGTGAGGCCCGCGCCCGCACTGTTGTAGGCAGTGAAATCTGACTGCGCCCCCAAGATATAGAGGGCCGGAATCCGGCGGCTCCGCACTTGCGCCAGCACTTCGGCGCCCTCACCGCCCCGGGCTGGCAGCTGGTGCAAGATGGCCACGTCATAGTCCTGACGTTGAAGCGGACTGATGCCGGGCAGGTAGGTAACGAGGTCGAAGTTGTCGTTTTGCTGGATGGCCGCCCGCAGAGCCTTCAAGTCGGGGTGGGGGGCGGCGCCAGCCAGCAGCACCCGCAGCTTGCCTTTCACGATTTCGATATAAGCGAACTTGCTGTTATTGAGCGTAGTGAACTCGCCTAGTTGGGTTGAGATCACCACCTCGTAGCGGCGCTTACCGGGCGCGGGCGCCACGAGCGTGAACGTGGTTTTGGTGCGCCGCTGACCGGCCGGCAGCCGCACGCGCTGCGTCTGGAGCACCCGGCCATTCTCGCGCAGCTGCACCACGGCCGTACCGCCCGCAAAGCCGTCATAGGTCACTTCGGCCTCAATTGGGAACTTGTTGCCACTGAACGCCACCCGGTTGTAGTTCAGGGTAGGCAGGTTCAGGTCGCGCTTAGGCAGCGTATCGCCCACGGCTACCGAGTAAATCGGGAAGTTGAACTCCGAGTATGCCGGGGAGCGGCCCTGATTCACAATGCCGTCCGATACCAGCACCACGCCCGCCAGATTGCGCCCGTCATACGTTTCGCGGACGCCGGTCAGTAGCCCGTCCAGGTCGGTAGCCGCGGCAGTGAAGCGCACCGAGTCGGGGGCTACGGGGCGGCTGGTGTTGGCGCCGAGCGTGCGGGTTTCCACGTTGAAGCCCCGGCCGCGCAGCGTTTCGGTGAGTTGCTGCAGCCCCGTTTTGGCTTGCCCAAGCACGGCCGGCGGCGTAAACAGCCCCACCGACTGCGAGTTGTCGACGGCCAGCACCAGCGTGGGCTTTTCGGTGGTGTTGGTGGTGGTTTCAAGGAAGGGCGAGAGCAGCAGAAAGCACAGCAAGCTCACGACCACAAAGCGCAGGGCGGCCAGCCCGAGGTTCAGCGCCTTGCTCCAAGGGGCCTTAGCTGAGTATAGGAGAGCCGCATAGCCCGCGCCCGCAGCCAGGCACAGCAGAATAAACCAGGGAGAAGCAGCGACGGAAATCAAAGACAGGAGTAGCGAATGAGAATACCAAGAACCCCAAAAGGAGGCATAGAGTTGCGCGTGCCTATAGTCAGATGCTACGGGTGGGCGGCTCGGGCGAAGTTAGGGGTATATAATAAGCTGCTCCCCGTACATTTAGTCACATAACTATAAAAGATATGATCAGCGAATTGACGAGTCAGGTTGTTGCTTTTAAAGAAGTGCCTGATTTTGAGACAGATGTTTTTTTTGATTGGGCATTAGACATGATGATTCTTGGCTATGAATCGGAAGCGCTCTACGCAGTAGCAGGGCTAAAGAAGCCTGCACTCTATTATGAGACAATTAGTTACGTGGAAGAGGCTTTGAGAGACTTAGGCATAGACATAAAAGAAGGCGAAGAAGCAATACTGAGTTACAGCAGTTACTTCATCAAAAAGATTGCAATAGGGGAAGATGTAAAGGTGAATTTGGCAAGGGTATTTAGATACTGCCGGGACCATAATTACGAGAGTAGCGTTTATGATTTTTACTTGCTCTGGTGGGCTTGGGATGATTTGGATTACGGCAATGAGCAGCAGTATTATTGGCCGGAAGCTAACGGAAAGGACATTATAGATGTAGTTGTCGAGCAAGCTAAGAAATGGCTAATAGAGAATAGGTTTCGCCTTTCTTGGGCAGAAGAAAAGTAAAGGACAAGTTGCTTTGGCTTTAAAGCTTGCTTCACCGCACTACCAGCTCTCTGCTCTCAAATATCCACACCGAAAAAATCGCCTTTCCGTCAGCGGAATATGGTTGCCGCAGTATTCCTTTAGTTGCGCTTACAAAGTCGAATGGCTTGCTGATGTAGCCTAGAATTACGGCAGGCGCAATAGTAGCATACCTGAAGATTCCTGCTCAGTCAGAAAACCTCGTATCTGCTCTAGGTGAGCAAGCAGGAAAGCAGCTAAATCCTTCACTGGTACCTGCGCATTGATAACTGCTACAACTTTGGGCGGAAATCCTTGAGTGAGCAGCAGCCGGATAAAATCTTCATCCTTCGTTAACAGATGGAAGTTGTTTTGCTTGGCGTAGCGCCAAATAGAAATGTCAGGGCTACTGTCAAGGTGAATGTCTTGAACGTGCAGGACGGCTTCGCAGTGCGGGCGTAGGTAAGCCGTTAGCCGCCAAGAGATATTTTCGTCGAATAGCAGACGCATGAACTCAGGCGGCCACCAGAACAATGCTTTCCTTGTAAGCCGCGTAGAGCAGGCAGGCCCGGATTTGAGGCTGCCCTAAGGCTGGAAAGTCTTCTTGAATCTGCTCCGGCGTCATGCCATTGGCTAGCATCTCCAGCACTTCTGCTACCGTGGTGCGAGTGCCTTTTACCACGGGCTTGCCAAACCGAACTTCAGGGTTCAGGCCAATATACTGCGTTATTTCAATGGGGTTCATAAGGGAAGATACGGGTTTGGTGAGGAAAGCAGTACGTCACTTCTTGTTTACCGCACCTCCACCAGTTCCTGGCTCTCAAACATGCGCACCGGCGAAATCACCTTCTCGTTTAGTGGAATCTGGTTGCCGTAGCGCTCTTTCAGCTTCGCTTGCACGGCGGGGTGGCTGAGGTCGAATTCGCGCAAGGTTTCGAGCTGGCCAATTTCTCGTCCTGTTGCTTGCTGGTACATTTTCCAGAGCAGCTCAGAGCAGTAAATTCGGTCGTCGGACCAGCCGAAGTAGAGGTCGTAGCTCTTGCCGCGATACTGTTCGCCGACGGCTTGCAGGCGTTGTAGGGCGGCGGGAGTAAGCACTGTTGCGGCATCGTGCAGGCGCTTTACGACAAATTTACCGCCTTGACCCCGGGCAGTCCAGGCGGCCAGGGAGGTCTCACTAACAGGCTGTATCGCCTCGAACACGCGCCACGCGTTGTTGCGCCGGAATAGGATGCCGCAGTGGCTGTAGGGCGAGTGGGTGGCGAGTTGGATGGCCTGGCTCTGGGCGGAGGTGGACGTCTGGAAAATCAGGTCGCCGTCGTGGAGCTTGGGCGTGAGGCGCGCTACTTCGGTTTCGGCGCGGTGGGTTTGCTGGAAACGGGCGTAGCGGCGGTGCAGGCGCGGATAGGCCAGCGCGGCCAAGGCCAGCAGTGGCAGCAGGAACAGGAGAAACTTGAGCTTCATGGTAGCAAGGGCGCCGTAGTGTTCAGCAACAGTTGTTGCCGAAGCTCGGCAACATAATAGAATAATTGCTGGTTATTTTTATATTAAATTTCAGAACGGAAACCGCTAAGCAAGCGCCACCAACGGCCGGTGTCGTAAAGCAACCTTATCTGTTGGTGGTAGCTGTTCGCAGAACGAAATTTCCCACCCTTATTGCTTACCAACTATGCCAAGACCTCTTGATGGTTGTTGTTTACTAGCTTGGTTGGGCATATGCCTCGCATTTCCAGGCTAAAAGTTAAGCAACCCGCGCCCTATGAGGCTTGGGAAGAAGATGCTCTGGTACAAGCCATGAGTGGGGGAGACGCGCGGGCCTTTGCCGAGATATACGAGCGGTATTGGTATCCGCTGTTGGAGACGGCCTACCGCAAGCTGAATTCGCGTGAGACGGCCGAAGAAGTGGTGCAGGACGTGTTTACGGCCCTTTGGCACAAGCGCCAGGCCCATCACATCGAGCACCTACGGCGCTACCTGTTCACTGCCGTCCGCTACCGCATCATCGACGTCATCAAGGCACGTCTCTCCGAAACGGGGTATTTGCACTACAGCCGCACCCACCTCCCGGACCCCGACCACAGCACCGAAGACACCATAGCTGCCGACGACTTGTCGGGGGCTTTGCAGGCGGGCCTGACCCAACTGCCGGAACACACGCGGCAGGTGTTTCAGCTAAGCCGTTTCGAGCATCAATCGGTGCCGGAAATTGCCGGACAGCTCCATATTTCCCCCAAAACCGTGGAGTACCACTTAACCCGCGCCCTCAAAGCGTTGCGCGTAAGCCTGCGCGACTTTATCCTGCTGGTGCTGGTGTGCTTTGCTTGATGGTATGACCAAGTAGTACCACGACTGGAAAAAGTAGTCGCACCACTCTGCCGCCACGCGGCTACAAGCCCACTAACTATCTGGTTGGTGGGCTTTTTTGTAGAAAGTTTTCACTACTGGCTAGGGGTGTTGGCTGGTTGACCGACTTAGAAGGGTAGGACCCCTATACCCGTTACTGCAATTAGCTATTGACTATATGAGTCGAACAGATTTACGCGAACTATTGCAGCGCTACCAGCAAGGCAGCTGCACGGCGGAAGAAAAACGCATAGTAGAGGACTGGTACCATGCCCTGGGCCACGAGCGGGAGCTGCACGTGACGCCGGAAGAGCGCGAAACCATTCGGCAGGCCCTTTGGAACCGGATTGCCGAACAAACGGCTGACCTGGAAGAAGAGCCCGAAGACCGGGCCTGGTTCAGGGCACCCGCCGCCCGGTGGGCAGCGGCGGCTATGCTGGCGCTCGGCCTCGGCTTAGGGGCCCGGCAACTCTGGCCGGTGCCGGCGCGGCAGACCGTCGGCCCGCCGGCTACAGCCCCTACGCGGTGGGTGGTGTACCCCAATACCAGCCAGCAAGTGGTGAGCATCATGCTGCCAGATAGCAGCCTGGTGCAGCTGGCACCGGCCAGCCAACTCAAGTACCCCCGCCGGTTCGGGGCGAAATATCGACCGGTGTACCTGGTAGGAAAGGCCTTTTTTGAAGTGCGGCGGGATACTACCCGTCCGTTTCAAGTGTACACCGCGCAAGTGCTGACTACGGTGCTCGGTACCAGCTTTTCGGTGCAGGCTTATAAAGGGCAGAAAGACGCGGTAGTGGAAGTGAAAACCGGTCGGGTGCGCGTAACCCCGCGCGTGGCGGCCAATGCGCCGCCCCCCAAAGCCCTGCCCGCCCCCATTGTGGTGCTGCCCAATCAGCAGGCTGTGTACTCGCCCGAGCGGCAATTGCTAGCGCGCGAGCTGGTGGCGCAGCCGGTGCAGCTGAAGCCGCAGTCGTTTGTGTTCGACGACCGGCCGGTGACGGAAGTGCTGGCCAGTCTGGAAAAAGCGTACGGCGTGCACATCGTGTACGATGCCAAAGCCCTGGCCAACTGTACGGTGACGCTGGTGCTGCGCAAACAGTCACTCTACGGCAAGCTGGAGGTACTCTGCAAAACGCTCGGGGCTTCCTATGAAGAAGAGAATGCGCAAATCCTGTTTCACGGCCCTGGCTGCCAGGGCAGCTAGTTCGCTGGCTTTACCAACCTTTTAGTTTCCAATTCGCGCTTGCCTATGAGTAGATAACAACCGCTTGCCGCTCGCTGCTACCGCTACCACTTCCCCAAAGCTGGGTAGCCCTGCTAGTTGAGCCGCGAAAAGCTCGCCTCGTCATGAGTCCCCACCAAATTCCCGTTTTCGCATGATTCCCTTACTACCCAAATTCCCATCCGGGCGCTTCCTTCGGCGGGTAGCCCTGCTTCAAGCCCTGAGTTTTACGGTGCTGAGCACCATCAGCCTGGCAACGCCGCATGCTTCCAGCGCCCAAGATCTTCTGGAGCAGCCCATTACGCTGCAAACCCGCAACGAGCCGATGTACGCGGTACTGCACAAGATTGAAAGCCAGTCCGACGTGCGGTTCCAGTACAGCAAGCAGCTGATTGGCGCTAGTCGGCGGGTATCGATAGCGGTTAGCAGCGAGCCCCTGGCGGCGGTGCTGCACAAACTGCTCGACCCGCTGCGCATCAAATACGAGGCTGTGGAAGACGATATTATTTTGAAGCCCCTGGCGACCGCCGACATCAACATTACGGGCAAGGTGCTCGATGAAACCGGGTCTGGCCTGCCGGGCGTGAACGTAGTAGTGAAGGGCACCACCAACGGCACCCAAACCAGTCCCGATGGCACGTACACCATCACGGCCCCGGACAACGCCACGCTGGTGTTTTCCTTTGTGGGGTACACCGCGCAGGAAGTGGCCGTGGGTGGCCGCACCACCGTCGACCTCACCATGGCCCCCGACAGCAAGGCGCTGAGCGAGGTAGTGGTGGTGGGCTACGGTACGCAAAGCAAGCGTGACTTAACCGGTGCTGTGGCCCGCGTAGAAGGCGCCGAAATAGTAAACCAGCCGGTGCAAACGCCCACCCAAGCCTTGCAGGGCCGAGTGGCTGGCGTGCAAATCACCACCAACGGCGCGCCCAACTCGCAGCCCACGGTGCGCATTCGGGGCACGGGTACCCTGCTGGCCGGTGCCGATCCGCTTTACGTGGTCGATGGGGTGCAAACCACCGATATCCGCAACCTGAGCAATGCCGACATTGAAACCATCGACGTCCTGAAAGATGCTTCGGCGGCAGCTATTTACGGGGTGCGGGGGGCCAACGGCGTCATCATCATCACCACCAAAAAGGGCAAGCTCGGCAAGCCGGTGCTCAGCTACAGCGGCACGGGCGGCTTCAAGCAGGCGGCCCGGGTAGTAGATATGGCCAGCGCCGACCAATACGTAAGCTACCTGCGCGACATCTCGCCCAGCACCACCATTCCCGACTACTCGGGCAGTACAAATTGGTACGACCAAATTCTGCGTCGCAGCACCTATCAAAACCATAATCTGGCGGTGTCGGGGGCGAGTGAGAATGTGCGGTACTACTTCTCGGGCAACCTGTTGCAGGACGACGGTATTGTTGTCAGCAACAAGTTCAAGCGCCTGACGGTGCGCTCCAACACGGCTTTCGACCTTTCCGAGAAAGTTACTATCAGCTCGCAGGCCTCGTTTAGCCACGCCGACACCCGCGACGTGAACATCGTAACGGCTTACAACAACGCCTACCGGGCGGCGCCGGTCATTCCGGCCAAAGTGGGCGACCTGTACGGCAATACCTCGGCCTTCGGCAACGTGGGCAACCCGGTGCTCGACATCGAGAAAAACAACAACCGGGTGTACGAGAACCGCTTGCAGGGCAACGTGGGAGTTGATGTGAAGCCCGTAACGGGGCTCACCTTGCGCTCGGCCATCAACGTCGACCTCAACTACAACAACCGGCGGGTTTACGATTATCAGTACCTCAACGACCAGACCACCTTCCTGACCACGGGCGGCAACCAGCGCAACCAGCGCAGCACCCTGGCCCTGACGCAAAACAACAATTACCGCTATTTGTGGGAAAACACGGCCACCTTTCAGCGAACCTTCAACGACCAGCACAATCTGACCCTGCTGGTGGGGCAGGTGGTGGAAGAAGGCAAAGCCGATGAGGCGTCGAGCAGCCGCCGCGACGTGCCTACCGACCCGAACCAGTGGTACCTCAACACCGGCGACCCGAATACGGCGGTGAACAATGCCGCGGCTTCCAAAGACCGGCGCCTCTCGTTTTTGGGCCGCGTCAACTACACCTTCAAGGACCGGTACCTGTTCACGACCAACCTGCGCCGCGACGCTACCTCGAAGTTCAACCGCAACCAGCGCAACGGCTTTTTTCCGTCGGTGGGCGTGGGGTGGGTGCTGTCGGAGGAAAGCTTTTTGCAGGACAACGGCGTGCTGAACTTCCTGAAGCTGCGCGGTAGCTACGGCCAACTCCTACATCGTGACGGCCAATTCCAACATTCCGTACGTGTTCAACGGGCAGCCCGTGCTGGGCGCCACTATTACGGACATCAAGAATGCCGATGTGCAGTGGGAAACCAGCACCGAGTACGACTTGGCCGTGGAGTTTGGCTTGCTCGACAACCGCCTGACCGGCGAGGTGACTTACTACGACAAAACCACCTCCGACGCGCTGATTTACGTGAACATCCCCGGCATTCTGGGCGACCCCGACAACCAGTACATCACTAACGCCGCCGATATTACCAACCGCGGCCTTGAGGCGGGCCTGAACTGGCGGGCCAGCCTCGGCGGCAGCAACGACTGGAGCTACAACTTCGGGGTGAATGCCACTTTCAACAAAAACCGCATTGCCAACCTCAACGGCGGTCAGGCTTTATTTGGGGGAGAAGGCCTGGTAACCCGCTCCGACAACGGCGTGGCCGCGGGCAGCTTCTACCTGCTCGAAGCCATTGGCGTGTACCAAACGGCCGACGAAATAGCCAACTCGCCTCGCTCTACCTTCGGCACGCCGCAGGTAGGCGACCTAAAATATGCCGACACCGACGGCAACGGTGTGATTGACTTGCTGGACCGGCGTTACTTCGGCTCCTACCAGCCGCCGATATACTACGGTATCAATGGCGGGCTGAATTTCCGGAATGTGGACTTCTCGTTTGTGCTGTCGGGCAACCTGAACAACAAGGTATACAACGCCAAAAAGCAACTGCGCACCACCAACACCGACAACGTGGAAGCCGACTTCGCCAACAACCGGTGGACGGCCACTAACCCTTCCAACTCCAACCCCCGCGCCCTGACCAATGGCATGCCCAACTCCACTTATTTTCTGGAGTCGGGAGATTTTATGCGGTTAACCACCCTGGTAGTGGGCTACACGGTGCCGGGCACGGCGCTGGAACGGTTTCGACTGAGCTCGTTGCGAGTGTTTGCTTCGGCGCAAAACCTGTTCACCATCACCAACTACAGCGGCTTCACGCCGGAGCTGTCGGGTGGTCCGCTCGATTCGGGCATTGAGGCCCGGTCTTATCCTATTAGCCGCGTGGTTACGCTCGGGCTGAATGTCAACTTCAAATAAGCTACGCCGATGTCTTTCCAACTTCCCACCTCTTTCTCGCGCCGCACCGGCACGGCGGCCCTGGCATTCACGCTGGCCCTGGTTAGCGGCTGCAACGACTACCTCGACGTGGCTCCGCAGGGCCAGCTCAGCGAAGATGCTATCCGCACCGACCCCACTGCCGCCCAAAAGCTGGTTGATGGCGTGTACAACGTGCTTTATATCGGTGGTTTCGGCCCCGACGTGCACAGCTTTCAGTTCATCATCCTGACCGACATTGCCTCCGACGACACCGATAAAGGCAGTACGCCCACCGATTTTCCCGATGCCGCCGCGGTAGACAACTTCACCTTGACGGGTACTAATAGCGTCGTCAACAACGTGTGGAACGGGCACTTCCAGGCCATAGCGCGCGCCAACCAGGCCCTGGATAAGATTCCACTGAGCCCGGCTCCGGAAGCCACCAAAAACCAACTGCTCGGGGAAGTACGGTTTCTGCGCGCTTACATTTATTTCAACTTGGTGCGCTTGTACAGTGGGGTGCCGCTAATCGACCGGGTGCCGGCCACTTCCGAAATCAACGACCCGCAGTTTCAGCGCCGCGCCACGGCCGAGCAAATCTACCAGCTGGTTGTGAGTGACTTGCAGTTTGCCGCCGACAATCTGCCGCTGAAAGCCGCCACCCAAACGGGCCGGGCCACCAAGGCCGCCGCGCAGGCTATGCTGGCCAAGGTGTATCTGTACCAGAAAAATTACCAGCAAGCCTACGCCCTGACCAACGAAATCATTCAGGGCCGCTCGGGCGCCTACGCCCTGTATCCCGTCTACGCCGACGTGTGGCGGACCGCGGGCGCCAACAGCTCGGAGTCCATCTTTGAAATCCAGACGGGCATAAATGCCGCCTGCAACAACTCGGCCGTGAATATCTACACCGTAAGCCAGGGGCCGCGCTCCGGTGGCCGAGGTGGTTGGGCCGACCTAGGATTTGGCTTTAACACGCCCACGCAGGCTTTGGCGAATGCCTACGAAGCCAACGACATGCGCCGGGCCGGCTCCATCATCTTCATCAACCCTACGGCCCCGGCCGGTCAACGCTCGACCGGCACCGTGCTGTGGGACGGGTTCCGAGTTCCAAGCCAGGATTCGGTGCAAGGCCCGCGCTACAGCTACAAAGCCTACCACAGTCGCACCCGCGAAGCCAACTGCGGCAACAACGACTACCTGCCCAAAAATGTCCGCATCCTGCGCTACGCCGACGTGTTGCTTATCAACGCCGAAGCGGCCCTGCAAACCGGCCAAATGGCCGCCGCCGCTACCAGCCTGAACCTGGTACGCACCCGCGCCGGCCTGACCGGCATTGCCGCGCCCACGCTCACCCAAATCTGGCAAGAGCGCCGCGTAGAGCTGGCCCTGGAGCAAGACCGGTTCTTCGACCTGGTACGCCAGGAAAGCGTGCAGTCCGGCCGTATCGTGCCCATCTTCGCCGCCCAAGGCAAAACCTTCGTGAAAAACAAGAACGAGCTTTTCCCTATTCCGCAGCAGCAAATCGACCTCAGCGGCGGCCAGTTGACGCAGAATCCGGGGTATTAAGCGCGGGTTGATCCTATGAAGACAAAACTCATCTTGCTGCTGTTCTTGCTGCTGCCTGGCTGGCTGCACGCGCAGCAAAAGCCCGCACCAAAAAAAGCCGCGCCCACTGCCAGATTCGACCCGAAGCAGCGGCCCCGTAACCTCTCCGACGAACAGTTGCTCGATCAGGTGCAGCGGCAGACGTTCCGCTACTTCTGGGACTTCGGGCACCCGGTGTCCGGCATGGCCCGGGAGCGGAGCAACGTGGCCTACGAGTACGGCAACGAGGTAGTGACAACCGGTGGTACGGGTTTCGGCATCATGGCCATCATCGTGGCCGCGAACCGCAAATGGATTACGCGGGAGCAGGCTGCTGCGCGCATCCTGAAAATCGTGAAGTTTCTGGAGAAGTCGGACTCGTTCCACGGAGTGTTTCCGCACTGGCTGAACGGGGAAACGGGGAAAGTGATTCGCTTCAGCCAGAAGGATGACGGGGGTGACCTGGTGGAAACCTCATTTCTGTTTGAGGGCCTGCTGTGCGCCCGCCAGTACTTCACGCAGGAAACGAAAACCGAGCAGGAATTGCGCAACCATATCCTGTGGATGTGGGAAGGGGTGGAGTGGAACTGGCACACGCAGGGCAACCAAAATGTGCTCTACTGGCACTGGAGCCCCAATAACGGCTGGAGCATGAACCACCAGATTCACGGCTGGAACGAGTGCCTGATCACCTACGTGCTGGCCGCATCATCGCCCAAGTACGCCATCGACAAAAAGGTGTACGACCAGGGTTGGGCCACTGGCGAGCATTTCCGCAACGGCAAGGAGTTCTATCAAACCAACCTGCCCCTAGGCTTCGATTACGGCGGCCCGCTGTTTTTCTCGCATTACTCGTTTATGGGCCTTGACCCCCGCGGCCTCAAAGACCAGTATGCCAACTACATGCAGCAAAACCAGGCCCATACCCGCATCAACTATGCCTACTGCGTGGCCAACCCCAAGAAGTACAAGGGCTACGGCCCCAACAACTGGGGCCTCACTGCCTCCGATAGCTACCAAGGCTACGCCGCCCACTCACCCACCGAAGACCTCGGCGTGATTTCGCCCACCGCGGCCCTCTCCGCCATGCCCTATGCACCCGCCGAGTCCATGGCCGCCCTCAAGCACTTTTACAACGACCTCGGTGACAACATCTGGAGCGAGTACGGCTTTGTCGACGGGTTCAGTGAGCAGCACAACTGGTACGCCAAGTCGCACCTGGCCATCGACCAGGGCCCGATTGTGGTCATGATAGAAAACCACCGCAGTGGGTTACTCTGGAAGCTCTTCATGAGCAGCCCCGACGTGCAGCGCGGTTTAACTAAGCTTGGCTTCGAAAGCCCACAAATCAAGAAGTAGGGTGCCTAAGCGTCGTGCAGAGGCGTAACCGAAGCATCTCGCGTGCTGATGTAAGGATGATAGTGTCATGCTGACGAAGGAAGCATCTGGCTTGCCTCGTTGAGACTACCACCCAAGCGAGATGCTTCGGCTCCGGCGGCGCAGACGCCAGATACATCGGTAAGACGTTCTACTCTTCGCTTGGTGGCCTGTTTCCTCTTCACCTACCAATCCTTCACTTATTCCCACATGAAACGAACCCTCCGAACGGCTTTGCTTTTTTCGCTTGGCCTAGCCTTAACGCCACAGCTGCAAGCCCAAAAGACAACCCCTACAACTTCCGTAGCCTCTGCCGATGACCCCAAGATGGGCAAGTTTGTGGCGGACCTGATGCGGAAGATGACGCTGGAAGAGAAAATCGGGCAGCTGAATCTGGTATCGGTCGGCTTTGATGTGACGGGGCCAGTGGTGAGCAAGGATGTGGACGCCAACATCCGGAAGGGCGCGGTAGGAGCGGTGCTCAACACCTACACGCCCGTAGCAGCGCGCAAGCTGCAAGAACTGGCCGTGAAAGAGTCGCGCCTGCACATTCCGCTGATTTTCGGCTACGATGTCATTCACGGGCACCGCACCATCTTCCCGATTCCGCTTGGCGTAGCTGCTTCCTGGGACTTGCCCGCCATCGAGCGGAGCGCCCGCATTGCCGCCGAAGAAGCCGCCGCCGACGGCATCAATTGGGTGTACTCGCCCATGGTCGACATTGCCCGCGACCCACGGTGGGGCCGCATTGCCGAAGGTGGGGGGGAAGACCCCTACCTCGGCGCTCAAATTGCCCGCGTGATGGTGCGCGGCTACCAGGGCCCCGACAATGACATGAGCAAGCCCACCAACGTTATGGCCTGCCTCAAGCATTTTGCCCTCTACGGCGCCGCCGAAGCCGGTCGCGACTACAACACCACCGATATGAGCCTGGTGCGCATGTACAACGAGTACCTGCCGCCCTACAAAGCCGCCATCGATGCGGGCGTAGGCTCTGTCATGAGCTCCTTCAACGACATCAACGGCACGCCCGCCACTGGCAACAAATGGCTAATGACCGACCTGCTTCGCACCCAATGGGGCTTCAAAGGCTTCGTGGCTACCGACTACACCGCCATCAACGAAATGACGGCTCACGGCATGGGCAACGACGCGCAGGTGTCGGCGCTGGCCGTCAATGCGGGTATTGACCAGGATATGGTAGGCGAAATTTTCCTGAAAAATCTGGCTCAAAACCTGAAAGACGGGACCGTGAAGCAGGAGCAAATTGATGCCGCCTGCCGCCGGGTGCTGGAAGCCAAGTACAAGCTCGGCCTTTTTGAAGACCCCTACCGCGCCGTAACGGAAAAGCGCGCCAAGGCCACCATGATGAACAAACAGTTCATGGCCGACGCCCGCGACATCAGCCGCAAAAGCCTAGTGCTTCTCAAAAACGATAAAAACACGCTGCCTCTCAAAAAATCCGGCACCATTGCCCTGATCGGCCCGCTGGCCAACCGCCAGCGCGACATGATTGGCAACTGGAGCGGTGCTGGCGACTGGAAGCAGGCCGTATCGGTAGAACAAGGCCTGAAAAATGTAGCCGGCAACGCCGTGAAAGTGGTGTACGCCCAAGGCGCCAACGTCACCGACGACGAGCAGATGATAGCCCGCCTCAACGCCCACGGCGGCGAGTTAAACATCGACAAACGCGCCCCGGAAGTGATGATGCAGGAGGCCGTGCAAGTCGCCCAAAGCGCCGACGTAATAGTGGCCGTAGTGGGCGAGTCGCAGGGCATGACGGGCGAGGCCGCCAGCCGCGCCGATATTGGGTTGCCGGGGCAGCAGCTGGAGCTACTCAAGGCGCTCAAGAAAACCGGCAAGCCGCTGGTGCTGGTGCTCATGAACGGCCGCCCACTCACGCTGAGTTGGGAAGACAAAAACGCCGATGCCATTCTGGAAACCTGGTTTGCCGGCACCCAAGCCGGCAACGCCATTGCCGACGTGCTGTTCGGCAACTACAATCCCTCGGGCAAAATCACGGCCACCTTCCCGCAGGTAGTCGGCCAGGTACCTATCTACTACAACCACAAAAACACCGGCCGCCCCTACGCCGGCGTGGCGCTCGACAAGTACAAGTCGCGCTACCTGGACGTCAGCAACGACCCGCTCTATCCCTTCGGCTACGGCCTGAGCTACACCACGTTCAAATACGGCAAACCCGAACTCAGCACTAGCACGCTAACCTCCTCGGCCACGCTGGAGGTGAAAGTAACCGTACAAAACACCGGCAACTACGACGGCGAAGAAGTGGCCCAACTCTACATCCGAGACATGGTCGGCTCCATCTCGCGCCCGGTGAAGGAGTTGAAAAGCTTCCAAAAAGTGATGCTGAAGAAAGGCGAAAGCCGCACCCTGACCTTCAAGCTAAGCCCCGACGACCTGAAGTTCTACAACGCCGACCTAAAGTTCGTGTCCGAGCCCGGCGACTTCCAAGTATTCGTCGGTGGTAACTCCCGCGACGTGCAAGAAGCCGCCTTCAAGCTGACGGAGTAAGGGAGGAGCATACAAAAGCCCGTCCGGCTGAGTTTTTCGAAGCATCTCGTGTGCTGAGGTAGAACGAGGTAGAGACGCGACACTTCGCGTCGCGTCGTTGCTGACGTTGTTTATAAAGACCCCATTCCAGTCGTTCAACGACGCGACGCGTCGCGTCTCTACAATGGGGTAACGTCAGCACGCCAGATGCTTCGGCAAGCTGAGGATGAGGCTCTAGGTTGATAAGTAACTGAGAGCTAGCTTCAGTTACTTATCAACCTGGAAATATTAATCAATCAGCTTACGATTTTTGGAACGTATTATTCTGCTTCTTCGGCCTCGTTTATATCCTTCTCCCATGTCTCCCAAGCATCTTCTAGCGTTTCGCGCCATGCCGACCAGCCATAGTTGAGCTGGAACAGGTTATTGATGGACGCATCACGCTGAATTACCTCTTCCAAAGCCACTATTTTCAAGTCGGCTACGTCAGAGGTTGTGTCACATAGAAACTGCCAGTCGCCGTCGGTATCGTGAGACACGCGCAGAATTGGCTGTCCCTCCAAGACCTGGCGCGTTGTAAAAACTCCTAGATTTCGTTCTTCACGAAACTTAAAATCAATATTTCGGTCAAGCAACGGTTGTCCGAATTTCCAGTTTGGATTAAAGCCTTCTTCCCAAGGAAACAGCGCTTGCTTATCGGGCCACACTATTTGCAGCGCCGGGAAATTCCAATTTCCGTAGAACCACTTGGCATAGCCAAAATAGTCTTTGTACCAAGCCTTGTCTACGGTTAAAAGGCGTACATCGTAGTCTCCTAAAAAGTCGGGGTAACCAAGGCTTTGGTCAGGCGCAGGATATTTGTCTAACAACTCTTTACCTGACCAAAGTACTGAGTGTAACAAGTCAAGACTCAGCCCGAAGCAAATCAGCTCCGGGTATCCGTACGACTTAAATAACCCAATTGTGTAGGAAAAGCTAGGTGAATAGCCATTGCTATTAA
The DNA here is from genome assembly GCF_036387835.1 of Hymenobacter sp. Classification (GTDB taxonomy): domain Bacteria; phylum Bacteroidota; class Bacteroidia; order Cytophagales; family Hymenobacteraceae; genus Hymenobacter. Next base: position 14,936 of record NZ_DASVSY010000010.1, on the reverse strand, counting down.
CTTGACCAATGTGAGACCCATACTGCTCTACGTCGCTGATGATTTTCTTTTCGGCTTCTGCATCATGCGTTGCGTGCTCTTCCGGCGTCGCCATGTGGGTTACGTTAGCATGCCGCCATCAACCTGCAGCACCTGGCCGGTGATGTAGCCAGAGTCGTCGGAGGCCAGGAAGGCGGTAGCTTTGGCCACGTCCTCGGGGGAGCCGCCGCGCTTGAGCGGAATAGCTTTGCGCCATTCGTCTACTTGCTTGGGGTCGAGGGCGTCGGTCATTTCGGTTTCGATGAAACCGGGGGCAATGGCGTTGCAGCGGATGTTGCGCGAGCCGAGTTCCAGCGCCACCGACTTCGTGAAGCCGATGATACCTGATTTCGAAGCGGCGTAGTTGGCCTGACCAGCGTTGCCTTTGATGCCAACTACCGAGGTCATGTTGATGATGCTCCCGGCTTTGGCGCGCATCATAGGCTTGGTGGCCGCTTTGGTGAGGTTGAACACCGACTTCAGGTTCACAGCTATTACCTGGTCCCACTGTTGCTCGCTCATGCGCATTAGCAGGCCGTCTTGCGTGATGCCGGCGTTGTTGACGAGGATATCCAGCTTGGTAAAATCGGCCAACACGTCTTCCACCAGCTTTTCGGCTTCCGCATACACGGAGGCATCGGAGCGGTAACCTTTTACTTTGGTGCCGTGGGCGGCCAGCTCTGCTTCAAGCTGCTGACCTTTCTCCACACTGGAGAGATAGGTGAAAGCCACCTGAGCGCCTAATTGGGCGAAATGCACCGCAATGGCGCGGCCAATTCCTTTAGAGGCGCCCGTAATGAGGGCTACTTTTCCGTCGAGTAGTTTTGTCATGGGGCGAAGGTAGCAAAAGAGGCTATTAGCTGTTAACTGCTAGCTGTTGGCTTTTTATAAGCTGCAACTGAGCAAGCCAAGCACTGTTCAGTAGAATGCTTTGCCGTAGCTTGCGCAGCATTCTGTGGTCTCTGGAAGCTAATAGCTAGCAGCCAACAGCTATCAGCTGAGAAATTATGCTTGAAACTGACATCTGTATTCTAGGTGCCGGGCCGGGGGGCGCCACGGCGGCATTGCACCTCGCCAACGCTGGTCAGCCCTGCCTGCTCCTCGACCGAGCGACTTTCCCCCGCGACAAAGTCTGCGGCGACGCTTTGAGCGGTAAGGTGTTAAGTGAATTACGCCGGGTCGATGCCGACCTGCCTGCTCGGCTCGAAATGGCGCCGTTGCAGCTTCCTTCTTGGGGCATCGACTTTTACGCTCCCAACGGCCGCAAGCTGACGGTTCCCTTCAAGCCGCGCTACAACCCCGCCACCGACCACGCTGCCGGCCACATCAGCAAACGCCTCGACTTCGACAACTTCCTCATCCAAGAAGTACGCCGCCGCCCCGAAATAGACCTACGGGAAGGCATCGACATCAGCCAGCAGGAGCAACAGCCCGATGGACGGTGGCTGCTGAAAAACGCGGATGGGCAGCCGGTCGTACTGGCGCGGCTACTGTTGGTCGCCAACGGGGCGCAGTCGGTCTTTGCGCGGCAAATCGGCGGGCACGCCTTAGAGCCCGCACACCACTGTGCCGGCCTGCGGGCTTACTACCGAGGCGTGCGCAACATGCACCCCGACAACTTCATCGAGCTGCATTTTATCAAGGATTTTCTGCCCGGCTACCTTTGGGTATTTCCCCTGCCCAACGGCGAGGCCAACGTGGGAGTAGGTATGCTCACCGAAGCTGTGTCGAAGAAGAAAGTGAACCTGCGCGAGCAGCTCACAGCTATGCTCGCTACACATCCAGCCCTGAAAGACCGATTTGCCGGCGCCGAGCGGCTAGGGCCAGTGCGGGGCTTCGGTTTGCCCCTCGGCTCGAAGCGCCGTTCACTTTCCGGTCGCAACTTCCTGCTACTCGGCGACGCTGCCTCGCTCATCGACCCCTTCAGCGGCGAGGGCATCAGCCACGCCATGGTGTCGGGCCGCCACGCCGCCGATTGGGCTTGCCGGGCCCTCGCCGTGCAGGATTTCACCCCACCTTTCTTGGTGGGTTATGATAAAGCCGTGTATAACCGCCTCGGCCAGGAGTTGCGCCTGAGTCGGGTTATGCAGCGTCTGTTAAACTACCCGTGGCTGTTCAATTTCATTGCCAACCGCGCCGCCAGCAACCCCACCATTGCCGAAACGCTGTCTATGATGTTCCTGGACCTGGACATGCGCGAACGGCTCCGCAAGCCAAGCTTCTATTTGAAGCTGCTAGTTGGAAAGTAACGCGAAGCTCCCGCTTCCGCGCACGAGCAAAGCGAGTATCCGTAACCACGCCATCTGGTCCTGACGCGAGATACTCGCTTTGCTCGTGCGCGGAAGCGGGAGCTTCGCGTTACTTCTCCACGTAGCGCCGGAGGCTTCGCTCGGCTTTGGGGTTCAATTGAACGGCTTTTTCCAGATCGGCTTTGGCTTCGGCGGGTTTATTGAGGGAGGCGTAGCTGATACCGCGGTATTCGTAAGCATCGGCATAGATGGAGTCGAGGCGGATGGCTTCGGTGAAGTCAGGGATGGCGGCTCTGAAGTTGAGGGTTTGCATACGGGCCACCCCGCGCCCAAAGAAAGCTTCTTTGTACTGCGGATTGTACTGAATAGCTTTCGTTAGATCAGTGACAGCCGCCGGAGACTGCTTCATTTTGAGGCGGTTGAGCCCGCGTTGGTAAAAGGCTTCCGCTTGGTTAGGTGATAGACGCAATGCCGTGTTGCAGTCGGCAATAGCGGCATCGTACTCTCGAAGGTGGCTTTTGGCCTTGGCCCGCACCAGCAGCACCTGCACATCACCGGGCGTACTAGCCAGTAGCGCATCAGCCGCCTCCACCATAGCCCGGTACTCGGAAGTGGATTTGGCAACTTCCGCTGTGGCGCCCGCCGCCGAAGCCGTGGCATTGGTTAGGGCCGCCGAGTCGAGCAACAAGGGCTCGGCGCGCTCCAGGCGAATTGCCCGTTGCGAAGTAGCAGTATTCTTGTCCGCTTCAACGGAGGCGCATTGCGCGAAAAACAACAGGCTGCCAGCAACAGAAAGCAAAACAAGTAGGCGGCGAAGCATACAAAAGTGAGGCGCAATGGGGGCAGGAAGAAGCACAGAAAATTCGTAGCGACCAATAAGGAACCAGCTTTAGCTAACAGCCAACATCAGCACAGCCGCTTATTTCAGAAACTACGCGTGCCCATAAAAAGATGCATCCACCGCACCTAATTGATTTGTTTGGAAAAGACAGAAGATCAAGACAAGAACTATCCGAAAAAGAACGTCATTCCGAGGCACGAGGAATCCCGCGAGCAATGATAATTTCTGAAAGCTAGGTTTACCACTGCACGCGAGATTCCTCGTGCCTCGGAATGACGTTCTTCTCAATGGCTTGATTCTTTGGGAATGCCCTAAAAGTTTGCTGGCAAAGCAAAAGCTTAGGTTTTCGCCAACTCAACTGCCTGCTTACTACGAGCCTTTTTGCCTGATCAGAGCCTGCTTCACAGGTTGCCGCGCCCACTAACAGATTCCCTCAAATATGCTTCTGGTAAATGAATTTGGTGGTTTTCGCCTGGCAGATAATCCAGCCAAGGTAGGAGGGAGAGCAACCAAGAACCGATGCCCGCTTCTAGCTGTTGGGTAGATGCGCCGCCTGCCTATCTTTGTCGACCCCGTGGGGCGGCTATCAGCCCGGCGCGGAGTTTCCTTTTTCACCTTCAACCTGAAAACACTATGGCATTGCAATACGACCTGGTCGTGGTCGGCTCTGGGCCGGGCGGCTACGTGGCCGCCATCCGCGCCTCCCAACTTGGTCTGAAAGTCGGCGTCATCGAGCGAGAGTCGCTCGGGGGCATCTGCCTCAATTGGGGCTGCATTCCTACCAAAGCGCTGCTCAAAAGTGCTCAGGTGTTTGAATACCTCAACCACGCCAGCGAATACGGCCTGAAAGCCGAAGGCGTGAGCTTCGACTTCAACGCCGTCATCAACCGCAGCCGCGGCGTGGCCGATGGCATGAGCAAGGGCATCAACTTCCTGTTTAAAAAGAACAAAATCGACGCCATCATGGGCACCGGCAAGCTGCTGGCCCCCGGCAAAGTCGAGCTAACCAAAGCCGACGGCACCAAGGACACGGTAGAAGCCAAGCACATCATTCTGGCCACCGGCGCCCGTTCGCGCGAGTTGCCCACCATGCCCGTCGACGACAAGAAAATCATCGGCTACCGCAAAGCCATGAGCCTCGAAAAGCAGCCCAAGCGCCTCGTGGTGGTTGGTTCGGGCGCTATTGGCGTCGAGTTTGCGTACTTCTACCGGGCCATGGGCTCGGAGGTGACGGTGGTGGAATACTTGCCCCGCATCGTGCCCGTTGAGGACGAGGAAGTGTCGCGCCAGATGGAAAAGTCGTTCAAGAAAATGGGCATCAACGTGCTAACCAGCGCCGAGGTAACCAAAGTGGACACCAGCGGCGAAGGCTGCAGCGTGACCGTCAAAACCGAGAAAGGCGAGCAGCAAATTGCCTGCGATGTAGTGCTGAGCGCCGTTGGCGTGACCACCAACCTGGAAAACATCGGCATCGAAGAGCTAGGCATCAAAGTGGAGCGCGGCCGCGTCATCGTCGACGACTACTACCAGACCAACGTGCCCGGTATTTACGCCATCGGCGACATTATTCCGGGCCCGGCGCTGGCCCACGTAGCCTCGGCCGAAGGCATTATCTGCGTCGAGAAAATTACGGGTCACAACCCCGAGCCGCTCAACTACCAGAACATTCCGGGCTGCACCTACGCCACCCCGGAAATTGCCTCCGTGGGTCTCACCGAAGCCGAAGCCAAAAAGCAGGGCTACGACATTCTGGTAGGCAAGTTCCCTTTCTCTGCCTCCGGCAAAGCCTCAGCAGGTGGCGTGAAAGATGGCTTCGTGAAAGTAATCTTCGACAAGAAGTACGGCGAGTGGCTCGGTGCCCACATGATTGGCTCGAACGTGACGGAAATGATTGCCGAAGTGGTGGTTGCCCGCAAACTCGAAACTACCGGCCACGAAATCATTAAGTCGGTTCACCCGCACCCCACCATGAGCGAAGCCGTGATGGAAGCTGCGGCTGCAGCTTACGGCGAAGTGATTCACTTGTAAAATAGAGCCTAAGCTTTGGCTTGTGCTCACTGGCAAAAGCCCCAACATCCACTGGTGTTGGGGCTTTTACATTTCTTATGCTGTCGATACGGGCCTTGCATCGGCCGAACTATGAAACTGTCTTGTCGTATCCCTGTTATTTCGCTTTCCCCATCACCAAGCCCCATGAAGCTATCCTATCGTTTGTTAATTATTCTGTTGTTGGTTGGAATGGGGTTGGTGCTGATGGCAGCATTCTTTAAAGTTCAGCGCTATCCAGGTAGCGACTTCCTTATATTGCTGGGGTTAGCGATTCAGTTTATAGCCGGGGTATTAGTTGTCTGGAAGTTCGCTAACGGGCTGAAAAAGCGTGAATAGCAAGTGGCACCGTAGTTATTGAGCAGCGCCTACCCGCCCTAAAGGAGATTCGCCATAATTAAATTGCGACCAGACTGCTGCCGTGGCGCTTTTGCGTTTCGTCTGCTCCAACGAGACTGCCTTTCTACCTCAAAGCTAAGTGTATCAATAGGTACTGCTAAAGCAGCGCTTTGCAGGAATGGCATGGCCACAAACGGAAGCCGGCCGCCTCGAACGTAAGTCGAAGCGGCCGGCTACTTGGGTTCGAATAGTGGCGAAACAACTGCATCTAGCAAGCTGTCCGGTATTCGAAAATACTACAGGCGGGGTGGGGTTTGCGCCTGTTCAAACGGAGCGTGGGAATTGGCTACTAGCTGATGGGGGGGATTCATTAGCTGGTAGCGGGAGCAATATTACAAAGAATTAGTTAACTAGTAAGTGTTAGCTCACTTCTTTTGGTGAGTATATACTTACCATTTTTAATACTTCTAATGCAATCGATTGTTATTCAGTTTTTTATAAAGCTCATCTTTTTAATCATATTGAAAAATATTTTTTGCAACGGCGAGAAAAGGTATGGTAATAGTGCTCTATTGATGCCTTTATTCGTTTTGTAGCACGCGGCTAGTCTCGCGCACTCGGGCCACCTTCGCCCGGATTTCCTCTAACCCTAGGTTGTGGACGCTGCCCAAATGCGTAGTGTGAAACTTGCGGTGCGGTATGTAGCGGCCCTGCTCCACAGCTTGCCCCACCTGCACATAGGCTTCGCGGAACGGCACGCCAGCCTGAATAAGCTGATTGATGTTCTCGACCGAGAAGATGCCATCGTACTTGGGCTGATTCAGCAAATCGGGCTTGATGCGCAGTTGAGGCAGCGCGAAGAGCAGGATGTCGAGAATGTCGAGGAACTGCATCATCGGCTCGAAGAGAATCTCCTTCAGGATTTGGAAGTCGCGGTGGTAGCCGCTCGGGAGGTTGTTGGTGGTTAGCATGAGGGTGGTGGGCAAGCCTTGCAGAGCATTGCAGCGGGCCCGCACCAGCTCGAACACGTCGGGGTTTTTCTTGTGGGGCATGATGCTGGAACCCGTGGTAAAGGCGGCCGGCAGCTCCACAAAAGCTAGGTCCTGGCTGTTGTAGAGCACTAAGTCGTAAGCCATTTTCGAGAGGGTAGCACCCACGCCGGCCAGTGCGAAGGCCACGGTTTTCTCGGTTTTGCCCCGCAGCATCTGGGCGCCTACTGAACTAACGGCGAGGTTGCCGAACCCCATTTCCTGCGTGGTAAGCTGCCGGTCGATGGGGAAGCTGCTGCCGAAGCCGGCGCCCGAACCCAATGGGTTTTGGTCGGCTACGGTGTGGGCGGCCTCCAGCAGGGCCAAGTCGAGGAGCAGGTGTTCGGCGTAAGCCGAAAACCACAGGCCGAAACTGCTCGGCATGGCAGCCTGAAAGTGCGTGTAGCCCGGCATCAGGTCGGTTTGGTGCGCTTCGGCCTTTTCCAGTAGTACCGCCACCAGCGCCATGATTTGGGCGGCGGCTTGCTCGGTATAGTCTTTCAGAAACAGTTGAATGGCGGTGAGTACCTGGTCGTTGCGGGAGCGGGCCGTGTGAATTTTTTTGCCCGCATCCCCGAATTTCTCGGTCAGGTAGGCCTCGATTTTCGAGTGGACGTCCTCGAAGCTCTCCTCGATGGTGAAGGTGCCTGCCTCTAGTTGGGCTGCCAGCTCCGTCAGGCCTAACTGAAGCTGCTGGTTTTCCTCGCCCGAAATCAGATTAACCTTAGCCAGCATGTTGGCCTGAGCTTTAGACGCCAATACATCGAACCGGGCCAGATACAGGTCCAGCTCCCGGTCTTTGCCGACCGTGAACTGCTCGATTTTCTTGTCAACGGCAATGCCCTTATCCCAAATTTTCATATTGCTGAGTGTAACACCAACTTTCAGTTGGTGAGTTGCTGCTAATTCGTAGATGATGCTTCAAGACTTCATTGCACGGCGCACCGCTGGAGACGTTCGGGGTTCACCAACTGAAAGTTGGTGTGTTACATCACCATTCCAAACCATCCAGCAGTTCTATATAGCCCCGGATTCCTGCCCGGATTTCGCTGAGCAAGATGTACTCGTCGGGGGTGTGGGAGCGGGCCGAGTCGCCGGGGCCGATTTTAACGGTGTCGAAGGGCATCATGGATTGGTCGGACAGGGTGGCGGAGCCGAAGGCCCGGCGGCCTTGCGCCAGCCCTTTACGCACCAGCGGATGGTCTAGAGCAATGCGGGAAGAGTTGAGGTGCGTGGAGCGGGGTGTAACATCGGCCCCCACCTGCGCCCGGATTAGCTGCACAATGTCCTCGTTGCTGTACAGCTCGTTGGTGCGCACATCGACCACAAACTGGCATTTGTCGGGCACTACATTGTGCTGCGAGCCGGCTTGCACCTGCGTAACGGTAGTTTTCACGGGGCCTAGCAGTTCCGATACCAGCGGGAACTGGTAGTGCTGAAACCAGTGAATATCGGGAAGGGCTTTGTACAAAGCGTTTTCGCCTTCGTCGCGGGCGGCGTGGCCGGTGCGGCCGTGGGTTACACAATCCAGCACCACGAGGCCCTTTTCGGCAATGGCCATGTCCATTTGGGTCGGCTCACCAACGATGCCTAAGTTTATCTTCCCGAGCTGCGGCAGGACGCTGCGGATGCCGCCCGCGCCTGAAATTTCCTCTTCTGCCGTGATGGCGCAAATCAGGTTGAAGGCCGGGCGCTGCTCTTGAAAATACAGGAAGGTGGCTAGCAAGCTCACCGTTGAGGCGCCGGCGTCGTTGCTGCCGAGGCCAATGAGTTTATCGCCCTCCAGCACGGCCCCGAATGGGTCGTAGGTCCAGGTGCTGCCGGGCTTCACGGTGTCGTGATGAGAATTGAGCAGCAGGGTAGGGCAGGTGGCCTCGAAGTGCGGGGCCACGGCCCACACGTTGTGGCCGGCGCGTTGTGGGTGCGCGCCGTGCGCGGCCAGAAAGTTGAAAATAAGGCCCGCCGTTGCGCCTTCTTCCCGCGAGAACGACGGCGTTTTAAGTAGCTGAACGAGCAGCTGAATAGCTTCTTCGGAAAGACGTTCGATTAGCTCCGGCATAAAATCGTTTTCACGGGCTCGTTGATTTTCAAGGCGTTTTCGATAACCACGGTAGCTACTCCAGCTTCCAGCGCGGCAAAGGCGTTGTCGAGTTTGGGCACCATGCCGGCCGCAATGACGCCGTCGGCCTTCAACGTTTGATACAACCCAGGCGTGATGCGCGGAATCACCGACGTCTCGTCGTTGAGGTCGGTCAGCACCCCGTCTTTCTCGAAGCAAAAGTGCAGTTCTACCGCATATGACCCGGCCAGGGCACGGGCCAGGGTGCTGGCAATGGTATCGGCATTGGTGTTAAGCAATTGGCCGTGGCCGTCGTGGGTGATGGCGCAGAACACGGGCGTTATGTTGGCTTCGAGCAGTTGCTCCAGCAGGCTGCTATTGATGCTGTGCTCGTTCAGGTCGCCCACGTAGCCGTAGTCGATGGTGCGCACGGGGCGTTTAGTGGCCTGAATGGCGTTGGCATCGGCGCCCGACAGGCCGAGTGCATTTACGCCCTCCGCTTGCAGAAAAGCTACAATTTGCTTGTTGGTTTTGCCGGCGTAAAACATCGTCACGATGTCGAGGGTGGCGGCGTCGGTGATGCGGCGGCCCTCTACCATTTGGGGCTCTATGCCGAGGCGAGCAAGCATCTGGTTGGCTCCTTTGCCACCGCCGTGTACCAGTATTTTGCGGCCTTCGATGCGCGCCAGCTCCCCGATAAAATAGCGAAGCTGTGTTTCATCATCGATGATGCCACCCCCGATTTTAAATATTTTTAGGACTTTGCTCATAAGCTAATTAGGTGATGAAAGGCCGTGCTTGGGGCCATGTTCAGATAGAACGTCCTGCAGAGGTGCAACGGAAGCATCTCGCTCGTGTGGTAAGCTCAGTTACTACTCTTACATCAGCACGCGAGATGCTTCGGCTGCGCCTCTGCAGGAGGTTGTAACGTTCTTTTCAAAAAGGCTCTAAGGGCGATAAAATGTGGCAATGTAAGCCTTAGCGTTTGGCCACAAATCGGAAGCGCGCTATTGCTAAAGGTTTTTTAACGTGGAGCCGGCAAAGTTTCCGAAAAAAAACATCTAGTTTTGCAACGATTTAGCGGTTCTAATCATTTAAACCGCAGAAACACTTACGCCGCCCCGCGGCAACTGTCATGGTTCGTCTCTCCTCTCTTGTGCTTCTGCTACGACCCACGCTGGTCGTGCGAATAATGCCAGCTTAAAAGCTGGCTGCACAATTTCGCCTGCGTTTTTAGCATGAGCAAAAACCGGCGCGGGGCCTTCACCAAATCGCCCCGATTGAAGAGAACTTAAACTGATAACCATCTGACACGAGTGTAAGCCCTACGTAGTATGTCGTTTCTGGCGAACTGTAAGCCAGAAATGCTCCTTCAGCCGCCCGCGAAGCCAATTATTCCTCGTTTTCAGGATTTTTCCCTGATTCCGGTCTTTTCCCCGGTTGCCGAGCCACTTCATTCGTAAGTAGCTTATACTTTTTTCAGTCCGTCTTTCCGAGTCCGTTGTCTGATAGGCAGGCAACTAACCGAGCTTTGACCATGATTTTACGCGTAGCCAATGCTGCCGACGCGCAGTATGTGGAAACCCTTTGTCAATGGTACGCCGAATCCGCCAGAACGCGGGGGGTCGGTATCGCCAAGCGTGACCCTAACTATCTGGTAAAGAAGATGGATAAGGGCGACGCCATTATTGCTTTCGTTGACGAGCAGCTGGCCGGTTTCTGCTATATCGAGACGTTCGAAGACAACAAGTTCGTGGTCAATTCGGGACTCATCGTGAATACGGCGCTGCGTCAGGAGGGCTTGGGCCGGGCCATCAAGCACCGCGTGTTCGAGCTGTCGCGCACCAAATACCCGGCGGCCAAAATCTTCGGTATCACCACCAGCGCGGCCGTCATGAAAATCAACAACGAGCTAGGCTACCGCCCGGTAACCTTCCCGGAGCTGACCCAAAGCGACGATTTCTGGAAGGGCTGCTCTAGCTGCAAAAACTACGGCATCCTGATGGAAAACGAGCGCAAAATGTGCCTATGTACCGGCATGGTTTACGACAAGCTCGACGACCAGTTCAGCCAGCGTGCGCAGGAGTCGATTGAAATCATCAAATACTGAGGGGTAGGTAATTGGTATTGTGTGGAATAGGAGTGAGACTATTTCTGGTCGTCAGATAACTCACTGCTAACCACCCACTACTCACTACCAGCTACTTAGTACCCTTTACTCAATACTAACAAATGAAAAAGGTAGTTTTAGCGTACAGCGGCGGTTTAGATACGTCGTATTGCGTGGTGTACCTGACCCGCGAGTTGGGTTTGGAGGTGCACACGGTTATTGTCAACTCGGGTGGTTTCTCGCAGGAGGAGCTAGCAGCCATCGAGAAACGAGCCTACGAGCTTGGCTCGACCAAGCACGAGGTGATTGACGTGACCGAGCGATTCTACCGGGACTGTTTGCGCTACCTTATTTTCGGCAATATCCTTAAGAACGACACGTATCCGCTGAGCGTCAGCGCGGAGCGGATGTTCCAGTCGCTGGCTTTGGCCGAGTACGCCCGCGAGCACCAGGCCGACTACATTGCCCACGGCAGCACCGGCGCCGGCAATGATCAGGTTCGTTTCGATGTGGCGTTTTCGGTGATTTCGCCGAACACCGAAATCATCACGCCCATTCGCGACCTGAAACTGTCGCGCCAGGCGGAAATCGACTTTCTGAACCAGCACGGCTTCGAGATGAGTTGGGAAAAGGCCAAATACTCCATCAACAAGGGGATTTGGGGCACCAGCGTGGGCGGTGTCGAAACGCTGACGTCCAACCAAGCCTTGCCTGAATCGGCGTACCCGACGCAAATCAGCGCCACGGAGCCAACCAGCGTGGAAATTACCTTCGAGAAGGGCGAGCCGGTGGCTTTGAATGGCCAGACTATGAACCCGGTGCAGCTCATTCAGGCGCTAAACGAGCTAGCGGGCCAATACGCCATCGGCCGCGATACACACGTCGGCGACACTATTTTGGGCATTAAAGGCCGCGTGGGGTTTGAGGCTCCGGCGCCACTTATTCTGCTGAAAGGCCACCATTTGCTGGAAAAGCACACGTCGAGCCGGTGGCAGCAGCTGCACAAAGACTACATCGCCAACTGGTACGGTACGCTGCTGCACGAAGCGCAGTACCTCGACCCGGTAATGCGCGATATGGAAGCCTTCCTGACGTCGTCGCAGGAGCGGGTGTCGGGCAAGGTGTTCGTTACGCTGAAACCGTATCAGTTCGAGCTGCAAGGCATCGAGTCGAGATATGACATGATGCGCTCAAAAGTGGCTACCTACGGCGAGGAAAACGACGCTTGGGACGGCCGCGACGCCAAGGGCTTCATTAAAATATTCAGCAATCAGCTCCGCATTCACAGCTCCTTCAATGAGGAATAGCAACGACTTGCCGGAGGGGGCCTCACCCCCTAGCCCCCTCTCCCGTGGAGAGGGGGAACTAGCTCTAGATGTTAGCTCTAATGTAGAGAAGCAGTTAACAGCAGCAGAGTCAGAGGAACTAGAGTTAGAAGAAAAGCTAAAAGCTAGTTCCCCTTCTCTTTTGGAGATGGGGCTAGGGGGTGAGGTCATTCGCGTGGGTATTGTGGGCGGCGCGGGCTACACGGCCGGCGAGCTGATCCGCATCCTGCTGCATCACGAGTACGTGGCGTTAGGGGCCATTGTCAGCTCCTCGAATGCGGGCAATCCGGTGTACCAGGTACACGATGATTTGGTGGGCGAGACAGACCTGGTATTTGCCTCGGAATTGGCGGGGGATGAGGACGTGGTGTTTCTGTGCCTCGGGCACGGCAACTCGCGGGCTTTCCTGGAAAAGACGCCGCTGTCAGCTACCACCCACATCATCGACCTGAGCAATGATTTCCGCCTGGAGGCGGATCAGGAGTTTGCCGACCGGGAGTTTGTGTACGGGTTGCCGGAGTTGAACAAGAGCCGCATTCAGCAGGCGCAAAGCATTGCCAATCCGGGCTGTTTTGCCACGGCCATTCAGCTGGCTTTGTTGCCGCTAGCGGCGGCGGGCAAACTGACCGAGGATGTGCACGTGTCGGCCATTACCGGCTCGACGGGGGCGGGGCAGAGCTTATCGGAGACGGTGCATTTCTCGTGGCGCACCAACAATGTGTCTATCTACAAGCCGTTCAGCCACCAGCACCTTGGCGAGATAGGGGAGAGTCTGGCGCAACTACAGCACCCGCTGGAAATGGCTATTCACTTCATTCCGTACCGAGGAAATTTCTCGCGTGGTATCTTCGCCAGTGTCTACACGCCCACGGATTTAACGCAGGACGAAGCGCGCCAGCTGTACCAGGATTTCTACGCCGCCGCGCCTTTTACCACTGTTTCCGACAAGGAAATTCACCTCAAGCAAGTAGTCAATACCAACAAGTGTCTGCTGCACGTGCAAAGGTTCGGCAAGCAACTGCTGATTACTTCGGTTATTGATAATCTGGTGAAGGGCGCTTCCGGCCAAGCGGTGCAGAATATGAATCTGCTGTTTGGCCTGCCGGAAACGACGGGTTTAAATTTGAAGGCGGGACTTTTGTAATGTTCTAGAACGTCATGCTGAGCCTGCCGAAGCATCTCTACCGCGCCGCATATCATATCGTTCTGCCAAGATGCTTCGGCAAGCTCAGCATGACAACTTCACGTTACTCTTATGAATGCTGAAACTAAGCTATTAGCCGAGGTAATTCGAAACGCTCCCTATGGAGCTAACTGGTTCCTTTCTACGGATTCCTATGATGGTATCAAATACATACTTGGCAGTTTACTAAATATTACAAAAGGTGATTGGATTGTAAACATTACTGAAGTAAACAGAGCTACTGTAGCTGAGTTGATTGAGAAACACGGATTGGCGATGAAAATAGTCCATACTTCTGTTGAATCTAAAGAGCGTACAGTTCTGCTCAGAGGGTACGACGGGATGGCTTTTATCGGTATTAATGAAGACTTTTATAAAGAGCTTAATCAAGACAATATACCCGCCACATTAGACATTGAGTTAGATTAAATTATTGTCGAAAGCTAACAACCGCAAAAAACCATGGAGCTTTTCAACGTATATCCGCTCGTCAACATCACGCCGGTTAAGGCGCTAGGAGCCAAGCTGTGGGACGATAAAGGCCAGGAGTACCTGGACTTCTACGGCGGCCACGCCGTAATTTCCATCGGCCACAGCCACCCGCACTACGTGCAGCGCCTCACCGAGCAGTTGCAGAACATCGGCTTCTACTCCAACTCGGTGCAGATTCCGATTCAGGCGCAGCTGGCCCGTAAGCTCGGCGAGGTATCGGGCTACGACGACTACACGCTGTTTCTGTGCAACTCGGGTGCCGAAGCCAATGAGAATGCCCTGAAGCTGGCCTCGTTTCATACCGGCAAAAACCACGTCATTGCCTTCAAAGGCGCTTTTCACGGCCGAACCTCCGGGGCAGTAGCGGCCACCGACAACCCCAAAATCGTGGCGCCCTTCAACGCGGGCCACGCTATTTCGTTTGTGCCCTACGAGCTGAGCGAAGTGGAGCGGGTGATGCAAACCGGCGAAGTTTGCGCCGTTATCGTCGAGCCGATTCAGGGTGTGGGCGGCATCATTATGCCTTCCGATGAGTTTTTGGTAGGCTTGGCCGCGCTCTGCAAACTGCACGGCGTGCTGCTGATTGCCGATGAGGTGCAGAGCGGTTACGGCCGCAGCGGCAAGTTCTTCGCGCACCAACACGCCGGCATCAAGCCCGACATCATTTCGGTGGCCAAAGGCATGGGTAATGGCTTCCCCATCGGCGGCATCCTGATTTCGCCGGAGCTGAAAGCCTCGTATGGCCTGCTCGGCACAACATTCGGCGGCAACCACCTGGCCTGCGCCGCTGCGCTGGCTGTGCTGGAAGTCATCGAAGACGAAAACCTCTTGCAGCACGCCACCGAGCTAGGCGCTTACCTGCGCACTGAGCTGGAAGTTAATGCGGGAGCCGAGGAAATCCGCGGCCGGGGCCTGATGGTAGGCATCAAGTACGACTTCCCCATCAAGGACGTGCGCGACAAACTGCTGACCGAGCACCACATCTTCGTCGGCAACGCCTCTGACCCAACGGTGCTCCGCCTGCTGCCACCGCTCAACATCACGAAGGATGAAGTCGATAGGTTCTTGCAGGCGCTGTATGAACTGACGAGCAAATCGGTAGCCACCATCCACGCCCCATCCGCACTAGACTAGAGTTGATAAGCGAGAAGCTCCCCTCCTTTTTTTCAAGGAGGGGTGGCCGGAGGCCGGAGTGGTTAATTAGAATTAGTAGATCGTTCAACGATGGAACCACCCCGGCCTCTGG
>NZ_DASVSY010000009.1:0-69262 GCF_036387835.1 Hymenobacter sp. | reverse complement strand
CGTGCTTGCGTCCGGATAGCTTTGAATGTCCGGCGGATTCTGGTTATTTTGCGCCTCTTTCTACTTTTTTACCGCGCTTTTTTTCAAGTAAATGGCATTAATTAACACGATTCGGGAAAAATCAGGCTGGGCCGTTGGCACTGTTGCCATCGGTATGCTGCTCTTTATTGTTGGCGGCGACCTGATAGGGGGGAAAAACCGTTTGTTCGGTGGCAATCAAAATGTGGTAGGCGAGGTAGCCGGTCAGAAAATTGAGCTGACGGATTTCAATAACGCGCTGGAGCAAGCCAAGCAGTCGTTTGTGCAGCAGCAAGGCCGCCAGCCCGACGAGCAGGCCATGGGCTACCTGCGCGACCAAGCCTGGAACCAGACCATCTACCGCATTGCCTTCCAGAAGGAGTTCGACAAGCTCGGCTTGGCTGTATCCGACGACGAGCTGACGGATATGGTGCAGGGTAAAAATATTCACCCGAGCATTAAGCAGGCGTTTACTGACCCCAAGACCGGGCAGTTCGACCGCGCCAAAATTGTGCAGTACCTGCAAGGTCTCGACAAGCTGCCACCCGATGCGCAAGCCGCTTGGCAGAACTTCGAAGCCAACCTCGGCCCGGAGCGGATGGGGCAGAAGTACAACAACCTGCTCAAGCTTAGCACCTACGTGACGACGGCTGAAGCCAAGCGCTTCGACGAAAACCAGAACACGAAAGCTAGCATGAAGTACTTGTTTGTCCCTTACTTCTCTATCTCCGATTCGGCGGTGAAAGTGACGGACGAGCAGCTGCAAGCTTACCTCGACAAGAACAAGAGCCGCTACAAAGTAGAAGACGGCCGCAGTATCGAATACGTAACCATTCCGGTGGTAGCGTCCAAGGAAGACACGGCGGCCGTGCAGCAAAGCGTTGCGCAACTAGCTACGCAGTTTGCTTCGGCTCCCAACGATTCGCTGTTCGTAAAGTTGAATTCCGATCAGCCTTACAACGGCAATTATGTGTCGCCGGCCGATATGCCCGAGAAGCTGCGTCAGCAGCTGCCCCTCACGGTGGGTAAGGTGTACGGCCCATATGCCGAGAACGGCACGATCAGCTTGATTAAAGTAACGGGTCAGAAGGCCGGTGGGCAGGCTTCGGCCCGCGCCAGCCACATCCTCATCAAGCCCGAAGGCACTACGCCCGCGGCAGATGCCGCCGCTTTAGCTAAAGCCAAAAAGGTATTGGCTGAAATTAAAGGTGGTGCTGACTTCACCGCTATGGCTCGTCAGTACGGCACCGATGGCACCGTAAACACCGGCGGCGACCTTGGCTGGTTCCAGCAGGGCCGCATGGTACCGGAGTTCGAGAAGGCCATTTTTGGCGCTACTGCTACGGGCTTGTTACCTAATCCGGTAAAGACGTCGTTCGGTTATCACATCATCAAAATTACGGCACCCAAAACCACGCAAACGTATCAGCTGGCTACCATACAGAAGAAGATGGAGCCTTCGGAGGCCACCCGCGAAGTAGCTTACACCCGGGCGCAAACGCTGAAAGGTAATGCCACCGATTTGGAGTCGTTCCGCAAAGTGATAGCCAAAGAAAAGAACTTGCAGAAGCAGGAAGCCAAAGGCCTCGGCCGCGGCGACCAAGCGGTAAATAGCTTACAGAGCGCCCGCGAGATTGTGCGATGGGCCTACGGTACGGCCGGCAAGAAAACCGCCGTTGGCGACGTATCGGAAGTGTTTGAAATTGGCGACCAGTACGTAATAGCCGTTCTGACCGGTGAGCGGAGCAAGGGCACGGCCGACGTAGCCAGCCTGCGCCCCGAGCTTACCGCCGCCGTGCGCAACGAAGAAAAGGCCAAGCAGATCATCGGCAAGCTGAGCGGCAAAACCGGCACCTTAGAGCAGATTGCTGGCACATATGGTTCGGCAGCCCAAGTGAAAACGGCCGATGGCGTAGTGCTAGGCTCCGGCGCGATTCCGGGCCTTGGCAGCGAGCCACTGGCAGTCGGCAAAGCCTTTGGTTTGAAGCCCGGCCAAAAGTCGGCCCCAATTCAGGGCGAGCAGGGAGTACTAATTGTAGAGCCGGTGAGCGTGCAGAAGCCCGCTGCCCCTTCCGATCTGGCCGCCGTGCGCAAGCAGCTAACCGACCAGCGGACCGGCCGCGCCGATGGCTTGATCTACGAAGCTGTAAAAGCCAACGCCAACATCAAAGACGAGCGCAACAAGTTCTTCTAAGCCTTGTTGTCTGAAACAGAAAAGCCGCTCCTTGAGGAGCGGCTTTTTTTTATGGCTGGAAAGTATAGCATTAGAGACTGTGGCTTCCGCGCTACAGTCTCCGACGCCTGCCCGACCAGACCAGAACCAAAGTGCAGAGGAATTGCGTAGGATTTCCTGCTTATCTTGAAATGAATCTGCCGGCGCTACCGTTTCTGTTGGCAGCCGTTGCTACTTGCTGCTTATCTCGTTTCTATGCGCCACCTGCCCTGTTTGCTATTCTCTTTTTTGCTGCTTTCCACTGCTCCGCTTCAGGCGCAGCAAGAGGTGGGCAATGTTACGCTAGCCAAGGAGTACACCCGCAAAGGAGAGCACGAAAAAGCGGCTTTTCTTTTCAGCAAGCTCCCCGCCGATGCCCAGACGTCGGCTTCGATACTGCCCGACTACCTGACAGCATTGCAAGGCCTGAAACGCTACAAAGACGCCGAAAAGCTAGTGAAGCGCGCCATTCGGCAGCACCCCGAGGAAGGCGGTTACGGCGTGGCGCTAGGCACCCTCTATACCACTGCTGGCGACCAGAGCGCCGCTACCAAGCAGTACGAGAAAGTAATCAGCCAGCTCACGATAGCGCAGGTGCTGCCCGTTGCAGCCGAGTTCGGCCGCCGCAACCTGCCTGAGTGGGCCGAGAAAACCTACTTGCGCGGCCGCGAGCTGGCCAAGAACGACTCGGAGTTTAGTACGCAGCTTGTGCAGCTGTATACCCAAAACGGCAAGACCGAGAAGCTGATGGCCGAAACCTTGCGCCTCGTGCAAGACGACGAGCAGCAGCTGCCTTTCGTGCGCAACATGCTCCAAAATAGCCTCCAGAACGAGAAGGATTTCGATGCCTTGGAGCGCCAGCTGTTAACTAACGTGCAGAAGTATCCCGACCGGAGCGTGTACAGTGAGCTACTGCTCTGGCTGCAGGTACAGCGCCGCGACTTCACGGGCGCCTTGGTGCAAGCCAAGGCCCTCGACCGGCGAGGCCGCACCGAGGGAAGCCGCGTAATGGATCTAGCGTCTATTGCCCAATACAACAAGGATTACGAAACCGCCATCAGCGGCTACGAATACGTGCTGCGCGAGTACAAGGGCGGACCTTTCTATGCCTCTGCCCGCCAGCGCCTGGTGCAGTCGAGAGAAACACAGGTGCGCGAAGCTTACCCCGTAGACCCGGCCAAGATTCGGGAGCTGATTGTGGAGTACCAGCAGGTGCTCACGGAGCTAGGCCGCACGCCGCAGACGGCGCCCGTACTGCGTAGCATGGCCGTGTTGCATGCTTTTCAACTCGATGAGAAGGAGAAGGCCATTACGCTGTTGCAAGAAGTAATTGATATGCCCCGCGCCAGTACCGATGTGGTGGACGAAGCCAAAATTAACTTGGCCGACATCTATCTGTTGCGCGGTGAGCCTTGGGAAGCAACGCTGCTGTACTCACAGGTGGAAAAGTCGCACAAGGATTCGCCTTTAGGCTACGAAGCCAAGCTGCGCAACGCCCGCCTAAGCTATTTCGCCGGTGACTTCAAGTTGGCCAAAAGCCACCTTGATATTCTTAAAGAGGCCACCACCCGCGAAATTGCCAATGATGCTATGCAGCTCAGCCTGCTCATCACCGACAACACGGCCATGGACACGGCTGGCGTAGCATTGCGCGATTATGCTACCGTAGAACAGTTGGTATTCCAGAACAAGCTCCCCGAAGCGTTACGTAGCCTTGACGCGCTGCTTCAGAAATATCCGGGCCATGCCCTGCAAGACGACGCCTGGTACCTGAAAGCGCAACTGCAGCGCCGCAC
This sequence comes from Hymenobacter sp., assembly GCF_036387835.1. GTDB lineage: Bacteria > Bacteroidota > Bacteroidia > Cytophagales > Hymenobacteraceae > Hymenobacter. Next base: position 65,236 of record NZ_DASVSY010000009.1, on the reverse strand, counting down.
CGGCGACTACCGCGCGGCGGTGGCTACGCTCGAGAAAATCACGGGCAACCCTAAATACGATGTGCTCAGCGACGACGCCATGTTCCTGCTAGCCAGTATTCAGGAAGAAAACCTGCAGGACAAAGAGCAGGCAAAAGCGCTTTATAATCAGTTTTTGGTGAAATACCCCGGCAGCATCTACGTGGCCGAAGCTCGCAAGCGGTTCAGAAAGCTGCGGGGTGACAGTCTGTAAGTGGCGATTGTCATTCCGAGCGAAGCGAGGAATCTAAGTTGAGCTAGCGGTAGGGTGACCCGAGTCCAGATTCCTCGCTTCACTCGGAATGACAGCTACCCAAAAAACAAAAACATCAGGCCTAATGCCGCGATGAAAATCAGGTACATCAAACCGTCGGAAATGATGTACTGACCGTATTTGCGAAAGAATTCGCGAAGGGTAGACATGGCGTAAAACTATGGATTTCGAGGCGTGGCAGGCCACTAAGAAATAGGCGAGCGGGGTTTTCTTTGTACTTTTGAAGATAATGCCGCTCCGGCCTCCGCTACACTTATGGAAAAACGATGGATTCGAAAGCCTGCGCCCGAACCTGAAAAGGTTCAGTTCCTGGCCGACGCGTTGCGCGTCAAGGAAACCATTGTAGCGCTGCTTTGCCAGCGCGACATCTGCACCTTTGAGGAGGCCCGCGCGTACTTCCGTCCGAACCTGCGGGAGTTGCCCAATCCTTTGCTAATGCGCGACATGGACCGCGCCGTAGCTCGCCTCACCGAGGCGCTGCATAGTGGTCAACGAGTGCTCGTGTTCGGCGACTATGATGTAGATGGTACTACTTCCGTTGCCGTTGTGTACAGCTACCTGCGCCGCTTCTTCGGTTCCGAGCGCATCGACTACTACATCCCCGACCGCTACAAAGAAGGCTACGGCGTATCGGAGGCCGGTATCGACTTTGCAGCCGACAATGGCTTTGCGCTCATCATTGCCCTCGACTGCGGCGTGAAATCTGTGGATAAGGTAGTTTATGCCAACGAACGGGGCGTGGACTTCATCATCTGCGACCACCACTTACCGGGCACCGAACTGCCCGACGCGGTGGCGGTACTCGACCCCAAGCGGCCCGGCTGCAATTATCCTTTCAAGGAATTGTCGGGGTGTGGGGTTGGTTTCAAGCTGATGCAGGCTTTCACCGAAGACCAGGGCCTGGACGAGGAGCCGCTCTACGATTTGCTGGACCTGGTAGCCGTAAGCATTGCTGCCGACATTGTGCCCATCATGGGAGAGAACCGGACGCTGGCTTACCATGGCCTGCGCCTGCTCAACGACCCCACCCGGCCGCAACGCCCTGGCCTCGACGCCCTGCGCGAGCTAGCAGGTATGCAAACTACCGAGCTAAACATCAGCAGCTTGGTCTTTGGCTTTTCGCCGCGTATCAACGCTGCAGGCCGCATGGGCGACGCCAAACGCTCGGTGGCCATGCTGCTTGCTTCCAGCAAGGAAGAAGCGTTTGAAAAAGCATCGGTAGTAGACAAAACCAACCAGGAGCGCCGCGGCTTCGATACGAGTATCACTAGGGAAGCCCTGGACATGATAGAGGCCGATGCGCTGTTTCAGGATGCGCATACCACGGTGCTCTACAAAGAGGACTGGCACAAAGGCGTGGTTGGTATTGTGGCTTCGCGTTGCCTCGATAAGTACTATCGCCCCACCATCATCCTCACGCACAGCAATGGCAAAGCCACAGGTTCGGCCCGCTCTGTAGCGGGCTTCGATGTGCACCAAGCGATAGAAGAGTGCGCTGATTTGCTCGACCAATTCGGCGGGCACATGTACGCCGCTGGCCTTACCCTGCCCGTTGAAAACTTAGCGGCCTTTCGGGCCAAATTCGAGCGGGTGGTAGCAGGCCGCATTCTGCCCGAACAAATGATTCCGCCGGTGGATATCGATACCGAACTGGAGTTGAGCGAGATAACCAACGGCTTCTACAGCCTGCTCCGGCAGATGGAGCCGTTTGGCCCCGGTAACAGCAACCCTACCTTCATGAGCCGCAACGTGTACGCTGCGCCTAGTTCGGCCCGGGTGGTAGGGCAGTCGCACCTGAAGCTGGCGCTTACGCAGGACGGGCACCACGTATTGGATGCCATTGGCTTTGGCCTTGCCGAGCATCTGCCAAGCATTCTGCAAGGCCAGCCATTCAGCGTGTGCTACACAGTGGAAATCAACGAATACCGTGGGGTCAAAACCTTGCAGCTGCGCGTAAAGGATATCCGTTGGGAGTAGCAGCGAAAAGCGAGCTGGTGAGTTTGACGTTCTAGCGGCGCGGTTTTGCGCCAGTAGCGCCAGCAGAACGTCAAACTCACTATCTCACTGCTTCACTCGCGCGCTCCAATATACCCACACCATTAGCAGCGGTTGGAGTGGTAGCCGCAGCCACAAAACCCACAGCGGCACGGAAGGGCCCAAACCGTGTGTTTGCAGCATGTACACGTTAGCTGGAAATACAGCTACCAGTAGAAGAATCAGCCCCCAACTTGCTAATCGGCGGGTGGCCGGCAACAGCAGCCCTATGCCGCCTGCTACTTCGGCCGCGCCACTCAGGTACACGAGCAGTAGCGGCGCCGGCAGGTAAGGCGGCATAATCCGCAGGTATGGCGCTGGCGCCACAAAATGCAGGATTCCAGCCCCCACAAAAATCAGCGCCAACAGGTAAAGACTGGATTTGCGCAGGAGGGACATGGCAGTAGGGTTAAGCAGAACCTTTAAAGCCCATAAGTTGCAATAGATTTTGTGCGCAGCGGCTTGCTTTTATATTTCGGGGCTGCTTGAACTGTATCCCGGCAATGAGTTGTCTTCTTGAGATACCACCGACCCATCCTTGCTGATACTTGCAAGGAAAGACCGTAATTCCGACCAACTCTCAGGCTTCCTCTCGTACTAGGCTAGCCGTAGTACCGTTAGCGTATCACTAGCTGCCATCCTCCCCGTGTCTTCGTTACCTTTGCCCCGCATGATTCTTCGAGCCGATAACTTAGTTAAGAAATACAAGGCCCGCACGGTCGTCAACGATATGTCGTTGACGGTGGAGCAAGGCGAAATTGTGGGGTTGCTCGGACCCAACGGGGCCGGCAAAACCACCTCTTTCTACATGACCGTGGGCATGGTGAAGCCTAACTCCGGCCGTATCTACCTCGACGACCTCGAAATCACTAAGCTGCCTATCTACCAGCGCGCCCGCCTCGGTATCGGCTACTTGGCACAGGAAGCGTCGGTATTCCGCGATTTGAGTGTAGAGGAAAACATCTTGTCAGTGCTCGAAATGACCAAGATGCCCAAGCAGGCGCAGCGCGACAAAGTGGAAGAGCTGCTCAACGAATTTAGTCTCACCCACGTGCGCAAAAATTTGGGCCGGGTGCTGAGCGGCGGCGAGCGGCGGCGCACCGAAATAGCCCGCGCCCTGGCCGTCGACCCAAAATTTGTACTGTTGGATGAGCCCTTTGCTGGCGTTGACCCGATTGCCGTGGAGGAAATCCAAGGCATCGTGGCCAAGCTCAAGCACAAAAACATCGGCATCCTCATCACCGACCACAACGTGAATGAGACGCTCAGCATCGTAGACCGGGCGTACCTGCTTTTCGAGGGCAAGCTGTTGAAAGCGGGTACCGCCGAAGAACTGGCCGCCGACGAAATGGTGCGGCGGGTATACCTCGGCAAGCATTTCGAGTTGAAGCGGAAGGTATAAGCGGCGTAGCACGGCGTATAGCCGGCAAAAGTGAGAGGCATGTTGTAGCGGGGCCAGAGCACCAAAAGGTGAGCTTGTGAGTCCGTTCGGTTACTTTCGAAGACCGTCAGGGTTGCTGGCTAGTCTTTTCCGGCAACATTCCGGGGCTGCCAACGGTACAAAACGCAACTTGCCCGCTTCTCTGCCTTCCCATCCTTTCCTCGCTCTGTGTTAAACTCCATCCTCACGTGGGCCGTTCAACGGCGTCTCGACGATATCAAGCACTTCCAGCAGCATCCGCACGAAGTGCAGCGGGAGGTATTGCGCAGCTTGCAGCACACCGCCAAAAACACGGATTGGGGCCGCCAATACGGCTACGCTGACGAGGTGCCAGGACGAGAGTTTGCCGAGCGCGTGCCTATAAGCAGCTACGAAGAACTCTACCCCATGCTCGAGCGGGTGTTACGCGGCGAGCGGGACGTGCTGTGGCCGGGCCAGGTGCAGTGGTTTGCCAAGAGCAGCGGTACCACCAACGCCCGCAGCAAGTACATTCCCGTCACCCGCGACGCCCTGCACGACTGCCACTACCGCGCCGGCCGCGACATGACGGCCCTGGCCACCTTGCATTACCCCGAAACCCAAGTGTTCGGGGGCAAAACCCTTTCCTTAGGCGGCACGCACATGCCCAACCCCATGCGGCCCCATGATGCCACCTCCCGGGTAGGCGACGTGTCGGCCGTTATCATGCAGAACCTGCCAGTATGGGCCGAGCACGTTCGGACGCCGCCGCTGGAGCTGGCGCTGTTAGACGAGTGGGAAGAGAAAATTGAACGAATTGCCCGCCATGTGCTGCAAGCCGACGTGCGCGTACTGGCTGGTGTGCCCACCTGGATGATTGTGCTCTTGCGCCGGGTGCTCGAACTCGCCGGCACCGATAATATCATGGAAGTGTGGCCTAACCTCGGCTTGTTTCTGCACGGGGCCGTGGCGTTTAAGCCATATCGAGCGCTTTTTAAGCAGTTGATTCCTTCCGGCCAAATGCATTATCAGGAAATCTATAACGCCTCGGAAGGCTACCTCGCCCTGCAAGACCAACCCGATTCCGAAGACCTGCTGCTGCTACTCAACCACGGCATCTACTACGAGTTTCTGCCCGCCGACCAGTGGGACGCCACTGAGCCGCGCACCGTATTGCTCGAAGACGTAGAGCTTGGCAAAAGCTACGCCCTCATCATCAGTACCAACGCCGGCCTGTGGCGCTATAAGATTGGCGATACAGTGCGCTTTACCAGCCTGGCGCCTTATCGAATCCGAATTACGGGCCGGACCAAGCATTTCCTCAACGCTTTCGGTGAAGAAGTGGTAGTGGAAAATGCCGAAGCCGCCGTAGCCGCCGCTTGCCAAGCCACCAACACCACCGTCCGCGACTTCACGGCTGCGCCCATCTACTTTGCCGGAGCCGCCGACGGTTCTCGCGGGGGCCATCAATGGCTGATAGAGTTTTCGAATCCCCCGCAGGATACCAATCATTTTACGGCGGTGCTTGATGATACCCTGCGTCAACTTAATTCTGACTACGATGCAAAACGCCACCGCGACATGGCGTTGCTGCCCCCGGTGCTGACAGTGGCCCAAACAGGCCAGTTTGAACGTTGGTTGGCGCACCGAGGCAAGCTTGGGGGGCAGCATAAAGTGCCCCGGCTCAGCAACTCCCGCGAAATGTTGGAAGAAATACTGCAGGTAAATTGAAGCTTTGTATTATTTCAATAAATAATTACTTGAGAAATAAAGTAAGTGCTATGTTATTAAAAAATTAAATTTATATTAGTGGATTGTTCGACGCTCTTTGTGTTCCTCCGTGTCCGCTATTGCCTCCCGCTCCCGCCCCTACGTTTCTCGCCGGAAACGCCACCTATTATCCGATGAAGGGTCTACTTTCGCCTCCCGGTTTATGCTTGGGTTGCTAAGCCTGCTTGTGCTAGCCCTGCTAATAAGTTTAGGCATCATTGCCACGAACTTAACCGATTCGGCCGAGACAGCCCAAGCAAACACTGCGCACCCGGCAGCGGCATCTTTCTCGCAATAGCGAGGTAACACGCTGGTTTCAAAAGACAATTTGTAGAAGAAAGCAGGCGTTTTATACACGTGCCGGATACTGCGTGTTCCATTCGGAACAGCGTATATTGAATGGCTTGTATAGCTTCAGCATGAAGCCACTGTTTACTTCTTGTTTGTCTTACTGATGCGCCCTACTCTGTATGTAGTTCTCTTAGTGGCTCTGCTTGCTTCCTGCTCAACGGCCAAGCACGGGCCCATCGGTTTCTGGTCGCAGAAACGCTACGACAAGCAGCTACGCCAGCACGGACCTTGGCCGACATATTATGACGATGCGGAGCGCCACCCGATGGCCTTAGGGCGCTACCGCCACGGGCGTTATGCGGGGCGTTGGCGCTATTACGCGCCAAATGGTGAGATAGAGCGCAAAGAGCGGTTTGCCCGCCAGCCATACGGCCTCATCTCCATCACCGAATACCAGGACGGCGGCAAAAAAAAGCGCCAGGGTCAGGCTCGCATTTTAGACGAGCCTGACGGAATACATTTCTTCTGGTTTGGTGACTGGAAAGTGTTTGACACGCAAGGTCACCAAGTAGCAGTAGAACATTACGACCGAGGCCATTTGCGAGGCACTCAGCTTATCCAAATTGACTTACGTAACAGATAAGAACGCGCTGCCTCAATAAGCTCGGGGTCAGGTTGTAAGGTGGAAATCTGTTTCACGACGAGCCTAGCGGGTTCCTACGCGAAAGGGCCACACGGCGCAGTACTGGATACTCGTCTTACTCGTTGCGGAACGGAAGCCACAGAATTTCCGCGCTACAACCTAAACCGGGTTTACTCGTCGAACAAGCCGCCAGCTAGCTTGCCTAGTACGCTGCCGCTTTCTTTGCTGGCGTTGCCTCCACCGGGCGCCAGCGCCTGAATCAGCTTTTTCACGGGCATCGATTGTAGCCACACGCGGCCAGTGCCGCGCAGGGTGGCCAGCAACAGTCCTTCACCCCCAAAAATCATGGATTTCAGGCCCCCGGCCCGGGCGATGCTGAAGTCGATGCTAGGCTCAAAGGCTACCACGCAGCCGGTGTCTACCCGGAGTAGCTCGTTGTTGAGTTGCTTCTCGATGACGGTGCCGCCCGCGTGAATAAAGGCTCGGCCGTCGCCGGTTAGTTTCTGCAGAATAAACCCTTCGCCTCCGAAAAAGCCGGCGCCTAATTTCTGGTTGAAGTGGATGCTGATTTTGGTGCCCCGCGCTGCTGCCAGAAAACCATCTTTCTGCACAATCAGGCCTTGTGGCAGCGCCCGCAACTCTAGCGGGATGATGGTGCCCGGATACGGCGCCGAAAAGGCCACTCGGCTCTTGCCGAAGCCGCCGCGGTGCGTGAAGTGCGTCATAAACAACGACTCGCCCGTAATCAGCCGGGTGCCCGCCGAAAATAGCTTGCTCATCAACCCCTGATCAGGCTCTGAGCCGTCGCCCATTTTGGTTTCGAAGGCAATGGCTTCCTCCATGTACACCATGGCGCCAGCTTCGGCAATTACGGTCTCATTGGGGTCCAGCTCGACCTCTAGTACCTGAATATCATTGCCAAGAATCTTGTAATCAACGTCGTGGGACTGCATCAGTGGAAAGGTTTAGGTGAAATACCGCTTCAAGTATAGTAAAAGCACTGCATTTCAATGGAAACGCTTGGTGTAAGTGGCACGAAGCTTCTTTCCATTCCTGTAAGGCTCAACGCAACAAGCCCTTGACACACGTGCAGTCGTCAAGGGCTTGTTGCACTGGGCTTCCACTGTGCTTACACGTCGTCGGGCAGCTCGGCGCGGGTGTCGGCGGCTTCGGCGGCAGCATCCGGCTCGTCTTTGGGACCTTTCTTCTTGGTTTCGCGGCTGGTACGGCGCATGAAATCCTCGTCCGACTCTTCTGGCTCCTGTGCGCCTTCTTCGAGCGGAAACTCCTCGTCTTCCTTCTCCCCAAACTGCCCGTCGCGGTTCACCAGTTTCTTGTCGCGCACGTGGCGGTTCAGAAACGTGTTGATGTCCTCGATAGAGTAGTTGGAGGTGATTTCGCCGAGCGGATTTATCTTGATTTCAAACCCTTCCAACTCTTTGTGCACGCGCGCCTTCTTTTCGGGGTCGTTTTTGCTTTTCTTATTAACGGGTTTTTTCGCCATGATGTCCTGCGTGGTTACGGTTCCCAAACGACCTCTCTTCTGTTGCGAGGCCGCTCTTTACCAAGCAGTACGGCGCGACGCCCGTAGCGGATACGTTGAATTAAAGTCAACTATCTGCACCGGCACCGGCTTCCAACTGCTGGACCTAAGGTTATTGCGCGTTGGCTAGCTCAATGGCTTTTTCCAGAAACTCGTCCCGCCCTTCGCGCACGCCCTGAATCGTCTTTTCCAGGTAGATATCGGGAATGATGCCCACGCCGTGGTGCTGGCTGCCATCGTGCTTGCGCACTTCCATGCCGGTCCAGGATATGCGATAGTTGCCGGGGAGCGTGAAGGGGTTTACGTTGCCGTTGGTGCCCGCCGTGGGTTGCCCGATAATGGTGGCTAGCTTGTAGCCTTCCACAAAACCCATGAAACTCTCGGCGTAGCTGATGGCGCTACCATCGGTGATAAAAATCACACGAGCAGACAGGTGCGGCGCCTCCGGTTTCATCTTCCAGCCCATAGAAGTGTAGCCGGCTATCTGCTTCTGATCGGGGTAGATGTAGTGGGGCACGCGCATCCAATGGCCAGCCGTGTCGGGCCGGGGAAGTAGGTGCGCCAGCAGGCCGTGGTTGCCCTTCGGATAGCCGCGCATGTCGCAGATGATAGCTTTCGCCTTTTCCAGTTCGGGCATCAGCTTATTAATCGAATCCATCGGAATCTGATCGAGATTCAAATAATACACGGAAGGCGACAAACGCCGCGACTTCGACCCCTGCCGGGTGGCGCTATACTGATTGGTCGCCTGGTCGAAATGCAGCGTAACGGGGGTAGCGCTAGCTCCGGGGCGCTGCACTTCCAGCTGAAGCGCCGACCCTGCTTCACCGCTTGCCGTGGTGGAGGCCGCCACGTACCGCAGCCAGCCCGGTGTCGCCGCCGATATGTATTGCTCGGCCTCGCGAAAGTAAGCGGCGGCCGGCTGCCCGTTGATGGTTGTTACGATGTCGCCTTTGCGTACAGGCAATGCGTTGTCCGTCACCTGAGTAATCATCAACTGATTTTGCACCCATTCCCACGCAATGGGCAGATACTTTACGTTGGTGGCGCGGCCGTACGAGTATACGCCTACGTGGCCATCGTGGAGGCGAGCGGTAAGGCGGCGCAAGATTTTCAGGTATTCCGCGTCGGTCTGATCGGGGTAGGCGGTGCGCAAGGCTTCGGGTAGGGCCGTGGGCCAATCAGACTTGCTGATGGCAAAGTAAGGATAGAAGTGCTGAAACACGTTCCAGGTAATAACCACATCGGTCAGGCGCAACGCCCGGTTTTTACTGGTGAAGCCAGTGGCCGGCAATTGCTTTAACGCGGCTTGTAAGGCAGTGAGCTCCGCTTTGTCAGCCGCTGGGTAAGTGGCCTCTTTGGTGCCGTACAGAGCTAGCGGCAGTACGCAGCGCAAATTGCTGCCAATGCTCTCCTGCACAACCTCGCCAATAGCTATTTGGCGGGTGAAAAGCGGCTTATCAGATCCATTAGTTGTTGCCGACTCACTACTAGTGGAGCTGATTAGTACGCTCTGCCGACCTTCCGCCGCGTTTTTTTCACTTACGGCAAACGAATAATCCTCGGTGTAGCTCTTGGTATCGGCCTTACCCGAGATACTAGCGGGATACTTATCAACGGCATCGGCCTCAAAATCGGTAGCAAATACGGTTTTCCAGGCATCAGCTTCTCGCACCAGTACTTGCATCTTATCCACCTGAACCTGCCCTCGGCCGCTTAACATGGCGCCGAAGTATAAGGAAACCGCCTGCGGATCGATGGTGCCTTTTATTTCGTATTCCGTCCATTCGTTCCGCGTAATAGGCCGGTCATTCATATTGTCGAAGAAGCCCATCTTTTTGTTTGGCAAATCAACCCGAGCCCACAACGCGCCGGGGCCTTGTTCGGGGGATGCATTGCGCACGAAGGCCGTGTAACGAAATTCTTTGCCTCGATAAGCCGTAGCATCTACGGCTTTGGTGAGGGTCCCGAAAGTGGGCTCGGTCGGCTTCAACGCTTCGGGTCGGTGCAGGCGCCGGCTATGGTAAGCGCTACGAGCATTGCCTTGGCCCATACCATAGTGTTGCCAGCTAATTACGCTGTATCCTTTGAGGTCAGTGGGCGTAATGTCCTTCACCGAAAAGCCAGCTTTCTTGTTTGCGGGCAGTAGCTGCAGGGTAGGAGCCACTGGCCGGAAGAGCGTCAATAAGGCGGACCGTAGCTCGGCGTCGGTTTTCGCGGCTTCCACGCGCTGAGCCCCCAACACGGCCAGCTTGTCCCAATCCACGGCAGCGGCTTCGTCTGAGGGGTGGAAGTAGCGCACGTAGCCGTAGAGCCGGGCAAACGTTTCCATGTTCTGCACGGCACGGGGTGGCGTTTGGGCGGTGGCGGCCAGGGCGCTGATCAGCAAAGAACCCACAAGTAAAACCGAACGCATAAGCAGGATATAAAATGTGAAACCGTAACCGATGCTAAGCCAGAAGCCTAACGTACTAGAAGAGGCTGTATTACAGCAGCTTGGTTGCAGGCGAGATAAATAATTGCTACACCCTATACACAAAAGCGCCCGGCACTGCTGCCGGGCGCTTTTGCTTGGGAAAATAATTGTGCCTTAGCCGTGGGTCGCTAGCTAACTACCACCTGGCTTACGGCGGCTTCAATGCGCTCTGCTGTTTCCTGAGCGCCCAAAATGCTCATCAGGGCCATTAGGTCAGGGCCGGCGGTGGTGCCGGTTACCGCTACGCGAAGAACTTGCAACACTTGACCAGTTTTCATGCCCTGGCTTTCCACTACCTGCGTCAGTAGGGCTTTCAGGCCGTCGGGCGAGGTGTCGGTGGCAGTGGGCAGCGCTTGGGCATACGCGGCTAGGGCACCAGCTACCTGCGCGTTCCACTTCTTGCTGATTACCTGTTCGTCGTAAGACGTAGGACGGTGGAAGAACAGCTGCGCCTCGCGAGCCAGGTCGGCGGGGAAGGTGGCACGCTCTTTTACCAAGGCCGCAATCTGCTCGGCCTTGTCGGCAGGGCAGTTGATGCCTTGCGCCTGCAACGACTCCAGCAGGTAGCCCGCCAGCTCGGCATCGGGCTTGGCCCGCAGATACTGCTCGTTGTACCAGCGCACCTTGTTCTGGTCGAAGCGCGCCGGCGACTTGCTTACCCGCTCAATCGAGAAGTGCTCAATCAACTCGTCCATCGTGAACAGCTCCTGCTGCGTGCCAGGATTCCAACCCAGGAAAGCCAGGAAGTTGATGAAGGCGTCGGGCAGGTAGCCACTTTCGCGGTAGCCGCTGCTCACGGTCGGCTGGCCGGTTTCGGCATCCGTGCCGTGCCATTCCAGCGGGAATACCGGGAAGCCGAGCTTGTCGCCGTCGCGCTTGCTGAGCTTGCCGGTGCCGTCGGGCTTGAGCAGCAGGGGCAAGTGGGCGAAGTTGGGCATGGTGTCTTCCCAACCTAGATAGCGGTAGAGCAGCACGTGCAGCGGCGCCGAAGGCAGCCACTCCTCACCCCGAATAACGTGGGTGATTTCCATTAGGTGGTCGTCCACGATGTTGGCCAAGTGGTAGGTCGGCATGCCATCCGACTTCATCAGCACCTTATCATCGACCGCCGACGAGTGCACCACCACCCAACCCCGAATCAGGTCGTTGAAGCGGATTTCCTCTTTGCGCGGCACTTTCAACCGGATAACATACTGTGCGCCACCATCGAGCAGCTGCTTCACCTCGTCTTCAGGCAGCGTCAACGAATTACGCATCTGCGTACGGGTGATGCTGTTGTACTGTGGGTTGGGCACCTTGGCCGCCTGCAAGCGGGCGCGCATAGCATCCAGCTCCTCGGGCGTATCAAAAGCATAATAGGCGTGGCCGCTGTCGATGAGCTGCTGCGCGTATTGCCGGTACATGGGCTTCCGCTCGCTCTGCCGGTACGGCGCGTGGGGGCCACCTTCCTCGATGCCCTCGTCAATGATGATGCCGCACCAGCGCAACGCATCCATGATATACTGCTCGGCGCCGGGCACAAAGCGGTTCTGGTCAGTGTCTTCGATGCGGAGCAGCATCTTACCTCCTAGCTTGCGGGCCAGCAGGAAGTTATACAGCGCGGTGCGCACGCCGCCAATGTGTAGCGGCCCCGTAGGGCTAGGTGCAAAGCGCACCCGTACTTCTCTTTCCATAATTCAGTCGGTTCGCAGCGGTGCCGGGATGGCGAAACGCGCCGCAAAGGTACGAGGGAGGAATGAGGAATGAAGAACAAGCAGCCAGCAATGGAGAATGAGCCATAAGACCGTCGTGCAGAGGCGCAGCCGAAGCATTCCGCGTGCTCACGTAGGGGAGGTAACTGTCCTGCTTGATCTGGCGTCCGCAGGTGGCGCCTCAAGCCAAGGTGCGCAGCCGAAGTCGAAGCATCTCGCTAGGGTGGTAAACTCCTTCTACAGCAATGATTCGAGCGAGATGCTTCGGTTGCGCCTCTGCATGACGATTCTATGGCTCATTCCTTACTAGCCACTGCTTGTTCCTCACTGTATCACCAAGCCGTACTTGGTGAGCAGCCCCGGTAGGCTATGCGCCGCAAACCGCGCCTGCCGCAGTTCATTCAGTTCCGGGTCCAGCGCTATGTTATGGGCCGTAGTGAAATCAGCACCATTGAGCTTGGTGGCACTGAGCACAGCATCGAGTAGGCTGCAATCCTGAAAGACTGCATTGGTAAGGTCAGCTTGGGTGAAATCAACTTCCCGCAGTGAGCAACCCACAAAACGAGTGTTCGGCATGACTTTGCCATAGAAAGGAGGCATAGTCAAGCTGACAATGATCGAAATGCACGCCAAACAGCATATCACGGCAGGCATGAAACTGTAGCCCAAGAAGTTTACAGCCAGCAAATGCCACGTTTTGCAGCGCCATATGCCCTAAACTAGTCCCGGCGAAGTTGCAGTTCTCAAACAAACAGTCGGTGAAGCGCCGGCCCGTTATGTTGGCTCGGGTGAAATCGAAGTTGCTGAAGTAATACTGCTCGAATTCCTGCTGCCCAACTAACTCGTCGGGTAGTGCTCGGTCTAACTTGTTTTCAACTGGAAAAAAAGCTGGCTTAGCGAGCGGCTTAACAGCTTTTCGTGAAGAAGGACGCATTTAGTCGCGGTTGCGGAAGCTGAGCCACAGCACTAGCCCCAATAGTGTGATACCCCCACGGATAAGCCAAGCGGTGGTAGTTCCCCACTGCTCGATCCAGGTCAAAAGCATGGATTTCATTCCCAAAAACGGCAGCACCAAGGATAGGAGCCCAAGAATAAACAACCCAAGTCCAAGTTCTTTCATGGGAGTGAAATAGTTAGTGATTACTTCTCTATTTCACTGCTATGCAGGAAATTTCTACTTGTACATCTTTAGGCAAACGACTGACTTCTACGGTTTCGCGTGCAGGAGCGTAGTCGGTGGTGAAGTAGCTGCCGTATATTTCGTTGATAAGGTTGAAGTTGCCGAGGTCTTTCACGAAGATGCTGCACTTCACTACGTCTTGCAACGTGAAGCCAGCGGCGCCTAATACCGCCTGCAGATTGCGCATCACCTGATGCGTTTCCTCTACCACATCCCCGTTGCCAACCAGTTGGCCGGTTTGCGCGTCAAGGGCAATCTGGCCGGAAATGTACACCGTGTTGCCCGCCTGTACGGCTTGGCTATAGGGGCCAATAGGGGCAGGCGCTTGGTCGGAATAAACAACAGAATTGGGCATGCAGTCAGATCAGAAAAAGGTGAACGATAAATTTGTCTTCAACCTAAAGTAAGCGGAAAAATTATGCACTTACTCGTTGTAGAAGGCGCCCACGTTGAACCCGAGTTGCGCCGCAAATTCGGACCCGGCCATACCTACGACTTCTGTTCTGCCACCGCCCCCGACTTACGTACCCGCCTCAGCGCCGCCGATGTTGGCTTCGACCTGCGCTCCTGGCCCGAACTGCACTACGAACAACCTCGCCAGCCGCTGTTCTACGACACTTCGCGCACGTCTCTGGCGGCGCTTTTTCATAAAGAAGAGTTTCCTCTAGGGCCCGTATTTGGCATCTGCGCTTTTCCTACTTTGCTGGAAAGAAGAATACTGGAAACCAGCCTTTACCGTCCTGAAGACTCTGCTTCACTGGCTGCTATCTGCGCGCAACTCGGTACTGCCTACTGCACCGTACAAGACCAGGTTGGGTTAGTTACACCCCGCATGGTGTGTTTGCTTATCAACGAGGCCTGCTACGCGCTACAAGAGGGCGTGGCTTCTGTACGAGAGCTAGAGGCGACTATGCAAATGAACCTTGCGTATCCGTGCGGTCCTTTCAAATGGGCCAATCAGATTGGAGTTGCGTTGGTTTACGAAATTCTGGAAGCTTTGTGGCAGGATACGCACGAGGCGCGTTATAAAGCCTGCGCTTTGCTCAAAATAATGTACTTGCGCGGACAGCAGTTTACGGTATAGTTATTTAAGTTGTAAAGTCTTCTGTAGGTAAATCCAGATACATGATAAGGCATGTATAGCGCTTAGGAGCGTAAAAGGGTAAACCAAGAAAAAGTAGCGCTGCTCTACATGATGTAATGCTAATACAAATAAAATAATGCAGTATATAGGAGCTAGCCGAATCAATATTAAGCTGATATTCTTATTGCGTGGCCACCACATAAAACTGAACAAACCAATGCCTGCCCAAAACCAATGCCATGCGGTAAAAAATAATCTTATTGCCTTTTGCCAGCCTGCTAACTCAGTGAAAGGCCAAGCGAAAACTGAAGCCCCATTATCTGGTAAAGCTAAATAGTAGGTTAATCGCAAAGGAGCAATCAAATAGTGTCGAATAGGATGCTCCTCAATAAAAGCTCTACGATATCGGCGCAGAGCTGCCACAGCTTTATTTTCACTGTCCATACGGGTTGGAGTAGATAAAGAGTCGTTATTGGCAGTTAATATTTGCTCGCGAAGCCATGCTAATGAATCGTAAGTGGCAACCTTAGTAAGTTGCCACTCGCGCGGCCCGGATTTATGGGGAGGGGTATGCCTCGTAAGCCAAGAGATAAGGGAATGAGTACTCCACAACACCGGCTCTTCACCCATAGACGATACAAAACTCCTTGTTTCTAGGTATAGGTTGGAGTATCGCATTCCAGCATATTCTGTTTGTAAAGGCACCAATCGATTATAAATAGACCAGTTGCGAATAGTCCATATTGCATCTGGAACAACAAAAGGCAATACAAATAAGGTGATGGTGTAACCTGCCCGACGCAAGTTTCCAAGAATAGTGTATCGATGGTGATAAATATAAGCTACTGTCCAAAAGCCAAATAAGGGCAGCATAAATGGCCTTAGAAATACCACCCAAGCCAGCCAGCATCCAGCTACTAAATAATGAATCGAATCACCAGTTCTAAGTGCAACTAGAAAGTAATAGGTACTTATGATTAGAGCGCTTGCAGCAAAACTTTCTGTGAAAACGAATAAGTCATTTTGTACACTGTAAGGACTTAAAGCGTATGTAAAGGCAGTAGCATAAGTAAGATTTTTTCGGTTTGTTAAGATGAATAATATTTTAGATAAATATATAAGCGCTATAATGCCGAGGATGATTTGTAAAGCTATAATTAAATTATAAACGTATTGTTGATTGTTAGGTATTAACAATTTAATTAGCCCGTATACTAGTCCGTAACCTGGCATGCGGCCAGCGTAGCCTGGTAAATAATCGAGCTTGTAGTTATACTGACCATATTTTATCAAATTATCAATTGATTTAAAATAAAATTCCTCTTCTCCATAGCGTTTGCCAATCAACCCGGTTCCACTATAGGCAATGCCCATAGAGAAGTACAGAAATACGTATAAGCCTAAGCGTAATAATGCAGCAGAAAAGATAATATGTCGGTTAAGCATGAAGTAAATTTAAATTATTGTTGGATAGATTTTTGTGTTAATATTTC
The DNA here is from genome assembly GCF_036387835.1 of Hymenobacter sp. Lineage (GTDB taxonomy): Bacteria > Bacteroidota > Bacteroidia > Cytophagales > Hymenobacteraceae > Hymenobacter. The sequence goes on along the minus strand of NZ_DASVSY010000009.1, from coordinate 49,340 downwards.
ATAGGCATCCAGTAGGATCATTTATTTTTTAAATAGCACCACTTGCTGTAGCCATAGAAAATTCAGTATAGTAGTATGTCTACTACAAATATGTGTAGCCTATATCCGTATGTATTCACATCATTTTCTTTCAAAAATCTACGAGCGAAAGATGATCGTATCAATTCGATAAAAGAGGCAAATATTCAATTAAGGAGCAAGGACTGCTGTAGCCTCTCAGCGTTACCTAGCAAAAGGAGCTTTATAACGGCGGAAGACAAGGTTGAGAGAGAAGTCAACAAAAAATAAGCGCCATGGCAAACATGGCGCTTATTTTTTCCAAGAAAAACAAATTGTTATTCCACCGTCACCGACTTAGCCAAGTTACGGGGCTGGTCTACATTGCAACCGCGTAGGACGGCTATGTGATAAGAGAGCAACTGAAGTGGTATCACTGAAACCAAGGGAACAAGCACTTCGGAAGTGGCAGGAACTTCAATAACGAACTCGGCCATCTGTGGAATCACGTTGTCGCCTTCCGTAACTACTGCGATGATGCGGCCTTTACGGGCTTTCACTTCTTGGATATTGCTTACCACTTTTTCGTATGAACTATCCTTAGTTGCAATAACGACTACGGGCATGTTCTCGTCAATGAGAGCAATCGGTCCGTGCTTCATCTCGGCGGCTGGATAGCCTTCCGCGTGGATGTAACTAATTTCCTTCAACTTAAGAGCACCTTCCAGCGCTACCGGGAAGTTATAGCCACGACCGAGGTACAGGAAGTTTGGCACGTCCTTAAAGGTCTCGGCAATTATTTCGATTTCATCATTAAGCAAAAGCGCTTTCTCCACTTTCGCGGGAATATTGCCAAGCTCAACCATTAACTCCCGCAAGCGAGTGTCGGAAAGCGTGCCACGCTTATGGCCCACAATCATGGCCAGTATAGTTAGAACAGTTACTTGAGCCGTGAAGGCTTTGGTGCTAGCTACCCCAATTTCAGGACCAGCGTGGGTGTAGGCGCCGGCATCAGTGGCGCGTGCGATGCTGCTGCCTACTACGTTACAGATTCCGAAAATAGTAGCCCCTTTGCTTTTAGCTAGCTCAATAGCAGCTAGGGTATCAGCTGTTTCGCCGCTTTGCGAAATGGCAATTACAATGTCGCGCTCCGTGATAATGGGATTGCGGTAACGAAATTCCGAAGCATACTCCACTTCCACTGGAATGCGGGCTAGGTCTTCCAGCAGATATTCTGCCACCAACCCGGCGTGCCAGGAAGTGCCGCAGGCTACAATAATGATGCGGTCGGCATTCATGAACTTGCGCTCATACGCTCTGATGCCACCCATATTTAAATGGCCCGCAACTAGCTCCAACCTGCCTCGCATAGAATCGAGGATGGAGCGAGGCTGTTCGAAAATCTCTTTGAGCATAAAGTGCTCATAGCCGCCTTTCTCGATGCTGTCAAGCTCCATTTCCAATTTCTGGATATAGGGCGTCTGATGCACATCTTCTTTGCTACGGATATCGAGTTTGCCATCACGGATGATAGCAATTTCGTAGTCATTCACGTACACTACTTCGTTGGTGTACTCGATGATAGGAGTGGCATCGGAGGCAATAAAGAATTCTCCTTTGCCAATGCCAATAACCATGGGCGACCCTTTACGAGCGGCAATCAGCTGATTGGGCTCGTCGCGGCTGAGTACTACAATGGCGTAGGCGCCAACTACTTCGTGCAAAGCCAAACGAACGGCTTCTTCCAGTGTGCAGTGGTTTTGCTTTTGAATCTCCTCAATCAGGTTCACAAACACTTCGGTGTCTGTATCCGACTGAAACACGTGCCCCTGGTGTTGTAAGTGCTGCTTTAGGGCCGCATAGTTCTCAATGATACCATTGTGGATGATAGCAATCCGCTCGGATGTAGAGTAGTGCGGGTGCGCATTGCAGTCGTTTGGCTCACCGTGGGTAGCCCACCGGGTGTGGCCCATGCCTACATTGGCGTGGGTATCTTTTTCTTTGATAAAAGACTCTAGCTCGGCAACTTTGCCTTTTTTCTTGTAGACATTTAAATCTCCATTAAGGAGCGCTACTCCTGCAGAGTCGTAGCCCCGGTATTCAAGACGGTGAAGACCTTTGAGAATAATGGGACAAGCTTCCCGGTAGCCGATGTAAGCAACAATTCCGCACATAATTTAGGAGGGACAGCGAAAAAGGGTTTCGTGAAAAATCGATAAGCCGCGGCTCAGGCAAATGCCGTGCCGCGGCTTCCGACGCGAAAATTAATTAAGTGCAAATCTAGCGCAACTTTGAATAGTATACACGCAGCTTGATGTTTTTACCATCGAGCACTGCCCGCTCTAGCCCTAAAGCTCTTGACTGGCGAACCTGAGGGGAAAGAATGAAGGCCGCCGGAGCCACGCCACCTAGCTTGTCATAAACATAGGACTGCACATATCCCGTCAGCACCATGCCATACGAACGATTAACGTCAGATACACTGAACAACGATGCTGGAGCGGCTTGCTGATAGTAACCATTACCCTCAGAGGTGTTCTCAATGGAAGTTACGGCGGGTGCAAGTTGGCTTGTCCCATCACGCAACACCAAACGCTCTACCCGATTATTCAATAAAACGCGTTTTAGCGGTTGATTGAAGGCATTCACTTCGTAGAGATAAGTGGAGCTAGGAGAAGCAAACAGCAAATTCGTGTAAGGTTGTACAGGAATCAGTAGTTCAGCTCGATTGATGGCAATGGCCGGATTGCTGCCTCCTTGCGCTTCGTTCTTTAGCTCTTGCAGGCCCGGTATCTCGAGTTTAGTTGCGATGCCGTTGCCTAACTGCGTGTACACCACATCTCCTGTTTCGCTCGCTGGTACCGATGCACTAGCACCGGTAGTGCCTTGGAGTCGGTTGAATGGCGCTAACAGATCCGTTTTGATTTCAGTGAAGTAGCGGGGAGCATTGATGGCAGAGCCGAAACCAGGCTGGTTCCCGAATGGAATTCCATAGGAACCTCGCAAAGTGCCATTTGCTTTTTTATTTGTGTAGTGATAGTAAAACGTGATCCGCGACACAGAACTAGCCGCAACGCTTGTAGTTGAAAATCCTACCACTGCACTGGTAAAGTCACTTGCCGGTTGCACTGCTATGCCTTTCAAGACGGCATTTAAGCCGGCTTGCGTAAAAGCAACGTTTTTGTCGGCAAGACGAGCGAAGACGGTTGCCGGTAACGAAGAACCTCCACTATTTAGCTTCAGTCGAACCGTTTTATCGGGTACTGTCACCTTGAACGTAGTAGTATCTGTAGTGCTAGTCGCATCGTTGCGCTGGTTGAATTTGCGCGAGCCATTAAGCCTAGCACTCAAGCCTGTACCGAGCGGATTTGCTGCGTCTACTGCTGCCGAAGAATTAGAGTTATAAATACCCTGGTCATCTAGCGCCGACACCAAAGGATAGACGTTAACGCGCAGAGGATTTGTTGCGGAACCGTAAACCGACTCGAAAGGCATAACCAACACCACAGAGTCGAGCTGCGGGTTTGGGGCAGTACCTGATACTCCAGACGGGAGCGTGTCGCCGGGCAGTGTGCTAAGCTTTAGGTTGAAGTACCCGTTAGCGGTGGTTGTGCCCAACGCGTTGTCGCGCACTCGGCCTATCAGGTAGGAGTTAGTTTTCAGCGTCTCTATCGAGTCTTGCAGAATTGTAGAGGCTGTAACCGGAAAATCTCGATATTCAGTACTGGCAGTACCTGTACCGGGCAAGTCTACGCCTAGGTCATTAGCATCTTCGCAGCCAGTAGCTGCGAAGAGTAATGAGGCTGAAAATAGGGAAGCCGAAGCAAGTCGGCGGGCGCTAATTGGCCAATTCATTATAGAGCGCGTAGTAAGAAGTCAGTAGGTTTTCGTCGGCACCTACCTGCCCAAGCTGTTTGCTGCGCGAATACTCGGTAAACAGCACATTGAGGTTATCGCTGAAATCTTCGTCTGATTTCATTACTGCGTCGGCGTATTCCATTCCTACTTTGATGAAACCACCAAAGTCAGCCGTCTTCAAGCAGGCGAGCATGTCGTCATCAATGTCCAGCATTTTTGCTTTCTCAATGATGTCGCCTTGAAATTTGAAGTCAAACTCGTTGTTGTAGATGGTGAACACCGATTTGGCATCCTTGAAAATCGGGTCCTTCTTATAGGTCGTTTTCAGGTACATCGGAATCAGGCCCGTCATCCAGTCGTTGCAATGCACGATGTCGGGAGCCCAGCCTAGCTTTTTTACGGTTTCGAGGACACCTTTGCAGAAGAAGATGGCGCGCTCGTCGTTGTCGGCATGGAATTTATCGTTCTTGTCAACGAGCACCGACTTGCGGTGGAAGTAATCTTCATTGTCGATGAAGTATACTTGCAGCTTGGCATTGGGAATGGATGCCACTTTGATGATGAGGGGCTTTTCGTCTTCACCAACGGCGATGTTGATGCCAGACAAGCGGACTACCTCGTGGAGGCGATTCTTACGTTCGTTGATGATGCCGAAGCGAGGAACGAAAATTCGAATTTCCATTCCCATTTCCTGCATGCCCTGCGGTAATCGCCGCAAAAACTCCGCTACTTTGGTGGTTTGCAAGAACGGATCGATTTCCGTAGCCGCGTAGAGGATTCTCAACTTAGAGGAGGACATAGTGGTCGGAAAAGGGGGTTTAGGAAATGGCAATGCGTTGGGGTGCACAAAATTAAACAAATTTGAGCGAAAATTCAACCTAACTCGCTTGGAGCCCGTTCAAGCCGGCTCAATACCCCTATGGAGATACTGCATACGGCCGCTTCGTTGCAAGCACATGCCGAAAGTTGCCGCCGAGCAGGCCAGCGGATTGCCTTGGTGCCTACCATGGGCGCTCTACACGAAGGCCACCTACAACTAGTGCGCGCCGCTGCCACGGCTTGTGACGTAGTGATAGTGAGCATCTTCGTAAACCCTACGCAGTTCAATAATGCCGAGGACTTTCGGCTTTATCCCCGTCTGCCTGAGGCCGATACTGCTCTGCTTGCCCCAGTTGGTTGCACGGCGCTTTTTCTGCCTTCAGTAGAAGAAATGTATCCCCAACCCACCGTATTGCGCTTCGATTTTGGGGTGCTGGAACGTGTGATGGAAGGGGCGCACCGGCCGGGGCATTTCAACGGAGTGGTAACGGTAGTGAGTAAATTATTTCATTTAAGCCGACCTCATCAAGTGTATTTCGGTCAGAAAGACTGGCAGCAGGTCGCTATTATTCGCCAGTTGGTAGCAGACTTGTCGTTTGATATGGAGCTGGTGTCGTTCCCGACGGTGCGGGAAGCTGATGGTTTGGCTATGTCGTCGCGAAACCGCCGACTTTCAGCGGAAGCACGGGCGGTGGCACCGCGTTTGCACCAAGCCTTGGAATTAGCGGCAGGCCTAGTGCAAGCAAAGCAAGCGTCGCCCGCTGCAGTACAAGAAGCCGCAACTGCCTATATACAAGCCGAGCCCTTGTTTCGGATAGAGTATTTCGAAGTAGTTGATGCCAACACATTGCAGCCATTGCTGGAGTGGCATCCCAACCAACGAGTGGCCTTATGCCTAGCGGCTTTCTTAGGTGAGGTGCGGCTTATTGACAACTTGGTGATTAAGTGAGGTCGCCTACGTCAGCAAAGAGCCGCGCCGTTTAGGCCGTAGGCTACTTCACTCATTCGCCATTTCACTCCGTCACCAAGTTGTATCTTTGCAGCTTTGTACCACCCGGCTCTATTTTAAATGCACATCGAGGTTCTAAAGTCTAAAATTCATCGCGCCAAAGTCACGCAGGCAGAGCTGCACTACGTCGGCAGCATCACCATCGACGAAGACTTGCTCGACGCGGCCAACATGGTGGAAAACGAGAAAGTGACCGTTGTGAACGTAAACAACGGCGAGCGTTTTGAAACCTATACCATTCGGGGAGAACGGGGTTCGGGCATGGTTTGCCTGAACGGCCCGGCGGCTAGGCGAGTGGCGGTTGGCGATATCGTTATCATCTTTTCCTACGCTCTTATCGACTTCGCAGAAGCTCGTGCGCACCAGCCCACGCTCGTGTTTCCCGACCAGCACAATCGTCTTGTTTAGATCGGATAGATAGGTTGATTTAAGTTGTTGGCCGTATATTGCATACTTGCCGGAAAAAATTGTACTACAACTGTCAATTGACAACTGACATCCATCGTTCGTGAAGCAACTTTTGAATGTTCTGAAATACACCCTGCTGCTGGCAGTATCGGGGTTGTTGATGTGGTACGCCGTAAGGGGCCAAGATCTAGCCCGAATTGGGCAGTATGTGCGAAATGCCAACTACTGGTGGTTGACCATTACCATGATCCTTTCGGTGCTCGGCTATTTCAGCCGGGCTTACCGCTGGAAAATGCAGCTAGATCCTACCGTAACAGGACCAAGGCCTACGTACTGGAATGTATACCATGCCATGATGGTGGGGTATCTGGCTAATATGGTACTGCCGGGCCGGGTAGGAGAAGTAGTACGCTGCACGCTGCTTCAGCGCACCAGCAAAATTCCGGTGCAGGTATCATTGGGCACTGTTATCACCGAGCGGATCATCGACGTGCTCATACTGCTGGCGTTGCTCGGGGTGGTGTTGCTGCTCGACTTCAAAACGTTCTGGAATTTCGCCGACGAGTATCTACTGCAAGGGAAGGCCGATGCCTTGGCTCGAAACCGTAATGCTTTGGTAGCAGCGGGCTTTGTTGCCTTAGCAGCCTTGGTACTTGCCGCCTACTTGCTGTGGCGCAATATGGCGCAGCTGCGGCAGAACGCGGTTTTTAATAAGGTGGTAACATTCGTTCAGGGTTTATTAGCGGGCGTATTCAGTATAGTAAAGCTCGAAAACAAAGGTGTTTTCCTGCTGCACACCATCTTCACCTGGATGGTTTATTACCTGATGGATTACTTAGCGTTTTTCGCCTTTCCTGAAACGTATAACCTCGACATGCGTGCTGGACTAGCGGTGCTCACCTTTGGGGCCTTTGGTATGGCCGCCCCGGTGCAAGGCGGTATTGGCGTTTTTCACTTGCTGGTGCAAAGCACGCTGCTGGTGTATGGCATCAGTCGGGAAGGAGGCATTGCCTACGCTTTGGTGGTGCATGGCGCCCAAACACTACTGGTCGTGCTTATGGGTGGCGTTAGCTTCCTGGTTAGTATGGCCAACACGGGCCGCGTAGGGCTGAGTGCTATGGCTGTTTCTGTGCCGGCCGATGCAGTGGAGTAAAGACAAAATTATGGGCCGTGCGGCGGTGGCCGCTACCGTCGCCGCTTGGAAAGTCGAGGGCCGCAAGGTGGTATTCACCAACGGGTGCTTCGACTTGCTGCACCTTGGCCACGTCGACTACCTGGAGAAGGCCCGCCACCTCGGCGACGCGCTGGTAGTGGGCGTGAATACTGACACTTCGGTAAGCTGCCTGAAGCCTGGCCGCCCGCTACAGGACGAAGTGTCACGAACCCGCATATTGGCCTCTCTTTTGTTTGTTGATGCCGTAGTACTCTTCGACGAACCGACGCCATTGGCGCTGATTGAAGCCACGCTACCCGACATCTTGGTGAAGGGTGACGACTATGCAATCAGTGGAATTGTGGGCCATGAATTAGTGTTACAAAACGGTGGGCAAGTCCTGACCGTACCACTTGTGGCCGGCTACAGTACGACGCGCATCGTCGAGCGTATTTTAAAGGGTTCCTAGTTGTTGATTTCTGGTTGCTAGGTGTTGAGCTACAAGCTAGCGCCTCCAGAACAGCAGCAGGCAACCAGAAACCAAAATCTAGAAACTTCCATGTACTACAATTCAAGTCCTATTTACTTCATCGTCATTCTGGCGATGCTGGCGAGTTGGTTCATTCAGTGGCGCTTGCGCAGCAAAATGACTAAATACTCTCAGATTGGCTTGCAGTCCAATCTTTCGGGAAAGCAGATTGCCGAACTGATGCTGGCCGATCATGGCATTACCGATGTTCGCATTATCAGCACGGAAGGCCGCCTAACCGACCACTACAATCCGGCCGACAAAACCGTAAACCTGAGTGAGGAAGTATACGGTGCAAGGAGCGCTTCGGCGGCGGCTATAGCAGCCCACGAGTGCGGCCACGCCGTGCAACATGCCACGGCCTACGCCGCTTTGCAGTTCCGGTCGGCTATGGTGCCTGCGCTGAGTGGCGTATCGCGGTTTATGCCTTTCATACTGTTGGCCGGGGTGCTCATGATCAGGACCACGCTTATTCCGCTAGGAGTGGGTATCGTGCTGTTCTCCCTCACGACCATCTTCTCTTTCGTTACGCTGCCGGTTGAGTTCGATGCCTCCAATCGGGCTTTGGCTTGGATTGACCGGCGGGGTATTGTGACGCCGCAGGAGCACGCCATGGCCAAAGACGCCCTTCATTGGGCTGCTATGACGTACGTGGTTGCTGCTATCAGCTCCCTGGCAACGCTGCTTTACTACGTCAGCATTTTTATGAGCGGCCGCGGCCGTCGTTAATACTGGTGCTAGTCTGCTGAGAACAGCTTGTTGTAAGAGCTTCTACAGTGAAGAAAGCCGCTGCTCCGGATTCCGAGGCAGCGGCTTTTTTTTACCGCCTTAGCAGGAAAGAATATCTACTCCCTTTCGAGTTACTGATTGATAGGGAAGTCAACTGGGAAGGCACTATCTCGCTGAAAATGAAGTTTTAGTTCATGATGTGCCTTCTGCTATCTTGTAGCTTGTTCTCAGTATCTCAACAAAAGGCCCTCTGGCGGAAGCTATGGGGCTCAAAGAGAAAAAAAGCGTAGCTGACAACCACTTGTGATGTATGCAGCGTAAATTCGTGGCAAAACTATCACGGTTTTCTTTCATTTCAGGCCTTGCGGCTATCCCCATCCCATGCTGACTACCACCCAATCCTCTATTTTCCAGTTCACCGAAGAACAACTAGCCGTGCAAGCCGCCGCTCGCGACTTTGCGCAGTCTGAACTTTGGGCCGGCGTCATTGAGCGCGACGAGCACCAGAAATTTCCGGCCGAGCAAATCAAGAAAATGGGCGAGCTAGGCTTTATGGGGATGATGGTAAGTCCCGAATACGGTGGCGGCGGCATGGACACCATGAGCTACGTGTTGGCCATGGAGGAGATTTCGAAAGTAGATGCTTCATGTTCCGTTATCATGTCGGTGAACAACTCACTAGTGTGCTGGGGCCTGGAGAAGTACGGCACCGAGGAGCAGAAGCAGAAGTATCTGCCGCGCCTGTGCAGTGGCGAAATCATCGGAGCCTTTGCTTTGTCGGAGCCCGAAGCCGGTTCGGATGCTACCAGCCAGCGCACCACTGCCGAGGACAAAGGCGACTACTACCTACTGAATGGCACCAAAAACTGGATTACCAACGGTACAACTGCCTCGGTATATCTGGTAGTTGCCCAAACCAATCCTGAACTGAAGCACCGGGGCATCAACGTGCTCATCGTGGAGAAGGGCGCAGAAGGCTTCCAGACCGGCCCGAAAGAGAACAAGCTCGGCATCCGGGGTTCTGACACCTGCTCGCTTATGTTCACGGACGTGAAGGTGCCCAAGGAAAACCGCATCGGCGAAGACGGCTTCGGGTTCAAGTTTGCCATGCAGGTGCTGGCTGGTGGCCGTATCGGTATCGCGGCGCAGGCGCTAGGTATTGCCTCGGGTGCCTACGAACTGTCGGTGAAGTACGCCAAGGAGCGCAAGGCATTTGGGGTGCCTATTTCGCAGCACCAAGCTATTCAGTTCAAGTTGGCCGACATGGCGACTAACATTGATGCAGCTCGTCTATTGTGCTTACAGGCCGCCTATGACAAGGATATGCACCAGGATTACGCCAAATCTGGGGCAATGGCGAAGCTGTTTGCCTCTAAGGTGGCCATGGATACTGCAGTAGAAGCAGTGCAGGTGCACGGGGGCTACGGCTTTGTGAAAGAGTACCACGTTGAGCGCATGATGCGGGACGCAAAAATCACGCAGATTTACGAGGGAACTTCTGAAATTCAGAAAATTGTAATCTCGCGGGAAATATTAAAATAACCGCACATAGTTTAAAAATGAGATTTGTTGCACAAAACCCAGCTATTATTTAGCTGGGTTTTCGTTTTTGTGAATTTTTATATCTTATTTTGCATTACATTAGCCCGACCGACCCGTGTATCAGGATAATCATAGACCACAACCACCCATAAAAGATGGAAGATTATAATAAAGTGATTGAATCGCTTGGTGTACGATACATCAAAGCGAAGAACTTGGTGTTGCAGCAGCCCTTCACGGTGCGCAACAACTATGACGTCGGCAACAATCTAATTTTGTTGCACAAGGGACGTATCACCTTTGGTGAAGAGGAGCAGGTGGTAGAAGAAGGCGAAATGCTATTCATCCCTGGTGGCCGCGCTACCAAAGTTAACTACGGCGAATCGGCTGGTAAAGTGATTACCAACGATGACATGATTAGCAACAAGGACAAGTTTTTCCACTCCAACGTCGATCTAGATTTGATTGGTGATGCCGAGGAAAGCCACTCGTTCGTGAGTTTCGAGGCGAAAGTATTCGACTCGGTAAACTTCTTTTCTTCGTTGGATGTACCGGCGTTCCTGATTTCCAACAACTCCAAGCTAGGTAACCTCATCATTAAGGTGGTAGAAGAAAGCCTACAGGAGCTGCCAGGCCGGGAGCGGTTGATTACGATTTACACCGAGAATATCGTGGTGGAAATCGTGCGCTACATCCTCAAGAACAAGATGTTCGTGGAGCAGCTGGCTACCAACAGCACGTACTTCAAAGACCCACGCCTAATCGACCTGTTCAACTACATCAAGGAGAACATTGGCGGCGACCTGTCTAACAAAGTGCTTAGCAACGTAGCCAATGTAAGCGAGGACTATGTAGGCCAGTACTTCAAGATGCTGACCGGCATCAACCCCCAGGACTATATTGAATATCAGCGTATGGAGCGGGCCGTGTTCTTGCTGCGTACCACCAAGAAGAGCATCCGCGACATCGGCAAAGAAGTGGGCTACAAAGACACCGCTTATTTCTGCCGCCGCTTCAAGATGATGTTCGGCATTCCGGCCGGCAAAATGCGCCGTCGGGAGTCTGCCATGAACATCTAGGCTCACGGATTTTTGCGGATTCGACAGATTAATCGGGTTTTGTAGACAACCGCTTGACCTGGAAAAAGGTGATAAAACAACAAAGCCCCGCTTTAAGCGGGGCTTTGTTGTTTTCAAGAGTATAGAAACTGGCTCAGGCTTAAAAGATTTAGTGAGGCCCAGGAAGAAGCAAACGGAAAAGAGCAGCCATCTACAAAATCCGGTTAATCCGTTGAATCCGCAAAAATCCGTGAGCTGTTGAAGCTTTGTACCACCTTCGACACCTTGCCTAAAAATTCCGGGGCTTTTTCAATTTGATTGCCCACAACAATAATATCGGCCCCGGCAGTAAGCGCGGCTTCTGCCTTCTCAACGGTATTAATGCCCCCGCCCACGACAAGCGGCAGCTCTACCGCCTGTCGCACCGCCCGAATCAGGGCTGGTGAAATAGGATAAAGGGCGCCGCTGCCGCCATCCAGATAAATCAGGCGCAAACCGAGTTGCTCACCGGCCATAGCCGTGCAAGCCGCAATAGTAGGCTTGTCGTGGGGAAGGGGCGTGGTGCCGCTCATGTAGCTGGCGGTAGTTTGCCGGCCCGTATCCACGAGCATGTAGCCAGTAGATAGAATCTGGAGGTTGCTTTGCCGCAGGACCGGCGCCGCAACAACATGCTGGCCTATCAGAAACTCAGGGTTGCGTCCTGAAATCAACGACAACAGCAAGATGCCATCGGCCTGCGAGTCGATGTGCATGCTATGGCTTGGGAAAAGCAGGACGGGGACTGGCGAGTGGGTTTTCAGTAAACGAATGAGGGCAGCCTGATGAGAACTCATCACCAGGCTGCCACCCACAAAAAAGTAATCAACTACATGTTGCGCACTAAGCTCTAGCATCTGCTGGCAGCTTGCCTCGTCCAGGTTATCGGGGTCGAGGAGTACTGCTAATAGCTTGTGGCCGAGCTTACGGCGTTTAGTTAGAGCATCATAGAGGCTGGTGAGGCGCATTCGCGTCGTCGTCGTGAAAGGTAAAGTCGATGTCCCGGGTTTCCGGCTCCTGATGAGGAGTGGTTGCAAGGTCGGGATTTTTGAACATCGGCATATAATCTCCCACTTTTTTAGCTACCACCGCCATGAGTACAGCCGTGGCCTGGGCAATCAGCATCTTGCCCGTATCCGACTGCAAGAAGGTGCGCAGGGTATCGGCTACAATAGAGGAAGCCCCCTCCGCATGATCGGAGTCGTCGTATTGATGTTGTTGCGAACGGCCCTGCGATACGGCTGGTAAAGGTCGGAACGGATCAGAATTGAAGCCGTCGGCTTGGGCGTGGTATACGTCGGGGGCGATGTGCGCCCGGCCCGAAACGGGCGCCTGGAACCCACGGTCGGCGTGATGGCCGTTACCCGAGTTAAAGTCGTCGCTTACAGCGTAGTCAATATCGGAGGCCGGCGGCGAACCTTTGCGCAAAGCACGCGCGGACCGTTGCGTACGGGGGCCACTGCCTAGTTCCCGGTCCTGCTTCGGCTTGTACTTCTTATACTTTTTCGGCCCGCCGAAAGCTTTAGATATCAGCCAAACGCTACCTATTACGCCCGCACCAATAGCGGCGTACTTACCAATCTGTTGCGTCTTTACCTTGATATCTTCTTTGATTCCGTCGACCTCGCCTAGTAGTGCGCGCTCGTATTCCTGTTTCTGACGCTCCAGAAACTCTTTTTCGTCCTCGAATAGGGGGTTGGTTGGTTCGGCCATGTTGACTTAGGCTTGACGTTTGTCGGATTTGTAGATGGTGTTGTTGAGCAGCTTATCGGCCAAGCCCTGAAACAGCTTTTTGTCGACACCCACCACAAATATGATGAGCAGCACCAAATAGAAAGCTGCTACGATGCCGAAGCCCCAGAAGGGACTATCGAGCGCATCGTTGAGCATCAACGCCACAAACAGGTTCAGAAAAATGAAAAATAGCAAGCCAATAGCTGCCAGCGACACGCCGTGGATAGTACCCACAAAGGCCGATTTCACCTTTTCCTGGGTTTCCAGGCGCACCAAGTCGATGCGAGTGTCGAGGTAGCCTTTCAAGTTACCGATAATGTTGTCGGTACGCGGCGTTTTAGTTGAGTCGTCTTCGTCGTTGAAAAGGCTCATATGAAGGAGAAGATTTGCGGAAAATCGTGTTACCAAAGCAAGTCCTGGAAACGTTAGTCTAAACCAAGTTTTCAGATAGCACATTCATACGGGAAAGGCGGCTTCGTGTCTGAATTCTGCCGTACTTTTACCTACTACCATCGTCCCTTGAGTCAGAATCATTACCATGTACTGGGAGTGCCGACTACCGCTACTCCTCTTGCTATAAAGCTGGCCTACAAAAGGTTAGCCGTGCAGTTGCATCCTGATAAGCACGGCGGTAGTCCTATATATGAGGAGCGGTTTAAGGCCGTGGCCGTGGCCTATCGAACGTTAAATGACCCGGCGCGACGGGCGGCATACGACCAACAACTGCGACAAGCTGAGCAGCGACTGGCCGAAGCGCAGCGGCAGCAAGAGTTTCGGGTGCAGGGCCAGCGCGTGTATGGGGTACCTATGCCACCGCCCGCTCCTTTGCGCACGCGCCGGCCCGCTGCGTCGGCCGAACGGCACTATCGGACCATTCCGAAGCAGCGTAAGTTCACGCGCCGCGACTACCTGCTTACGTTTAGCTTACTGGCTGGCCTGCTGTTCTTTGTGATGCTGGTAAAGCTGACCATGGACCACGTAACGGCCGTGAGCAACTACGAAGATGGTCTTTCCGCTTATAGCCAGCGAAAGTGGGAAACCGCCATTGCTTATTTCTCCGAGGCCATCCATTTCAAGCCCACGTACAAGCAAGCCTTACAACGGCGCGCAGAACTCGAGCAGCTTATAAACCACAATTACCGCGCTGCTGGTACCGACTACGAAGGCGCCCTTCGCGAAACCAACCAACCAGCTGAGCGCGCTAGGCTGCTGTATCGGTTGGCGCAGTGCCAGGTCCAGCTCGGGCAAATAGCCAGCGCCGAGCGCAACCTCTCCAGTGCGCTTGCGCTCGATTCCACCCAAAGCGGCGCATGGTTGGCGCGTGGCGAGGTGCGACTGTTCGAGCAGCGTCGTTTCCCCGGCGCCATTCACGACTTCACAGCGGGCCTGCGCCACCGCTCCATTGTCGGCCGGTCTCTTCCAACCAAGTATCTCACATACCGCGGGCTTGCTTACTTTAAGATGCAAGACCTAGCTGAGGCTCGCGAAGATTATCGGCGTGTGTTAGAAGCCAACCCGCGCAATGGGCAAGTGCATTTCTTGCTAGGCCGGGTGGCACAGCAAGAGGGAAATGCCTCCGCTGCCTGCGAATTTTTCCGCCGAGCAGTACTGCTCGGCTATATCTACGCCGACGAAGCCCGCCAGCAGAACTGTCCTTGAGTTGTTTTAGGGAAAATGGTTGCTGCCATTAAAGAAGGGAAGATTTAAAACCAACAAAAAACGCCTCCCTAGAAGGAAGGCGTTTTTCAGCGTTTGATTTTTGTAGCTAAAGATCTAGCACTTACAATTAGGGCATCAGCACCTTGTCGATAACGTGAATCACGCCGTTGCTCTGGACTACGTCGTAAGTAGAGATGGTAGAAACACCACCTTTTTCGTCAACGAGAACCACGTTCTTCGGACCGTTCATCATGGCCTTCAGGGTGCCGCCGCTTACTGTTTTCAGCGAAGCAGTGCCTTTGCCAGCTTTGATGGCTGCCATAATTTTGTCGGCGGTCATGTTGCCGGCTACTACGTGGTAGGTCAGGATTTTGGTGAGGGTCGCTTTGCTCTCAGGCTTTACCAGCGTTTCAACAGTGCCAGCCGGCAGGGCGTTGAAGGCGGCGTTGGTAGGAGCGAAAACCGTGAAAGGGCCTTTGCCTTGCAAGGTCTCAACGAGGCCAGCGGCCTTTACGGCGGCTACCAGCGTGGTGTGGTCGGCTGAATTAACAGCGTTTTCCACAATATTCTTATTTGGGTACATTGCCTTGCCGCCTACCAATACGGTACCGGGCGTCATGGCGGCTTGAGCGGAAGCAGAAGTAGCAGTAGCCGCGCCCAATAGGGCTATTAGAGCGAAAGAAAGCAGGTTTTTCTTCATGATGAAGGAAGCGAGAGAAGTGTAGTGAAGTTATTTGAGGGCATCTACGCCTGAGCTCTCTTCTTTGGATTTATTGTACCCTGAAAATATTTTTTTGCTAGCTATTCAATCCAGTTAATCTATATCAGCCCCAATAACTGCCGAGGTTAGTTTGGGTGGTTGGATTCCAGTGCTTTACCGCAGAAGAGGAGGAGCAGTGCCGGAGTGGGAATTAAACACACTTCTTCTCCGTCCCATCAAGCGAAACGCCCGACCTGCAGGATGCAGGTCGGGCGTTTCGGGGTAAATCCCAAAAGTGGAGGCGGCTAATTCAGCCACACAGTGAGTAACACTTCAAAGCGGTGCGGAGCAAATGCGTTGTAAAAAGGAGCTTCTCCTTGAAAGCCTAATACGTGAACCAAGGCCATGCCTTCGGTGCGCGAATCAACTACCCGGACTGGATAGAGCTGGTCCTTTTCTGGCCAGTCGCCTACATGGTTAAAAGGGCGTTGGCTATCGTCTACGCAGCGGGCGTAGTCAACAAAAGGGGCGTGCCGAGTGGCTTCGGCTAGGGTAAGGTTATCTACTTCGTATGCCATAAGCTCTTTTACAAAAACCGACAAGATTTGATTCAGAAGCAAGCTGGAAAATCAACAAGCTGGTTGCGCGCAACGAGGTAGTTGACGGGAAATATAGACGATTTGATTTTCAGTGCACAACAAAGGGAAGTTAATTTGCTGTTGCGTCGTCGGACAGCTTTCAGTTTAAAGCTTAAACTGAAAGCTGAACTTCACACCAAAGTTTCGAGCGCCCGGCGAATTACGGTACGTGAGCCGGTGCAGAAAATCTACGCGAACCACCCGAAATATGTTCTCTACCCCGTAGCCAACTTCGGCGTATGGCAGCCGGCCCAACGGTTGAAAACGCGGTAGCGGCTCTCCACTACTCGGATCAAGCTCCGGAATAATTTCGTCGTTGGCCCTGTCGACACTGCCGTAGAGGATGCTGCCGGTGGCTACCAAGCGCCAGTTCAGCTTCTGGATGGCGGGTATCGAGTTTAGCAGAAAGCCTTCGAAATAGTGGTCGAAGCGCAGGCCAACGTACCGGTCGCTCACAAATTCGAAGTAGCGCATCAGGTTATAAGCGCCGGCGTTGTAGAACGGCGACTGGTTGCCCAAATGCGCTTTGAGCATTGGGTACGGCACCGTATTCGGTACGTAGCCAGCATCAAGGGTGTACTCGGTGCGGCCGAGCTGGCCGAGACGCACGCTCTGCGCTACAATCAGGTTGAGCTTGTGGTATTGAAAGTCGCCGCCTAAAAAGTTTTTGAGCCCTAATGTGTAGCGTACCGTGAACACCGGCAGTTTCTTGAGGCCAATGGGGGAGCGATAGTTCTGGTTCTGACTTTGCACCAGCACCTCGTCCGGCGCGTACCGCGACTCCAGCACCACTTCCGATACATTGAAGTTGTCTTCGGTGGGTGCGCCCGGCTCGACTTCATCGGTGTAGTAGGCAAAGCGGTAGAGCGGCCGGAACTGCTGCCGGCGCAATGTGAGTTTCTGCGTGAAGCCCCGAAACAAGTCGGTCTGGAACGACACCGAGGACAAGTCACGAAGCAGGGGCCGGCCGTTGTTGATGTTGCCAACCCGGGCCGAGGCTTCGAAAAGCGGGTTTTCCAGGGCGTAGTCGTTGTCGAGCAGGGCTACTTGGTCGATGTCGTGGCGGTGTTCGAAGCCGATGGTGGTCCAGGAGCGGCGGTCCAGAATGCGGGTGGCGCGCAAGCCGTACTTCAGGCGCGTGTCGCGGAGGCCGTACGCCAAGTAGGTGCGGGCCGTCCAGGTGCGGCTGATTTCGGGCGTGGTGCGGAAGCCAATGCGCGGCCGCAAACCTTCGATGTTGTTGTAACCGATGGTAGCCAGCACCGGCCCCACATCAATCTTACCGACCCGGTAGTAGCCATTCACCAGCACGTCGGCCACTTCCAGCAACGACCGGACTGCCGGCAGCTTGCGCACCGAGTCGAGCACCATCATCGTCTTCTGCTCCTGTACGGATAGCGAGTCGGGACGGTTCTTTTCGAAGTAGTCGGCTTCGCCTTTGAAGGCATCGGCCGCCGTTTCCATAGGCACGTCGTAGAATTCGAGCGGATGATACTTGCCGGCCTCGAAGTTGGAGTTGACGGTTGTGAAACGAGCCATGAAACCGGTGCTTTTGCCCGTGGGCCGAATACCAATCAGCACGCGGGTGCGCAACGGCAGCCACGGCCCGGCCGGGGTGGGCGTCAGTTCCTGCCACACTTTCACCTGCTCCACGAAGTTGAGGTTGGCATCGGGGCTCACCCGCAAATCGACCCGGCGCAGGGCGTACGACTTGGCGGTTATCCAGATGGTGCCGGTGAAAGCCAGGTCTTGCGAGCGGCGCGGCGTTACGGCTAGCTGGTAGCAAAAGTCGTCGCCGATATAAACCGAATCTTGGAGCTCGTACTCGTAGCTGAACTTCCAACCGTCGGCAATGGGCGAAACAAAGTCTTTGCCCAACAGCTGCTGCCAGTTAGGGTAGAAGTCCCAATCCTGAAAAGACGACCCCATAATCTGCGACACCACCGACCCTTCGCGGGGCGCAATGCCGCGCATCTGGTTGCGCTTGATTTCCTCGCGCCGCCTGATGGGCCGCTGATGCGCGTAGTAGCGCGACAACATCTCGGAGGCGAAGATGGGTACTATGGGCTTGCCGTCGGCGCCGCGTTCCAAGCCGATGCTATCGGCTACGGCCGTCATCTGGCGCAGCACCTTGCGGCGTGCTACCTGGTCGGGCAAGTTGTTGATGCTGATTTCAGTGCGGTTGTAGCTGTCGAACTCGAAGGCATCGAGGCGCTGCTTGTCGTTCTGAGGCTTATGCTGTTGCACCCGGCGCATAATAACGTACGCCGGATTCTCGGTGGGGCGCACTACTACCTCGTTTAGCGATACGGCGCCAGCGCCAAGGGCAAAGTCTATGGTCTGCGTGGCGGCTTGGCGGTTCAGGGCTTTCTTTACGGGCGTGAAGCCCATAGCAGAGGCCACTACGGTATCGGCGGGAGTAGTGCTGAGCTGGTAGCGGCCGTCGGCGTCGGCAGTAGTGCCCGCCGTGGTACCCGGCACAAAAATGGACGCAAACGGTACGGGCTTCTGAGTAGCAGCTTCCGTAACCCGCCCCTTAACCAGAAGTTGCTGCGCGTAGCTGCGCTTGGCTCCGGCTAGTAATAACAGTAGAAACAGTAGATAGCTAGTTCGGGATAGCAAGGGAGCAAGAGCGGATAAGCAAGTGAAAATCAATTATAAGTAGCCAGAGAGCTGTAATATACAGAATACGGGTGGGTAGCGGGTTCAGGTTAGGGTAACTAGGATATTTTAATCTATTCGGTTTCCGATAACTATTTCAATGTATGTCCATGTCGGATACATTATGTTAGCAATTTCTCCTTTGATACTTTCTAAAGTAGCCTGCATTTCTGAAATTAAATCCTTAGCTTATAGGAAGAAACCAATCCGTTTGTAAGCGTAATTACCGTTATGCGTCATTCCTTGCGATTATTTCTCATAGGCTTATCCTTTTTAAGTGGTTCGCTCGCATATGCCCAGAAAGAAGCAACCACTTGGTATTTTGGCCGCAATGCGGGCTTTAACTTCTCACAAGGTACTCCGGTCCCGATTGAGCGGAACGGGCTGACGAGAAATGGATTCGGTACGGCGGTCGTATCTGACCCACAGACGGGGCAACTACTCTTTTACTCGGATGCCGAAAATGTCTGGAACCGGAATCATCAACTCATGCCCCATGGGCGGGGGCTTCAGGGTTTTGCCTATCTGGCACAAGGCGCGTTAGCACTGCCTGTACCTAGGCAAGAGCACCAGTATTACCTCTTTACATTGCAGAGCGGCTACGACACGCCGGCGATGCTTTCTTACTCGCGTATCGATCTGCAGTTGAATGCCGGCTTGGGGGATGTGGTTGAAGTCGAGAAAAACCTACCCGTAGCAGGGGCCCTCAACCGGCAGTTAACGGCCATTCCGCACACTAACGGACAGGATTATTGGCTAATTACCCGGCGCTGGAACAGCAATGTCTTTCTCATTTACCAAGTAAATGCGCAAGAGATTACGCTGGCGCATACCCTTTCCTTAGGGCCCAGCCAAACGGCGGACCTCGGGAATGGGGACGGGTATCTGATGCCCTCCCCTAATGGCCAGAAGCTCGCTTATGCAGTCGGGGGGCGCTTTTCGCTGAGCTTGTTCGATTTCGATGCGGCCACCGGACTGCTGAGCAACTACGTCGATTTAGGCCCTTCGCTGGATGCGGGGGGCGTCTCGTTTTCACCCGATAACACGAAACTCTACGTGGGGAGCTTTGACGTCGTCGATCAGGCCCGCAGGCTGCGCGCCATCTTGCTCCAGTTTGACGTAGCGGCCGGCAACGCGGCGGCCATCCGCGCGTCCCGGATGAGTATCATTGCTGACAATCCGACGACCAATATTCGGGCCGATGAGCAGGGCGTGGAAACTTTTTATGCGTTACAGTTAGGCCTCGATGGCCGCCTCTATGGTAACAGTGGCTACACAGACAAATTTCTGCCTCTTCGGGAGGGACAGCGCTATATGTACGTGATCAATTACCCAAACCGCCGCGGTTTTGCGTGTCAGGTGTGGGCCCAGCCGTTTGCCTTTGCCAGTCAGGAAATTGGGGCAGGCTTTCCCAACTTCCTGCAAAGTTATTTCAATGGCCTCGAGCCACCGGCCGACGAACAAGGCCGTTGTGAGAACTTCTCGCTGACACTGTTTCCTAACCCTACCACCAGCGCTGTGCAACTACAGGTGCCGACTGCCTGCTTCCATCCTTATCAGGTTACTCTTTATAATTCAATTGGACAGTGCTTGTACAGGGAGAATATTCTCACCGCACTTTCAAATCCAATCGATTTGGGAAACTTCGCAGCAGGAATTTACTATTTCCAAGCACGTTTTTCAGACCGAATACTAACTACTAAAGTTCTTAAAAATTAAGCAGGGGTGTTAAGATTGCTACTTGTTGATAGTTAATTGCTTACGAACAAAAAATAGAAAACAACGGCCTGCTTGATCTGGCGTCCGCTTGCCGAAGCATCCACTGATAGCAAGTAAATGCGATGCACAATTGTGACTCTTGCGTAAGTGCCATTATGTTCATTTCCCCGGAGGGAAAAGTCCTCCGTCAACCCGGTAAATAGTAGATTTCCTGCCGCCGCTCCTGCGCTTACTGCACCACCACCTCCACCCGGCGGTTGCGGGCGCGCTGCTGTGGGTCGCGGTTGTCGGCTACAGGGTGGGCGCCGCCGTAGCCGCGTGCTGCTAGTCGCGCCGAGTCGATGCCCTGTTGCACCAGATAGTGTCGCACTACGCGGGCTCGCTGCTCGGAGAGGCGTAGGTTGAGGGCTGGTTCGCCTACGTTGTCGGTGTGGCCGGCTATTTCCAGGCGCAAAGCGGGTTGGGCACGTAGCGTGCGGGCAAGGCTGTTCAGGACCGGGCGCGAGGTAGGCAGCAGGCTAGCTGTGCTTTGGGTGAAGTACAGGTTGGGCAGCGTCACGGTGGAGCCGCGCGAGAGCGTGCGGAAGTCTGGCAAGGGAAGCACGGTGTCTTGGGGCGCTGGCGCCGGCAGTGCTGTAGGTTGCCGCCGAGGAAGTATTTGAACTACACTACGCGTTGCAGCGGGCCGCCGGGGTGGGGTGGGAGGTAGTTTTGGCGCAGCAGGTCGGGGTGCTGGTGCTGCGGCCACAGCTACGGCAGGCGGAGGCACAGATAGGTCGGGGTAAAGGTATTGTTGGGGCACCACCACCGGGTCACGGTTCGAGGCGCCGGGCCGGGTCCAGGAGAATATAGCGCGCGAGTCGCCTTGTACTTGGCGGTACGTGAGACTAACCCGGTACCACCGGCCAGCCGTTAGGCGCTGCGCAAAGTCGAGCGGAACGGGTAGTTTATTGAAAAACTCTTTGTCGAAGCGTGTCATGCTCAGAATATTATCACCGGCAAACGTCACGTCGTGCATATCATCGAACTCAGTGTGGAATACATACACTCCAGTTTCAGGGGCTAGTACGTAGCCCGTCCAGCGCACACTAAAGCCTTGAGCGGGTACGCCTGGTACGGGCGGCTTCTGCTGCCAGACTACCTGCACCACGGGCTCTATCCTCGTCAGAGTACCAGCGCCTCTGTCGGGTCCTGCAAAGTAGGTGGCGCGCAACCCGGCGCCTGGCGCCGCCGCTGCCACAGCCGAGGCCGCCACGGCTTCCTTCAAGTTGTTGGGCGGTTTGATGCGCATGGGCACCGGCTTGGGAGGGGCCGAACCCGGTACAATGCCAATAGTGCCTGTGAGCTTGTCCGAAAATACGGACGGCTTGGATGTTGGTATGGGTTTCGCCGATGCGGGTAGGGTGGGATAGAGGTAGCGGGAGGGAATCGGTTTTAAGTCAGCTACCGGCGGCATCGGCATCACCTCACTGGTCTCGCCAGGTAGCTGCCACGCGAGCAACGCCCGCGAGTCCCGAGCTGCTTGGTAGTACTCCACCCGCACCGAGTAGTAGTGCCCGGCAGTCATTTTTAAGTTTGCAGTGGCTACGGTTAACGGTTGGTGCTGCCAAGAGTCCAGTATTTTCCGGCCTCCTATCCAAACGCGCATTCCGTCATCGACGGCCATATGAAAAGTGTAAACGCCCGTTTTCGGGGCGTACACATGGCCGGTCCAGCGCACCGAAAACCACTCGCCCGGCACACCCGGCCCCGGCGACACAAAACGACTGTCATCAGGCCCTGAGGTCCAGTTGAAGTCAATGAGTTTATCGGTGCGGGTTAGTACTAGCTTTGTGAAGTTGTAGTCTTTGTAGTACTGGCCCCGCAGGCCCGTGCCTGCTACGGCCGGGGCGTTTTGCGCGCGTGTTGTTAGTGCCAGCAGCAACCAGACTACCGCCCAGCCGCCATACGTTTTGAGTTTTCCGCGCATTGTGAGAAACTATAGCTGCCCTGCCCAATATAAATTGGGTTTAGCTTCTTTTCAGCAACTTCCTGTTTAGAAGTAGTACTAGTGCTATCTCCCTGTAGTATTCACTTAAACAGAAATATGTTATGGCCGAGAAAAAAGCAGCCTCCGAAAAGAAAGACCCTTGTTGGAAAGGATACGAGAAGGACGGTATGAAAAAAAAGGACGGCAAGTCTGTCCCGAATTGCGTGAAGAAAGATTAAGATCTTCTCTAAGGGTATTGTCTTTCCGACGCAGGAGGAATCTGAGTGAAATCGTTCAACAATTAAACTCAAATTCCTCCTGCGTCGGAAGGACAATACCTATTCGGATAGCCGCTAAGATCTTCCCACAGGGTAAGAAAAGTATCTGTTCAGGCCCGCCTGATTTCCTTCTCTCCTTCTCTTGAAAAAAGCAAAATCCGCTAATTAGCAAGCCGGTCTGTTCTCGCAGGCCGGCTTGTTGCTTTCTGACGACTTGGCTAGTACCTTTGCAAGGTCACTTATCCAGAAAGACCGAGGGATTGGGCCCTACGACGTCTTGGCAACCTGAGTAAAACAAGGTGCCAACTCCCATTTCGTCCTGTTTCTGCGACGGAAGAAGATAAGTACGGAACCTGCACCCGCAGTTTTCTCTTTCTGGATGAGCTAGTTTAACGACGGCATTCTGTAAAGAGAAATATATGAAAACCCACTGTCCCGACTCCCCGCTCTACGACATTCTGCAACGGCGCATTCTGGTGCTCGACGGCGCCATGGGCACCATGATTCAGCGGCACCCGCTGGAGGAAGCAGACTTTCGGGGCGCCCGTTTTGCCGACCACCCCAAGCCATTGCGGGGCAACAACGACCTGCTCAGCCTCACCCGCCCCGATATCATCAAGGGCATTCACGCTGAGTATTTCGCAGCCGGGGCCGACATGGTGGAAACCAACACCTTCAGTGGTACCACCATTGCGCAGGCCGACTACGGGCTCGAGGACATTGTATATGAGCTGAACTACGAGTCGGCGCGCCTGGCCAAGGAAGCTGCCGACGAGTTTACGGCGCAGAACCCGGCCAAGCCCCGCTTCGTGGCCGGCGCCGTCGGCCCAACTAACCGTACTGCTTCTCTTTCGCCCGACGTGAACCGGCCGGGCTTCCGCGCCGTGACGTTCGATGAGCTGGCTACGGCCTACCACGAGCAGGTGCGCGGCCTCATTGATGGCGGCTCCGATGCCTTACTTATCGAAACCATCTTCGACACGCTCAACGCCAAGGCAGCGCTGTACGCGGTGCAGAAGTTCTTCGATGAAGGCGGCCGGGTGGTGCCCGTCATGATTTCGGGTACCATTACTGATGCTTCCGGCCGCACCCTGTCGGGGCAGACGGTGGAGGCTTTTTGGAATTCCATTCGCCACTTGCCGCTGCTGAGCGTGGGCCTCAACTGCGCCCTCGGCGCCGACCAATTGAAGGTGTATGTGAAGGAGCTGAGCCGCATTGCCGACGTGCACATTTCGGCTTACCCGAACGCCGGCCTCCCCAACGCTTTCGGTGGCTACGATGAGTCGGCGCAGGAATTTGCGGGTGTGGTGGAAGGCTACCTCTCCGACCGCCTCGTGACGGTGGTGGGCGGCTGCTGCGGTACCACCCCGCAGCACATTGCCGAGCTAGCCAAATTGGCTGATAAGTACGAGCCACGCACCTTGCCGGAAGTAGTACCCGCCACGCGCCTGAGTGGCCTGGAGCCCTTCGGCATCACCAAAGAAAGCCTTTTCGTGAACGTGGGCGAGCGATGCAACGTGACGGGTAGCCGCGCGTTTGCCCGTCTCATTCGTACCGGCGCTTACGAGCAGGCCCTGCAAGTGGCCCGCGACCAAGTGGAAGGCGGCGCCCAAATTATCGACGTGAACATGGATGAAGGCATGCTCGATTCCGAGCAGGCCATGACCACGTTCCTCAACCTGATTGCCTCCGAGCCCGATATCTCGCGGGTGCCGGTGATGATAGACTCTTCGAAATGGAGTGTGCTCGAAGCTGGCCTCAAGTGTGTGCAAGGCAAGAGCATTGTGAATTCTATTTCGCTGAAGGAAGGCGAGGAAGTGTTCAAGCAGCGGGCCCGCACTGTGCGCCAATACGGCGCGGCTATGGTGGTAATGGCCTTCGACGAGAACGGCCAGGCTGATTCCTACGAGAAGCGCATCGAAATCTGTAAGCGCAGCTACGACATTCTGGTCAACGAAGTAGGCTTCCCGGCCGAGGACATCATCTTTGACCCCAACATCCTGACCGTGGGCACCGGCATGGAAGAACACCGCAACTATGCGCTGGACTTCATCGAGGCCGTTCGTTGGATCAAGCAGAACCTGCCCGGTGCCCTCACCAGTGGCGGCGTTTCGAACATCAGCTTCTCGTACCGCGGCAACGACGTCGTGCGCGAAGCCATGCACTCGGCTTTCCTTTACCACGCCATCCGGGCCGGCCTCGACATGGGCATCGTGAACCCGAGCCAACTGGCCGTGTACGACGAAGTGCCAAAGGACCTGCTGGAACTCTGCGAGGACGTACTCCTCAACCGCCGCCCCGATTCCACGGAGCGCCTCGTCGATTTTGCCGAAACGGTGAAGCAAAAAGACAAAGTGGAAGTGGTAGCCGATGCGTGGCGCAGTCTGCCGGTGCAAGAGCGCCTGCAACACGCCTTGGTGCGCGGCATCACCGAGTTCATCGATCAGGATACTGAAGAGGTACGTCAGCAAGTAAAACGTCCGTTGGAGGTAATTGAAGGCCCCCTGATGTCGGGTATGAACGTGGTGGGTGACCTGTTTGGCGCCGGCAAGATGTTCCTGCCGCAGGTAGTGAAATCGGCGCGGGTAATGAAGAAGGCCGTAGCGTATCTGGAACCTTACCTGCTGGCCGACAAGCAAGGCTCGGAGCGCCAAACGGCTGGTAAGATCTTGCTGGCCACCGTGAAAGGCGACGTGCACGACATCGGCAAAAACATTGTGGGCGTAGTACTGGCCTGTAACAACTTCGACATCGTGGACCTGGGCGTGATGGTGCCATTGGAGCGGATTCTGGACGAAGCCATAAAGCAGGAAGTGGACGTTATCGGACTCAGCGGCCTGATTACACCTAGCCTCGACGAGATGGTGTACGTGGCGCAGGAAATGGAGCGGCGTGGCCTGAAAACGCCGCTGCTCATTGGCGGCGCTACCACTTCGCGCCTGCACGCCGCCGTGAAAATTGCGCCCAACTATTCGGGCCCGATTGTGCACGTCAACGACGCCTCACGTAGCGTAGGCGTGGCGGCGGGCCTGCTTGGTTCTGCCAAAGACGAGTACGCCCGCACCGTGCACGACGAGTACCGCCAGTTGCGGGAAGACTACGCCGGCCGCCAGCGCGACAAGAGCTACCTCAGCATCGAGGCCGCCCGCGAGAATGGCTTTAAAGCCAATTGGGAAACCACGCCCATCGTGAAGCCGACGTTCCTAGGTACGAAAGCCCTGGAGGACTATGATTTAGCCGAACTGGCTACCTACATCGACTGGACGCCTTTCTTCCAGACTTGGGAGCTGAAAGGCCGCTACCCGCGTATTCTCACCGACGAGAATGTAGGCGAAGCCGCCACCCAACTCTTCAACGATGCGCAAGCCATGCTCAAGCGCATCATCGACGAGAAGCTGCTCACTGCCCGCGCGGTTATCGGCTTCTGGCCCGCCAATACCGTGGACTACGACACCGTGCAGGTGTTCAAGGACGACAGCCGCACCGAAGTTGCCAGCGAGTTCTTCACGCTGCGTCAGCAGAGCGAGAAGGCCGCCGGGGTTCCCAACTTAGCCTTCTCCGACTTCGTGGCGCCGCTGGAAACCGGCCGGGCCGACTACATCGGGGGCTTTGCCGTAACGGCGGGCATCGGTATTGAGAAGCACCTCGAGAAGTTCGAGGCCGAGCACGACGACTATTCCAGCATCATGATGAAAGCCCTGGCCGACCGTTTGGCCGAGGCCTTCGCCGAGCGCCTGCACCAGCGCGTGCGGGAGGAGTTCTGGGGCTATGATCCAGCTGAGAGCCTGTCCAACGAAGATCTTATTCAGGAGAAGTATAAAGGAGTGCGCCCGGCGCCTGGCTACCCTGGCTGCCCCGACCACACCGAGAAAATCACGCTCTTTCAGTTGCTCGACGCAGAAAACCAGACCGGCATTCAACTCACCGAAAACCTGGCTATGTACCCGGCTTCGTCGGTCAGTGGCCTCTATTATGCGCACCCCGATTCCCGCTACTTCGGCTTGGGCCGAATTGGCGCCGACCAGGTGGCTGATATTGCGCAGCGCAAGAACATGCCGCTGCCAGAGTTGGAGCGTTGGTTGATGCCGAACCTGAACTATGAGCCTACTTCGGTGCCCGTAACCGCATTGTAAACACGTTCCCGTTCTTTTCTTCCGGGGAAGGAACGTTAAACTAAAAGATCCATCCTGTGCTTAGCTAGAGCTAAGACCTACATTATCCCCGATACCTGCACCATTTAGTGTTTCCTTTCAAAGGAAACGCTAGAAGCAGGGCCCACGTTATGAAAGTAACCGAACATCTAACCCGCGCCAACGGCAAAACGCTATTTTCCTTCGAGGTACTGCCGCCGCGCAAGGGCGAAAATATCGAAAACCTCTTCAGCAATATCGAGCCGCTGATGGAGTTCAAGCCGCCGTTTATTGACGTGACGTACCACCGCGAAGAATACGTGTACCGTCAGCACCCGAACGGCTTTTTGGAGAAGAAAACGGTGCGTAAGCGGCCGGGTACAGTAGGCATTTGCGCGGCCATCAAAAACCGCTTCGACGTCGATACGGTGCCCCACCTTATCTGCGGTGGCTTCTCGAAAGAAGAAACCGAAAACGCCCTCATCGACTTGCACTTCCTCGGCATCGATTCGGTGCTAGCGTTGCGCGGCGACCCAATCAAATCGGAAGGCTCTTTCAAGCCGCACCCCGACGGGCACGCCTACGCCAGCGACTTGATTGGCCAGGTAGCCGACCTTAACAAGGGCGAGTACTTGGATGAGAAGCAGGACGACACCTGGGCCACTAATTTCTGCATCGGCACGGCTGGCTACCCCGAAAAACACTTCGAAGCGCCCAACTACGGCGCCGACATCCGCTACTTGCGCCACAAGGTAGACCGGGGCGCAGAATATATTGTGACGCAGATGTTCTTCGACAACGAGCAGTTCTTTAAGTTCGAGAAAAGCTGCCGCGAAGCCGGCATTAACGTGCCCATTATTCCGGGCCTGAAGCCGCTCACTACCAAGAGCCAGCTCACCATGCTGCCGCGTACGTTCTTCCTGAACCTACCCGAGCCGCTGGTAGAAGCCATCAGCCAGTGCCGCGACAACGATGCCGCCCGGCAAGTCGGCGTTGAGTGGTGTATCAACCAAAGCAAGGAGTTGATGGCTCACGGCGTACCGAGCCTGCACTACTACAGCATGGGCAAGTCGGAAGCTATTCGGCGAGTAGCAAAAGAGCTGTTTTAGATGATAAACGGCTAACAAAGCACAAATAGCAAGCATCAGCGACAAGCCAGCATCTCCCTGTGAGGTGCTGGCTTGTTACTTGTATAGAGAATTAGAACAAGCCCGTGGGCCGGAGCGCGACACAAGAATTTCTTTCCCGAGGAGTTGGTGTTCAATACGAATCACTAGGCTTTCGTACAAAGAGAGACGTTGCACCACGCTTTTAGCACGCTGGTTTCATTTTCACTTACCTCTCCACTATGTCAACCCTTGACGAGCTGTTTGTGCGCCTGCGGGAAGCCACAACGCCGACTGAAATAGAAACCCTGCAAAACGGCATTTGGCAATTTTGGCTTACTCCGGGCGAACATGTTCTAGACAAACACCTTGAAGCAGGCATGCGGGCCTTATCGGCTGGCAATTACACGCAAGCCATAACTGACTTTACCAAGCTCATTGAACTGCAGCCAGCTTATGCCGAAGGCTGGAACAAGCGGGCTACGGCGTATTACCTACGGGGCGAGTACCGCGCTTCCCTGGATGATGTGCGCGAAACGTTGCGCCGGGAGCCGCGGCACTTCGGGGCTTTATCGGGCTGGGCCAGCATGCTCCGGACCCTCACCGATGACCGAGGCCTGCTACGAGTGCTGCTGCGGTTAGAGCAGCTTTGTCCGCATTGGCCGGGTCTGCAAAGCCAACTCCGCGAGTTACGCGACCGATTGAGCGAGTCGGAGGAGTAATTCGCGGATTGCTATTGTGTTATTATTTTACTATTTGTATATTTCCGGAGCTTTATTCCTGTACGCTATTCTCTGTCATGAGTTGCGATTCGCTTTAGTAGTTGATTTTAAGTGGAATAAGAGAAATGATCAGCAGATTAGCATTTCAGGAGTAACAGTCAGAATTTGTATTAAAATAATAAAAAATTACTCTTTGTAGTCTCGCTACCTCCCCCCATAGCAGCTGCAACGACCTCATCCCACCTACTCTATGAAACACCTGTATGCACTGTTGGTAATGACAATCCTGTTAGGGTTAAGCTCATCAGCGCAAGCTCAAAAGCAACGCACCACCGAATTTGAAAGTGGCATGATGGAGAAAGGCCAGAAGATCGGAGTGTGGGAGTACTATAGCTACACCCGCGACGGTCGCCAAGTGATAGTGCAACGGTATGACCACACAGCCAAAAAGCTGGTTTTCTTTCGCCCTATCGAAGACAAGCCCTATGAGGCTGAGTTAAAGCCAGGCGAGTGGACTCGTACGAACGTGGAGCAGCCACCTCTTTATATCGGTGGTGATGCCGTATTGGCCACGTTAATGAGCAAGCTGACGTATCCTCAGGAAGCGCAAAATCGCAATATTCAAGGCCGAGTTCTGGTCGAATTTGCTATTGATACTTTGGGCCATGCTTCAAAACATAAGGTGCTAAACGGTATCGGCGGCGGTTGTGATGAAGAAGCATTGCGCCTCTGTCAGAGCATTCCAGCCCAATGGATACCTGCTCGTTTGGCTGGTAAGCCCGTTCCGGTAATCTATCAGCTGCCTTTCACGTTCCGGTTGCAGAAGGCTCAATAAAGAGTTGCAACGAGTTGCGCGGTACGCTTTGAGCCTATAGGCCTGAACTCACGTGTTGTTACTTACTTTCTCTGCCTTAACCTACCAGGGTTGCGTACATTGGAGCCATGAAACCGTTCCTCACGCTCCGCCAAGTGGCAACTGCATACCTCATAGCCCTCTCACTGACCGCCTGCGACTCTACTCCGCGTGAGCGGCAGGAAATAGTGCGGCAGGAAGCCCGCAAGCTTGATACGGCTGCCAACCGGGCAGCGGCCAAGCTACGCGTAGCCGGCCGCCGCGCCGCTCGCTTCGACTCTGCTTCTCGCGCCCGTACTCGTCAGCCCCTCAACGAGGCGGCTACCGCTACCTTCGTCAATCAGCTGCTGGGCCGCTATGCTGCTGTCGAGCAGCTGACGCCCACCACTATTGAGCCCGCCTTTGTGCAATTTATGCAGCAGGTGCGGGCCCGGCACCGGGAATGGACGCAGCGCGACTGGGACTATGCTACCGCTATCAGCCGCCGCCTTAACGCGCAATTCCGGGCCATCCGCCTCGACATCAAAGGCCGCGACGAGTTACACATCCGGGCTTTACAGACCGAGTTTACGGGCCTTGAAACCCGCCGCGACGTGAAAGATTTAAGCGACGCCGTGAAAGCACGATAAGGAACAGCTTACTTTATGACGCCAAGCCCCGCCCCGAGCGGGGCTTCTGCGTTTAGGAAGTTGTGGCCCGATAAAACCTATGTTGAAGTACGTATTACACCTGACCTGGGCGCTGCTTATTAGCAACGCCGCATTACTGACTACTGCCAAGGCGCAAACGCCAACCTTTCCACCGCTTATTTCTGCGGTTGAAACCGTACCAACCGCCAATCAGTGGCTGAGCCCCGGCGACCGGCTGCAAGTGCGCCTCACGGCCCAACCCGGCGTACGCGCTACGTTTCTTAATGGGCAGCCCATGGTTGAGCTGAACCCAACCCAAGCCCAAGGCAAGAGCGGCATCTACCAGGGTACTTACGTGGTGCAGCCTGGCGATACTTTGCACGACCGGCCGATTGAGGTGCAGGTATTTTCACCGGATAGTGTGCTGGAAGTCGGGTTCAGTAAAAACACCGTGCGGTTTCTTAACCCGAGTGAGCCTCAGCTAGCTGTAACCCGCACGTCGTTGGCGTATCTGAACTATGGCCTGGGCGAAGACCGGTTGGGTGGCGCCAAAATCGGCTACCTCGATTCGTTGGTGGTACTGCACCTTACGGGCCGGGTCGGTGACTTGTATCGGGTGCAGCTGGCTGCCAGCCAGCAAGCCTGGGTACCGCAGGAGGTGGTGCAGCTCCTGCCCCCCGGAGGATTCGTGCCTACCTCGCTCACCGGCTCCTGGAGCGTGCAAGGTGATTCGCTGTATGATTATGTGCGGGTGCCGCTGAGTGCCAGGTTGCCTTACCGTTCACAGATCCTGCAGAATCCGACGCGGTTGGTGGTGGATGTGTTTGGTGCTACGTCTAACACCAATTGGATAACGCAGCGCACCGGCTTGCAGGAGCTAGGAGCCGTGTACTACGAGCAGCCTCAACTCGATGTGTTTCGGCTGGTATTGCCGCTGCGGCACCGCCAAAGTTGGGGCTACCACCTCGGCTACCGAGGCAATAGGCTGGTGGTGCAGGTGGCGCGCCCACCAGCCAAGCTGCGGTTGCGGGGCCTGCTTGTCGCCGTCGATGCAGGACACGGTGGTACCAACGTGGGGGCCACAGGAGCCAGCGGCGCCCGCGAGAAAGACCTGACGCTGGCTATAGCTCAGAAGCTGCACCAAGAGCTGGAACGGGCCG
The DNA here is from genome assembly GCF_036387835.1 of Hymenobacter sp. Taxonomy (GTDB): domain Bacteria; phylum Bacteroidota; class Bacteroidia; order Cytophagales; family Hymenobacteraceae; genus Hymenobacter. Next base: position 18,244 of record NZ_DASVSY010000009.1, on the reverse strand, counting down.
GCGCCCGTGTGGTTATGACTCGCGAAGCGGATGTCAGCGCCGAAATCAGTTACCGGGCGAGGCTGTTGCGGCGGCGACGGCCGGCTTTGCTGGTGAGCATCCATGTCAACTCGGCGAGTAACACAACCATACAGGGGACCAGTGCTTTCTACCGCTACGTGGCTTTCCGGCCGCTGGCTGCTGCCCTCTATGAGCAAATGCAAAGCACCGGCTTGGCGGGGTGGGGGCTGGTCGGCAATTTCAACTTCGGCTTGAACGGGCCCACTGAATATCCCAACGCCTTGGTGGAAACGGCCTTCGTCTCTAACCCCGCCGACGAGCAGCGCCTTATCAATCCGGCTTTTCAACAACAAATGGCCCAGGCCATGACGCGCGGCATCAAGAATTTTTTGAAGCAAAACCGCGCGAAAGGCTTCCGCGGCTGGCTGCTAAAACAAGCGGCCACAGAAGAGAAATAATGCGCTAGCGAAGCGTAATAAGGGTACGTACACGAAACGAAATGCTTGGAAGAGCGCTGGCTATAGCTTTTTAGCAAAAAATAGTTGGGCTTTTAAATATATTCGGCGTAGAAAGCCGATATCTTCCTCATTCTCAGTTAAGCTTAGTACTTAAGCCGCTTTTCTGAGAGGAACTGTTCTTGGTATCTCTAACTAAACCCACCGATTCGCATGGCAGAAGCATCTTTACTGGACCGTAGCCGCACCGTGGCCGGTCCGGGGTACAACCGCTGGCTGGTGCCACCCGCCGCGCTAGCCATCCATCTGGCTATTGGCCAAGCCTACGCTTTCAGCGTGTTCAAGAAGCCGCTGGGCGCCCTCATTAGCGGCAACCCCGACGCGCCGGGCCCCACTGATTGGACGCCTGGGCAACTAGGAGTTATTTTCTCGATTGCCATTGTGTTGCTTGGACTGTCGGCGGCAATTTTCGGGAAATGGCTGGAGCGGGTAGGGCCGCGCAAAGCCATGATGGCTTCGGCACTGTGCTTTGGGGGCGGCTTCTTTATTGCTGCCTTGGGTGTGCATCTGCACAGCATTTGGCTGGTGTACTTCGGCTATGGTTTTGTGGGTGGCATTGGATTAGGTATCGGCTACATCTCGCCGGTTAGCACCCTGATCAAATGGTTCCCCGACCGGCGCGGAGTGGCCACGGGCATGGCCATCATGGGGTTCGGGGGTGGGGCCATGATAGGCTCGCCGCTGGCCGTAGCCCTCATGGACCGGTTCAAGGACTCGGCTCCCCAGGGCGTTGCGCCCACGTTTCTGGTCATGGGGTTGATTTACCTGCTGTTCATGCAGTTCGGCGTCTGGAGCATTCGGGTGCCGGCCGATGACTGGAAGCCGGCGGGTTATGTGCCCTCCAATGAACATAACGCACTTATTACTACTGGCAACGTCACGGCCGACAACGCCATCAAGACGCCGCAGTTCTGGTTGCTGTGGGTGGTGCTGTGCATGAACGTGACGGCCGGCATCGGCGTCCTCGAAACGGCGTCGCCCCTCATTCAGGAAACCTTTTCCGATGCGGCCCTAGGGGCCGGGCGGGGCGTAACGGCTGCCGCCGCGGCGGGCTTCGTGGGCCTGCTGAGCTTGTTCAACCTGCTGGGCCGCTTCTTCTGGTCGTCGGCTTCCGATAAGATGGGGCGCAAAACCACCTATGCCATCTACTTCGGCTTGGGCATTCTGCTGTACGCTCTGGTACCCACGCTCGGGGCAGGTGCGCAGCTTACGCTCTTCGTGGTGGTGGCCTGCGTGATTTTGAGCATGTATGGCGGCGGCTTCGCGACCATTCCAGCGTATTTGTCGGACTTGTTTGGCAAGATGCAGGTCGGCGCTATTCACGGCCGCTTGCTCACGGCCTGGAGTACGGCTGGCGTGTTGGGACCGGTGATTGTGAATTACTTGCACAGCAATGCTAAAGACAAAGGACTGACCGGGGCCGCCGCCTATCAGTCGGTGTTCTACACCATGGCGGCGCTGCTGGTAGTCGGGCTGATTGCCAACTTCCTGGTGCGGCCTGTGGCGGAAAAGTACTTCGAGAAGGAAGCTGCTAAAAAAGTCGCGGCTTAAGCAGCCGCTGGTGGTTTGTTATTCATTTGTAATCAATTCACTTCATGGAACATACTTCTTCTAACACGCCAGATGCTACGCCTAGCTCTGGTGTTTCGCTGGCAGTGGCCTGGCTGTTTGTCGGCATTCCGCTGGCCTGGGGCGTCACCCAAACGTTTATTAAGGCGTTGGCGCTGTTTAAATGACGCTGGTTAAGGTCGGGCTGCCAATAATAAAATAGATACTGTATGAAAGAAGCACTCATTTGAGTGCTTCTTTTGTTTTGTCTGAAACCTGTTGCTTTATGACCGACCAGCCTGCCGACGAATCCATTATCCAGTTGGCGTCATTTGCCAATGCCATATCGGCACATCTGGCTAAAAACCAATTGGAAGCGGCCGATATTCCCTGCTTTATCAGCAACGAGAATCGACCTTACGGCCCCATTTCCGGCGGGGTACGTCTGCATGTGCGCCGCCGCGACCTTGCCGCCGCCCAAGAACTACTCTACCCCAACCAAGTGGCCATGCAAGCCCTGCCCGTCACCGACGAATCAGACGCGTCGGCGGAAGTGGCCCGTTGCCCCCGCTGCCATCACACCGACGTGGTGTGTCGCCAACTGCCCGAGCCCAACGACAGCCTGCTCACCAAACTCCGCCTCTGGATCATGGCCCCGGAAAAGCCACAGTGCCACTGCTTCCAGTGCGGACTAGATTTCGAGAGCGAGGGAAGTGGAGCAGTTGAGTAGGGCGGATGCTGCTTGACATAACGTTTACTTATACGACAAGAATAAGCACACGTAGTTTCGTATTTCGCGTTAGGCCGGGATACCAGTTAAATTGGACAGAAAAGCCTGTCTTGCTGGTTTTTGGTTAATTATTCTCTGCACAAACATCCCCCAGTCGCTATCTTCCTCCTCTAAGTACTCGAAAGGAGAAATCCTTGAATAGTCTTCCGCTTTAGAGTAGCAGTATTCGATTACAAGATCATGCCCCTGGAAGAGCTGAAAGCGACCTAGTAGGTTGTTCTTCTCGCTCAGCGTGACTGAGCAGAAATCATTTATTCTCTGGCTCAAGTTGCCAAACGTCAGAAATAGGGCATCAGCCTCAACAAATAGAATCGTGGGCGTACTGCCGATCAGCTTATACCAGCCAACCACCTGCCGGTCCGTGTTATACCTACATATCGTATGCAGGTCAAGGTCCAAATAAGCAGTTGCGTCCTCAAAATTGCGAGTTAGGCGCATAGCTGTTTCTCAAAAATTATCATGTTCAACAATAGGACTGAAAGCTAACGAACAATCTATCGTAGCTTCCCCTCTTTCTTGAAAAAGTTGATGAACATAATGTTTGTTACAAGCTGAGTATCGGAATTACCACAAAAATTTTGCGTACAATAATGGTACTGTCGTATCAATTTCTTGTGACTTAGACCCGTGTGGGCTACACTGCTTTAGTGGCAAGTACTGCACCGCACCGAAAACGCCAAGCAGGCAGTATCGTGCCAGCCGGAAATAGCTCTTGTTCAGGCGGTAACTCTAGAAACGCATTGCTGGTCAGTAGGCTAGCTAGGTCGCCGGAGCCGCCGGCGCGCTCCGGGTGGGCCAGTAGCTGGCCGCTGCTTGAGTATTCTAGCCGCACCAGCAGGAAATGCGTGAGCTTGGGGCGAAAGCTGACCTCCGTTGCCAGCACGGCAGGTATAGAGCCCGTTTCGAACGAGGTAGTAGACTGCTGCACCCCAAGCAGCCAGGGCCGCGCGTACCGATAGAAATTCACGAACGTGGATACTGGATTGCCGGGCAGCGCAAATACTACTGCGCCTCCTGGCTTCTCCCCAAACCAGAACGGCTTGCCGGGCCGCTGCTGCACTTCATGGAAAATCTGCTCCACGCCTAGTTCGCGCAGCACTTCCGGCAGGAAATCGGCTTTGCCTTTCGATACGCCTCCGCTCAAGATAACCGCATCAAACTCGGCGAGTAAGGCCGGCAGGCTTTCTTGCAGCACGGCCACATCGTCGTTGAAGTGAAACGTCTGCGTAATGGCGCCGGCCTGCTCGGCGGCGGCTTGTAGCATCAGGGCGTTGGAGCGGCGAATCTGGTGGGGGAGGGGGCGCTCGGCTATGGGTACTAGCTCGTCGCCGGTGCTTACTACTGCTACTCGGGGCAGGCGCGTTACGGCTACCGTGGTAGCCCCGATGGTGGCAGCTACAGCCAACTCGGCGGCGCCTAAGTGGGTGCCAGCGGGTAGCAGCAGGTCGCCTTGGTGCCGGTCGGCGGCGCGGGGGTGCACGTTGTGGCCGGCTTGGGGCGGCAGTGCCTGCACCGTGGCAAAGCGGTGGCCGGTGGCCTCGTCGGTGCGAAAGGTTAGGTCTTCGTAGCGGATTACCGTGTCGGTGCCCTCAGGCAGCATGGCGCCGGTCATGATTTCGGTGGCGGCGTGTGGGTCGAGGAGGGGGGTGGGAACTTGGCCGGCAAATTGGGTGCGCTCGATTCGGAATTCAGTTAGACCAGTTTCGAAGGCGGCGAAGCGCACCGCAATACCATCCATGGCCACCCGGTTGAAAGGGGGAAAGTCGCGGTCGGCGTGCAGGTCCTCGCGCAGGATGCGGCCGGCAGCCAGGGGCAACGCCAGGAACTCGGGTGGCAAAGGGCGAATGGTGGCCGCGACGCGGCGGGTGGCTTCTTCTACGGAGAGCATAGGCAAATGTAACGTAAGCTTTGTAGGCAGTAAAGCTTGCGCCGTCAACCGAAAGTACCCGTACTTAGTTAAACAATGTGTGTCCGGGCTAGCATCTTCTCCCACCTCAACACAGTTGCGCCCTTGCTGACTTCCTTCTCGTAGTGTCGGGGCCAGTATTTTCTTCAACCGGCAAGCCTGTCCGCCACTGCTGACGGCGTAAGCTTCAAAGCCTACAAACCGTAAGTTACCTTTGTTTTTTATGTCTGAATCTTCTAAGCTCACTCACCTCAACGCCGCTGGCCAACCCGCCATGGTGGACGTGGGCGCCAAAACCGCCACCCGTCGCGTGGCACGGGCCCGTAGCCGCGTGGTGCTAGGCGCCGAAATTCTGGCTTTGGTGCAAGACGGCGACCTACCAACCCGCAAAGGGCCGGTGTTCCAAACAGCCATCCTGGCGGGCATCATGGGCGCCAAACGCACTTCAGAGCTAATTCCGCTTTGCCACCCCCTGGGCCTCGACGACTGCCAGGTGCGTATAGAAGTGCAGGTGCCCGACGCGGTGCTCATCGAATGCACCGCCAGCGTAACCGGCAAAACCGGCGTAGAAATGGAAGCCCTGACCGGCGCCTCGGTAGCAGCCCTTACCATCTACGACATGTGTAAGGCTCTCTCGCACAACATCGTTATCCAGGAAACCCGGCTGCTCAGCAAGACCGGTGGCAAACAAGACTTCCATCATGCCGACTGACACGCCCACCCCGCACCGCAAACACGCCCAACTTGCCCGTCCTGCTATTGGCGAATTCAGCCGCCACGAGCTAGCCATATTAGGTGCTCCCTGCGGCCGAATCAAAGAGCTGGTAACCCGCCTTTTGCCTCACCTAGAGCCCGTACTACGCGTGGCCTACGTAGATGCCGACCACGCCGCCGGCGCCGATGCTGCCCAAGGCGGCACGGGTGGCGCCGACGCCATACTGCAAGCCGGTGCCAGCGCCGAACTAACCGACAAAATCACCTTTCGCCGTCTCGACCTGCGCCGCGATGTCGATAAGTTTGCGCAGCAAGAGTGGCTGCAGCACCAAAGCCTAGTCCTGGTCAACGGCAACCACTTCCTCGCCCGCCAGCAAATCATTATCCTCGACCCCGCCAAGCCGCTCCAGAAAAAGCTGGACCGCCTTACCGACGTGCGCCTGATCTTACTGCCGGAAGGCGTGACGGAACTGCCGGACTATCTGCGCGAGCATCTGCAGGAAGCCATCATACCGCAGCTCGCGCTGGCCGATACCGAAGCCATTGCCGCGGCAGTATCGCAGGAGTGGCAGCAGCAGCGCCCGCATGTGCGGGGCTTGGTGCTGGCGGGTGGCAAGAGCCAGCGCATGGGTGAAGACAAAAGCCGCTTGACGTACCACGGCCAGCAGGAACAGCGGGCCTACGCCGCCGCGCTGTTGGCTCCGTTCTGCGAAGACGTCCTTGTTTCCTGCCGCCCCGACCAAGTAGCGGAACTCGAAGCGGCTGGCCTCGCGCCCTTGCCTGATACGTTTCTTGGGTTAGGGCCCATGAGCGGCTTGCTGTCGGCTTTCCAGCAAGACCCCGATGCGGCTTGGCTGGTAGTCGCCTGCGACTTACCATTCCTAACCGAGGCAACCTTGCGTCACTTGCTGGCACACCGCCACGCCGGGCGTATGGCCACAGCTTACCGCAGTCCCGAAAACGAGTGGCCCGAACCGCTTATCACTATCTGGGAGCCCCGCAGCTACCCTACGCTGTTGCGCTTCCTGAGCTTAGGCTACTCCTGCCCCCGCAAGGCCCTTATCAACTCCGATATTGAGTTGCTGCCACCGCCCGCGCCGGCCGAGCTGCGGAACATCAATACCCCCGAACAGCGAGAAGCTGCCGCGCAAGAATTAGGACCTAAAGCTTAGTATTTTAGAATAGTACTGCAAAGTCAAGATGGATTTGCAACCTTGGCGCATCTTCTTGACAATGAAGCTGTTTAGGGAGTGCTTTAACGCACTCCCAAACAGTCATGCTGAGCTTGTCGAAGCATCTCTACTGCTTCGTTGAAGGGCACTAACGAAGCAGTAGAGATGCTTCGACAAGCTCAGCATGACTGTTTCACGACTTCTTAAACAACTTCAGTGTTCAGTATATGAAGCTGTTTTATCTTGGTGTGGCCCTAGTTTTGGGAGTGGGTACGGCTGCTCCGGCCCAAAACTTAAATTTCGAGCAAGTAGACCGCCAAACCCACAAACTCGCGGGCTGGTGGTCGGCCGCTGACAACGGCTACCGGGTTACTGCCGACTCAGTGGTACGGCACGAGGGGCGCTACGCGTTGCGTACCGTGCAGCTAATTGAGAAAGGCACTTAGCCACCTACGGGTGCGCCGCCACCCACACGTCACCGTCCTCGTAAAATTCTTTCTTCCAGATAGTCACCACTTGCTTCAGGGTGTCGATGATGTACTGGCAGGCGGCGAAGCTTTCGGCACGGTGCGGGGTTGAAACGGCTACCACCACCGCCACGTCGCCGATTTGCAGGGTGCCTTTGCGGTGGATAACCACTGCGTTTTCGAGCATGGGCCACAGCTCCTGCGCCTGCATGGCTACTTTGCGCAACTGGTGCAGCGCCATGCTGTCGTAGGCCTCATACTCCAGGCGCACGACGGGGCGGCCGGTGCTCTTGTTGCGAACCGTACCAATAAACGTGTTAACCGCCCCGGCGCCATCAGCCTGCACGAGTTGCAAGGCAGCGGCTACGTCGATAGGCTGGTCAGTGAGGTCGATAGTAATCAAAAGACAAAAAGGAAGGAGGGGTGAAGAAAGAGGAATGAAGAACTTCCTAACTGTTTTCGCCTGTCAGTTCTTCATTTATAATTCTTAATCAAATATCACCCTCCGGCCACCGGCGGAATTAACGCAATTTCGTCGCGCTCGTGCAGGAGCTGCGTATCTTCGGCGTACTCGTTGTTGACAGCTACGGCTAAGCTGCTGAGTTGGCCCAAAGCCGGATATTGCGTGCGGAGCTGTTCGAGTAGCTGCTGCACCGGCTGGTCTTCCGGGGCGCTGACTTCCAGCACCGACTGGCCTACTATTTCTTTGGCGATGCCAAAAAGCGCTATTTTCAGGTTCATGTCGTTCGATATTCAGTATGCGAAAACAAACCGGATGCAGAGGCATCTGGTTATGTGAGGCACGAAGCTAGCAACGAAGGCTGCCAAGCCCGATTTACGCAGGCGCAGGAAGAATGACTGTTTTTCTGAAAAAAACGTTAAGTCTGCGTCGGCCTTGCTGAAACCCTGAAATTCGCGTAATTATTACTTTGTATGTCCGTTGTTGCTTCGTCTGTTTTGTATGATAATCACGGTCGGCCGCTCGAATATGTGCGGCTAGCCGTAACGGACCGTTGCAATCTGCGCTGCTTTTACTGCATGCCCGAAGAAGGCATCAAGTACATGCCCAAGCAGGAGCTGCTGACCTACGAAGAAATGGAGCGCCTGGTAGGCCTGCTGGCCAAGCTAGGCGTGCGCAAAGTGCGCCTAACCGGCGGTGAGCCGTTTGTGCGGCGCGACCTAGTGCCCTTCATGGCCCGCTTGGCCGCTCTGCCCGGCATCGACGACCTTAGTTTAACCACCAACGGCGTCCTGACGGCCCCCTACGTCCCCGACTTGGTAACCATCGGCGTAAAGGCCGTCAACCTGAGCCTCGACACCCTGGACCGGGCTCGTTTTGCCCGCATCACCCGCCGCGACGAGCTGCCCCGCGTTATGGACACGTTCTATGCCTTGCTCACGGCGGGCATCCAGGTCAAAATCAATGCAGTGGTGATGGACGGGCAGAACATCGAAGACATCGTGCCGCTGACCGAACTGACGCGCGAGCTGCCCGTGGACGTGCGGTTTATCGAGGAGATGCCGTTCAACGGGGGGAGCCACGCGGCCACCCCGGCCACGTTGCCGTGGAACCACCGCCGCATCCGGGAGCATCTGGAAGAGCATTTCGGTACGCTTACGCCTTTGGTCGGGCCCGCTGGCGCCACGGCTGCCGACTACAAGATAGCCGGGCACTTGGGCCGCGTGGGCATTATTGCCGCCTACTCGCGCACCTTCTGCGGTACCTGCAACCGGATTCGCCTCACGGCCGAGGGCGGCCTCAAAACCTGCCTCTACGACCAAGGCGTGCTCGACATTCGGGCGCTGCTCCGCAACGGCTCGTCGGATGCCGAAATTGTGATGGCGCTTACGTCGGCGTTCCAGCACCGGGCGGCCAACGGATTTGAAGCCGAACGCCAGCGCCCTTTGCACCAGCTCAGCTTCGAGTCGATGTCCACCATTGGGGGGTAGCCTCCCGACCAGCATAGCCCATGAAGTTTCTTATTGCCTTGCTCGCCTTGGCTGGCTTGCTTTATTTGAGCGTTTGTGTGCTGCTGTATTTCCAGCAGGAGCGGCTGCTGTTCTTTCCTCAAAAGCTGGCCAAGAATTACCAATTTCCATTTCGGGAGCCGTTTCAGGAGCAGTGGATCAAGGCGGCGGACGGCACCCAGCTGCATGGCTTACTGTTTCCCGCCAATTCTCCGAAAGGCCTCATCTTCTACCTGCACGGCAATGGCGGCGCCCTCGATAGTTGGGGCGAAGTAGCCCCGCTTTACACGCGCCTCGGCTACGACGTGTTTCTGCTCGACTACCGCGGCTACGGTAAAAGCGGTGGCCAAATTCAAAGCCAGAAACAGTTTCTTAGCGACGTGGAAACGGTGTATCAGCAATTGCTTACCCATTATCCCGAAAACCAGGTGGTAGTGCTCGGCTATTCGTTGGGAACCGGCGCGGCGGCCTGGCTGGCGGCTCAGCATCAACCCAAACTACTGATTTTGCAAGCGCCCTACCCAAGTATGCGCGCCATGGCCCGGCACTACTACCCCTGGATACCCAGGTTTGTGGTGCGCTATCCGTTGGCCACCGACAAAGTGCTGCCCCGTGTTAAAGCGCCCGTCATTGTCTTTCACGGCGACCAGGACGAGGTTATCGACTACCAGCTGACGTTGCAACTGAAAGCGGCACTGAAACCCAAGGATCAGTTTATCACGCTAGCGGGTGCCGGCCATAACAACATGACCAGCAACCCGGAATACCAGGAAGCGGTGCAATCCATTTTGAGTCAATAAGACAAAAGGCAAGTTTCCTTCAACGGTACACTATTCTATTTCGGCATCCTGGCAGCTTCTTTCTCATGCCGCCAAGATGCCAGAACGGTATCTGAGTGGGGCTGCTAAAAATTCTAGCCTTCCGTGGGACTCTGTTCTAATTGCTCTAGCACCTGGTCAATAGTCAGGTTGCCATCGACGAAACGGGTGAGTAGTGCCCGCTCGTAAGGGCTAGGATCTAGGGGCGTGTTTTGAGCAAAGCGCAACGCCCACGCAACAGCGTACTGGCGCTTTTCTTTGTTTTCAAGAAAGGAAAAGGTGGGCGTATTCATAGGTGCAGTAGGGGAATGACGAGGCGCATTATTATACTGCAATATCAACAAAAATACTCCCCCCCCCATTATATGATAAATACGTAATTTTAGTCCGCTATGTACGTACTTGTAAAACGCTGTTTTTGATACAAACACGTAGGTTTAAGGTAGGCAATAAGCGAAGATACTAGATTCGTAAGACCTTCGTTAACTAAAAATATTAGTTGATAGAATATACGAAAAAAGCAAATGAACGAGCATGAATATTCTGTTTATAAGATATTACGCCAGTATAGTTGAAATCACCGCCAGCAGAATCTGCTAGCGGTATTTCCCAACTTGTTGTTTGCTTGGCTATCGAAACTATTCAGTACCTGAAAGGCACCTGCTCTACTTCCCAATACCTACCCACCCGCGTTGCATGGCGTAGTGCAAAACTGTGCCCGTCAGCAGGCCTACTAAATAGCCATAGGGCAAGCCCGCGCATAGCAGGCCCGTGAGCAGCGCCAGCAGCAGGCCAGCCCTGTCTGCCACTAGGTCACGGACAAGCGCCGCCAAGGTCAACGATTCAAACAAGAGCAGCACCCCTAGAATGGGCAACGGAAATATCTGCACCACTTGCTGGAAACCTTGGCTGAAGAACAAACCCAACACCAAAAACAGCACTCCATACAGCACTACCGACCCCCCGGTACGCGCCCCAAACGCATAGTGCCCCACCATACCTCCCGACCCGTGGCAAACCGGAAATCCACCCAAAAAGGGGTTCACCAGGTTCATCAGGGCATACGTAAAGCTGATTTGCTTCACCGACAGGTTGCGTTCTGGGAAATAATCGTGCGCTATCTGCTTGGTAGCCAGTATGGAGTTGCCGAGCGACAACGGAATTTGGGGCAGCGCCAGCAGCACGGCACCGGTAAGAATGTCGGCCATGGCGGGCGTGTGCCAGGAAGGCAGATGCAAGCCAACCGCCCGTTGGGCAGTAGCCAAGTCAAGCTTGAAGATAAGGGCGTAGACTACTCCCAAAGCAATAACGATGAGGGCAGCCGGCCAGCGGCGGTTACCAAGCAGTACCACCGTAACCACAAAGCCAGCTGCCGCCAGCGCGTAGCCCGGCAGGCCGTCGGCGGGCACATATTCCTTGAGGGCCAGCGTCGCTAGCTGCAAGGCCAGCCCGAACTGGATGCCGCGCACCACGGGCTTCGGTACCAGCCGGGCCAGCGCGTCAATCAGGCCCGTAACCGAAAGCAGAAACATGCTCACCCCAATGGCCAGTCCGCCTCCGTAAATCACCCGGCCCGGAATCTTCTGCGCAATCACCAGCGCGGCAAACGCCTTGAGTGGCTGTACCGGCATCGGCATGCCGTACCAAAGCCCCGAAAACACCTGCATCAGCCCAAACATCACCAACACCCCGGCACTATCGGCGCCCGAAGCGGCCAGCACCCCAATCAGCAGCGGCAGGTCGGTACCCAAGTCGCCTACAGCACCCGCCAGTTCGTTTCGGTCGAAGCGCAGGCGCGGGCGAGTAGGTAGGGTAGGAGCGGTAAGAGGCATACGATATAGCGTGACTGAGTAACGGAGTAGCGGAGTAGCGGAGTAGGGGATACTACGTAGCTAGGCGGAGTGGTTATACGAACCGCTCCACAGAGTTCCTAGCATCACCCCACGATGGCGTAAGGACAGTGAGCAACAGAACATGTTGTTTGAATGGACCTAACCGATTACTCCGCTACTCCGCTACTCAACGAAGTAACCTCTAATTCCTCCCATGCCTCAATTCCGCCATCCAGATTAAGCAGATTGGCGAAGCCGAACTCGGTTTGTAGTCGCTCAATAGCCTGCGTACTGCGGCGGCCCGAGCGGCAGTATACCACCACCGGATGATGGCGCGGAATGGAATTAACTCCTTTACCTAAACTGCTCAGAGGCAGCAGCGTGGCGCCTGGTAAGTGCTTGGTATGAAACTCATCTGGCTCGCGCACATCCAGCAGAAACGGTGCGTGCTCCGACTCAATCTGCAACTGTAGCTCCGCCGCCGAAATAGCGTTTACGCCTACACTGCACAGGTCGGCGTAATCGGTTGGGTTAGCCGTTTGGAGGTTGATAGCCGCCGACTCGGGCCGCCGCGCAAACTTCACCGTTCGGGTTTGAAACGACAGCACATCCAGCACCCACAGGCGTCCGCTCAGCACTTCCCCAATGCCAAGTACCAGCTTCAGCGCCTCCGCGGCCTGTGCTGTTCCAATCAAACCCGGTAGCACCCCAAGCACGCCGGTCGTATCACAGTTAGGCGCTTCCCGGCCCGAAGGCGGCTGCGGAAACAAGCAGCGGTAGGTGGGGCCTCCTTGGTAGTTGAACACCGAAACCTGGCCTTCATACTTGTAAATAGCACCCGATACCAACGGCTTGTTGAAGCTCACGCAGGCATCGTTGAGCAAGTAGCGCGTCGGGAAGTTGTCGGAGCCATCTACCACCACATCATATTTGGTTATCAGCTCGCGTACGTTGCCCAACGTAGCGCGGCAAATGTGCACTTCGGTCCGTATCAGCGGGTTGAGCTGCCGCACAGCCCGGCCTGCTACCTCGGCTTTGAACTGCCCCAAGTCACGCGGGCCATACAGGATCTGGCGCTGCAAATTGCTCGTCTCCACCTTGTCGGCATCTACAATGCCGAGCGTGCCCACTCCGGCTGCCGCCAGGTATTGCAGCACCGGGCAGCCAAGTCCGCCCGCTCCCACCACCAACACCCGGGCATTTTTGAGTTGTAGCTGGCCAGCTTCCCCTACCTCGGGTAGCTGCAAGTGGCGGCGGTAACGGTTGCGTTCTTCAGAGGTAAGCACGGGAAGGGGTGAATTAAGAATTAGAAGTTATAAATTAAAAATTGGAGCAAGTCAAAGAGTGGAGGGCATCAGGTTTAACTAGAACTTCTACCTACAGCACAAGGTTAAACAACCAATCCGGGCCTTAGGTCAAACCAGCATGCGGCTAGACACAGAGCCAGTTAAGCTCAAGCAGATCAAACCCTGCCATGTACGCCACAACTAAAAGATAAGTGTCTAAAGCCAAAAGAACTCACAAGTCCTCTCAATTCTTAATTCATAATTTCTAATTGAACGCCTTCCTACCTCCCACTAGCTACGAGTACGCAACCGTGCGCAAAGTGCAGGGCGCCGATGTCGCCACGGCCTCCGACGTGCTGGCCGTAGAAGAGCCTCTGGAAATCCGGGTCGGCTACGGGCCCACGGGCCAGCGGGAACACCGGACCCTCTCCATCACCATGCGCACCCCCGGCCACGACTTCGAACTGGCCGCTGGCTTCCTGCTCACCGAAGGTCTCATCCGCACCCGCCAGGACCTGCACGGCGTCCTCTATTGCCCTGATGTGAAGAAAGCGGAAGAGCGCGAAAACGTAGTTCGAGCCGAGCTAGCCCCCACCTCCACTCTTGACTTGCCCCGCCTCGAGCGCCACTTCTACACCAGCAGCAGTTGCGGCGTCTGTGGCAAAACCAGCATCGACGCTGTGCACGCTGCCTCTTGTCCTGTGCTGCCCCCCAACGGCCCCTACGTCCACCCTGGCGTTATTCATCAGCTACCAGCCAAGCAACGGGAAGCCCAAGCCTTGTTCGAGCAAACGGGTGGCCTGCACGCCGCCGCGTTGTTTTCGCCGGAAGGTGAGTTGCTTCTGCTGCGCGAAGACGTAGGCCGCCACAACGCCCTCGACAAAGTAATAGGCGCCGCCTTCCTGCAAGAATGGCTGCCGCTGCACCAACACGTGTTGCTGCTAAGTGGCCGCGTCAGTTTCGAGCTGGTGCAAAAAGCGGCCGTAGCCGGCATTGCCGTACTGGCCGCAGTAGGGGCACCTAGCTCCCTCGCCGTCTCAGCGGCCCGCGACTTTGGCATGACCGTCTGCGGCTTCGTGCGGCAAAACCGCTACAACGTCTACTCCCACGAATGGCGGCTGAAAGACAGTTGACAATAAACATTTAACAATTTTCAGCCTTTAAATTTCAGCTGTCCAAGTTCAGCAAGACATATTTAAAGCTGTTTGCCTGGTGAATCAGCTTTAAATTCCTTCCGCAACTCGTCAAGCGTCATTTTAACATTCCAGCCAAACGGTAGCATGATAAATAATTAAATGTTAACTGTTAAATGAAATGAAGCTCCGCATCGAAGACAATTCCCTCCGCCTCCGGCTTTCCCCCGAAGAAGTAACCGAGTTCCACCAAGTCGGCCGCCTCGAAACGGTGGTGCCGCTTGGCGTCTCAGTATCCGACCGGTTCATTTACGCCCTCCAGCGCGACGAAACTGCCACTGGCTCAACGCCTAGCGTTTCCTACACGTCGGGGCGAGTGGTAGTGCGCCTGCCTGTTCCCGTTGCCGATGCCTGGACTTCTTCCGACGAGGTAAGCTTGAGCGGTGTTGTAGAGGTTGCCGACAACCAGGTGGTACATATATTAGTAGAGAAAGACCTCGGCTGTAAGCACTAACAACTTATAGCACAGTACGCCACCGAAAGCAAGCAGAGAGGGCGGGTTCGGCCACTCTCTTCCCTAAGAGAAAGGTCTAGGGGAGGCTTCCACCAGAACGATTGCTCTAACTTCTCATAATAATTCCCACCGTTCCTCATCGTCAAGCCATGGAAGATTCTCCCAACACCGACCCAAGCCAAGCTGGCCAGAAGCAAGAGCAAAAAGCCAGCAACGCCCCCAAAAGTGGCGAGCGTCCTAGTCAGGGCGAGGCACCCGCGCCTGACCACTACCACACCAATTCCGACAACCCAACTATGGCCGAGCACGAAGCCAGTGCGAATGCACCCACGCGTCACATACCGGCTCCCGAGACGGCCAATGCCAAGTACCTGTTCCCCATCTTGGCCCAACCGCCTGAAGAGCTAACCGGTCTGCGCCTCGAAGGCCGCGCCAAAATAGCCGCTGGTATTACGGCCGTGGTGAAGTCCATGCAGTTTAGTTGGGCTGAAGGCGGCGTGAACCGGGGCACCCGCGGCTTGCTGGCCATGAACCAAAAGGACGGTTTCGACTGCTCCAGCTGCGCCTGGCCCGACCCCGACGAGCACCGTTCGGTAGCCGAGTTCTGCGAAAACGGCGCCAAAGCCACCGCCTCCGACGCTGACGATCGGTCTGCCGGTCCCGAGTTTTTCGCCCAACACACCCTCGCCGAGCTTTCCCGCCTCACCGACCGAGACCAAAACAATACCGGCCGCCTAACGCACCCCCTGGTCAAGCGCCCTGGCTCCGATTACTACATCAAGATTGAGTGGCCCGAGGCTTTCCAGATCGTAGCCGATGAGCTGAACGCCTTAGCTTCCCCCGACGAGGCCGTGTTCTATACCTCCGGCAAAGTGCCCAACGAACCGGCTTTCCTGTTCCAGCTATTCGTCCGCGAGTTCGGCACCAACAACCTGCCCGACTGCTCCAACATGTGCCACGAAAGCAGTGGTTCCGCCCTCAGCCCGACCTTGGGTTTAGGCAAAGGCTCCGTCACGCTTAATGATATTCACGAGGCCGAAGTCATTCTCATCATCGGTCAGAATCCCGGCACCAACCACCCGCGCATGCTCACGGCCCTGCAGAAGGCCAAGCGCAACGGCGCCAAAATCATCAGCGTCAATCCCCTCATCGAGGCCGGCCTCAATCACTTCAAGAACCCGCAGGACTTCATGAACCCCCTCAGGGCGCTAGGCGCACTAATGGGCGATGGCACCCCAATCACCGACCTCTACCTACAAGTGCGCGTCAACGGTGACATGGCTCTGTTGCGTGGCATCATGAAGCACTTGTTCGAGGCCGAAGACGTAAACCCGGGCCAAGTAGTGGACCGGCCGTTTGTAGAGAAATACACCACCGGCTTCGAAGAGTTCGAGCAAAATATCCGCAACACCAGTTGGGAAGACATCGAGGAGGTAAGCGGTATTTCCAAGACTCAACTGCTGGAAGCCGCTAACATCATTGCCACCAAGCAGAAGATTATCACCTGTTGGGCTATGGGGGTCACGCAGCAAAAAAACGGCGTGCAAACCATCCAAGAAATTGTCAACTTACAGTTAATGAAGGGCGCAATCGGGAAGCCTGGCGCCGGCACCTGCCCCGTCCGCGGCCACTCCAACGTGCAAGGCGACCGAACGATGGGCATTTGGGAAAGGGTAAGCAAAGAATTCCTTGATTCCCTAGAAAAGGAGTTCAAATTTTCCGCTCCCCGCAAAGACGGTTTTGATGTAGTGGAAAGCATCAAGGCCATGGTCGAAGGCAAAACGAAAGTCTACTTCAGCCTCGGGGGCAACCTGCTAGCCGCCGGCCCCGATACCGAGCTGATTGCTGAGGGTATGCGCAAGCAGAACCTCACCGTATTCGTGGGCACCAAACTCAACCGCGGCCACCTAGTCACCGGCAAAACCAGCTTGCTCCTCCCATGCTTCACCCACGCCGACGTAGACATGCAACGCGCCGGTCACCAAATGACCTCCTGCGAAAACTCGATGGGTGTTGTGAGTCAGAACAAAGGCATCCTGGTTCCCCTTGCTGGTGAAATGCTTAGTGAAGTAGCCATTATCAGTGGCGTCGCCATTGCCACGCTCGGCGACCGAACCACCACTGATTGGGTGGCCATGACCGAAAACTACGACGTCATCCGAGACCATATTGCCCGCGTTATCCCCGGCTTCGAGAGTTTCAACGAGAAGCTTCGTCGTCCCGGTGGCTTCTATTTGCCTAATGGTCCCCGTGAACGGAAGTTCACCACCAAAAATGGCAAAGCCAACTTCACGTCCACCAAGTTAACCAAGCACACCCTTGAACCCGGCCAGCTGGTATTAATGACAGTACGTAGCCATGATCAATTCAACACCACCATTTACGAATACAACGACCGGTACCGCGGCATCCACAACGAGCGGCGAGTCCTCTTCATGAATGCCCAAGATATTGCTGATCGTGGCCTCAAAGCCAAAGACCTAATAGATATAACAAGTCATTTCGAAGGCGAACAGCGCACAGTAGAAAAATTCATCGCCGTCCCTTACGATATCCCTAGGGGAAACGTAGCGGCCTATTTCCCTGAAGCTAACCCGCTAGTGCCTATCTCGAGCGTGGCAGAAGTCAGCAACACGCCTACCTCTAAGTATGTAGTAGTGACCGTAGTCGCGGCCAAGGAAAAAACAGGAGTTCATCGGCCAGCACAGATTGCAGCCGAGGTATAGGATGCGCAGAAGTTGCAGCGCCTATCTATGATTAGAGTAGCATAGTTTGTGAGCTAACTCCTTGACTTTCAAGGGTAATCAACGAGCCACAAAGCCTAGTGCCGCTTTTTACAACTAGAGAATGGTATCAGACTTTGTACTGCATGATGATTCTTACCAGAACGTTGTGATAAGAACAAGCTGATAATCAGGTTTCAAAGGCGAAACGAAGCGTTTTTTTGAAAATTCTTTTGTGAAATGTAATACTACCCCTTGCTTTCATAGCAAGGGGTAGTATCTTTGCACCCCGCTTCAATAGGAAGTGACAAAACACGAAAGGCGGCAAGAAAAACAAAACTTTTTTTGCTGTGCCTCTTGACAAGTAGGCAAAGCACATAGTATCTTTGCACCCCGCTTCGATAGGAGGCGTTGAGAAGACTTGAGGGAAGAAAAGACGGAAAAATATTTTTTTTCAAAATTTCTTGCAGATCGAAAAATCCTTCTTACCTTTGCAACCCCGAACGAAACGACGCTCGGTAAAGCAGTACGAAAGAGCGCTAGAAATAGCTCCCACACGGTTCCTCTAACGAGAGGGGCATACGTTCTTTGAATGTTTGAGACAAACAAATGGTAAGTGTTTGCAAGCTTGTCTTCATTGATTTAGCTAGCATACATATAGAAACCAAGCACACGAATTAAAAGACGACAACGTCAAATAGTGAGCAGGATCAGCCTTCGACATCGTTTCTTCTTCGGGAGAGATAAGTAGTACATTATACAATGGAGAGTTTGATCCTGGCTCAGGATGAACGCTAGCGGCAGGCCTAATACATGCAAGTCGAACGGGTGGTAGCAATACCACTAGTGGCGCACGGG
>NZ_DASVSY010000008.1:0-54525 GCF_036387835.1 Hymenobacter sp. | reverse complement strand
GCGAGTTGCTTCGGCTGGCGGACGCCAGATCAAGCATGACGTTCTAATAGGCGCTGAAGATTTCTAAACAACTCCATTGCTTGCACCAGTATCCAGCCTAAAAATAAGGCCGGCTCTTTGCACAAGAGCCGGCCTTGCTGTTTCATGAGATACTCGCGCACGACTTCAGAACGACGAACCAGCAGGAGTAACTAAAAACCGCTTTGTCAGGCCATGACGGTTGTTAAGCCGAAAATTGGCTCTGTTAAATTCTGCTCACCAGTTATAGCCAGGTGGTTTTCGGCTATGGGGCGCGGCAGGCTTTTGGTGAAAAGCCGCCAGGCGACGGCGCCATCCAGCCTAATAGCGGCGGCTACTGGCCCGGTATAGTGCGTACCGAGCACCCACTTTTCGGCCTGCTGCGCCAGATACCACGTGTCGCCGCCCGGGCCGGTTACGGTGAATTGCAGCACTGTGCCCGGCGCGGCGGCTACCGTCCGGTAGTGGTGGGGCAGCGCCCGCACGCAGGTGGCCAGAAACGGCTGGTACAGCTCCGGTGTCAGCAGCGCGGCCTCCTGCCCTACCGTTTGCCGGATCTGCTGCTGATGATGCCACTTCTCGGTGTAGTCGCGGGCCACGTGAAACCAGTTCAACGACTGTTCTTCGCCGGCCCACCCCACCGCAAAAACGGCGGGCTCCAGCGGCGGCAACGACGCCATAAAGGCGTTGTATGCCGGCCCGCTCAGCTCCAGCAGCCACGTAATAAGCGGCGGGCTTAGCCGCTGCCCCACCGCCACCCACTCCTCGTTCAGCTGGTTGAGGTAGCGCACCACGTCGGCATGGGCCGGACTCGCTGGCCCCGGACCGCCGAAGTGCCCATCCCGAAGCATGGCCAAGGTCCGCAGGGAACCGTCCAGCAAGTGCAGCGCTACGTCTCGCACCCGCCATTTCGGCGCCACCGTGGCCTTCTCCCAATCGGCCGGGCTCAAGGAGCGCAGCAACGAAATCAAATGCTGATCAAGCACCGAAAACAAAGGCGCGGTATGCAAGATGGGTAAGGGCTTCATAGCAGAATTTGAAAGTGACTTTTTACTGCGCTAGACTATTGCCCGCCGCAGACCACGCGGTGAGACGCAGAGCAAGGGCCGTGTACAATATAAGTGAGCCGGTCAGTTCTTCTGCTCTTCCAACATGCCCTGATATCAGCTCAGCTGAAACTGCAGATACTTGATGGGTACGCCCTGTGCGCGGTATTTACTCTCGAAGTTGGTTTCAATGTCCTCGGCGTGGGGCAGCAGTTCGGGCGTGGCGTACAGGTCTTTGGTGAAAGCCAGCAGCGTGACACCAGGTCGCTGCTGCAAGGTTTCCAGCGAGTAATCGAACAAGCCTTCGTTGTCAGTTTTGAGGTGAACCAGCCCACCGGGTTTCAACAGCTGCTGATACAAGTCGAGGTAGCGCGGCGCGGTCAGGCGGCGCTTGATGTCCCGGTCGCGGGGGCGCGGATCGGGGAAGGTTATCCAGATTTCGCTTAGCTCGCCGGGCGCGAAGTGCTTCGGCAGGTCCAGGGCGCGGGTACGAATAAAGCCGACGTTGGTCAGCCCCAACGCTTCGGCGCGGGTGCTGCCCCGCCAGATTCGGTCGCCTTTGATATCGAGCCCTAGAAAATTACGCTCAGGATAGCGAGACGCCAGTCCCACCGTGTACTCACCTTTGCCGCAGCCCACTTCCAGCGTGATACCCTGCTGGTTTTCAAAGAAATCTGCGTGCCAGCAGCCCCGCAGCTGCTCGTAGGTAGATTTGCCGGGCTCCACAATATCGGCCCGCTCCGCGTTTTCCGCGAAACGCTTCAACTTAATTCGACTCAATTGAAATTCTGAATTAGGAATGCTGACTTATGAATTCGATTAACGACTGCAAATTCTGAATTCAGCATTCCTAATTCAGAATTGTAGCTCCGCTACCACAAAGGTACTGCCGCCGATGAATACCACATCGTCGGGGTGGGCGGCGGTGCGGGCGGCGGCTACGGCGGCGGCAACCGGGCCGTAGGCCTCGCCGCGCAGGCCAGCCGCCGTTGCCAGTTCAGCTAGCTCAGCTGCCGGCAAGGCCCGCGGAATAGCTGCCTGGCAGAAATAATAGGTGGCATCGGTTGGCAGCAGTTTCAGCATCTTCGACACGTCTTTATCGTTGACCACTCCGAGCACAAAATGCAGCTGCCGCCGCGGTAGTCGCGCCAGTTGGCTGGTCACCAGGCGCAGGCCGGCTTCGTTGTGGCCGGTATCACAGACCACCAGCGGGCGGCGGTCGAGGATGGTCCAGCGGCCTCGGAAGCCGGTGAGCTGGCGCACGTTTCGCAGGCCTTCCCGCACAGCTGCTTCCGGCACTACGAAGCCCTGGCGGCGTAGCTCATCGAGCACGGCCAGCACCCCCGGCAGGTTTAACTGCTGATATTCTCCCACTAGCTCTAGCTCCAGGTGCTCTAGCAATGGTTGCCCATCGTGCGTCACGGTTAGCACCTGAAACTCCTGGTCGGGCGCGGGCTGCGCTTCTAAGGTCACGCGGTAATGCTGATCGGCGAAAAGCAGCGGCGCGTGCTCGGTGGCAGCTTTATGCTCGAACACCGCTTGCACGTCGGGTTGGGTTTGGCTGATGATGGCCGGGATGCCCGGCTTGATGATGCCTGCTTTTTCGGCGGCAATCAGCGGCAGCGTATCACCGAGCAGGTTTTGGTGGTCGAGGCTGATGTTGGTGACGAGCGAAACCAGCGGGGTGATGATGTTCGTGGAATCCAGCCGCCCGCCCAGACCCACTTCCACCACCGCCACGTCTACCTGCTCTTCGGCAAAATACGAGAAGGCCAGCGCCACGCACATCTCGAAAAACGACGGCTGCAGCTGCCCGAACAGGGGCTTCCACTGCGCCACCCACGCCACCAGGTACTCGGGCGTCAGGTCCTGCCCGTTCACCTTGATGCGCTCCGTAAACTCGCGCAGATGCGGCGAGGTATACAGCCCAACCTTATAGCCGGCCGCCTGCAACACGGCTGCCAGCAGGTTGGAACTGCTGCCTTTGCCGTTGGTGCCCGCCACGTGCACGCTGGCAAATTTTCGGTCGGGATGCCCCGTAGCCTCGGCTAGCTTCTCGGTAGTTTCTAATCCCGGCTTATACCCCGCCGCGCCCACCCGCTGAAAGATGGGCAGCTGGCCGTAGAGATACTCAAGCGTTTCAGCGTAAGTCATGGCAAGTTACTGGTCACTGGTTGCTGGTTTCTAAGTTTCAGGAGCTACATAGCAGGTGGCCCATTCCTTCAGCGGGGCCACGCACCATATAAAGACAAAGCCGCCAGCCGGATGTCTCCGGTCGGCGGCCTGCAAGCTAGCCTCAGAGGCTAATCTACTTTGAAGCGGTAGGTGATAAAGCCCATAGCGCCGCTGTTGCCAGCTTGCGTGCGACGAAAGGAAGCGGATTTCAACAGAAAATCCCGACAAACCTGCACCTGATTCGGCGGTACGTTGCCGCCCACTTTATCGACCGATACAATGTCGCCGTTTTCGTCGATTTGAATCTTGAAGCGCACATAGCCGCTTTCGTTGCTCACCATGGGCGGCCGTTCGCGGGTTACCAGGGTCCAACCGCTCATTTCGAGGCCGCCCGAGCCGGGGCTGCTGCCGCTGCCGCCTCTACCAGGCTGGCCGTACAGCGCCTTGGCATCGAGGGAGCCGTTGGGGTCGCCCTGGTCGCCCACGGAGCCGGGCCGGTCGCCGTTGTTGTTGCCGGTGGGCGCATTGCTGGTGCCGTTCATGCCGTTGCCACCGCCGTTGGCGCTGCCTTTGGGGGTGTAGAGGGTGCGGGGACGCTCCACGGGCTTGGGGGCTTCGCGCACTTCTTCTTTGGCCGGAGTGGGCTCGGTTCTTTCCACTTTAACCGGGGCTGGCTTTGTTACGGGCGGCGCCGTGACGGGGCTCTCCTCGGCATCACTGGTTATAATGCGCTCCTGCGCGGCCTGCTGAGGCGCGGGCGGTGAAGCCGGGGTAGTCGGCTGCGGCGGCGTGGGTTTAGGGTCGGGGTTGGAAGCAGGTGGGCGGCTGTCTTCGCGGTTGCGCGAATTGTTGGCTATGGCCATGCTCTGCACGTCGCCGGAGCCCGCCTCGTCGATGCCGTAGTTCAGTTCTACGCCGTCGCCCCCAAGGGCATCGAGCGGCGGGTCGGGGCCCTTGAACACGGTGAAGAAGAACACGGCTGCCAGCAGCGCGTGCAACAGCACCGTCCCGATTATGGCTTCTTTTCGGTGTTCTTCGCGGTATTCCATAATGGGTTTTGCGTTGCTTGTTTTTCGTTTTTCGCCTTGTTTTTCCGTTGCCGCGGAGAGCTTTCTTCCTCTCACTCAACAAACGAAAAACAAACAACAAAAAACGAGAAACGAAAAGTTACTTGCCAGCAGCTTGCTGCGCCTGGGTGGCCATCACCATCTTAATCTTGAGGCGATTACCGATTTCCAGAATATCTACCAGCTTCTGCACATTCTGCGAAGCATCCACCCGCAGCACCACCGTTGGTAGATCAAGCTGCTGATTGGCAATCAAGCTCTTCAATTCGCCTTCCAAAGCTTGCGCGTTCGTAGGCTTCTTGTTCACAAAAACCGCCCCTGCCGCATCAACCGATACGGTAACGGGCTGCTTCATCACCTGCTTGCTGCTTTTGGCATTGGGCAGCAGCAGTTTGATGACGTTGGGGTTCACCATCGTCGACACAATCAGGAAGAACAGCATCAGGAAGAACATGATGTCGTTCATCGAGCTGGTCTCAACGTGCGAGGAAAGCTTACGGCGGCGGCTAAGATTCATGCGAATGGCAACAAAAAATGCGCTAAAAGAAGGTACGCGCTTAACTCAGGTTCAGTATCAACCTATAAAGCAGAACGATAAGCCGGCAACCAAACCTACAACGGAGTAACGCCTGACGCTTAACTAGTGGTTTGGTAAAGGTAGAAAAAGAACAAGGACAAGTCATGCTTTCTGGCTTATGCAACGCCCTGCCCCTGTTTCAATCCGGGCAGGGCTGGTGGTTCACTCACATGAATATGTGATTGATGCTTATGCCTCAAGTTGTACCTTCCATTTACAGGCTTTTAGTAATCAAAGACTTACTAGTAAGCTCGGCAATTTTCCGACTAACTCCGTTCGCCGTTCAGTACTATGAAACAACCACTATCTCCTACCAAGTTGAAACACAACGGGTATCAACACTTAACTGGTCGGCCGCTGCGTTTAGCATGGCGGCTGGGCTTGGCGGGCATGCTTGGAGCAGCATTGGTTGGGCTGCTGGTGCAGGCTAGCTTCGGGCACGAAACCGCCGTGCACCGCTACCGCTACCAGCCCGTGCCCCTCCACATCACCATGTGCGGGAGCATTCCACTCAACGAGACGGATACCACGAAAAAAGCCCAGCCTTACCACGACTGCCACGCCCCGGTTACCTCCTATGTCGACCAGTTGCCGCGGCCGCAGCAGCTGCCGGGCATCGGCAGCAGTCACCTGCCCATTACCACTACCTCCGACTCCGCGCAGCGCTATTTTGACCAGGGCTTGTCGCTGCTCCACGATTTCTGGGATTTTGAAGCTTACCGCGCCTTCAAGTACGCCTCCCGTCTCGACAGCACCGCTGCTATGCCTTATTGGGGGCTGGTGCTTGCGCTCGACTACAACCCCGACCGGCGCAAAGAGCGGCAAAAGGCGCTAACGCAGGCTAAAAAGCTAAGCGCTAAAGCCAGCGCCCCGGAAAAGCTCTACATCCGAGCTATTATTGCTGAGGATTCGGTAGGGGAAGAGAAAGGACAAGCGGCCTTCAAGCATGCCATGGAAGAGCTGGTGCACCGCTACCCCAACGACGTGGAAGCCCAGCTGGTGCTGTGGCTGCACGGGCTGGATTTGCGCAATGGCTACTCGCCCACTGGCGCGCCCACCGGCGACACCATGTACGGGCAGCTCTTGCTGGAAAAGCTGCTGGTGCGCTACCCCAACCATCCAGCCGTGCATCACTACTGGATTCACCAGATGGAAAATTGCTGCCCCGAGCAAGCCTTGGCCAGCGCCGACCGGCTGGCGTCGCTCACGCCTAACTCGGGCCATATGGTGCACATGCCCGGCCACATCTACTACCGAATGGGCCAGTATGCCAAAGCTCGGAACGCGTTTATTGCTTCTATGCGCGTTGACTCCGCCTATATGGCCAAGCAGCACATCCAGCAGATCGACAACTGGAATTATCAGCATAATCTGAATTACCTGATTGCCAACTGCGCCGAAGAAGGCCGCTATCAGGAAGCCGCTCGTTGGCTTCGCCGCTTGCAGGATGTGCCGCCGCCCGTAGATCAGCAAAAAGACCGGTTGAAAGCCTACCGCAGTTCGCTGCTCACTCGGCAGCTTATGAACGCGGCCGACCTGGAAATTCGGTTTGGCTATTGGGAACGGGCAGCCGCCATTTACGAGCGCATCAGCGACACCGATTCGCTGCTAACGGCCCGTGCCAGCAGCAAAACCCTGAAAAATGTGCTGCTGCACTACGCCCGCGGCATGGCAGCCATTGATAGAAAGCAATACGAACAGGCACAGCGGTGCGCTGACGCCCTGGATGCACTGCTGTGGCGAGCCACTAAGCAGGAAAAAATAACCGGATTGAGTGGCCGAATGGATAACTACTTTAACTTAAGCTCATTGGAGCTGCGTGGCAACTTGCTCTCGGCTACCGGCTACCATACCAAAGCATTGGCTCTCTTGCAGCAGGCACAAACTCTCGAGCAAGACCTAGGCTACAACGAACCCCCACCTTATGCTCGCCCGGTGGCCGAAAGCATTGCCTTAGCCCATCTACGGGCCAAGCAATATGACAAGGCCCGGCTAGCCTACGAGAGCATCTTGCAGGCCCGCCCCAGTAGCGGCTTCGCGCTAGCGGGCATAGCGGAAACGCATGTCCGAGCCGGCAACGTAGCGGAAGCCAGGCGCTCTTACCAACAACTCCGCACAGCCTGGAAAAACGCCGACCCTAATCTACGGCAGATGAAAGAATCGGCGGTTTGGCTTAGAAGCCATAAAAGCTCACAAGCCCAGGCGAAGCTATAAGATTTCAGGCTTTGGCTGTTCGCTTTAATCTAGAACTAGATGGTAGATTGAACCGACATGAAAAAGGCGCTAACTCTGTTAGCGCCTTTTTCATGTCGGTTCAATAGCTTGCTGAACTACGTATGGTGGAGCAGCAAACGAAGGGCCACCTTCTGGTAAACCGCTGTTTGACGGCACGAAAGCTAAGCGCTACAAACTAGTTGTCTTGCAGGATGTCCATGAATTCGATAGCCGAGTTTTCCATGCGAAACACAAGGCGCTCCACCATGATGCTGAGCCAGTGGTAGCCGATGTGGGCAATGATACCCACGATCAGTCCCGTGGCCGACGTCACCATCTTGGTGTACAAACCGCCCGAAATCTGGGCAATGCCAAAGTCGCCGGTGGCGCTGATGGCGTAGAAGATCTTGATTACCCCGATGATGGTACCTACAAAACCCAACATCGGCGCGATGCCGGCAATAATGCCGAGGATGCTGATGTTCTTTTCGAGACGGGCAATTTCCACCTTTCCCACGTTCTCCACGCTGGCTTCGATGTCTTTGAGGGGCAAGCCAATGCGGCGAATACCCTTTTCGATCATGCGGGCCAGCGGGGTGGCCGTTTGAGCGCACAGCATTTTAGCGCCCTGCAGGTCCCCTTTCACCATCAGGTTGCGGATGCCAGGCATAAACGACTCCGGCACGGCCGCGGCTTTGCGGATGGTGATGTAGCGCTCGATGATGATGTAGAGCGAAACAAACGACAGCAAAAAGAGCGGAATCATGATGCCCCCGCCCTTCACAATCAAATCAACCAGAGAAAGGTCGGCGGCGGCGGCGTTGGCGGCGGCATTGGCCGCAGTAGCGGAAGAATCAGCAGCGGCAGCACCGGCTGCGGGAGCACTGCCGACTTGCATCTGAAGCAGCAGAGAAAGCAAAAACGTCATGCTAGTAATTAAGAACCCAAAGAGTATTACCCATCCGCTTGCGCAGAATAGAGGCTTGGCGATCCGCAGACGTGCGGTCGGGAAAATCGGCAACGGAAAGCTTGTACTGGCGGCTGCCGGCGGGCGGCGTAATAACGCGGGCCGGGTGGCCTAGGCGTACCAGGGCTTGGCGGCCTTTCTCGGCGTTAACCATGGTGGTATAAGAGCCGGCAATCACGTAGTAACGGCCCGTGCGGCTTTTGATGGTCGTGGCAGTCGTGTTGGCAGTTGCATTGGTGGCAGCAGCTTTTTCCCAACCAGGAGCCTTTATGGCAGGCTTGGCCGCAGCTTTTGCGGGCTTAGGTTTGGGCTTTGCGTTCTGCCAGCCATTTACGGCAACCGCGGGCGCCACGGTTTTAGGCGCTGCCGCTGGCTTGGCCTTCACTGATACAGCAGGTTTAGTTGCAGGTTTCTCGGCGGGGCGCGCCGCCGAGAAGTTGTCGGTGGTGGCCAAAGCTGCCTGCTGCTGGCTGACCGATGGAGCCGCTTGCGCAACTGGCTGCGCAGTACGGATCTGTTTTTCCGGCTTGGGCTCTTCGACCCGCAAGGCATCAGGCAGGTAGCCTTGCTGATCGGCAAACATATAGTTAGCCGAGAAAACCAGCCCCACCAGCACCATGGCTAAAGCTCCCTGTAGCAAACGGGTGGCCCGCACCGAGCGGCGGCCGCCCGAGAGCTGCGGAATAATGGGCTGCCGCTCTCGCGAGAGGATAGCGTCGGTGGCGCGCACTGGGCGAGCTACTAATTCCGGCAAGCCGAAGCTGGCATTCAGCAAGTTATCGGTGCCGCTATATTCAAACTCCAGTCCCCGCCCCACCGACCGGCGAAATACGCCGATGCCCGGCAGCTCGGTACGTTGGCTGGTTTCCAGCTCCTGCTGCATTCGCGCTACTGCCTCGCGCACCATTTGGCGCGCCTGGGCCGTGCTTAAGTTCAGCTTCACACTCAGCGCATCCACCAGCAACCCATCGTTGCGGGTCAGCGACTGGTTGAAAGCGACGCGCTTAGCCGGCGGCGCCAGCGTATGTCGCACAGGATGAATCCGGGCGGGCGCGTAATCGGCAATCAGGCCGCCAAAATCAGGGATAATGACGCAATCATGGTCCCGGAGCAGGGTGCGGATATGAGCGGATAGCGGCAAGGCGTAGTGGGTTAGTTGTGAGCTGCCAGTTGTGAGTTGTGAGTTACCAGTTGAACGACACTGGCAACTCACAACTGAAGATTAAAAGTCATAGGTTGCGCCGACCAATACGTTGGCTCCTTTCACTGGATAGTTCAGGAACCGTTCGTATTGACCGCCAACCAGGTTGTTGCCCATAGCAAAGATGGACAGTTTTTCCATAATCCGGTAATCACCGCGCAGGTTCAGGTCTATCACCGAATCGGTATGGCGCGCCACTTTGCGGTATCCTACGTTGCCGGAGACGAGGTCATAGCCTGACCCATAGCTGGAGCTATAGGTATACAACTCCGCGCCTAGCAGCAACTTGTCGTAGAGGTTGTGCGTGGCAAACAGCACCGACTGGAAGGCGGGCCGATGGTACGGCTGCGCCAGCGTTTTCACGTTGTAGCTGTTATAATCGGCCTTAAAGCCTACCCGAGTTTTCTCGGCGGCATTGTAAATAATCTCGCCGTGAACGTTCAGCAGCTGCGTGGCTCTCTTGTCGTACACCAGATTGAATTTGGTGGAATCCCCACGGTACACGCCGTTGTTAATTATGCCACGCTCGATATACCCCGCATTTTCATAGAAGTACAAGGTCCGGTCGTTGCTGAGCGTAACGCGGGCATTCACTTCCAGGGCGCGGGCCGGGGTGGCATTGAAACCGAAGTAGAGCGTGGGGCCGCGGCGAGTGTCGGATACGCGCTGGTTGGGCGCTAGCCAGGGGTTCTCGGTGGTGAGGTCGTACATGGTCACCCGCTGAACAGCGCCGCCCAAGCCCGCAAAGGCCACAAATTTATCTTCGGTGACGGTGTATGCCAGCCGGATAGCCGGAAAGACGTTGAGCTGCTGGGCTTGCCGAATGGTGTCGCCGGTGTAGCCGATGGTGGCACCTACCGAAACGGCCAATCGGTTCAGGTTGGCTTCGAAAGCCGGCGTAATTTGAAAGTAAGGCCGGCTGTACTTCAGAGAATCCTCGAACGAGATGTAAGAGAAGTCGCCGTTTACGGTCACGCGGCTGGTTTCGCCGAGCACGTAAGTTGACCGCAGCTCGGCGTAAATGTTGTTTTCATTGGCCTCGAACCGGTCGTTCCAATGGCGAAAGCCTAGCCCAAGGTCGTATTGAAATTGGGCGTCGGTGGCGCGGTTGCGGGCGTATACTTTCGCGCCGGCCCTGGTGAAGGTTTGCTTGAGGTCGTCGGCCTCGGGCAGCACGCGCACGTTGCGGTCGTAGCCGTAGAAATTGTACCGCTCCCGCCCAAGCTCCACCTTGCCGCCGAGGGCCGTAGTGCCGCTGTAGGTTTCGCCGTGCAGGTCGAGGCTGGTGCGGCTTTGGCCGGAGTTGTCTTTGTCGACGGGTCCGCGGGCGGAAGCCAGGTGGTTCAGGTCGAGGCCGTAGGAGGCGGAGTTGCTGCGGGTGTTGTGCAGGTGCGCGCGGCCCAAAAAGGTGGCATAGTTGCCTACGCCGACCTTCACGTAGTTCCCGGTTTGCAGGGCCGGTTCTTCCTGCCGGATGGTAAGCACCCGCACCGAGGGGTTAAGCAAGTCGGCAGGCAAGCGGAAATCCGGGTAGGTGTAGTTTACTTTGGCGCCCGTTTTGGCAGGAGCCTCCACCTTGATTTTTTCAAAGTTGCGAGCAGCTTCGGGCAGCTGATTCACCCGCTCCTTCACAATCTCGATTTCAGCTTCTTCAATCTTGCCGCGGTTGGTGGGGCGCGTAGTTTGCGCCTGCACCACTGCCGGCAAGGCAGTCAGCAGGCCAGCCAGTGCCAGCAGTTTCGACGGGGTAAACGTCATAATTGGGGATTTAAATTCAGTGCGGGCAGTAGTTTAAATCAACTAAGGCAAGCAATTACTATTCAATGGTTTATTTCCTATTCAGGCCAAGTAGTTAACTCCTATTCCTCCTGCCCAACCGGAGCATCAGTGCGGTTGGTAATGGTGTCGGTAGGCTGCTCAGTGGAAGGTACAAGGGAGCTGCGGCCAGCTGTTTTGCCTTTCGTAGCGGGGGTGGCTTTCGTGGTACCAGGCTTGGCCGGCGTAGTCTTGGTCGGGGTCTTGGTGCCGCCGGCAGCGGGCGTTTCGGTGGGCAGTGCTGCCAGCCGTTGCTTGGCACCTTCGATGATTTCGACTAGCGGAAATTTGTTGTCGATGATGGAGTTGAGGGTGGCGCGCGCCTGGAAGGCTTCGCCCTGCGCGGCATAGATGTCGGCAATCAACAGGAAGCCGCGACCCTGCCACACCTCGTAGTTGGAGGCGTTGGTTTTGTAGGCGGCATCCAGGGCTTCGGGGTACTTCTTCTGCTGGAACAAAACATCGGCTACAAGGTAGAGCGCCTCGGCCCCATTCTCGTCGGCCGCGGCAGTGGTGGCCGCCGTGTTTAACTCGGTTATGGCTTGGTCGAGGTTGCCGGCTTTCAAGCTGGCTTTACCGAGGTAGAGCAGCGCCGCATTGGTAGCGGCCGGCGAGGCGGCCTGGGTTTGCAGCTCGGCGGCTACCCGGCGGGTGCCTTCGTAGTCGGCACTTTCGTAGTAACTCTTCATCAAACCCAAGCCAGCATTGGCTACTTCGCGCTTATTTTGCGAGACTTCGCGCAGGCGGCTGTAGTACTTGATGGCTTCGGGGTAGTTCTTATTTTCAAACTCCAACTCCGCCACCCGGCCCACGGCCCGGTTCACAAACTCCGACTTACCTTCTTCCACTACCGCTTTCAGCTTAGGCAAGGCCTCGGCTTTCTTATCGGTTTTCAGTAAGGCATCAGCCAGAAAATAACGCCCATCGGCCGCGAGGGTATTGTCGGGGTACTGCTTCAAGTAAGACTCCAGGCGCGGTATTGCTTGCGCATATTTCTCAGCGAGATACAACGACTTGGCCGCTTCAAATTCTACGCTTTCGGTGGCCTTGTTGCCGGGGTTTTGTTGCTTGAACTGCGCCAAGTACTGGTCGAATTCCTCGGTGCGGCCGAGCGCCGATAGGCTCTCCTGCAAGTTGTAGATAGCACTGCTGGCCGCCTTGGTGCGGGGGTAGGCGCTGAGCACTTGCTTGAAATCCACTACGGCTTTTTCGTGCTGTTCCAGGTTGGCATAGGCCACGCCCCGCTTCTGCAGCGCCTGCGGAATGAGGGTGGAGTTGGGCCGGTTGGCAATGAGCTTGGTAAAGCCATCGGCGGCCTGCTGGAAGTTGCCGGCCTCGTAGTCGAGCTGGGCTTGCTGGTACACGGCATCGTCGGCGTAGCGCGAGTTGGGCGTGGTCTTCAGCAAGGTACTCAGGGTGCTAGCGGCTTCGTCGCGGCGGCCCATCAACCCGAGCGTTACGCTCTTTTGGTAGTAGGCGTAATCCTTGTCAGTGGCGTTGGCCGCAATTACTTTGTTGTAAAGGTCAAGGGCCTGCTGGTAGTTTTTGGCTACGTAGTAGGTGTCGGCTAGGCGCAGGGTTACGTCGTAGTAGTTGGGGTCGGCGGGTTTGGCTACGGGGTCATTCAGCCAGGCCTGGAACTGCGGCCGGGCCCGTTCGTATTGCTGCGTGTTGTAATAGGCGTAGCCGAGGCCGTAGCGCGCCTTCTGCTCGAAGTCCTTTTCGCTGGCCGTTACGCCCCCCTGCCGGGCCGCGCGGGCGGCGGCAGTGTAAGCCGTAATAGCAGGCTGATACTGCTGGCCCACGCTGTAAATCTCACCTTTCAGCACCTGAGCGGCGGCACGCAGCGCGTCGTCCTCGGGGTACTTCAAACTTTTATCGAGCAAAGGCAGCGCGTCGGAGTAGCGAGCGTTATTGTAGAGGGTGGCGGCTTGCAGGTAGGATACGCGCTGGTAGGTGGCGTTCAGCTTGCTGCTCCGGTCGTCGAGGTTGTCGAGGTAGTTGAGGGCCTGCGCATAGTCGGAGGAGTTCAGAAAACTCTCGCTCAGAATGTCGTCGGCCACTGTCTGGTTTTTCGAGCGAGGAAACTTCTTGTTGAAGTCTTTTAGGGCCGCAATTACTTCCGGCGTATTGCCGAGCTCAAACTGGATCTGCGCGTACTTGAGGGCGGCGTTTTCGCTGATGGTGCGGTTGTAGCCTAGCCGGCGGGCGGCATCAAACGAATTGAGGGCGAGCTGCTTCTGATTGGTTTGCAGGTAGCTCAGCCCCAAGTGATAGGCGGCATTCTGGCCAAGCGAGTCGCGGCGGGCGGCCACGTTCTTCAGGCTGCCGATAGCGCCTTTATAGTCGCCCTGCTTGTAGTTGGCATACCCGATCTTGTACTCCACCGCCGGCTCGATCTTCTTGCGGCCCGCAGCATACTTGTTGAAATAGGTGGCCGCCGTCTTGAAATCTTTCTTCTGATAGTAAGCATCCCCTACCAGCAGCTGGATTTCGTCGGCACTTTGCGGCGGCGGGGTTAGAGTTAGCGCTTTGCTGCCGTAGTCGATGAGGCCGTCGAAGTCGCCTTCCTTGTAGTAAATCTGGCTCATTACGGCCGGCACTACGGGGCGGTAGGCATCGTTCTGTTCGGCCACGGCCAAGTCTTTGCGGGCCCCGGCAAAGTCGCCGGCCCGGTAGGCCAGGTAGCCGGCGTAGTAGGAGCTGGCGTAGCGGTACTCGTGTTGCCCCTGCTTGTTGCGGTCGAACTGCAGCTTGGCTTTGTCGAACTCTTTCTGAGCGAAATAGCTGTAGCCAAGTTTGAACTCGGCTTCGGCCCGCTGCTCGCCCGAAAGGTTGTCGGCGCCCACGCGCTGCAGGTACTCGGTGGCTTTGGCGTAATCCTTCTTGTCGAAGTAAAACTTACCTAACTCGAAAAACGCCACGGCGGCCTTGGGGTGGGCCGGGTTCTGCGCAGCAAAAGCCAGAATTCGGTCTTCGGCATCGGGGTGAAACAGGTAAAGGCCAGCCACGGCCTGGTAGTATTCCGCGTCGATGGTACGGCCGGCGGCTAGCTCGCCGGTACGGCGCTGGGTTAGCTCGGTATAGCGCTGGAAAGCTTGCTGAGCGGCGCCGTATTTGCCCCGGTCGAAGAGTTCGAGGCCTTCTTGGAAATGGCGCTCGTCGTTGGCGAACACCTGGGTTTGCTGCGCCTGGGCGGCTAGCGGGGCAGTGGCGCTGAGGGCGGCGGCCAGCGCAATCCGGGGTATAAACTTCATTGCTCGGCGTTACGGGAAACGGCCTGTTGGGCCGGAATAGCCAAAAGTAGCGAAAAGTTCGGCCGGGTTGCAGCTAGGCTAGATACAGGTGAATTACTCTTATCACAACGACCCTGTTATTTATGGCATTGTTGCTTTTGCAGTTGGGACATAGAGCTGATGCGATGTTTTAATACATTAGTGCATTGTCCTACTCTAATCCACTATCAGATGCTAATACCTTTCTACCCCAACTTACGGGCTACTATTTTCTGGGGCTTCGTGCTGTCAGGCAGTACCACTTATAGCCAAGGACTTACCTTCAGTCCAGCAACCTATTATTCCAAAGGATTTAGCGGCTCCATTCCTCATCATGTAGCTGTGAAAGACATAAATGCCGATGGCAGAGCAGACATCTTCTTGTCTGTGGGCGCAGCGCCTAGACTTAATAATCAATATCTTACGTTGCTTCAGTCGGTAGCAGGAGGCTTTGCAGCTCCTGTTTCTTGGCCTATCTCTAGCTCAAGCTCATGTGCGGGCTATATTGAAATAACGGATCTTACTGGGGATTCCCGTCCGGATGTTGTGGTCGGCGGCAATTGCGTGACCCTCTTCACCAATCTTGGCAATTCCATTTTTTCAGCTGGAACCCTCCTGATCAGTTCATTCTCTTATCCACAAAGCAATAACTTAGCTGTTGCTGACTTCAACGGCGACGGTCGAAATGATTTGGTTGTGGGCGGCGGCGGCTTAAAATTGCTGTACAATAATGGTTACGGGCAATTCACAACTCAAGAGCTCAGTAACACCTACTCCGAATCAGTAGCAGTTGGCCGGCTCAATACTGATTCTCGTCCTGATTTGTCGGTAGTAGGACTGTATGGAGGATCATGTGTTACCTACATCAATACGGGCTCTATCAATAATAGCCTAGCAGCAGTTAATGGGGCAAATCCGTCAGGTACAGCTGGACTCAACAACTATCTTGCTGATGTAGATGGGGACCAGCTAGATGATTTTCTGTCGCCTTACGGAACCAATACTATCTACCTGCGACGCGGTATAGGAAATGGTCAGTTTGGCAGTTTAGAACAAATTCCTTACCCAAAAAATGGCTCGACTAGTTTTAGAAGATTGACTGCCATCGATTTCGACAATGATGGTAATCTTGACCTTGTTGCTTCGGGCGACGATGCCATACTGATTTACCGCAATCTGGGAAATGCGGCCTTTGCTGCCCCAGTGAGCATTAGTATGGCTGGTCCCGTAATAGACCTAGCAAATGGTGATGTAGATGGCAATGGCAAACCCGATTTGGTTGTACTGATTAACCCCTCAACCTCGTTAGGGGAAATAGCTGTCTTGTTCAATCAAACAGCACTTTCTACCCGGCAACCTACTGCCTTGAGCAGAGTTGCACTTTATCCAAATCCTGCGGCCGGAACAGTAAACGCTGAACTACCAAATGCCACTTTTCCGGTTCAAATAAAACTTGTGAATACGCTAGGCCAAACAATAGCGATACACCTTCTTCAGTCCAGTAGCCAAAGTTTCTCTGTTAGCACCCTAGCGCCCGGAATGTATCGAGCATTAATAACAGATGCTCGATACCATCAGACAGTCCGCGCTTTACAGGTTAAATAACTATCCTAGCACCTCACTTTCCGACTAGCCGCCAATGTTGTGCCTGCCAATCGGGCTGACCGGCTGATAGGCGCAACTATTCCTGCGTTTCAGAAACAGGTCTGTTTCAGCCGCTCAGCTCATCCAGTGCGTAGCAGCAGATACTCTAAGCTACCCAAGCCGCACCAGCGTCACCTCATCCCGCGTAAAGTCGATGTTGCTTTTATCTACCGCTTTGCGGCAGACCAGCACGCGCGGCGGCGCGAGTTTACCCTTGCGGCCCGCTTCTATCTGCGCCTCCCCCGTTACATCGAGGGTCGCCACCGTTTCGCCGTTTACTTGCAGCTCCCACGGGCCGGGCTTGACGGTGCCTTCGAGGTGGCCGACCAAGAAGGTTTCTGTGGGCGATATGACAATGATGTCGAGGACTTGCATGAGGGTATAACCGGGGTTGATGTTATGAAACGGTCGGTTTTCAGGTATGCTACGGTACAAGACAAGCTGAAGCTTACGCCACAGCTGCCTTTATCCTGGAATCAAAGCCGAATTCTTCGCGCGCCACAATACGAAGCCGCTTGAAATCGGGGTGGCGGGTGTGCAAGATGTAGTTGAATTCCTGTGGTATAATCGAGGACGGAACGCGAAGGACGGCCGCACGACGCTGCTCGTACCAAGCGTCGCCGAGAGGCTGGCAGAGAGCATAGCGGCTGGCTTTCTCCCAACCTACGGGCAGTTGCGCAACGGTTACTTCTTCCACTACTACGTCGTCGGGCACCTCAATAACGAGCACCCGAAATGCATCATTAAGGCCCTCACCGCTCCGATGCACCACGTTTTCGAGGCAGGCAAGAGCCCGCGAAGCCGCTGTGTAGATTACGAATTTGTCTTGCGTGTTCCAGCGCGCGCGCCGACCCGACGCAAACAAGTCATCGGCGTACTTGGCTAGACAGATGCGGTACACCAGCATGGCTACGCCAGGTCGCCGTAGGCAATGCGGGTTAGCTCCTCTTCTACCAGGTCAATGCCGCCGCTGGTTTCGAGCAGGCGCAACGGCACTTCGCCGTCGAGGCCGTGCGCAGGCTTGCTCAGCCAGCGCAGGAAGGCGGCGGCGTCACCGAAAATTTCCACTCCTATTTCGTAGAGCGCAATAATCTTAAGGGTCTTCTCGCTGCTGGAAGCATTCAGGTTGCGGTTTTCCTGCGTGTAGGTCCGGAGCGTTTTGGTCGATAGCTCATAAATTGCTTCCAGCTGGCTGGCCTGCAACTGAAACGCATCGGCTACTTCAAAAGCAGTGGCCGCGGGCAGCCCTTTGCGTGCGGCCATAACAAGTGCAAACGAGTCTTGACCCGTCCGGCTCCAGGCGGCCCATTTTTTCCGCAGCGGAACAGGAAGCTCCGTGCTGGTTTTCGTTTTTACAACCGATTGAGAGGCCATGTTCGTTGAGAGTCTTCGGTTGAAGCTATGGAAATTTTTCCAAATAACGAAGAAATTTTTCCCTTTAGTTCCCTCTCTCCCGCTTTCTTGCACCAAGCGTCAGCCCAACCGGAGTGCCAATAGTTGTATGAAAACCATCAAAAAATGTCGGCACCCTGCTTAGCTGCCAGTATATTGCATGCTTGCCCCTTATTCAGTTAGCTCATGACTGCTACTACCCTTCTCTACCATGCTCAACGCCTACAAGCACTGGCGCAAGCCGGCCTGGCTTATACTCAAAATGTTTATGATGTAGAACGCTACGAAGAGATTCGGGCGATTAGCGTGCAACTGCTGCAGGAGCTATCGGCCGACAATGAGCCGCTGGAGAAAATCACGCGGCTATTTGCCTCTGAGACTGGCTACCAAACGCCTAAAGTGGATGTACGGGCCGTTTTGTTTCGGGGGCGCGAGGAAATCTTACTGGTGCAGGAAAAAGTAGATGCCAACAACTGGACCCTACCAGGCGGTTGGGCCGACGTAGGCTACACACCCTTTGAAGTAGCCGTTAAGGAAACTCACGAAGAAACCGGTTACCACGTAGCAGCCCATCGCCTCTTGGCCCTCTTCGACAAAAAGAATCACCCGCACCCACCGCAACCGTGGTACGTGTACAAAGCATTTGTGCTCTGCGAAATTACGGGTGGCCATTTACTCACCGATACCGCCGAAACAACCGGTGGGCGCTGGTTCCGGGAAGAGGAAATTTCTGGCTTATCGTTGTCAGCGGACCGGGTAACGGCTTCGCAGCTCACTACGTTGTTTGAGTTTGCGCGCCAGCCAGATTTGCCCACCTTGTGTGACTAGAGCAGCACACACGACGGTCCTTTTCTCGTCAAGCTTTCTCGTCGGGCAGCATGTACTGGCGCATCAGATTCAGCAGTAGTGCGTCGGCGGCGCTTAGCCCTTGCGGCGCCAGCTTTAAGCTGGCTGGTGTCCGATACCCTTCTAGCTGCGCAAAAGCATCGGCATCGAGTGGGCGGAAGGCCATGGCCCATTCTGGAAAGCTGCGTGCTTCAATATACTTGTCAGCCAGCTTGAGCACGCTCGTGTGGCGCGGGTCTTGCGCGATAACACCGTATAGGGCGCGTATAGTGGTTTCCTCGCCTTCCAGTAGCTGCATAAACTGCCCCTCATGATAAAGCAGCAGGCCGGTCACACCCTGCCGCTCGTTGTACAGCCGAGCGTTAGCAAGGAGGTCCTGCAAGTCTTTATCGGAAAGCGGGTGGGTGGCGGAACTGCTGTAAATGAGATGGTGCATAACGAGAAGAAACTAGGCCGTTCTAAGTTAGTTAGAAACCTGAACGAAATCCGAGTAGTTCCGCCTATGCTCTATACGGGCTCTGCCAAGCGGGCAACCTATAACTCAAGTATTGCTTTACGTTAGCATATGGGGCTAAGAGATAAAATAATGGCTTTTTATTGAAATTCACCAACCATAGAGGTCTATGATTGGTTGACTAAAATGGAAGTAAACTCAACAGTGGAAGATGGCTTTTTTTGAAAATGCAGCGGGCAGCTTGAGCGAGCACACAGCAGAAAAATACCTCCGCCTGGATTGGCGGGATGATTATCTACCCGATGAAAGGATCAAGGAATTAATGGAGCAGTTACTGCTCGCCTTACAGCATCGGCAATGGCGGAAAATACTATTCCACCAGAATAGCCGCGGCACACTAAGCGTGGCCGCATCCGCTTGGGTGTCCGTCGACTGGCTTCCGCGCGCGGTGCATGCAGGTTACTACTACGGGGCCATTATCCTTTCCCGCGATATGCTGACCCGGCTCGACACTACCGCCGTCGGCAATGACTATAGCCGTCGGAGGCACTTGCCTGTTTATCGATTCTTCGAGCAAGAAGCCGAAGCCGTAGACTGGTTGTTAGCAGCCCAAGTTCCTAACCATGCACCAAAAACGCGGCATGTCAAGCACTGAAATTTCATACCTGAGGCTGGGGTACCCCAGCCGCTTGCCGGTTTTGCGCGGGCAAATAGGTGTAGGCAGCTTGAATTAAGG
The DNA here is from genome assembly GCF_036387835.1 of Hymenobacter sp. GTDB lineage: Bacteria > Bacteroidota > Bacteroidia > Cytophagales > Hymenobacteraceae > Hymenobacter. Next base: position 35,098 of record NZ_DASVSY010000008.1, on the reverse strand, counting down.
CGGCCGCTCCTACTTCAGGGCGCTGCACTAATAACTGTTGGCAGCCCACCTGTAAGCGCAGAATCTGCACAGGCGTCAAATGAGTGCTCTTCTCGTAATCAGCTTCCACTAGCTGGGACAGCAACACGGCGGCAGTAGAGAATTTTTCCTCGTGCAGAGCGGCACGGAAGGCTACTTCGGTCTCGGTCATGATATGGTTTTACCGAGGCTTTTGCAATAAACATACCAGATGTTTACTACCAGCTAACAAGCCCACTATTTTGGTGCCCCACCATTGCCTGGTTAGCTCACTTTGCATTTAATTGAAGCTGTTTTACTTAGCCTCTGTCCTTCCCGTCGTGCAAAGTAAAAGACCAGCTTTAAGCTGCCAGGCCTAAGCGTGGCGCTTGTGGACTAGCTACAATCGGAATGCCTGATTGAGTTATCAATAAGGCTAAGGCTAAAAGAGGAAGCGACGCCGATTGAGGAGTAATGAGTGCCTGCGAGGAGATTGGCTGGACTAACTGCATGACGATAGAGAACATAGTTTAGAACCACAAACATATGGCAACTCATATCCGCAAAAAAGGTAAAGTTCAATAAGCCCGTGACTAGTACAATTCTAGTATTTTATTAGTTTTCCACTCGTTATGGGTCCTTAAGACGAGAGAACAGGGAATCTGGCAAGCTCGACACTTATAGGGGGCATGTATCTTATCTATCTAGAATTCAATGCCGTGTCCAAAAGGCCCCAAGACGTCCTGCTGAACTTTTGAAGCATAAAGTTTTATCAAGAAAAGCACTCCATCACTCTACTGTTTACTCAACAACAATACCCTCTTACTGAAAAGAAAAAGGTCGCTCGCCGGATTACCCTCCTATTACAGCCTGCAGTGGCACAGGATGTAGTATTAGCCACACCAGTTCCCGCAGGATTTCACCGTCCGTCATCGAGCCGCTATTGATGCCTTTGCTTTGGGCGTCGGCGCGGCGGATGAGGTGCACAATGGAGCGGGTCCGCTCAAAGGGAAATACTTTGAGGCCAGTTTGGTAGTCTTTGCGGGCGAAGGTGCTGCGCAGGTTCAGGCGGTTCCAATCGGCCTCGGTAGGATTGGGTAGTTGGTGCAAGGCCAGCAGCCGGGAAAAGTAATTGAACAGCAGCGTCAGGTTCGGGATGAGCGGATTTACTTTCGGATTGGCCTCGAAGTAGAGCAAAATCCGGTTGGCTTTCAGCACGTCGCGGCGAATGAGGGCGCTTTGTAGCTCGAAGATGTTGTACTCCTTACTAATGCCCACCATGCGCTGCACCAAGTCCTCATCGATGGACTGGTTCTGCGCCAGGTTGAGCAGCATCTTGTCTACCTCGTTGGTTAGCCGTCCTAGTTCGGCCCCTATGTACTCCGATAGCATGGCCGTGGCCTGCGGCGTAATCGTACGCTGCTTGCTGCGCACGTAGCCCGTAAGCCAGCCTGCTACTTGGTTGTCGTAGAGCTTTTTGCTGGTCATGAGCACCGTGCCGGGTGGGCTAGGCTCTTTTTTGTCGCCAGTGAGCAGCTTCCCTAGCTTTTTGCGGGCGTCGAGCGTCTTGTGCTTGTAGCAAAACACCAGCACCGTGCTTTGCAACGGATTCTTCAGGTACGCCTCCAGAAACGGCCATGACTTCTCGGCTTCCAGATCGGCTACTGCCTGTGCTTCCTTTACGAGTACCACCGATCGGTCGGCCATCATGGGAAAGCGCTTGGCCTGGCCCAAGATGGTGGCCAGGTCGACGTCCTTGCCGTAGAGCACCACTTGGTTGAAACCCTTTTCGTGCTCCTGCAACACGCTCTTCTCTAGTGTGTCAGCTACTAAATCGATGTAGTAAGGCTCCTCCCCTTGCAGAAAATACACGGGCGCAAACTGCCGCTGCTGGAGCTGCTTCAGAATTTCGTCGGCGGAAAGAGTCAATTCAATTAAGAATAAAAAATGAGCAATAAAGAATTTGGGCACGTAATGCGCCCCCCTATTCTTGTCCAACAAAGGTACGGCGGCCTTATTACCTTTGCTGACTGCTCTCAGAGAATTAAGCTGCCCTGTATCATATGCCCGATGTGGTGTTAGCTACCTTCCATCAGCTTCGTTCCTCATTCTTCATTCCTCATTTATCATTGACCTTGGATTTACTTTCCGAACTCCGCTGGCGTGGCATGCTGCAAGATGCTATGCCCGGCACCGCCGAACATCTGGCCGCGCAACAGCCTGTTTCGGGCTATATTGGCTTCGATCCTACCGGTGTGTCGCTGCACATTGGCAGCTTGGCTACTATTATGCTGCTGGTGCATTTGCAGCGCGCTGGCCATCGGCCGGTGGCCCTAGTAGGCGGCGCTACCGGCATGATTGGCGACCCCTCGGGCAAGTCGTCTGAACGCAACCTACTAGACGAGGAAACGCTACGGCGCAATCAGGAAGGCATTAAAGCGCAGTTGGAGAAGTTCCTTGATTTCACACCCGGCCCCACCGCTGCCGTAGTAGTCAACAACTACGATTGGTTCAAGGAATTCAACTTTCTGGAATTCCTGCGCGAGGTGGGCAAGCACCTTACCGTAAATTATATGATGGCCAAAGACTCCGTGAAACGACGCCTAGGCCATCAAGATGCCGATAGCCCCGATCAACGGGCCGACGGCCTCTCCTTCACCGAGTTCAGCTATCAGCTGCTCCAAGGCTACGACTTCCTCCACCTCTACCGCACCCTCAACTGCACCTTGCAGATGGGCGGTTCCGACCAGTGGGGTAACATCACCACCGGTACCGAACTAATCAGGCGCCTGGCAGGCAGCGAAGCCCGCGCTTACGCCCTCACTACACCGCTCATCACGAAAGCGGACGGCTCGAAATTCGGCAAAACTGAAGGTGGCAACGTGTGGCTCGACCCCACCATGACTTCGCCCTACCAGTTCTACCAGTTCTTCCTCAATGCCACCGACGCTGATGTACCCCGTCTGATTCGGGTGTTCACGCTGCTTACGCAGCCGGAGATTGAAGCGCTGGAAGTTGAACACGCGCAGGCTCCGCACCTACGCGTGTTGCAGAAGGCCTTGGCCAAAGACGTAACTATTCGGGTGCACTCGGAGGCAGCCTACGAAGCGGCCGCGGCCGCTTCGCAGGTGCTGTTCGGAGGTGGCGAGCTAAGCAGTCTTGATGAGGGCACTTTACTTGACGTATTTGCCGGCGAACCTCAGGTGGAAGTACCCCGTGCCCAACTTACGGACCTTAGCGTAATAAATTTGCTGAGCGAAGCTACCAACGGGGTTATTTTTCCTTCGAAAGGAGAAGCCCGAAAGTTGATTCAAAACGGGGGCGTTAGTTTGAACCGCGTAAAAATGACGGTCGACCAAATGGCCTCTGATATTTCACCTCTACTAGATAAGTACCTGGTGGCTCAGAGGGGCAAGAAGAACTATTTCCTAATTAAGCTAGTATAGCTCGACAGTAACTACCGCCACAAAAAAGGCCCTGCCGAATACCGGCAGGGCCTTTTGTTTTACAAACGCTTCGGAATTCGCCGCGTTTATTTTATGGTGTGCTTACTTCTTCTTAGCTGGAGCGGCTTTCTTAGCAGCAGGAGCAGCAGCCTTTTTAGCAGCAGGAGCAGCCTTAGCACCAGCGGCCGGAGCAGGAGCAGCGGTGTTTTTGGTGTTCTGTACTTCCGTGCGGATGCTCTGCGCTAGGTTTTTTAGTTCCTGCATGCCTTTACGAACACGGGTGCCAGCGGCCGAGTTTTTCTTGTCGTAGAACTTCTCGAAGTCGCTTTCCAGGCCCATTACAAGGTCCTTGAGTTCACTAAAATTGCTCATGTTTGATGGGGTTGAGAGGAATGAAACAATGGGTTTGTTGGGGCCTAATATACAGGGATTTCAAATACAAGCAACAGCTCAACTTTTTTTCAAAGCCCCCTAGGCCGCTTGAGAGGCACATTTTCACCTTACCAGCCCTACTTTCCAGACCTTCCGCCCCACCCGCTCTCTTACTATAATACAAAAAAAGAGGTCGGAAACCCTACGGGTTTCCGACCTCTAATGATTTTAGCAATTATTAGGCTTGAAGTCCAGCTGGCACCTCTGCCTTGGAATATAAACCCTTGCTGAGCTTGTCGGCCACTGCTTCGAAGGCGGTAATGGTCTGTGCCACGTCGCCGAGCGTGTGGGACGCCGTTGGGATGAGGCGTAACATAATGACGCCCTTTGGTACTACCGGATAAACCACAATAGAGCAGAAAATACCGTGATTCTCGCGTAAATCGAAGGTTATTTGGGTTGCGTCGGGAATTTGCCCTTGCAGCAGCACGGGCGTTACTGGCGACTGCGTCGTGCCGATATTGAAGCCTTTCTCGCGCAAACCGCTTTGCAGCGCCCGTACCACGGTCCAAAGGTTGTCTTTCAGCTCCGGACAAGTCCGCAGTAGCTCCAAACGCTTGATTGCGCCCACTACAAGCGGCATTGGCAGGCTTTTAGCGAAAATTTGGCTACGCATATTATAGCGCAAATATTCAATTACGTTCTCAGGGCCCGCTACGAAGGCTCCAATGCTCGCCATTGACTTCGCAAACGTCGAAAAATAAAGGTCAATGCCGTCCTGCATGCCCTGTTCTTCGCCCGTTCCAGCCCCGGTAGCACCCATTGTACCGAAACCGTGGGCATCGTCAACGAACAAACGGAACTCGTATTTCTCTTTTAAAGCGATGACGCCGCGCAAGTCGCCCATGTTGCCCGACATGCCAAATACCCCCTCCGTAATAACGAGGACACCCCCGCCCGTTTCGTCGGTGATGCGTTTGGCGCGCTGCAGTTGCTTCTCCAGGCTGGCCATGTCGTTGTGCGGGTACACAAACCGCTTGCCTTGGTGCAGCCGTACTCCGTCGATGATGCAGGCGTGCGACTCGGCGTCGTACACAATCACATCGTGGCGGTTCACCATGGCATCGATGATGCTTACCACGCCCTGGTAACCGAAATTGAGGAGCATGCAGTCGGGCTTCTGCACGAAGTCGGCTAATTCGCTCTCCAACTGCTCGTGCAGGTTGGAGTTGCCGGACATCATGCGGGCTCCCATCGGCAGGGCCATGCCGTATTCGGCGGCGGCCTCGGCGTCTGCTTTGCGCACTTCCGGGTGGTTAGCTAATCCTAAGTAATTATTCAGGCTCCAGGTAAGCACCTCCTTGCCGCGAAAAATCATGCGGGGCTTGATTTCGCCTTCCAGCTTAGGAAAAGTGAAATAGCCGTGCGCGTAGTGCGAGTGGCTGCCCAGGGGGCCGCGGTTCGCGGCAATCTTTTCGAAAAGATCCACGAGGGAACAGATTAAAAGTGAAAAAGAAGACGAAGAGTATAAGTTTGCACTTAACCCTCCGATAATGTACAAAGTTATGGCAATCCAATAAAATTAGTCGCTTAAAGAATGTCTTTCACCGCTTATTGTTGCTCAACTAATCAACTAAGCTGTTTTACGGAGCCGTTGGAAAGGCGTTTCTTTGGTGCCTCTTATTGATTGTTGCTTATTATTTGCTGGTTGTTGGGCGTTCATCAAACAACCCGCTCCCGTTTTCAGCAACAATCAACCATCAGCAACCAACCCTTACCGATGAAAATAACCAAGCTGCTCGTTGCCAACCGGGGTGAAATTGCGTTGCGCGTTCTGCGCTCGGCCCGCGAGATGGGCATCAAAACCGTAGCTATATACTCGGAAGCCGACCGCAATGCCTTGCACGTGCGCTACGCCGACGAGGCCGTATGCGTGGGTCCGCCCGCCTCCGCACAGAGCTATTTGCGCGGCGACAAAATTCTGGAGGTCTGTCGGCAGCTAGGCGTCGATGCCATTCATCCGGGCTATGGCTTCTTGAGTGAAAACGCGGTTTTCGCCCGTATGGTGAAGGATGCCGGGCTGATTTTCGTGGGACCTTCGCCCGAAGCCATGGAGCTGATGGGCTCGAAGCTGGCCGCCAAAGCTGCCGTATCGAAGTACGGCATTCCGATGGTGCCCGGCACCGAAGAAGCTATTACCGATGTGGAGGCCGCTAAAAGCATAGCCCGCGGAGTAGGCTTTCCTATTTTAATAAAAGCTTCGGCTGGCGGTGGCGGCAAAGGCATGCGCATTGTGAATTCGGAAGGCGAGTTTGAAGAGCAGATGCAGTTGGCCGTATCCGAAGCCACGTCGGCTTTTGGCGACGGTGCCGTGTTCATTGAGAAATATATAGGCTCGCCCCGGCACATTGAAATTCAAGTACTTGGCGACGAGCACGGCCACATCGTGCACCTATTTGAGCGGGAATGCAGCATTCAGCGCCGCCACCAGAAGGTGATTGAAGAGGCGCCTTCTTCGGTGCTTATGCCCGAATTGCGCGCCGCTATGGGCCAGTGCGCCGTGGACGTGGCCCGCGCCTGCGACTACACCGGCGCCGGAACCGTGGAGTTTCTGCTCGATGAGAACAAGAACTTCTACTTCCTGGAGATGAACACCCGCCTCCAGGTGGAGCACCCCGTCACCGAACAGATTACCGGCCTCGACCTGGTAAAAGAGCAAATTAAGGTTGCGCAAGGGGAGCCGCTGAGTTTCGCGCAAGACGACCTAACCATCACCGGCCACGCCCTGGAGCTGCGCGTGTACGCCGAAGACCCCCAAAACAACTTCCTACCCGACATCGGAACCCTCAGCACCTACGTGCGCCCCCAGGGCCCCGGCGTCCGCGTCGACGATGGCTTCGAGCAAGGCATGGAAATTCCGATCTACTACGATCCCATGATTGCCAAGCTGGTAACCTTCGGTAAAGACCGTGAGGAAGCCATAGCCCGCATGCTCCGCGCCATTACCGAGTACCGGATTACCGGCATCGAAACCACCCTTGCTTTCGGCCGCTACGTGCTCGAACACCCCGCCTTCGTGAGCGGGAACTTCGACACCAACTTCATCCGCGACCATTTCCCCGCTGATGCGCTCAAACCAAAGCAGCTAGATGATTCCACAGCCAAAATAGCCGCTGTGCTAGCCGCCATGCTCATGAACGACAAGAAGCCAGCAGCAGTAGCTTCTCCGGATGCGCCGGCCGCTACCGGTTCGGCCTGGAAGCGGAACCGGTTGGGAGTGCGGTAGACAATTCCTGATAGATTAGGCTAAATTGAATAGGCTTTTCGCCTGTCACTCTAATTTTGGTTGGCCCACTTGTTGGGAAAGCTTAGACATCCAGGATTTTTTGGAGAAGGAGAGGTCAAATCAAATGGTCAATATTGGCGGCCTATAAGTGCCAGCAATAAATTTACCGGCATTCTACAAAAGAGAACTTATTATAGCGGTTTCGTGAACGGTTCACCCATCAGGTTGCCCGTTGTGGTTTCACTGTCAAATAGAACAATGGGTAGGCAGTGTCAGCAAGGAGGAGCCGCAAAATATTGCATCTCTACAACTGAGTGAACGGTTTGCAAAACCGCTATATAGTAATATATTAAATACAATGTCATCGGGCAGAGTATTTAATACAGGCTTTTTCTTTAACAATGACAATAGCTTTGGAGATCATTTAAAAAAATAAGTTTTGCTGTAATTTCAGCAAGTCAAATTATAATTACAGAGGTAATCAGACTATTTTTGGTGATCCCTCTATCTCTGTTCGTTTTAAATATACAGGACAGCATTTCACCATCAACATACGAACGATTATACCTCCAGCAACAAGATCAAGTAGTAAAATTAGCATTGACAAGTTTAGCAAAGTAAATATTTTAAATAACGCAAACATCATATCTATTAAGCCTAACGTGAGAACCAGAGTAAGAGTGCGTAATATGCTAACAAGAAAAATTCCAATCCTTAAAATGAAACTACTATTCTTTTTACTTGTTTTTTTGCTTGATAAGCAAAGTGCTTTTAGCCAAGATTATTTGCTAAATGGAAGTTTTGAGCATAAGAATGGCTGCCCTACTGATTTAGGAGAAATATATTTAGCTAAAGAGTGGTTTGGAAACGAGGAAACGCCGGACTACTTCAATAAGTGTTCTGAAGCTTATCACGATTCTATTGATGTGCTTCATAATTTTGTAGGATATAGGAAAGCACATTCTGGAAATGCTCAAGCAGGTTTATGTCTATTACACTACAGTAGAGGAATAAATATCAAAAAGAATTATCTAATTAATGAAATGATTTTCTCGAAATTTAAAACCCCCTTAATCAAAGGGGATAAATTCAGCATAACTTTATTCGCATCCTTAGCTGATTCATCAAACATATTTAGTGACTCTATTTATATTTCTTTTTTTAAAAATAAACCTGTATTAAAAAACAAAAAAGTAGTTAATAGTAATTTTATAAAGGTCTTAAAATTGAGAGCAAAAATCACTTATGGCAAACATTAACTTCTGAAATAAAAGCGAATACAAATTATAATTACATTGGAATAGGCTTGCCTAGAAATAAATATAGCTATAAAGACTATGAGAAGTCCATTAAAACCGCTGAAAACAACAGTTTAGCAAAAAAGGGTATTTTAATTAATTATTTTTTTATTGACGACATATCAATAAAAAAATGAGCAATAGAGGTTCAGCTTAAAGTGACAGTTGTATACTTCAAAAAAAAAATAAATATCGCACGATTTATATGAAAGCTTCCCCAACAAGTAGGCCAACCAAAAGTATAGCAATCTAAACCAAATCTATCACTTGGCGCACTCCCGGCGTCCGCTGGTGAAGCCTTCTCGAACTCCGCTCTGTGGATGAAAAATGGCCAAATTAGCTGACTTGCTAGCTGCCTTTTTGCTGGAAGAGAAAAAGCCAGTTATAGGGACAACTGATGCGCTGGCCGCTACCGGTTAGGTGTGGAGCAAAATCGGTTGGGAGGAATGTAAGACCCGGCTGCCATAGCCGGGTCCTTTCTTTTCACTATACCTTGAATTATCCTTTCGTCGAAGAGGCCAACATAAGCTGCGAAGCACTGACAACCTGCTCTGGTTTCGCTGGTTTGGTGCCCAGCCACTTGCGCAACACCATATGCGTGGGCAGATACGCCACCAGGAACAGCGCGGCCATCCAACCTAGTAAATACACTGGAGCCGGTAGCCAGGTTTGCGGATGCGCATCATCGAAGCCGTACACGTAGTTGATATTGACAGGAATTTTGGGGTCGGGCATTACGGCGCCGGCGGGCGGCAGGAAGAAGTAAGCTACCAGGCACAGCCCCCATGCCAGACCCGTCCAGGCCCAGAGCGCCCGCCGGTCATAGGCTAGGCGTTTCACCAGAAACACCAGCAGGAACGGCAACCAGCCGTGAAAAAACGACAAGCCGCGCAGAAATAAAGAACGGTTTAGATCGAACATGTACGCTGTCATCCCGACCAGATGCACGCCGAACAATTCCCCCAGGAAATCAAGGCACCAAAGCACCTGCGGCAGCAAGATTCCAACTGCTGCCATAGAGGCCGGCAGCTTCTTTTCCGTCCACAGGCTGATCAGGCAGAGCAGCAAGGAAATATCGCAGAAGTACAGAAAGTTGGTTGGTCCGTAGTTGGTCCAATACACGGGCACCATAACAGCCAAAAAAGCGGTGAATAGCAGTTTTAATCCTAGCGGTAAACGGGCGGCTGTGCTTTCCATGGAATAGATTATTAGTGGTTTACTATCGGTCCAGGGCGTGCAACCAGATCCGAAGCCCTGAAACGATGCGGGAAGTACCACTAATAAGCTGTGTTTGCCTTATGAAATAAAGCATCCTTTAGACTTCTCGTTTTTTATTGATACTAGCTCAAATAGCTCCTAGCACTGAAATAAATAATCAAAATCAGACTTTATAATCCATCTCATACCAGTAGCCCTAGAAGCAAAATACCCCGCCATACGGCCGGGCATTTTGCTTCTAGGGCTGTCACCAGGGCAATTCAAGTTTAAATCAAATCCGTCACTTGCCGCACGCCTAGCGTCCGCTCGCGGGTAAAGCCCTCTCCGAACTCCACTCCTATCAAGTGGCCAAATTCGCGGGCGCGGGCCTCCATGAATTTGCTGAATTCTTGACTGGAGAGATAAGTACTTGGCTCGTCGATATTAGGGTTGAAAAACTGCGTTTGGTAGGCCTGAATCGATTCCCACTTTGTCGGCCAATGGGCCGTAATGTCCACCACAAAATCGGCGGGAATCTGGCGGTCCTGGATATAGTGATATACGTACTTGGGCCGCCAGGGCGCTTGGGGCTGGCCGTCGTGGTCGAGGGTTTCGATCATGCGCAGGCCAGCCAGAAAGCACGATTCCGAGGCGAGTTGGGAGCCGCGGCCGTGGTCGGGGTGCCGGTCGTGGATGGCGTTGCAGAGTATTACTTCGGGCTGATAGCGGCGAATGGCGGCAATGACGGGTAACTGGTGCTCCCGGTCGTTACGGAAAAAGCCATCGGGCAAACCTAGGTTTTCGCGGGCGCTCAAGCCCAGGATGCGGCTGGCCGCTTCTGCCTCCTGCGCCCGAATGGCAGGCGTACCACGTGTACCTAGCTCACCACGCGTAAAATCGACCACTCCCACCTTCCTACCTACCGCCACGGCTGCCGCCAGGGTACCAGCAGCCGACATTTCCACATCGTCAGGATGTGCGCCCAGGGCCAGGATGTCTAGTTTCATTGGTGTTGAATGAGTGAATTATTACATGGTTAATTGTTCTACATGCTTGTTGAACGGCCAACCAGTTAACAATTCAACCATCAAGCACTTCACCTTACTTCACCCGCAACGACCGACCGATGCGCAGGACAGCCGTACCTCCATTCAGCCGTCGGAGCTGCGCTTGGGATACCCCATACTTGTCGGCAATTTCTGATAGGGTATCACCGCTTCGTACTTTGTGCGTGACTACCCGTCGGGCGGCTGTTGGGCGGCCGCGGCTGCTGCTACCGCTAGCCGCTCCCGGAACGCTCCCCCCCCGGTACTTCAACGACTTGCTGTAGTAGGTGAACAGCGCCGAGGTGATTTGAAAGTTGTCTTTTATGAGCTTGTAATCCGGAAAGTCATACATCCTTTCCGGGTCGATGGGGTTGCCCTCGTAGCGCACCTCGAAGTGTAGGTGCGAGCCGGTACTGCGGCCGGTGCTACCGCCGTACCCGATCAGTTGCCCAGCCTTCACAAAAGTACCTGGCGCTACAAGTGCTTTTTGCAAGTGCCCATAAAGCGTCTCGATACCATTGTAGTGGCGTACGAGCAGGTAGTTACCGTAGCCAGACCCGTCCCACTTGCTAATGCGCACCACGCCATCAAAAGCGGCTTTCACCGAGTCGCCGGTTTCCAGGTCCAGGTCTACACCGTAGTGCCAGCGGTAGCCGCGGAAGCCGAAATCCGAAGTCAAGGGCGTCTTTATCAGAGGCATCTTGGCGTAGCGCTGTTTGTCTGGTTCCGTCAGTTTCAGGTTGAGGGTGTCGCGAATGCGCCGGCCATCTACCCGGTATGGGTTGATGTTGTGCGTATCCCAGATAGCATAATAGCCGGCTACCTGAATCCAGGACGAATCTATCTTGACTTCCTCTTTCACCTCCACAATGCGCTGCTCACCCTCATTCAACGACGAGGTGTCCTCGCTTACGATGGAAAGCTTTTTGGCCGGATTGAAGAAGATAGATTTTGCCGCGTCAGATGCATCATCCGGCAGCTCTTCGGTTTCAATCAGAATAGTCGTGTCGGGGCGAACGTATCGGATGGTAGGCGACTTAAGCCGAAAGAAGTCGCTGCGCTTGGTGGTAGTACCAGCTTTGGCCTTGGGTTTGGGCACCGGACGACGCTGAGCCTGCAATTGGCCGGGCAAGCCAAGGAACAGCCCGATCAGTAGCAGCGGCAGCAACCAGTGTTTCAAAAAATTCAGCAAGAGCGAAAAATTAATGAGTGAATAAGTGAAGGAGTAAGTGAGTGAATGAGTGAAGTAGCCTACGACCCCTATTGGCGCGCATGGCGCGACTATACGCAGACGTAGGCTACTTCACTCACTCACTCCTTCACTTTAATGGTCGCCGAGGGCTGCCAGGAAGCGTTCCGCGTCCAGGGCCGCCATGCAGCCCGAGCCAGCCGCCGTAATGGCTTGGCGGTAGGTGAAATCCTGCACGTCGCCGCAGGCAAACACGCCGTCCACGTTGGTTTTGGCGGTGCCGGGCAGGGTTTTCAGGTAACCTTGCTCGTCGTGATGCAAGTAGGGCTGGAATATCTTGGAGTTGGGCTCGTGGCCAATGGCGACAAAGAAACCATCAACGGCCAACTCGCGGGTTTCGTGCGTAAGCGCGTTTTTTACCCGCACGGCTTCCACGGCGTGCTCACCCAGAATCTCATCGGTTGTAGTATTCCACAACACCTCGATTTTAGGGTTGTCAACCACGCGCTTCTGCATGATCTTCGAAGCGCGCATCTCTCCTTTGCGCACAATCATATACACCTTGCTGCACAAATTGGCCAGATACGTAGCCTCTTCGGCAGCCGTGTCGCCGGCTCCTACAATAGCCACATCCTTATTCCGATAGAAAAACCCGTCGCACACGGCGCAGGCCGATACCCCCATGCCGTTGAGGCGCATCTCCGAGGGTAGGCCCAACCACTTAGCCGAAGCCCCGGTGGCAATGATAACCGTGTCGGCCGTCAGCTCCACCTTTTCGTCGATGGTAACTTTATGCGGGTGGCCCGAGAAGTCCACGGCCGTGGCAATGCCATAGCGGATATCGGTGCCGAAGCGGGTGGCCTGCTTTTTCAGGTCTTCCATCATTTCCGGTCCCATCACGCCATCCGGATAGCCTGGGAAGTTCTCCACGTCGTTGGTAATTGTAAGCTGGCCGCCGGGCTGCAGGCCCTGATACATCACGGGCGCCAGGTTGGCGCGGGCCGCATAAATAGCAGCTGTATAACCAGCCGGGCCGGAGCCAATAATCAGACACTTTATGTGTTCCGGGGTGTTATTCGCCATGAGAGTGAAGTGACGCACGCTGTTGCTTGCGCCGTAAGATGATGAGTTGGGAAGGCAAAGGTAAGCGAGTAGAGTGGAGTGGCACTCTGTTCTGTTGAGTTGCCGCCTCTCTGGTACTACAACAACTACCGCTAGCACTTAATTTCCTTCTTGATAAGGAAGTACCAGGCGCTTTATTTCGCAACAAAAAACCCCAACGCGAGGGCCGGGGTTGTTTGTTGCGGGGGTAAAAAAATTACCCCAGGTAAGGCTTCAGCGCTTTGGAACGCGAAGTGTGACGCAAACGGCGGATTGCTTTTTCTTTGATTTGGCGGACCCGCTCGCGAGTGAGGTTGAACTTCTCGCCAATTTCTTCGAGCGTAAGCGAATGCTCTCCGTTGAGGCCAAAATATAACGTAATGACGTCGGCTTCGCGCTTGGTGAGCGTGCTGAGGGCGCGCTGCACTTCTTTGCGGAGTGAGTCATTCATCAGGCCGGTATCCGGCGACTCTTCGTCTTCGTTTTCAAGCACGTCGAGCAGGCGGTTTTCCTCGCCTTGCACAAACGGCGCATCAACCGAAACGTGGCGCCCCGAAATCTTCAGGGTATCTACCACTTCCGACGTCGTCAATTCCAGTACTTCGGCAATTTCTTCGGGCGAAGGTTCACGCTCGAATTTTTGCTCTAGCTCGGAAAACGACTTGCTGATTTTATTGAGCGAACCTACCCGGTTGAGCGGCAAGCGCACAATGCGCGACTGCTCGGCCAAGGCTTGCAGAATAGACTGACGAATCCACCAAACGGCGTAAGAAATAAATTTAAATCCGCGGGTCTCATCGAAACGCTTAGCGGCTTTGATCAAGCCAAGGTTACCCTCGTTGATCAAATCTCCTAACGACAAACCCTGATTCTGATATTGCTTAGCTACCGATACCACGAAACGCAAATTAGCTTTGGTGAGTTTTTCCAGCGCTTGCTGGTCACCTTCCTTGATGCGTTGCGCCAGCGTCACCTCCTCGTCGGGTGTGAGCAGATCCACTTTACCAATTTCCTGGAGGTATTTATCCAGCGACTGGCTTTCGCGATTGGTAATCTGCTTGCTGATTTTTAACTGTCTCATTGCGGGCGCGAGAAGTATGTATTTCTTGAATTAATAGGCATCTGAAACCCTTTCTGCGGGTATCAATTAGTTGATAGCAACGTAGTGATACCCGCGAAAGTTCGACGGTTTGTTATTGAGCGGTACCGTTCTGTTCGGCGGCCCGTTCCGGCTTCGGCAAAAGCACCTTGCGCGACAAACGATATTTGCCCGTCTTCTTGTCGATGTCGAGCAATTTCACGTCAATCTCCTGCCCTACCTCCAACACGCCTTCGAGAGCCGACAGCCGCTCGTGCGACACCTCCGAGATGTGGAGCAAGCCATCTTTGCCGGGCATGATTTCCACGAAAGCCCCGTAGGGTTGAATGCTGCGCACTTTGCCTTTGTAGGTTTCGCCTACTTCCGGGGTGGCGGCAATGGCCTGAATCCGGCTGATAGCGGCCTGCATGTCTTCCTTGTTGGAAGCGTAGATGCTCACGTGGCCCTTCTCGTCCTTCTCCTCGATGATAACCGTAGCGTTGGTATCCTTCTGAATCTGCTGGATAACCTTACCGCCGGGCCCGATAACCGCACCGATATACTCTTTGTCGATGAGCATCTTGTGCGAGCGGGGCGTATGCGGCTTCAAATCAGCAGCCGGGGCGTTGATGGTTTTGGCCATCTCTCCGAGGATGTGCAACCGGCCTTCGCGGGCCTGGTGCAGAGCGGCCGTCATGATTTCGTTGCTCAAGCCCTGGATTTTGATGTCCATCTGGCAAGCCACGATACCTTTTTCGGTGCCGGTAACTTTGAAGTCCATGTCGCCAAGGTGGTCCTCGTCGCCGAGAATGTCGCTCAGCACTGCGTAGTCACCGGTTTCTTTATCTTGTACCAAGCCCATGGCAATGCCCGAAACGGCAGCCCGAACTTTAACCCCGGCATCCATCAGCGCCAGTGAGCCCGCGCATACCGTAGCCATCGACGAAGAGCCATTCGACTCCAAGATGTCCGACACGATGCGGATGGTATAAGGATTTTCTTCTTCGGAAGGCAATACCCGCTTCAACGAGCGCAAAGCCAGGTTGCCATGCCCGATTTCGCGGCGGCCAGGGCCCCGGTTCGGCTTCACTTCACCGGTCGAGAAGGCCGGGAAGTTGTAGTGCAGCATAAACTTGCTGTAGCCCGACTGCATAGCCGAGTCGATGATCTGCTCGTCGAGTTTGGTACCTAGCGCTACCGTAGTCAACGATTGGGTTTCGCCACGGGTGAACAGAGACGAACCGTGAGCACCGGGCAAATAGTTGATTTCCGACCAGATGGGGCGAATTTCCGTGAGCTGACGACCATCGAGGCGCGTGCGCTCCTTGATCATCATATCCCGGATAGCCTTCTTCTCGGCCGAGCCGTAGTAGCGGGCAAACATCTTCTGATCCAGCTCCGGGTTTTCAGCTTGCAGCTCTTCCAGCAAGGGCTTCTTGATAGCCCCAAAAGACTCTTTACGGCCCGACTTGCTGGTGTTGCCCGACTTAGCAACCTCGTACGCTTTCTGATAAACAGCTGCCGTAATGCGCTGCTTCAGCTCCTCGTTTTCTTCGTACTTAGGATACTCGCGCTTCACGTGCGACTTCTCAACTTCGGCCGCCAGCTCGCTCTGTACGCGTACTTGCTCTTTAATGGCTTCGTGGGCATAAGCAATGGCTTCCACCATTTCCTCTTCGCTCACTTCGTTCATTTCACCTTCAACCATGGCCACCGAGTCGGCGGTAGCGCCTACCATCAGGTCGATGTCGGCACGGGCAATATCGGCCGTTTTGGGGTTGATTTGCAGCTTACCATCGATACGGGCAACCCGTACTTCAGAAATAGGACCAGCAAAAGGAATATCGGAAACCGACAGGGCCGCTGAGGCTGCCAGGGCCGCCAGCGCGTCGGGCTGTACGTCTTTATCGGCCGAAATCAGCGTGACCAGCACCTGCACCTCATAGTGGTAGTCTTTGGGGAACATAGGGCGCAGAATACGGTCTACGAGGCGGCTAACCAGAATCTCGTAGTCGGAAATGCGGCCTTCACGGCGCTGGAACGAACCGGGAATCTTGCCGGCACCACCAAATTTCTCCTGATAATCAACGGATAGTGGCAGGAAATCTACGTCGCCGCGCGAGCTCGGCTGCGACACCACCGTAGCCAGCAGCATGGCATCGCCGAGGCGCACCACAACGGCGCCGTCGGCAAACTTGGCCAGTTTGCCGGTTTCGATGGAAATCTGCCGGCCATCCGGCAGGGTAATGTGTTTGGTAACCGCGTTGTAGTTGGGCATCATCTATTTGCTTGGAAGCGACAGCGGGCGAGCAGCCGAAAAAACAGGGCCTGCAACGGCCCAGCTTTGCTCTAAAGAATTACACTCAGAAATATAACAGCCGGGGCAAGGAAAAGGTACCCGACCGATATAAAAAAGAGCAGGGAACCTTTCGGTGAGGAAAGGCTCCCTGCTCCAGCGGGGCGGGTTACTTACGAATACCCAGCTCCTTAATGATGGCACGGTAGCGGTTGATTTCGCGGTGCTGGAGGTAGTCCAACATCCGACGGCGCTTACCAACAAGTTTCAACAGACCCAGGCGGGTCGAGAAGTCCTTCTTGTTAACCTTCAAATGCTCCGTGAGGTGCGTGATGCGGTGCGTGAACAGCGCGATTTGAGCTTCGGCCGAACCGGTATCGGAGGCCACTTTTTGCAGGCTATTTTTTTCGAAAATGGCCTGCTTTGCTTCGGTAGTGAGTTTCATCGGCAGATAGGTTTCCCCGTCTTGGATATAAAAATGAAAAGAAAATGTCACCCCGTACCTCGGGGTGGCCGCAAAGGTACGGAAATAGTTGTTGATTGCTGGCAGTTGATTGTTAGTTCGTGCTTTTTGGATGAAACGCAACCCGGCAATTAGTCCCCAACAATCAACTACTAGCAATCAACAACTAACTCAGACGCTCCGCTTGTAGCCGCTGAAGGGCCAGCGAATCTTGGCGGGCAGCTTGTCCCACAGGTTCCATTCCCACAGGCCGGCGTCGTTGCGCGCCTGATAGAGAAAGAAAAGGCCAAAGGGCAGCAGAATCATGGTGGACATCCACATGCCAAACTCAACCGACATCACGCCTTCCCGGCCGTACTTCTCTCCTACAATTGAGAAGATGTAGTAGACAATAAAGAAGAGGATAGAAACCAGGATGGGAACGCCCAAGCCGCCTTTTTTAATAATAGCTCCCAGCGGCGCCCCAATCAGAAACATCAGCAGAATAGCAAACGACTGCACGTATTTGCGGTAGACCTCGATGCGGTAGTTGCTGGACTCCTTGGCCAGATTAATTAGCCTTTCGCCCGTACTGCCGGCAAAGGCGCGTACGTTGCGGGCACGGTTACTGGCCTGCTCCAGCGTACTGACACTCACTACGGGCAGTTTGGTGGCGGGTATCTGCAATTGCTCGACCCGACGGTTAGCGGCTTGCCCGGTGGTGTCGAAGCGCAGGTAGGTGTAGTAGGGCGACACCATGCGCGGCACCATCCGCTGCTCGGTCCGCAAACGGGTTTGCAACGAGTCGATGAAGTGTTCGAGCTGGCCGACGTTCTTCATCATCTTGTTGTCGGAGAAGAGTTCTTCCTTGGTGCGGTTGAGGTCGAAGGAGGCCAGTGGAAACGTAATCATGTTGCGGCTGAAGGCCTGCCGAATAAAGCTGGCTCCGGTGCGGCTGTTGGCGTCGGGCTGCTCTACGTAGCTTTGGCCCCGGAACAACTCCAGGCTCAGGTACTCTCCCCCAAAACGGGTAAACATCCGACCCGAGTCCGCCAAAATTACCCGCATCGTGCCCGATCCTTGCGTGTGATCGTAGATCATGACCCCCATCAGGACATCACCGTTCTCGCCTAGCTTGTCGTTGACTTTGATGGTGTAGCCTGGAATACCGTTGTAGAACACGCCCGGCCGAATATCGAGGGCGAGCTTCTGTTGGCGCAAATCCCAGAGCAGACTATAGGCCTTCAAATTAGCTTTCGGAACAATGGTATTGTTGAACCAGAAAGCAAAACCAGCCAGCAACAAGCTCGTCAGCAGGACGGGCCGCAAAATACGAATCAGCGAAATACCGGACGTTTTGATAGCGGTTAGCTCGTGGTGCTCACCGAGCGTACCAAACGTCATCAAAGACGAGAGTAGCACGGCGAGCGGCAACGCTACCGGCACCATCAGCACGCTGAAAAAGAACAGCAGCTGGCCAATAACATCGAAGCCCAGGTCTTTACCGACCAGGTCGTCGAGGTACTTCAGCATGTATTGCGTGAGCAGAATAAATTCTACTACCGCAAACGTGAGGAAAAACGGGCCGGCAAAGGCCCGTAGAATCAACTTATCGAGTTTTTTCATGCTTACGCTACGAACAGTCCCGGTGCAGGATCATTCTTTGAAAGAGCAACGGGACAACGAAGATACTACGTGTTTCGCGTGTGTTCCGTGTTCGTAGGTGAAAACCCCAATTAGCCCCCTACCTGTTCCCGAAGTTTCTGGGCGAGCCCTTCCCACATTTCCTGCAACTCCTCTTCGTCGGTTTCTTCCGAGTAATCCATCACCCGTAAGTACACCTCCTGCGTGAGCTGCGACTCTTCTAAACTGAAATCCAGAAAATTAGCATCAGGCGTAAGCCGCTTGTTGGCATCAAGAAACACGAAACGCACGGAGCGATTGGTGCGGTGCGAGTTCATTTCAGCGTAATGGGGCTGATTGTCCCAGATGAAATTAAAGCGATGATCTTCATCAATTCGCACGTCCTGACAGAACCATTGTGACAGGCCTGAAGCAGATGCCAGGTAGGGATACAGAATCTTAGGAGACGCGTTGATAGGAAACTCGACCGTGAAGCGGTGTTTGCGACGGGTAGCGGAAAGAGGCATAAGCAGGGCAGACTAAAATTAGCTTTCCCGACACCCAAAGAATGTCGGACAGGAGCAATATACACGGGTTTTTTTCAACGCGACGTTTGCACAGAAACAAATATAGTCGCTACCTTTGCGGCACCAAAAACCCGGCGGGGTAGCTCAGTTGGTTAGAGCACAGGATTCATAACCCTGAGGTCGGCGGATCGTACCCGCCTCCCGCTACAAGAAAATGCCTCTCTGGAATAGAGAGGCATTTTTCGTTTCTACGGGAGACGCTTTAGGGGACAATTGATTAATCACTAGTTTAAAAGTGAGGCTGTCTATTCCTAGCATGGCCCTCTCTTTACAGTCGAAGGCCGTCTAATTACTACGCTACAGTTATTGCCAGTTAGCTACAAAAGCGCGACAGTACATTTCACTCGCTGCTATGTTTTGGCTATACTTAAATGTCAGGCGCATCGGCGGCCTCAATTCCCAGCACATGCACATGCTACCACTGCTGTGCAACGCTGCTTGTTTACTCTCCCTAATCGCCCAACAGTTCGTATTCTTCCCGCACTTCCTTCAACAGATAAACTCATGGCCCCACGAATCATTGGCTATGGTGCTCCCTACCTTCACGCAGTAGATTTGAAAGATTTCTGTTTGTAGGCTAGGAAAACTAGTAGTTGGGTTGGTTGGCTTGCTCTTTTCTTTCCGTCCGCCATTTGAGGGCGTACTCCTGATCGAAGAGAAGCAGCATCGTAGCGGCATCTCCTGAATCTGTAACCGGGAAATCCTGCCATATAATATGCCAAGAGATAACGCCGCTTTCCTTCTTAAGCGGGTAGGTTCCGATCAGACGGATAACATCCGTAGCCATATCGGTTGCCGGATTGTCTTTGACGGTGTAGACCATCCAGACGCTCCCATCCTCGAAGTTGAACTGCTTGAGGTGGTTGTCATCGTGCGGGCTCCACAGCAGTCGTTCTAACTGCTCTTTGCTGTTTATCTCTTCTAGTTCTGCCATACGGGACAAGAAACGACATTCTGGTTACGAACGCTCGCCCTCCCACTATTTTTGCAGTCAACTCAGATGGGCGCGGAACAGAAAGAGGACAACCCACCCGCTCCCGCCGTGATGTTGGTAGCCAGAACAGCGCACAGATTTTCACGACCAACTAGGGCTTCAATGAACCACAACCGGCAAATGATTTAACCCAAGAAAGCAAGAAGACCAACCAATGACCGGACTTTGCTGTCTTTAGCTTGCTGTTTCGCGCGACAGCGGTTTCAACGCGCGAAGCGCAGTATTTGCCTCGTCATACTATGAGAAAGTGGCTATACCTCTTAAACCAGAAAGACCTCGCACTTACAAAGATGCGCGGCTTACGCTTCCCTGCTGTGTTGGGGTTAGGTTGAAAGACGCCGGTGAAGCACATAATAGGCTACTCCATCGCCATCTTCCACCAGCACAAACGTACTTAGCAACTCCCAGCCTTGTCCATTCAACCAATGGAGGGCGTCAATGGCCGAATTGAACTCGATGGCTTTTCCGGAAGCATCGCGGAACAGGTTTTCCGAAATCAGTTGCTGCCGCTGCCCGTAGTCAATCGAGATGACGTATCGTCCGTTCAACTTCGGGCGGGCCTTAAGCTGGCAGTACTCTTCGGTTCTTTTCTCGGGGCTCCGAGCAGCTGTCTGGCCATAGGCAATCGGGAGGGTCCCAATCGTAAGTAAGAGAGCAATCAGCAGCTTTTTCATAGGTAGTACGATCTAGTAGGAAGAGCTTAATACAGGTAGAAACGCTCCTTCTAGAATCATACCATGTTCTTGGGACGGCTTGGGCCTGAGGTGGCTGGCGCACCTCTCAAAAGGCCAGATGCACGCCTTATAGCCTTGGTTTTGTTGCTTAGCCTGTTCCCTACTCTCCCCCGCTTTCCGTACTTGCCTCTATGAAACACACAACTCACAATTTTAAAACGGTCGCCACCAAAGGCGGAAAACAATATGTGGAGGTAAAAGACCGCCTCCTATACTTAGCTCACCATTTCGACGGCGAGTACAGCATTGAAACCGACTACCGCTACTTCGCCTCTCGCAAGATGTGGGTAGTCAAGGCGACGGTTACCCTCACCCAGAGCGAGGTGACGAACACCTACACCGGCTTAGCCCAAGAATTGGAAAGCGAGAAATATGGCACTGTCAACAATACCAGCGCCCTGGAAAACGCCGAAACCAGCGCCGTGGGGCGGGCCTTGGCAATGGCAGGCATTGGTATTGAATCGGGTATTGCTTCCGCGGATGAAGTGCGCAAAGCCGAAAGCCGCGCCGAACGAAACAAGCTAGGTAAGCCCGAAGGCGAGGTGCTAAAGCAGGTTTCGGTACCCCCTGATGCCGCCGTGACGGATGGACAGAAGGCGGAGCTAACGCACCTGCTGACGCATGATGCCTTTACGGAAAAGCAACGGGTTGCCGCGCTTGCTGCATTACCCACCATGTCGGAAGCGGCCGCATCGCAAGCCATCGTGACCATGAAGGGCCGCATCACCGAACACGAAAACAAGAAGGCGTAACCAGCCTATACAGGTGCTGATGCGCGAAACCGGTGGCTTAGCCAGTATACCAGTATACTAGTAGCCTTTTGGCTTCGTGCAGCTAGATAAAGCGGGCTCTAAAGCTGTCAAGCAACCGCACGGAGCACCAGGGTTTCTGGACAGAAGAGGTTGCCCGTAAAGTGGCCACAAAAAAGCCTCGACTAAATAGTCGAGGCGGCTTCCTGATAAAAGACGGCGGGGTTAGCGCACAAAAAAACCTTTTGCTTCCCATGCTTTCACATTCTGTGTACGCACGAAACGGGTTTCAATATGGCCCCAAGCGTCTTGCTTATACATCACCGTTTTACCTTCCTCTCGACTCTGCAAAGCAAGCAGTTGGTCGGCATGGGATATAACAGATACAGCTTCTTCGCTGTTTTTGCGGGGGCGAGCACGTTTGACTGGAGTTGACATAATGTTCGTAACGTAAACGGACAACAAAAGGGTCCATCACCACCGTTTATACAGCAATTACCCTAATGAGTCGTCTTCCTAACCAAGCCTTTGCTAACCCTGCCTTGCCTCTCCACCACGCGCTGGCACTAGAAGCCGCCGCCTGTGCGGAGCGGGTGTTGCCCTTGTTTGAACAGGCGTACCCCCACGACAGCCGCCCCCGTTATGCGGTGGCCACGTTGCGCAAATGGGTGCAAGGTCAGGCGAGTATGCTGGCTTGTCGACAGGCCGCCTTGGCAGCGCATGCAGCGGCGCGGGCTGCTAGCCAGCCAGCGGCCGTGGCCGCTGCGCGCGCCGCTGGTCAGGCGGCCGCCGTAGCGCATATGTATACGCATGCTCCCCATGTCGCAGCCTATGTTGCCAAAGCAACGGCTTTCGCAACCTAGATTTCGCCCGCGTCATCCCGCGCAGCTGCCCCCGCTGAGGCCCTTGCGCCACTACTTAGGCGGGTTCTTCAAGCCGCTGTACACTTTGATGCGCTGCCCATCAAAAGAGAAAAACGCGAAGGTCGGCGTGGGCTTATCCTCGTTGGGTTCTTTAACCATAGGGTACCGGAACAGGTGCTGAATCAAAGCTAGGGAAGTTCTGCTAGGGACGAGCAGGGGACAGGAAACCCGATTAACGCCGAATCAACTCAACAAATCATGACCACACTATTTACAAAAACCCCTTTGCAACCTGCAAACGTGTATTTGCATCAACTTGGCTACTGCATTGAAAGCAGGGAGTAACTCTCGTCCCCGCTACAAGAAAATGCCTCCCTGGAATTAGGGAGGCATTTTCTTGTAGCGGGGACAACAACCTAGCTTTTACTGCAAGGATACTAGATGTTGCCTTTTTTACCGCCTGCTTTCAAGGGAGTGAGAGTCCTTAGGCAGCTTGTAGCTCGGCTTCGAAATAACAGTCCCAATAGCCGTTGTCGAGGCGGTAGACATTGACGCGGTGTAGCAGGCCGGTGCGGGGGTGTCGTTCTTTTACTTGGCCGCGCCAGATGATGAGCTGAGGTTTGGCGGCGGGAACTGGCTGCACTGGCTGGCCAATTGCATAGGCAAAAGGAGACGGCCCCAAGCCTGCCGTACCATGGATAGCAACTTCAGGTTCTGGCAATTCCAACTTGGGCGAGGTCGTGACGGGAGTGCTACAGGCTTCCTCGTGCCAGGCTAAAGGCTCGCCACAACACAAGCATAAGGAGGCATCTACTTCGTCGGAAAACGAGGCTGTTGTGGTGTTGCTCACGTAATCTGACACCTCTGGCATGTTCGTTTCTTGAACTTCGGAAAGGTCAAGAACAGTGGTTTGCGGGTTTCTCTTTTTAGTAGCCATCCCAACTATACTAGCTAAATGTAGCAGCTAAAGTAAGCATCACTAACTATTTTGGCAAATTAGCAGCGTAAGAGAATTAGCTATTCAGCCGGTTCTCAAGGCCTTCGATAGCTAATTAGGAACTCACTCCTATAATGTGAGTTGCTTGTTGCTAGATAAACTAGCAACGGGCAACTCACAACCGGCAACTCTTTCTCACAGCTTCCGCACACCTTGCAACGTTACGGGGCCGAGCAGGCCAGACTCTTGCAGGTTGTCGGCTTTTTTCCAGAGGCGCCAGCTGCTGAAGGTCAGGCGGCCGGCCGGGCTCGGCTGGCCATCGAGCAGCCATTGGGGCCAGGCTTTGAGGGTGCCGTTGGTGTTTCGCTCGCTGTCCTCAGGCAGCTGCTCGTCGCCGATGAGGCGGTTGGGCCACAGGTTCACCACGGCCACTTCCAGGGTGTTGTTGCCGGCTTTGGCAGCGGGCGTGATATCGACCCGGTACGGCGGCTTCCACAAGATGCCCAGGTCCTTGCCGTTGAGCGTGACTTTGGCCATGACAGCTACTTTGCCCAGGTCTAGATACACCCGATTATCGGTAGCCAGCAGCTCCGCGGGAATGGTTATGGTTTTCGAGTAGCTGGCGGTACCGGAAAAATAGCTGACGCCCTTGTCGGGGTGTTGGTTCCAGGAAGTTAGCTCGTTGAATTTCACTTCGGCTGGCGCCCCCCGCCTCTGCTGAAAACGCACTTGCCACGGCCCATTCACGGCCACGGGCGCGGGCAAGGCAGCAACGGCCACTTGGCGGCTCTTACTGTCGGCGGTGGTGATGACGTAGGTGCCAGGCTCGGTTATTTCGCCGGTGATGAAGTTGATGGCCGGGCTGGTTTCGTTGCTGGCGACCAGGGGCTGGCCGTTGCGGGTGACGCTTTGCATAGCGGCCACCGCGGGGGCATCCTGGCGGAAGAACACGAAGTACGAGCCGCTCGGACCCAACGGCAGCGCTAGCCGGGTTACCCCTTTTTCGGTAGTAGCTAAGGCATTGATGGGCATGGTGCGGCCAGTTTCGGCATCCCACAGCTCGGCAGCTTTGCCCGTCACCCGGAAGTCGCAGGTGGCCAGCAGATTGTTGTCGGTGGGGTTCGACACGAAATACAGGTCGTTGCCATTAAGTTTGCGGTGTATCCAGCGCACTTCCTGATCGGAAGCCACGTCCTTGGTTACGTTGAGCTTGGCCATGGCTTCGGCGGGCGTAATGCCGCTGAACACCTTGCCCTTGCCCACGGGGCGCTCGGCCACGGGCGCGCCGGTTCCCCACAGCTCGGCGCAGAGCTTTTTCAGCTCGGCATCGGCTTTAGGGTAGTTGGTGAGGCTCGGGGTGGCAGTGGGCGGCGTACCGACGATGGCGGCGCCCTGGCGCACCAAATCCCGGATACGGGTCAGCATAGGCACGGTCATCGTGCCGTTGTGGGTGACGACGAGCAGGCGGTACTTCGGGCCGTTGGTAAAGCCGAGCTGCCCGTTGCTAAACGTGAGGCGCTTGAAAAACGAATCGGGGCCGCAGGCGTCGTAGTCGTAGCCTTTGATGGGCGTGTGCTGGAAGCGCAGCAGCGGCTCTTCGGGTTGCAGGTTGAGCACATCCGTCACCAGCTCGCCTTGGCGCAGCAGGTACTGGCAGCGCGCCAGGTACGTGTGCCACGGCCCCGACCAGTCCCACCAAGTGTTGGTGCGCTCGTAGTGTAGTCCCCAGGGGCCCATCTGCATGCCCGGCTCGCGCCCGATGAAGCGCTGCGAGGCATAGCGGTGAAACACAAACCGGTTGACGCCCTGGCAAAAAGCATCGTCGCCGATTTTCTTGATCATGGCCGGGTGCCAGAGCCATTTTTCCTTGTCGGTCGACGTCATCGACTCGGCCCCTACAATGGAGTGGCCGTTGATGTGCGCGGCCGAAGCCATCGACTTGGTGGTGGGGTAGAAATCGGCTCCCTGGCCCGTGGGGGTCCAGAACTCGGCCATGGGCTCGTCGGTGTAGTTGGCCGCATCCAGATCGTTGCCGGCGGTGGTGTAGGCTTCAAATGTGAAGGTCAGGTTGTTTTTGTGGGCCAGTTGCTGAAACTCCGCCACGTAGTTTTCTACCATCAGCTCCGACACCGTCTTGCGGATGTCCCACAAGAAACGCTCGGTGATTTGCAGGTTTTCCACCACTCGACCGGTCAGCACCGGCAAGTAAGGCAGCAGGTCGTAGCCGCGGCGCCTCTTGAACTCGGCGCGCATGGCCGGGGTCCAGTTCTGGCCGCCACCCTCCCAGCTGTCGATGTGCGTGGCCACCAGCGTGCCGCGGCCCTCGGGGCCTACCACGTCGTTGAGCTTCTTTACGAACTGGTTGAAGTGAAAATTGGTGGCGGCTTTGCTGAGCTTGTCGGTTTCGGGGCCGCCCTGGCCTTTCGGCACGGGGCCAATAACGTGGCCGTTGAACTGGTGGCCTAGGCGCAGGATGGTCCATTCGCCGGGCGGCACGGCCCAGGTCAGGGCGCCGTCGGCGGCCATTTTGGGGGTGAGGTCGATTACTTTGCTGCGCGGAATGATGGCCTCGGCGGGCGCGGTGGCATCGAGGGGCGAGTTTTTAATGCCGCGGTACGCCACCCAGGGGTACCACTTCAGCCCCTTCATGTCGAAATCCGGAATCTTGTATCGGTCTTTGGCGGGCACGTCGGGCTCGGCGACGGCCAGCACGGCAATGTCGCGGTAGTCGGAGCTGGGGCCGGCTTTGGCGAGCTTGCCGGTCCAGGTCTGGCCGCCGCTCACGTGCACTTCGCTCTGCACTACCGACTGCATGCCCATTTCGGGGGGCACCCAGGAGCCGCCGCTGCCGTAGTAGCCGGCCCCGTTGTTCATGTTGATTTCCATGCCCAGGCGCTTGGCTTCCTGCACGGTGTACTTGAACATCTCCTGCCACTGACTGTCCATGAACTTCATGGGGCCGAGCGGGGTGCCCTGATCAACATCCAGAATAAGCGCCCCGCCAATGCCGACGCGCTTCATGGCCTCCAGGTCGGCAGTGATGCCTTCGCGCGACAGGTTGCTGCTCAGCCACGTCCAGTACACCCAGGGCCGGGCCGAGCCGGGCGGCTGCAAGAAGGCCTGCTTTAACTGCTCAGGGCTGGTAGCAGCCGGCGCGGTGGTCTTGCTTTGAGCAGATAAGCTGCCGCTGCCCAATAGCGATAAAGCGGCTAGCAGTAGCCCTGAGCGTTTTTTGTACCGGTTGTTATTCATAAAGTAGAGTGCTGATGGAGAAGATGAGGACTCAACGTAGCGCGGAAGCCATAGGAAGCCACAGGAAATCTGTTCCGCGACGAGCAGCGCGAGTTCCTACGCGGATGAGCCATACGGCGCAGCACCGGATACTCGCCTACGGCTCGTCGCGGAACGGATTTCCGCGCTACACCCGTCCAAACGGAAAGAAGCACAAGCAAGCTAGTATCCTGCTTAGCCGCAACTTTTATGTTCTCTCCTGTACAGCTGGTTTTCTGCCGATGTCAGGCGTGGTTCCAGCCACTATCGGTGGAATTAAAAGTCGCTGCAACCGTCCCGTAACTCGTCAACGATCCTCAAGCGGCAATACGGATTCTCTATCCTAGTTTAAATCCCTGAAAAATAGCCAGCAGAGCAGGTAAGTAGCTATAAGTGGCGGCTGAGGGATGCGGTAAACTTGCTTAGAGCTGGTTTTAACGGCTCGTCTTTTCCCACCCTTTAGCAGGTTCACACTATGAGAAAAATAGTACCCCTTGCGGTAGCTGGGCTGCTGGCAGCCCCCTACCAAAGCCAAGCCCATAGTTCCCGGCTTTTTTCGCGCGTTGGTACCCCGCCGCTGGCAGCGCCCGACCACAACGCCTTACTGGCGGTAGCCCTGACGGGCAAAGTAGTGGATGAAAAAGGCGTTGGGATGCCGGGCGTGAGCGTTTCGGTCAAGGGCACCAGCACGGGCACCGTCACCGACAACGACGGCAATTTCAAGCTCGACGTGCCCGATGCCTCCGCCGTGCTGGTGTTCAGCTTTGTGGGCTACCTAAGCCAGGAAGTGCCGGTGGGCTCCCAAACCACGCTTAGCGTAAAGCTGGCACCCGATTCCAAGGCCCTCGATGAAGTGGTGGTGGTGGGCTACGGCACCCAGAACAGGCGCGAAGTAACCGGCGCCGTGCAAACCGTGAATGCCCAAGAGTTGCAAGACATTCCTGTGGCCCAAACCACTCAGAAGCTCCAGGGCAAGCTAGCCGGGGTGCAGGTGCTGCAAACCACTGGCCGGCCCGGCCAGGGCATGCAGGTGCGCATCCGGAGCCAAGCCTCTATTTCAGCCGGCTCCGACCCGCTCTACGTGGTCGATGGCTTCCCCATCGTGACGGATATCAGCCTCATCAACCCCGATGAGATTGAAACCATTACGGTGCTCAAAGACGCGGCTTCCACCTCGCTCTATGGCTCGCGGGCCGCCAACGGCGTGGTGCTCATCACCACCAAGCAAGCCAAAAACGGCCAAAGCAGCGTGGGCGTGAATGCCTACTACGGCGTGCAGCAGGTGCCCCAAAAGGGCCGCCCCGACATGATGAATGCCACCGAGTTTGCCCAGTTTAAAAAGGAAACCTACGAAGACCTCGGTCAGCCCGTCCCTGCTGCTTTCCAAAACCCCGAGCAGTACGGCAAGGGCTACGACTGGTACGACGCCATGTTCCGCACGGCCGCCATCCAGAACTACAGCGTGTCGCTAACAGCCGGCAAAGACAAGTTTTCGACCTCGGCGGTGGCGGGCTTTTTCAACCAGGAAGGCGTGGTGCTCAACTCCAACTTTCGGCGGTTTTCGCTGCGCCTGAACTCCAACTACAACATCACCGACAAAGTGCGGGTGGGCCTGAACCTGGCTCCCTCCTACACCATCGACGAGACGCCAGCCACCGACGGCCGGTTTTTCGGCAGCAATGGCTTGCTCTACAACGCCTTGCTGGCCTGGCCCACGCTGGCCTACCGCAACCCCGACGGGTCGTTGCCGCTGGCGGTGAGCGTGCCGGGCGTTACCACGTTCACGCAGCCCAACTGGTACCGCTCGATTCAGGAAATCGAAAACAAGAACACCCAGACGCGCATCCTGTCCAATGCCTACGCCGAATTCGAGCCGATCCAGGGCTTATTGCTCAAAACCACCATTAACCTGGACTTAGGCTCGTCGCTGTTCAACAACTTCAATCCTTCCACGGCCTCCATTGGCTTTGCCACGCCGCCGCCCGTGACAGCCAGCGCCGTGCGCCGAAACTACCACTACTACTCCTGGCTCAACGAAAACACGGCCACCTACACCAAAACCATTGGCGACCATACCTTCGATGCCCTGGTGGGCTATACCCTGCAACGCTTCCACAGCGACTTCGACCAGGTGCGGGCCACCAACTTCCCCGACGACCGGATTCGCACCATTCAATCGGCCATCAACATCGACCGGCCGAGTACCAGCAACGACATTCAGGAGTGGAGCCTGCTTTCCTACATCGGACGCCTGAACTACAACTACAAAGGCCGCTACCTGCTCACGGGCTCGGTGCGCCGCGACGGTTCTTCGCGTTTCGGGGTCAACAACCGCAGCGGCGTTTTCCCCTCGGTGTCGGCGGGCTGGATTGTTTCCGATGAAAGCTTCATGCCGAAAATCAACCAGCTCACCTTCCTCAAAGTGCGGGGCAGCTACGGCCTGACGGGCAACAACAACATCGGCAACTACTCGCAGTACGCCACCGTCAACACCAACGTCAACAGCATCTTCGGCTCCACGGTGGCGAACGGGGCTTCCGTAACGGCGTTGAGCAACCCCAACTTAGGGTGGGAAACCACCAAGCAGCTGGATTTGGGCCTGGATGTGGGCTTGTTCGAAAACCGGCTCAGTGTCACTTACGACTACTACACCAAAACCACCTCCGACCTGCTCTACAGCCTGGCCGTGCCGCAAGAATCGGGCTTCGGCAACTTCCTCGGCAACATTGGGGAGCTGAAGTTCTGGGGCCACGAAATCGGGATTAACTCGAAAAACCTGGTCGGCAGGTTTTCCTGGAACACCAATTTCAACATTGCCTTCAGCGACAACAAAGTGCTGGAGCTGTCGGAGGGTGTGGACCGGATTTACGGCGAAGGCACCATCACGCGGGTGGGCCAGCGCATCGGGCAGTTTTGGGGCATGATTCAGGACGGCGTCTACGACAACCAGGAAGAGTACGACAACTCGCCCAAGGCCATTGCCTCGAGCGTGGGCACCATCAAGTTCGTGGATGTAAACGGCGACGGTGTGCTCACCTACGGCGGCGACAACGACGACCGGACCGTGATTGGCAACCCGTTTCCGAAGTTCATTTACGGCTTCACCAACAACTTCTCGTTTGCCAATTTCGACCTCTCGGTGGTAGCGGCTGGCTCCTACGGCAACGACATCATGCGCCGCACCGACCAAGGCACCACCAACCTCGACGGCGTATTCAACGTGCTGAAGGAAGTGAAAGACCGGTGGCGCTCCCCCGAAAACCCCGGCGCCGGCAAGTACGGCACCACCAAAGGCAACACCTCCAACGACCGGGAATGGCTCGGCACGCGCTACGTGCAAAGCGGCAGCTACCTGACCATCAAGAACATCACGCTCGGCTACACGGTGCCGGTGGCCAACCTGAAGCCGTTCCGCACCATCCGGGTGTACGGCAGCGTGCAGCAGGCCTTCGTGTTCACCAACTACGGCGGCGTCAACCCCGAGGTGAACGTCGATGCAAACGGTAACGCGGCCAGTCCGCTCAACCAGGGCCAGGACTTCGGCACCTACCCCGTGCCGCGCACCTTCACCGTCGGCCTCAACATCGGCCTGTAAAGCCCGCTTGTTCCAACTCTTAGATTCTTAAACCCATGATCATACAACTAAAGAAAGCACTGGCAGCCGGCTGCGTCCTGCTTTCCCTGACGGCCTGCGAAGACAAGTTTCTCGACATCCAGTCGGAAACTTCTCTTACTACGGGCACCTTTTTCAAGACGCAGGCCGATTTTCAGTCGGCCGTGAATGGCATCTACCAGCCTTTGCGCGGCTTGTACAGCAATGCCTTCGTGATGGGCGAAATGCACTCCGACAACACCTACTACATCTACAACCCGAGTGACCGGGGCCAGTTCGAGTCGGAAAATATTGCCGAGTTCATTTTGCTACCCACCAACGGCATTTCCACCAACAAATACGTCACCAACTACCGCATCATCAGCCGGGCCAACCAGGTGCTAAGCTTAATTGACGCCGCCACGTTCGATGAAACGGCCCGCAACACCCTGAAAGGCGAGGCGCTTTTCCTGCGGGCTATGGCCTATTTCGAGCTGGTACGCTACTTCGGCTCGGTGCCGCTGCACCTGACGCCCGTAACCGACCGGTCGCAGGCCGCGCTGCCCCTCGCCAGCCCCGACGACGTGTACAAGCAGATAGTCGCCGACGCGCAGCAGGCGGCTACGCTGCTGCCCGGCAAGAAAACGCAGATAGCCGGGCGGGCTACTTCCGGGGCCGCCAAAACCCTACTCGGCGACGTGTACATGGTGCAGAAACAGTACGCCCTCGCCGAAACCGTGCTGAAGGAAGTGGTAGCCTCCGGCGACTACACACTGCTGCCCAACTACGCGGCCGTATTCGACCCGACCAGCAAAAACAACGGCGAATCGGTGTTTGAGGTGCAGTATCAGGTGGGCTCCGATGGCTACGCCAGCAACTTTATCTACCAGTTTCTGCCCCGGCCCATAGCGGCGGCCACCGTGGGCACGCTCACCGGGGTCAGCAATCCGCAGGGCCTGCTGGTGCTCGAAGCCTTCAACACCCCCACCCCCGACCTGATTGCCGCCTACGAGCCCAACGACCGGCGCAAAGAAGTTTCCATCGGCACCGCCCCCGCCACCGATGGCACCGTGTATCCCTTCGTGAAGAAGTACCTGCACCCCCACACCCAATTCGGCCTCACCAACGACAACTGGCCGGTGTATCGCTACGCCGAGGTGCTGCTGCTACTCGCTGAGGCCCTGACCGAGCAAGGCAAAACTGCCGAGGCGGTGCCGCTCTTAAACCAAATCCGCACGCGGGCCGGCCTGGCGGGCACCACCCAAACCAGCCAAGCCGGCCTGCGCGATGCCATTGCCCGTGAGCGGCGCGTAGAGCTGGCCTTCGAGAACAAACGCTGGCTGGACCTGGTACGCACCGGCAAAGCCGTGGAGGTTATGACCGCGCACGGGGTCCGCATCCGGGCCAATCCGCGGGCCTACTACCTGCCGGCCGGCGTCACGCTGCTTCCCGCTGCCTATAGCACCATCCCCCTCACCTTCCCGCTCCCCGCCTCCGAGGCCCAACTGAGCGCCTACTTCTAGTTTCCACTCAGAATAAATCGTAGTGAAAACGGCCTCATCTTCCGGGAAGATGAGGCCGTTTTCACATGTAGAGGCGTGCTTCTGGCTAGAAACCTTCTTAGAGGCTGTTTGCGTTACGTTTTCGAAATCAGTGAACGATGTAGAGACGCATCTTTGCGTCTCGGCGTTGAACAAAATCGGCGGGTTGGTGCGGGCGCTGAGACGCAAAGATGCGTCTCTACACCGCTCTAATAGCTCTTTGGCTAACTTAAACAGCTTCTTAGGACTGACTAAACGCCAGAGAGCTAGTTGCTCTCCTCAATTGAGGAGGGCAACTAGCTCTCTGGCCTTTTAGCACTGACAAGTGCCCCTACCTTATAAGGAACCGCGCCGCAGCACACAGAAAGGGTTGCGTACAGTTGCCTTCTGATTATTAAGCAGCAACTCAGCTGTCGTGCGGCCCATTTGCTCGAAGTCGGTGGTCATAACGGTTAAGTTCAGCAGTTCTTTTAAGGGCGTATCATTGAAGGTCATAATGCCGACTTCACGCCCTAGCAGGTAATTGGTTTGCCGGAGCTTCTTCATTATCTCCACCACATCGTCTTCGCACATCACCACGTAGGCGGTGCCTGCCTGCATCGTTTCATCCATTGCGCCTGCCTTGATGGCAAAGGCTTTTTTGTAGTTAATGCAGAACGTACGGAAGCCCCACGCAATTTCCACCGGGTAGTTGCCCTGCGTAGGCGTGACCAAAACCAGTTTATCGTATTTGACCAGCAAATCCTGCATGCTCTCCAACGACTCGAAAATGTCGCGGTCGAAATCCTGGAAAACGCGCAGGCACTTTTGCTTTAGGTTGGGCGCGTTCTTATCCAATAGCACCAATTCGTTGGCTGGAATGGTATTCAACACATTTTCATAATCGGCCTTGCCCATCGTCTGCCCAAAATGCGGCATCACCACGTAGTAATTGTACTTGCCCAAATTGTTCTCGACAATATTCTGGAAGATGCAGGTGCTGTGATGATGAATTTCCAAGTGCACGGTGGCCTGCTCGCCCAAAGCATCGATGAAAGAGTAGTAGAGCGACTTCTTGTAAGTGCTCAGCTCATCGAATATTAACAGCACCCGCAACTTGTGCGCATCGGCCGCCTGCACATAGTATCCTTTGCCGTGCACCGACAACACAAAACCCTGCGTGCGCAACTCCCGATAGGCTTTTTCCACCGTGTCGGGCGCTACATCATAGGCCCCACTTAGCTCGTTGATGGAGGGCAGCTGTTGCCCGTTTTTCAACGTTCCCCGGTTAATATCCGTGATGATGGACTGCACAATCTGCTTGTACTTCGGAGTCTTGTCTAGCGGTTTAAACTGTAAGTTGTACATCACAAGGAAAGGTTAGGGTGGGAAGGAAGTGGCGAAGACGACTCGGGGCAAAGCACTTGTCGGTTATTGATAAGCTAACCGTGGCGGGGATTCCCACAGATGCTTGAGTATCAAAAAAGCCAACAACAGTAAAATAAACCTGCAAGTCGCCTTAGTGCTATAATGCAAAACCGGCTAACGCAAACGATTTATATTTGAACTAACAGAACAAACCAACATTTTTTAAAGCTTAATTGCCATATATTTTTTGATGGATTACTTACACTTTCTGATATGAACGAATACCGGAAATATTTCAGCACTGCCCAACTACAGCAACTGCTCGAAACCACCCCCAACTGGGGCGTCGACATCCTCACTATTGGTCACCACGTCCACCAAAGCGGTATTCCCTACCCCGATCCCAACCACCCCAACCAATATGCCTTCGAATGGCAGCACGGCCGGGTGCTCGACGAGTTTCAGCTGGTGTATATATCCAATGGGCAGGGCGTATTTGAATCGACCGATGTGCCACCCACGTTGGTCGAGGCCGGCACAGCCTTTTTGCTGTATCCGCAAGTCTGGCATCGTTTCAAACCCTCCGATGATACTGGCTGGGAGGAATTCTGGGTAGGCTTTAAGGGGCACTACGCCGAGTATTTGATGCGGCAGGACTGCTTTAGCCCGCAAAGCGCCCTCATGCGTATCGGCTTTCACGCCGAACTGCTCAACATTTTCACCCGGCTCATCGACACGCTTAAGTACGAGGGGGTAGCCTACCAGCAGATTGCTACCTGCCAGGTAATTCAGTTGCTGGGACTTGTGTACGCCTCGGCTTTGATGAAGGAATCAACCCGCAGCCGCCAGGAGCAGGTGATTCACCAAGCACGTTATGCCATCCAGAAAAACTGGGCCAATACTATCGACTTTGAAGCCCTGTCCAACGACTTCAACGTGAGTTACATCTGGTTTCGCAAAGCCTTTAAAGCCGTAATGGGCATCCCACCGGGCCAGTACCATCTCAACTTAAAGCTTGAAAAAGCCAGGCAGATGCTCCGCGAAACTACCTTATCGGTAGCTGAAATAGCTGATATAACGGGCTTCGAATCGATGTTTTACTTCTCTCGGATTTTCAAGAAGAAGGTTGATATGTCGCCAAGCGAATTCCGCAGAACAAGCGGTGCCTTACCAAGTATTACCTGAACTCACTGTAAGAGGCTAGAGCAGTTTGAACAGTTTAGAGACGCGGCACTTGGCGTCTCGTCGTTGCTGCTGTTGTTTAGATAGTTATAGCCCGAAGCCCGAGCTTCGCGTATCGTGGCTACGGTGCGGTTATGGTCGCTCAACGACGCGCGAAGCGCAGGCTTCGGGCTACAGCTTTCTTTAACTCTGTGCTATGCCATCCGTTCAACGAAGCGACATGAACTGAAGGTTGGCGCAGCGCATTGTCGCGTCTCTACCGTGTTCATCAACACGTTGAAAAACTACCAACCGGCTTCTGTGAGAAAGTCCTGTAGAACTCGGTGTCGCCAGATTAAAATATAGTATGCGAGCAGGAGAGTACATAAGATTAGCAGCCGGCGGATTGACTTCATTTGCTTTCTAGCATCATCCGAAGACTTCAATTTGATATCCCTGTGTTATGGAAAACACGTCAACCTTTCAGCACGTCAGCTATTTGTGGGACGAGGCGAAGGCGCTGGAGTTGAGCGGCGACGAGGTCGCCCTGTTCCTGTACCGCTCCAACCTGCTCGGCGCGGATCTGCGCCTGACCAACTACGCCGGGGGCAATACTTCCTGCAAAATCCCGGAGACCAACCCCGTCACGGGCGAGGCAGCCGAGGTGATGTGGGTCAAAGGCTCGGGCGGCGACATCGGCACGCTCACCAAGGCCGGCTGCGCCACCCTCTACGTCGAGAAGCTGCACCAGCTCAAGAACCGCTACCGCGGCTTGCCGTACGAGGATGAGATGGTGGGCTTGTTCGAGTACTGCCTCTTCGACCCCAAGTGCGCCACGCCCTCGATTGATACGCCCCTGCACGGGCTGCTGCCCTTCCAGCACATCGACCACCTGCATCCCGATACCCTCATTGCCATTGCCGCCAGCAAAGACGGCGAGCAAATCATGCAG
>NZ_DASVSY010000007.1:0-143708 GCF_036387835.1 Hymenobacter sp. | reverse complement strand
GCAAAGATCGTATGCAGGTGCTCAAAGGCAGCTTCGGGCAAACCCGTCACCGCTTGTAGCTGGCCCCTACGGGCCACAACAGCGTGATAGTTCATGCAGCAAAGATCAGCAATAGCTCATTAGTCGATATAAGCTCTAGTGAAAGATATAAAAGGTTTGGGTGGAGCGTAGCGCGGAAGCCACAGGAAATCCGTTCCGCGCTACACTTTGGCGTAAGTGATGCAACACAAAGTTCTTCACTAATTTACCTGCTTCACTGCTGTTTTTGCGTAGTGTACCTACATACATCAGCGTAAAGAGGCAGCCAGCAAGGTTTCACTTTGCTTCAACATCTGCCTGGCTTAACGGTTTACGCAAGGTTCCTCTCAATTCCCGACAACCATGAAATACAACCTATTGGGCAATACCGGCCTAAAAGTATCAGCGCTGTGCTTGGGCACGATGACTTTTGGCGGCAAAGGTTGGGCAGCAGCCATTGGCGCGCTGGATCAGCAGGCAGTGGATGAACAGATGCGGCGCGCCATTGACGCGGGCATCAATTTCATCGACACGGCCAACGTCTACTCAGAGGGCTTATCGGAAGAGCTAACCGGCCAATCCATCCACAACCTCGGCCTCTCGCGCGATTCGCTGGTGCTGGCTACCAAAGTGCGCGGCAAGATGGGCGAAGGTCCTAACCAGGTTGGCTTAACGCGCAAGCATATCTTCGACCAGGTGGAACACTCGCTGAAACGGCTGAAAACCGACTACATCGACCTCTACCAAATTCACAGCTACGACCCGCTGACGCCGCTGGAAGATACCCTGCGCGCCCTCGACGACCTAGTGCGCAGCGGCAAGGTGCGCTACATCGGGGCCAGCAACCTGGCAGCTTGGCAGCTAATGAAGGCGCTCGGCTATTCCACTTACAACCACATCGAAAAGTTTGTGTCGCTGCAAGCTTACTACACCATTGCCGGCCGCGACTTGGAGCGCGAAGTAGTGCCGCTGCTACTCGACCAGAAAGTAGGCTTGATGGTGTGGAGTCCGCTAGCCGGTGGTTTCCTAAGCGGCAAGTTCACCCGTGACCAACAGAGCGAAGAAGGTGCCCGCCGCGTAAACTTCGACTTCCCACCCGTCGATAAAGAAAAAGCCTTCGACATTCTGGATGCCCTACGCCCCCTGGCCGAAGCCAAAGGTACCTCCGTGGCGCAGTTGGCTTTGGCTTGGCTGCTGCATCAACCCGTAGTCACGAGCGTGATTATCGGGGCCAAGAAGATGGAGCAGTTGGAAGACAACCTTAAATCGGTGGACGTGCAGCTGACGCCGGAGGAGCTAAAGCAGCTAGACGAAGTCAGCAAGCTAACGCCCGAATACCCCGGCTGGATGCTGGACTTTACCGCCCCCGACCGGCAGCCGTAGCGGCTTGCTTCAACACAGCATAAAGAACGTCCTGCAGAGACGCAGCATCTCGCCCGCTTCCTCAGGCGATTGTAGAGACGCGACACTTCGCGTCTCGGCATTGAACGACCAAAATTGAGTTCTTAATAAACAACATCAGCAACGAAGAGACGCGAAGTATCGCGTCTCTACATCGTTCAACCTCAGCACGCAGGCTGCTTCGGCTGCGCCTCTACAGAACGGTTATTTTTACAACGTTGGCACACGAGAAGCTTCAACAAACAGACGCTAGATCCAGCAGGACCGGCTGGTTGATCTCACTCTGAAACTACACCTCCACCCTACCCTCGAACACGTGCGTGGCGGGGCCGATGAGGAAGATGTTGGTGAAGGCGCCATTTGATTGTGTTTCGAAGGTGACGCGTAGCTCGCCGCCGGGCGTTTGGAGACGCACTGGGCTTTGGGCGCCGTGTTGCGAGGCTGCCAGGGCCACTGCCGTGACACCGGTGCCGCAGCTTAGGGTTTCGTCTTCCACGCCGCGCTCGTAGGTGCGCACCTGCCAGGGCAGGTTGGGGGTTTCGGGTATCTCTACGAAGTTGATGTTGGTGCCTTGCTCGCGGAACAACTCGCCGTAGCGGATGGCACGGCCTTCGGCAAACACATTCAGCTCGGCCAGGGTGCTGGCGGGCATAAAGCGCACAAGGTGCGGCGAGCCGGTATTCAAAAACACACCGCTGTGCTCTTCGATGTGCTGGTGGCCGGTTACGTCCTGCATACGCAGGTGCACCGTACCATCAGCTTCTATTTGGGCTTCGTGCGGGCCGTCGGCGGCCAGGAAACGGGTGTGGCTTTCGATGACGCCGAGTTGCCGAGCGAAGGCAACGGTACAACGGCCACCGTTGCCACACATCGAGCCAAGGTGACCATCGGCGTTGAAGTACACCATCTCGAAGTCGTAGTTGGGGTGCTGGCGGAGCAGGATGAGGCCGTCGGCACCGATGCCGCGGCGCCGGTCGCAGAGGTGCTGCACGAGGGCGTGGTTGGCGGCGTCGAAGTTGTGGGCGCGGTCGTCCACCATTACGAAGTCGTTGCCGGTGCCTTGGTATTTGTGGAAGGAAAGAGTCACGGGATGCGGGTCAAACGAATTTACGCAGCAGGGCAATCTGCCCGGCGTGGTAAAGATAATGCTGAACCACGCCATGTAGCAGCACATAAATAGACACGCCGGAGCCATCGGCCCGCTGGCGCGCATCGCCGAGCACCGTATCCAGCTCGGTGGCGGGCAGGGCTTCCGTAATAGCCACCAACTGCTCGTGCGCTTCGTGCAATTCCTGCCGCGCCCGGAGCCAGGCGGCTTCGTCCGCCACGGCTGGAAACGTCGGCCAATCGTCGCGGGTCATGGGCGTGAGCTGCCGGGCTTCCACTCGCTGCGCCACCGTAACGGTCCAGGTGGTGAGGTGCTGCACCAACTCGCCAATGGTGTGCACACCCGGCCACGGATACGCCGCGGCTTGCGCGGCCGTGAGGTTGGCTAGCGTTTGTTGCAGCGAAGGCCCGGACCAAGCGTCACCATCAAAGGTGCGGCGGAGCTGGTCGGCAATGCGTTCTGGTTCAGACATGGGGTGATTGTTAATTGTTGATTGCTGGTTGTTAGTTGTTGATTGCTGATGGTTGCGTAGTCTGGTGTAGGGCGCAGCCTAAGCTTCGCGTGTGGTTGCTGATTGGTTGGCGAGACGTTGAACGATGTTCTTTGTGATGAGGCGCTATCCTGCTGTTCTACGATACGCGAAGCTTAGGCTGTGCGCTACACCAGACTGCGCAACCATCAGCAATCAACAATCAGCAATCAACAACCAGCAATCACCAACCAACAATCAGCAACAACTACCTTTGCCCCGCATGTACACTTTCCTCACCACCAGCCCGTGGGCTGACTACGAGCTGCTCGATGCGGGCAACTTCGAGAAGCTGGAGCGTTTCGGCCAGCACATTCTGGCCCGCCCCGAGCCGCAGGCCATCTGGGACCCGCACCTGCCCGCCAGCGAATGGCAGCGCGCTCACGCCACCTTCACCCGCGAAAAAGGCAGCCAAGAGCGCGGCCAGTGGAAAATCAAGCCCGGCACCCCCGAGCAATGGGTAATCGGCTATGAGCGGCCCGACGGCCTGAAGCTGCGGTTTCGGTTGGGCATGTCGTCGTTCAAGCATGTAGGGCTATTTCCGGAGCAGGACCCCAACTGGCAGTTCATCTACCAGCAAACCCGCAAGCGCAAAGCCGCCGTGCCGCGGGTGCTCAACCTGTTTGCTTATACCGGCGCCGCCACCCTGGCCGCCCGTGCCGCCGGCGCCGACGTCACCCACCTTGATTCGGTGAAGCAAGTGAACTTTTGGGCCCGCGACAACATGGAAGCCAGCAACCTCGACGGGGTGCGGTGGCTGGTGGAAGATGCCATGAAATACGTGCGGCGCGAAGTGAAGCGCGGCAGCAAATACCAGGGCCTCATCCTCGATCCGCCTGCTTACGGCCGCGGGCCCAACGGCGAGAAGTGGCAGCTCGAAGACGAGCTAAACGAGATGCTCAAGCTTTGCAAAGAGCTGCTCGATCCCACCGACCATTTCTTCCTCGTCAACCTCTATTCCCTCGGCTTCTCGGCCCTGATTCTGGAAAACCTGGTAGGCGAAATATTCCCTACCATGCGGGAAAAGCGCGAGATTGGCGAAATCTACCTGCACGACGCCGCGGCCCGCAAGCTACCCCTTGGCACGTTCTGCCGGTTTGCCACTTGATGCTCGTTTTTCGTTATTGGTTTTTGGTTGTTCGTCTCGGTTGTCTGACGAGTTTTGAAGCCCAATCACAGAAAACAAAAAACCAATAACCAATAACGCACATGAAAAGCCGCCTCGCCCTGATTGACATGGGCACCAACACCTTTCACCTGCTGATTGTGGAGCTGCCGGAAGAGCCACACACCGAGCCACTGGTGTTGTTGCGCGACAAAGTAGGGGTGCGGCTCGGCCAAGGCGGCATCAGCAAAGGCGAAATCACCCCGGAGGCTTTTGCGCGGGCGCTGCACACGCTAGATGCCTTTCAGGAAGAAATCGAACTGCATCAGGTCAAAGAGGTGCGCGCCACGGCCACCAGCGCTGTGCGGGTCGCCCGCAACGGCCAGGAGCTGGTGCAGGCCATCTTCGAAAAAACGGGCATTCGGGTGGAAGTTATTCCCGGCGAACGAGAAGCGGAACTGATTACCAAAGGCGTTCGGCAAGCAGTGCCGCTCGGCCAGGAACGCAACCTGATTGTGGATATTGGTGGGGGCTCGGTGGAATTTATCATTGCCGATGAAGCCACCATTTTTTGGAAGCAAAGTTTCGAAATAGGCGCACAACGTCTGCTCGACCAGTTTTTCCCGGACCCGAGCGGCGTTATGCCCGCCGAGGCAGTAGCAGCAGAGCAAGCCCACCTAAGTATAGTACTGGCCCCGCTGGTGGCGGCCGTGGACCAGTACCAGCCAGTAGCTGTAGTAGGCGCCTCCGGCAGCTTCGACAGCCTCGCCGATATGCAGCTCGGCCAGCTGCGTACCGAAGCAGAGTTGCCGCCGTGCACCGAGTTAGCCATGAGCAGCTTCCAAAACAGTTACCGCCAACTACTCAACGGCACCCACGAGCAGCGCAAAGCCATACCCGGCATCCTGCCCATGCGCGCCGACATGCTGGTAGTTGCTTCCGTGCTGTTCGATTTCGTATTAGGCATCAGCGGCATCACCCGCATCCGCACGTCTGCCTTCGCTTTGAAAGAGGGGCTGCTGGCGGAAATGATGAGTGTAAAGTAGCAAAAGCTGACAGGCGCGAGGACTAGAACCAGCAGCTAGCCTCTAGTAGTCTTGCTTCCCTGTCACCTCACCTCCTGGCAGATACGGTGGATGAACGCCATTTTCTCGACCACTGCGGGGGTGATGATGAAGGGGTAGGAATCGGGCTGGCCCATGCTGCGGTTGAGGCTGTTCATGGCAAAGGTGAGGGGTAGCCACTGGTCCATGATGTGGTGGAAGTCGTCTTGCTCGTAGGGTTCCTCCTCGATGGTGGCTTGCAGGTGCTGGTGGGTTTCGGCTATCACCGGGTTTACGCTTAGCCCAAAAGCATGGGCCGTTTGCAGCGTATCGACGATGTGCAGGTAATGCGCCCACGTTTCGGCCCAATCTTCCCACGGGTGGCTGCTGGCGTAGGAGCTGATAAAGTACTGTGCCCAGTCGGCGGGGGGGCCTTGGGCGTAGTGGCGCTTGAGTGCCTCGCCGTAGTCTTGCTGCTCGTCGCCGAAAAGCTGCCGGAATTCCTCTAGATGGGGCGTGTTATCGATGAGCCGGTCCCAATAGTAGTGGCCGACTTCGTGGCGGAAGTGACCTAGCAGCGTCCGGTACATTTCGGCCATGGCTTTGCGGGCCATTTCTCGTTC
This sequence comes from Hymenobacter sp., assembly GCF_036387835.1. Classification (GTDB taxonomy): domain Bacteria; phylum Bacteroidota; class Bacteroidia; order Cytophagales; family Hymenobacteraceae; genus Hymenobacter. The sequence continues at coordinate 137,881 of NZ_DASVSY010000007.1, read as the reverse complement.
AATATCGTCGGCTTCGGCAATATTGATGGTGATGAGACCTTCGTCGTGGCCGGTCATTACCCGTTCGCCGCCTTCTTTGTTGGGGTCGGCCAGGAAATCAAACCAGAGGCCGCGCGCCGGGTCAACGGCTTTACTCACGACGGGCAGATCCATACGCAGCAGACTGTATACCAGGCGGTGCTTGGCTACTTCCAGCCGGCGCCACCGTGCTCGGTGCTCGGGCTGCTCTAGGTTGGGAATGGTACGGTTGAGGGCACAGGCAGTGCAGAAGGGCGTGGCGCTGCCTTCGGGCACCAACCAGTTGCAGGCTTGTTCGGTGTGGTTGTGGCAATAGGTGTAGCTGGGTGCATCCTGGTGCGTAGTTCCGTACACCCGAAACGTGTGGCCGTCGGGCGCTTGCACCAAGGGTAGCAGTTGTAGCTGCTGGCTCTCGAAACCCAAGGGATAGTGGCATTTTTCGCACTTATCGTTTTCGAAATACAGCAGCTGACCGCAATGAGTACACTTGAAGAGTTGCATCTGGTTGAAAAAGAAAGGTCGGATAAGATTTGCCCTGTGTACGGCTGATTGCGTAAACCTGCTACACTAAATACCTGGTGTTACGCAGATGGCCTCACCCGCTAGCCCCCTCTCCTCGGGGAGAAGGAGAACCAGCTCTAAAAAACCGGCTACTCTCTGAGGGAATGACAGCTAGAGCTAAAAAACAGGAACCAGTTCCTCCTCTTTTCGAGGAGAGGAAGCTAGCGGGTGAGATTAACGTGCGAAGTAGTAAGAGCCAGAATAGGCAGTTGAAAATCAGTGACAGTGGACATTATAATTTCCCGCATAACCCACTAACCAGAAGGTTATATCAGAGCAAAACCATATAAAAAATTAGAAGTTGACTAAAAAATAAAAGGCTTTTCGCGTTTTATTGACTTAATTCCTGCATCAACCCCCTGCTAGCTCAAGGGTAAGCACCTCTGGTACAACAGACGTTTCCACTGGTTGCTGCCCATCGACTGTTCAACTTCCTGCTGTCTTTTTTCCTCAGTTACATGCAATCCACTTCCCTTCTTCACACCTACCGGGAACAGGCCAACGTGTGGGACGAAATGTTTCAGACCGAAAAGATTCGCCCGGAGTACCGCAACTTCGTGACGGCAATTGAGAACTTGCCCGTTACGGAAATGACCCGCAAGGTGGAGCTGGCCAAAAAGCTGTTTCTAAGCCAGGGCGTCACGTTCACGGTGTACAGCAGCGGCGAGGGCATCGAGAAAATCTTCCCCTTCGACATCATACCGCGCATCCTCAACCACAGCGAATGGGTACGCATTGAAGCCGGTATCAAGCAACGGCTGAAGGCGCTCAACATCTTTCTGAAAGACATTTATCACCAGCAATTCATCATCAAAGACGGCATCATTCCGGCGGCGCTGGTGTATTCGTGCCCGCAGTTTCTGCGCGAAATGATGAATGTCAACGTCCCCTACGACATCTACACCCACATTGCGGGCGTCGACTTGATTCGGGACCATGACGGAGAGTTTTACGTGCTGGAAGACAACCTACGCACGCCCTCGGGGGTGTCGTACATGCTGGAAAATCGCAGCATCACCTACCGCATCTTCCCCGATCTGCTGCCCAAGAACAACGTGCAGCCCGTCAAGGACTACCCCGATTTGCTGTTCCGAAATTTGCTGGCCCTCGGCAACCGCCAAGCCAGTGAGGCTACGGTGGTGCTTCTCTCGCCGGGCATCTACAACTCGGCCTACTTCGAGCATAGTACCTTGGCCCGCCTAATGGGCATCCGGCTGGTAGAAAGCCGCGACTTGATCGTGCACGACCATTTCGTGTACATGAAAACCACCCGCGGCCTCACCCGCGTCGATGTTATCTACCGCCGCGTCGACGACGACTACATCGACCCGCTGGCCTTTCGGCCGGATAGCGCGTTGGGCGTGTCGGGGCTGTATTGGGCCTACCGCAAGGGCAACGTGGCCATTGTGAATGCCATGGGCAACGGCGTGGCCGACGACAAAGCCGTGTACTGCTACGTGCCCGACATGATCCGCTACTACCTCAACGAGGAGCCCATCCTCAAAAACGTGCCCACCTACCAGCTCGACGACCCCGACAAGCGTCAGCTGGTGTTCGACAACATGGCCCGCATGGTCATCAAGCGCACCAATGAGTCGGGTGGCTACGGCATGCTCATTGGCAGCAGCGCCACCGAGGAGGAAATGGACGCCTTCAAAGCGGCCATCACCGCCGACCCGCGCAGCTTTATCGCGCAGCCCATCATTAGTCTCTCCTCCACTCCCTGCTACATCGACGGGGTGCTCCAGCCCCGCCGCGTCGACCTGCGTCCCTTTGCCCTTTACGGCCCCTCCGGCATCGACATTGTGCCCGGCGGCCTTACGCGGGTAGCCCTGCGCGAAGGCTCCCTAGTGGTCAATTCCTCGCAAGGCGGCGGCAGCAAGGATACGTGGGTGCTAGGGCCCAATGACATTTAACAGTTATCAATCAACAGTTAACAGTCTTTAGCAAACAATCAGTACTGCTTGTTCGAGCGGCAGAGCATTCACTGATTGCTCACTGTGCGTTGCGTTATCTGTCATTTGCTAGGTGTTGAATGCCACTCAATAAATTGTTGAATGTTAAATGATAACTGTTAAATGTTAAGTCGCGTTGCTGATACTATTTACTGGTTGGGCCGCTACATGGAACGCACGCAGTCCATGCTGCAGGTGGTCCGGATCAGCTACATTACTTCGCAGGACGAGCACCGGTATGGGGGCTGGAAGTCGTTGCTGCACAACTACGGCGACTTAAGCCAGGAGGAAATCAACGACACGGTGCGCAACACCGCCCATATCATCCGGCATCTGGTGTTCGACAAGTCGAATGCGGTGTCGGCCTATAACAACGTGATGCACGGTCGCGAAAACGCTCGTGCCGTGCAAGACCACATCACCAAAGAGGTGTGGCAAAGCCTCAACGAGTATTATCACACCATCCGGCAGGAAGAAGTAGCCCGCGAGGCTACCCTGGAAGACCCCGTATCGGGCCTGGACATGCTGCTCCGGCAGGGCCTGTTGTTCACCGGAACCGTGCAGCACACCATGCCCCGCGACGAAGGCTACGTGTTTTTGAACATGGGCAAGTACCTGGAGCGCGCCATCCAAACAACCGACATCATCCGCCTCAACCAGCAAGCCTTTGCGCAAACCGAGCAACACCCGATGGGCGCGCCCGAGCTGCGCTACGTGCTGTATGCCCTCTACGGCCATGAGCTGTATTCGAAAACCTACAAGGGCATTCTGGATGCGCAATCGGTGCTGCAAATGATTGTGTATGACCAGGATTTTCCGCACTCTCTGTCGTATAGCCTTCGTCAGTTGATGCGCTGCTGCGAGCGGATAAAGGATAAAAGCTTGCCAACTAGCTACGAGCAACTGCGTTTTCTGGTGGGCAGGGTGAAAAACAGTGTCACATACAGTGGTCTTCAAGTCGGCAACGTGCCCCTGCTCGAACAGTTTTTGCTGCAAACCCGCACAGAGCTACTGGAAATCACCAATGCGCTCAATAAATACTACTTCGGTAACAGCTAGTTTCTAGTGCTTAGTGCCTGCTCCCTACACGGTCCTGCTTGCTCTGACGTCCGCAGGTGGCGCCCCAAGCCAGGAACCGGAGGCGAAGCATCTCGCCAGTATGGTAAAACCATCTAGCACTACAACAATTCGAACGAGATGCTTTGAAGGGCGAATGTGAGATGAAACGTGTAAGAATGATGTTTGGCAACATTAGCACGCGAGATGCTTCAACTCCGGCTACGCTCAGATGACGATCTGATTTTTCCAGCTAACAGCTCAACCAATGCCTTTCTACAAAATCAAACATATCACCCGTTACGCTTACGCGGCTCCGGTTATCGACTGCGCCAACCAGTTGATGATCTATCCGCTAGAAGACGAGCGGCTGACCGTGAAAAACCACGACGTAACCATCTCCTACAACCCGGACGTGGCTTTTTTCACCGATTATTTCGGCAACCAAGTCGGCGTGTTCTCGATGATTAGTCCGCACTCGGAACTGGTTATAGACTCCAACTTGGAAGTTGTTACGACGCCCATTCAGTTTCCGATGGACGAGGAGACGGCCGACGAGCAATGGCGTAATCTGACCAGTTTGCGGCACGATGTGGCATACATGGACTTCCTGACCCCGGAAACCTCGAAGCTGCAAGATGAAATACAGGACTCCCTGCGCGGCATCGTCAACGGCGACGACAAGCCGCTGAAAAATGCGCTGGTTTTGTCGGAGTACGTCTACGACCATTTCGAGTACCGGCAGGGCGTAACCAACGTGGAAACGCCCACCGAGGAAATCTGGCGGCTGCGGGCCGGCGTCTGCCAAGACTTTGCCCATATGCTGCTGTACATGCTGCGGCAGGTGGGTATTCCGGCGCGCTACGTAAGCGGCTACGTGTGCCCCAAGCAGGAAGGAGTGCGGGGTTCCGGCGCCACCCACGCGTGGGTGGAAGCCTACATTCCGTTCTACGGCTGGCTAGGCCTCGATCCAACCAACAACTGCATTGTCAGCGACGGGCACGTACGCATGGCCATCGGCCGCAACTTCTCGGATTGCACGCCCATCAAAGGCACGTACAAAGGCACCGGCGCGCACACCCTCACAGTATCAGTGCACATCGACAACGGCGAGCCCGCCAAGCCCGCTCCCCTACCCGAGGAGCCGGTGTACGTGCGCGAAGTAGAGCAACCAATCGTCCCCATTAATTCCTACCGCAAGTATGTGAATTGGGAGCAACAGCAGCAGCAGCAGCAACAGTGAGTTGGTTTTTGGTTATTTGTTTTTCGGTTGATGGCTTGCCGCTGCTTTACCTCCAACCAAAAACAAATAACCAACAACCAAAAACCAGCCCTAGTGACCTTCTCTTATAACCAGCTCTTCACGTTCGCCGAAGCCGTTTTCAAGAGCATTGGCTGCCCCGACGCCGACGCCACACTCGCCACCGAAACCTTGCTTTCTGCCGACTTGCGCGGTATCGACTCGCACGGCGTGGCCCGCCTTATTGGGTATGTCCGCCTGTGGGAAGCCGGCCGCATCAACCCGGCCCCCCGCGTGGGTGTGACCTATGAAACGCCAAGCACTGCCGTAGTTGATGGCGACGGTGGCTTGGGGCTGGTGGTAGGGCCGAAAGCTATGCAGGTAGCCATCGAGAAGGCCCGGCAAGTGGGCACGGGGTGGGTATCGGTGCGCAACTCCAACCACTTCGGCATTGCCGGCTACCACGCCATGAAGGCCCTGGCCCACGACATGATAGGCATTGCTATGACCAATGCCTCGCCCCTGGTGGCCCCTACTCACTCGCTCGACCGGCTACTCGGCACCAACCCCATTGCCGTAGCTATTCCGGCCGCCAGCCAACCCGACTTCGTAGCCGACTTCGCCACTACCACCGCCGCCAATGGCAAGCTGGAAATTGCGCAGCGCAAGCAGCTACCCGTGCCCGACGGATGGGTACAGGATGCCACCGGCCAAAACTCCAACGATGCCGACGCCGTGAAGCTAGGCGGCGCCCTACTGCCCCTAGGCGGCGCAACCGGCTCGCACAAAGGCTACTGCCTAGGCAGCATAGTCGACATTTTTTCGGCCGTACTCTCGGGGGCTAATTACGGGCCGTGGGTACCACCGTTCGTGGCGTTTCTGCAACCGCCTGCCAACCCCGTGGGCCAGGGCATTGGTCACTTCTTCGGGGCCATGCGCGTTGATGCCTTCCGCCCCGCCGACGAGTTCAAGGCCCACATGGACAACTGGATTACCACTTTCCGCAACGCCCGCGCCGTCGAGGGCCAGCAAGTCCTCATCCCCGGCGACCCGGAACGCGAAACCGCCGCCCGTCGCCTTCTCGACGGCATTCCCCTCCTCGACCCCGTTGTGCGCGACCTGGAAACCGTAGGCGCTAAGTTTGGCGTGAAGCTGTAGAGGCTGTTTATAAGTCTCTAGAGTCGTTGTGCTGAGGCAATGAACATGTCGCGTCCTAATATTGCCAAACTAACTGTCTTGCTCATCTGGCGTCCGCGCAGCCGGAGTCGAAGCATCTTGGTAGTATGGCAAACACTAACGCCTGCACAACAAAGCGGTAGAGATGCTTCGACTCCGGCTACGCCTTCACTCAGCATGACAGTATCTCTACAACGGTAGCACGCTAGATGCTTCAACGTTCTTTTTGTTGAACACTTGAACATGAAAAAGCCCATCCTTGAATTCAAGGATGGGCTTTTTAATTATAGGCAAAAGCTTAGCTGTTAGCTGTTGTTGGCTAGGAAGGCGTTGATGGCAACGTCCTCGTTTAGGTACTTCGACGAATATGTTTCATCAGCACCATTCAAGAACAAGCAAGTACCGCCATTTACTGCGTCAATAATTTCGTCTTTTTGGTCCATCGGCAGCGCGGGGCAGCCAAGGCTACGACCGAGACGACCATTTTGCTTGATGAAGTCTTCACTAACGTAATCGGCACCGTGCATTACAACGGAACGCTCTAAAGCGTTGGTGTTGAAACCTTCATCGACGCCATCGAGCTTGAGCGAACGGCCGTGCTTGCCTACGTACTCATCCTGCGTGACGTAGAAGCCGAGGCTACTCATGTTCGACTCGTTCTTATTGGAAAACGCGGTGGCTTCATTTTCACCGGAGTTGTGTCCGTGCGCTACTAGTGTGTTAAACTTCACTTGCTTGTTGGCCAGGTCAATTACCCACAGGCGTTTGACTGTGCTTGGCAACGAAAAGTCAACCACTGTAAGCAGCTGCTTGTCGTTGGACAGGCGGCCTTCGCTTTGCAGGTTGAGGTAGCCTGTCAGGGCCTTCTCGAACACGTTGAAGCTTAACCCCTGGCTTTCGAGGCCTAGCTCCTGATACAGACCATGCGTGCGCTGGTTGTAGAAAGCTACCTGCAGTTCTTTGTTTGTTGGCAGCTTAGCCTCAGTGCTAGCGGCCTTTACCTTGGAGTTGATAACGGGGCTAGCTAAGGGCGTGGCCATGAACAGCGACGCCATAAAAGGCAACACTCGGCGCGCTACCCGACGGGCGCGGCGCTTGAAACGCTGACGATATACTACGCTTGTTTTTTCCATCTGCACTGAAAGGGTTGCCCCTGCTTTTTGGATTGATACTTCTTGGAGAGAAGTGCTACCTGAGAAGAGTATACGCAACATTCGTGCGAATGGTGCACAAACACAGATGTTTCCGTGCGTGGCGAAGGTAAAACATACCTAACGCAAGGTTGATTCCATATTTACTGATCTGCTTTCATAAATATCTGGTTTTCAGCACCTTACAGCTTCTTGTTGTAATTTCTCAGCCCCCTCCTATCACTTTGATTTACAGGCAGAATATATTTTGAACAGCAGGTAGAAAGGAGGCAACTCTCACCGCCAGCCCCGCGCCGCCAGCTGCTGAGCCGCCACGGCGCCATTCAGCCACTTCGACTCCAGACCGGGTCCGCTCAAAAACAAGCACGATCCTTCGGGCAAGCTTTTGATAATGGCCTTGTACTGCTCGGGCGGCAGCGCCGGACAGCCGCGGCTGTAGCCCACCTGCCCATGGTCGCGCAAGTAGGCGGCACTCACGTAGTCGGCAGCGTGTAGCACGACGTAGCGCGCTTCGGCATTGGAGTTCTGGCCGGCATCAAGCCCGTGCAGGCGGCGCGACAGACCATGCTTGCCGCCGTAGGTGTCTTCGGTGCGGTAGAAGCCGAGCGAGGTGCAAGCCGATTTCATGGTGTTGGAGAAGCGGTAGGCGCGCAAGTAACCCGAGCCGCGGCCATGCGCGACATGGCTGTGGTGCAGCACTTGGCCGGCCTCCAAATCCAGCACCCATAAGCGCTGCTCAGAAGAAGGCAAGTCCATATCGGCTATGGCCAGCACGCCGGGGCGCCTGATACGGCCGGCATGGCGCAGTGTCAGGTAACCAACGCAGGCGCGCTCCAACACCTCAGGGCGCAACGCAGCGGCCTCCGGGCCGAGAGCAGCGTGCAGAGTTTGCACAGCCTGGCGCAACGAATCGGATACGGCGGGCAAGGGCGGCAGCGGCGTGGGCGCCAGCGAATCTGGCAAAGCCGCCGCGACTGGTGCAGGAGTGGAAGCTTCGGCTACGGATTGCGTGAGGGCGCCCGCAGTTTGCGGATTTCCCTCGGCTAGCTGGCAGCCACCAACACCTACGGTCAGAGCAAAGCCAACCCCCAAAAACAGAAAGCACCGGAACATACGGCCAAGATACAGAAGCTGTTTAGGAAGTCAGCCAAACCTCTCTGAAACGTCCTGCAGAAGCGCCGCCGAAGCATCTTGCGTGCTGACGTTGGATTACTAATTCAGTGTTAGCACACGCGATGCTTCGGCGGCGCCTCTGCATAACGGTCAATGAGCTGCCCAAATAGCTTCTGTGGCTTGGCCGGCTGTTCCGGCGCTTTCTGCTTCTGCTTTTAACCTAGAAAAAAATGCTGGCGTTGAGCTTCAGATAGAATGGCGTACCGGGCGTGAAGTGCAACTCGTCCACCGACGTACCCACGGGTTCGGTGGGCAGGCGGGTTTCGGTGGCGAATTGCGCCTGGTTCCATTCCACATCCAGCAGGTTTTCAATGGTGGCGCCAATCTGGTAGTGCTTGTGGGTGTAGTTCAGCACAGCGTCGAGCAGGAAGTAGCCGCGGGCCGTAATGCTGCCGTCATCGTTGGCGGGCCGGTCGTCGATGTAGCGGTAGCGCAGGCTGGCGTTGAGGCCGCTAGGCGCCTTGAACGTGAGCCCGCCGATGCTGGTAAGGCTAGGCGCCAGTGGAATATAGTTGGCACCCGCCGGCGCATCTACCTGGCGGCCGTGGTTGTAATTCAAATCCAGGTCAGCAAACAACCGGGTGGTAACCTGATAACGCGCGGCCAGGTCCACTCCAAAGCGGCGGGTGGGGCCGGTACTTTCCGTGATGCCCTCGTCGCCGACATACACCAGCTCGTCCTGCAAGTGCAGGGCCCATGCGGCCACGTTCACCACCAAGCTAGGTACGGGCTTGAAGGTGCTGCCCACCTCGTAGCCGATGGCGCGGGGCAGCACGTTGGCCTCCGGGTCGCGCACCACGCCACGGGCGTCGTTGGAGTGGAAACCAAAGCCCGAGCGCACGAACAGCTGCGTTTCCGGGGCGAGCTGGTAGTACAGGTTGAGCTTAGGCGACACCCGAGCCGCCGTAGCCCGGCCCGAAACAGAATCCGACGTATTGCGCTGGTCGCGGTAGCGGAACCGAAACACGTCGGCCCGGAGGGCAGCGTTTATGGTTACGCGCTCGGTCAGCGTGAGCGTCTCGTCGAGGTAGGCATTGATGTTCTGCTCGTTTACGCGGCCGCTGATGGTAGTGTCCGTCACCACGCGCCGCACGGCGTTCAGCAAGGCTACGTCGGTGGCATCGATGCGCGTTCCGAGCCCAAAGGTGGTGTGCAGTGCCCGGCCGCCTAGCTGCGTGTCCTGGTCGTAGGTGCCGGTGTAGCCGTAGAGGTTGCGGGCATCGGTCTGGCGGATTTCGTCGCCGTTGACGGGGTTGTTGAGAAAGAAGGTGAAGTTGGAAAACAACCCGAAGTTGTAGCGCGAGTAGTAGGCCTGCTGGCGCAGCACGGCATCATGGGGCAACGCCGTAGTGAGCACCGCCGAGGCGTTGGTCCGGTTGGTTTGGCCGCCTTCGCTCGGGTCGATGCTGCCGTAGCGCGAGATAATGCCTTCGCGCACTCCCCGCTCTGGTATCTGGCCGCTGGCGTCCCAATTCGAGGTGAAGTGCGAGCCGAGCAGGGTCAGCGAGGTTTTGTCGGATAGCTGCCCGGTGTACTTGGCCAGGCCGTTGAAGCGCTTGAAATGCTGCTTGGCATCGAAGTACGAGTTGGTGAAGTAGTACTCGGAGGCGATGTAAGCGCTTTCCGGCTTTTTGGAAAACAGGTGCCGGTTGTTACCTAGCAAGTCCAGCATAACCAACGCCCGGCGCGTGTCAAACTGACCGAGTTCCAGCTTCACCTGGCTTTGATCGAGGCGAGTTTTAGTGGAGAACTCGCCGGCGCCGGCCGTGGCAAAATCGCCGAAACGCGCGGTGTAGGGGCCTTTGTAGACTTTCAGCTGCTCCACCGTTTCGGGTATTACGAAGTGAAAGTCGGCGTAGCCTTGGCCATGCCCGTGACTCACCATGTTCACGGGCAGCCCATCCACGCTCACCGCGAAGTCGGTGCCATGGTCGCAGTCGAAGCCGCGGATAAAGATTTGCTCGGCCTTGCCGCCGCCCGCGTGCTGCGCAATAAACAGGCCTGGCACCAACCGCAGCAGATCCTGCGCCGAGTTCAGGGGCCGCAGAATCTGGTCGATGTGCGAAATAGCCGCCAGGCTCTGATTTGGGTCGCGGGGCTGCAGCACGGTTACCTCGCTCAGGTTCAATGACACCACCGGCAAACTCAACTGCACAGTTTTGGTTTCACCGGCAGCCAGCGTCAGGGTTTCGGTACGGGAGCCATAGCCGAGCCCAACTGCCCGCAGCGTATAGGTGCCCGGCGCCAATTCGCCGAACCGAAAAGCGCCCAACGCATCGGAAGCGGTACCCACCGTACTGCCTCCGCCCGCAGTTTGCAGCCGCACGCTCACGCCCGACAACTGCTGCCTCGAAGTGGAATCAGCCACCACTCCGCGAATAGAAGCGGTATTCTGAGCCAGCAGCGGCAAACTCAGGAAACTTAAAAGGAATAGACCCACTACCCGCACTCTCCGATAAGGCAAGCGCGATAAAGCCGGGGCCAATACAAAGAATAGCTGACGAAAAGCAGCGAGAATTACAACTAACGGTTTGAGATACAAGTGCTTCATTCTTACCAGCGCTTAGCAGAAGCAGGAATGGATGTGCGGCGTTGAGCTAGCACTTGTGCCCGGTGCGTTGCGAGGCTGGCCATTTTGCGGGCCTTGTGCGCCTGCTGCACCGCTGGCTTAGAACTAGTGGACTGGCTTATAAATGGCGTGACAGCGGGAAAAGCAGCCGCCAGCGGGACAGTTAACCCCCCCCCCGTAGCGGTAGCCACGGGCAGTTGAAAAGCAGAAAAAAAGGATTTCATACGTCGGAAATAATGCGGCCGCGCGGCAGCCGCAAACTAAAAGATAAGACGAAAGCCAGGTAGTGCAACGCACTCTGGCCGGGCCGCAAAACGGCCCACAATCGACTTATCCCCGACGGGGAGGGGCGTATAATTTACCCGCAAAGCCCACTGGAAACAGCGCCCCCAACTCCGCCGCATATTCCTGCGTGCGTGGTAGGTTGAGTTCAAGAACAATAATGGACGTTGGCAGATGGCAATGCACATCCAGCCCCTTGAGCGAGCTAAGTAGCTGCGGCCACGACTGCTGCTGGCCCGGCTTATGCGTAACGTACTGCTCGCCGTTGCAATGGTCGAAGCAGTCGAGTTGCAGATAGTGCTGCCGTTGACAGTCGGCGCTGTGCACGTAATCGGCGGCGCGCTGGCGCACTGGCTCCGGCCGCCCCACAAGGCCTGCCCCCACTACCAACAGGTAGTGCACGAGCAGCAGCAGAACGAGGCAGGAGCGGAACATGCGGTAACTGGTGATTCAGTGAAATAGTGACTTGGTGAATTTGATGCCCTAGTGGTGCTACTTGCGCAGTTCGAACATCGAACCCGCTAAATCACTTTAAAAAAACACTCGCTCTACAGTCCAGTAGGCGGCAATAAGGCCGATGGCGACGGAGGCGGGCACTACTATGCGCTGCTTGTACCAGGTTTTCTGACTGAACCAACGGCCCACCAGCAGCCACGCCAGCAGAATCACGGTTACCTGTCCTAGCTCCACGCCCACGTTAAAAGAAATCAGAGACTCGAAGAACATGTTGCGCGGCAGCCCCAACCCGCTCAGGGCACTGGCAAATCCCAAGCCGTGAACCAGTCCGAAACCGAACACAATAGCCACGCGCCACGGATTCAGGCGGTCGGCCACAATATTTTCGATGGCTACAAACAGAATGGACAAAGCAATAACCGGCTCCACAATGGCCGTGGGCGGGGCAATTAGCCCGTACATGGCCAGCCCGAGCGTGATGGAGTGTGCTACGGTGAAGGCGGTGGCTTGCCAGAGCACTGGCTTGAGGCGCGGCTCCAGGAAGAAGATGCTCAGTACAAATAAAATATGATCGAGGCCTAGCGGCAGGATGTGCGTATAGCCAAGCTGCAGATAAGTCCAGAGAATGTCGGTGCGGGAGAGTTTGCTTAGGTCCACGTCCAGCACGTGCGCGTCTGCCAGGTTTGGCAGCAGCAACAGCAGCGGCAGCAAGTAGCAGACAGATGGACGGAGAGGCCGCATATGCTGGCGGTGTGGTAGTGTTTTTTTTAGCCAGCAGAGGGCGTAGTGTTCCGACAGTGCTGTGTCAGTAATTTCAGCTAGGCAGTTGTCATTCCGACGCAGGAAGAATCTGAGGCAAGCCGTTGTAAAAACTTTAACTCAGATTCTTCCTGCGTCGGAATGACAACTGCTTAATTCACTGCCAGCAGCTTTTTGCCTTCGTCGGCTAGGTCAAGGCTTAGGTAGGGATTCAGGTTTAGCGCCTCGCGAATGAGGGCTTGCCCTTCGGCGGTATGGCCGGTTTTGGTAGCAATTAGGCCAGCTCGGCAGAGCAGCGTAGGGTTCTTGGTTTTCATGCGCAGGGCACGTTGCATCTGCTTTTCGGCTTCGGCGTATTCGCCGCGCTTGTAGTGTACCCACGCCAGCGTTTCCTCTACGTCGATGTTGTCGGGGCGGCGTGCGTACTCGATTTTGGCGTGTTCGAGAGCTTTGTCGAGCTCCTTGGTTTTCAGGTAAGCGTAGGCTAGTTCCCGGTCGGCGTAGTGGCCCATCAGTTCGTTGTCGTCGGCCTCTTTGGCGTCGCTGGCCAGCATAGAAATGGCTTCGCGAGCCATTTCCTCGGCTTTAGCGGGCTCGTTGTTGAGGCGGTAGAGGTCGGTTAGCTCGTCGGCAAAAGCATAGTCTTTCACCGTGGCGCGGGCTTTCTGGAAATAGCTGATAGCCGCCGGATAGTTGCGGCGCCCTTTTTCCACTCGGCCTAGTCCAGCCAAGGCGTACGAGTAGCCCGGCCGCTCCGCCAATGATTCTTTGTATTGCGACTCGGCCCGTTGCAGGTCGCCCGTATTCTCATACAGATGTCCGAGCTGAATGCGGGCCCACTCGGTTTGCTCCAGACCCGGAAAACCGGCTTTGGCGGCCATAGTCATGGCCTCGATAGCGCCCGGCAGGTTGCCATGAATTTCGCGCAGATACGACACCCGGGCGTAGGCCCGCAGGTCGGGGCGCAGAGTGTTCATTTTGTCGGCCATGCGCACGGCTTCGGCATAGCGACCTAACTCTACGTTGGCGTCGCAAAGCAAGCCGTACACAAACGCATTGCTCGGGTTGAGCTTCACCGCTTCCTCAGCCAGTGCCAGCCCTTCAGAAAAGTGGTGCTGCGTGAGGTTGAGCGAGGCTTTGCAGCATAGCGCCTCGAAGTTTTCGGGCTCTTTCCGCGTCACGTTGTTCAGCAGTTCCATAGCGGCCATGTCGTAGTAGGCATGGTCGCCGGTTACGCGGGCTTCCTGCATGTACGCCTGCGCCAGCAGCAACTCCGACTTGGTGTCGTTGGGGTTGGTGCGTAGCTTGGCCAGCAGGCCCGCCACGGCGCTTTGCGTGTTCACCCATTCGCCACCCATGGCCAGGTCGCCGTGGCGGGCTTTGAGCTGCGGAATTCGTTCGGGCTTGCGGAACACAAACAGGGCAGCAACTGCCGCCGCAAAACTCACCAGCAAAATCGGGTAGAAGTACTTACGCATGTAGGTGGGGTCGGAATGGGAAGTGGCAGGGTACCAGACTCGTTGAGCAGCGAAAATGGTGAGCCTGATGTTCTAGTTTACGCAAGGTGCGCAAGTGGAACTTCAAACTCACCATTTCACAAGCTCATAATTTTACTAGCGTGCCTCACGCACCACTTTCAGTGATTGTAGTACCGTGGCGCCGCTGTAGAATGTGGCCACGTACGTGCCAGCCGCTACCGAAGCCGGTAAACGCCAGGTGTACTCGTAGGTGCCCACTTTGTGCTCTTTCGGCTTGATAAGCGTAGCCACCTGGCGGCCCGTCATGTCGGTAATTACCAGGGAGATGTTGCTTTTCACGCCTACCTCGTAGCGGAACGTGGTTTGGTCTACAGCAGGGTTAGGATACGCCTGCATAGAAGCTACCGCGCTGGCTTGCAAACCCAAACCACCCGTTGCCGAGCGTTGCGACAGCGCTACGCGCTGCGCAGTTGTGCCGGCCCAAGGCGTTTGCAGGTAAGGGAAAGCGGCGCGGAACGTGGTATCGTTGGCTTCAATACCCGTGCGGAAACCGACTACCCCAAGCAGTTGCGGCGTAACGGGGTTGGCAGCGCCGGCAGTGTAGTCGTCGTACCACAGGCCAATGGCGGCCAGTACGGCACCGCCCACGGCTTGCAGCTCAATACGCGTTACGTCATCCTCCAAGCGGCGCCCGTTCGGGAAGCCGTCCATGTTCGGAATGAATTCTACGTTGCTGTTCGTGTTGTAAGGAGCCACCGTCAGGCCAGCAACAGCTGCCGCCAGCAACCCTTCCGAGCTGAAGGCCGGCGAGTTGCGCGGCGTGGTAGGCACGGCCATGTTCAGGCGCAGCATGTCGCCAATAGCCGGCAGGAAGTTGTTGATGAACGGTTTGCCAGCGGCCAGCGGGTTGCCTGCTTTGCCGGTAGCCAACTGGTAAGGCGGCAGATTCGGCACGCCCGTATGGAAGATGGGCAGAATGTCGACCGAACGCGGCTTGCCGGCACGCAGCAAATACGGGCCGAAGGTTGGGTCGGCAAAAACGGTACCCACGCGCTGGGCAGGCGTCAGGCCCGATACGCCATCGGCACCGTTGCGGAAGTCGAAGCCCTGCAACGAGCGGGACTGAATGCGCAAGGCCGCCAAGCCAGGCACGGCCTCACCGTAATACGTCTGGCCAGCAGGCTTAGGTCCGGCCGGAGCTACTGGCGCGTTATCGGCCATGTAGAGGCCTAACTCAGGGTTGGTGAAGTAGTCGTCGTCCAAGGCCCGCTCGGCGCCGGGTGTGCGGGCGTTCCAACCATCCTTGCCGCCAATCGGGATAATTACTTCGTTGGTAAGCGGCATACCTAGGCGCGATACCTGCACCCAGTTCCCGGTGTGTGTTTGCGTGCCATCCACGTTGAGCGTACGCATA
The DNA here is from genome assembly GCF_036387835.1 of Hymenobacter sp. Taxonomy (GTDB): domain Bacteria; phylum Bacteroidota; class Bacteroidia; order Cytophagales; family Hymenobacteraceae; genus Hymenobacter. Next base: position 122,593 of record NZ_DASVSY010000007.1, on the reverse strand, counting down.
GCAGGGCGGCTAGCCGAAGCCCACACCCCAATTACGTAGTCAGGGTCCAGGATATTGGTGGTCATAGCAGCCGTTTTGCCGTCTTTCTGAAGTTCAGAAATCGGGATTTGCAGCGCAATGGCGTGAGTGTTCTTGCGGGCTACGCCGTCGCGGGCATTAGCCGTGCGCACACCGCCCAGGTCGAAGATGCCACCCAGGTCCACGAAGAACGGGTCATCAACAGGACCGCAGAAAACCTTGGTCATGCCCGCCGTTTGAATGGCGTTGGCCATGAGCGTATTGTAGGGCGAGTTAAGTCCGGCACCGCTTTCAATGGAGCGCGGCCCGATGTTGGGCGGCGGCACGATGCCATTGGTTACGATGGTAGAGAAGGCCCCGCCCGCTACGCTTTTCTCGCAGGTGTAGGTGGTCTTCAGGTTTTGCTGCCCGAGCCGGATGTTGAAGAACGTGGTCGGGTCTTGGTTGGTCCGCGTGAAGGTGAAGCGGTACGTGATGTCGTCGCGGGTTGGGTTAGCTGCCGAGTTCTTGATGTGAATCTCGTAGCGGACGTTTTCACCGAACGTGTTGTAGTTGGGGCCGCCCTGCGGCAGCTCCAGCGGAATGTAGTTGGCGATGATGTTAACCATCTCCGGATTGACCGGGTCGCGGAAAGCGTACAGGTCGGTGTTGTCGGCCAGCGGATCATCGGCGATGAGCGGGGCTTCGCGGTGGCTACTTGCTTCGAGGTGGGTGTTTTGTCCACTCCAAACCAGCACGCCGGCCACGGCTGTGGCGGCTAGTGCTAACGGAAGAATAGGACGGGTAAGGCTTTTCTTCATGATAAATAAGGGGGAAAGATGAGAAAATAGGCAACCAGCCCACCAGAAATTCGGTAGGTTCAAAATCAATACAACACGTAGCAATAGGAGGCGAACGGAGCGGCTGGCTAAAGACAAGCCAGGTAAACAGCACGGTATGCAAGAGCAAAGTAGCGAATACAGTTGAGCTCAGGAAACTCAAACATACTATCTAGGTACCCATACGTAAGCGCGGCTGTACTCGGATTGGATTAAGCTCCACTTATATATAAATGTTTGATGCAATTTGGCCGGTAAGCCTTAAAATCAGCGCCCCGCTAATTCTTCGCTATTTTTGCGCTTGCGCACGGGCCGCCGGTTAAGTAGCCGTTGGCTTTCGTTTCGCCCACTTAGTGCGCTTCGGCGCTCTGCCTTTTCACGCATGGCTAAAGTTGCAATCAACCTCTCCACCGGAAGTATACAGCAGGAAGAAATCATCGTCGGCATCGATTTAGGCACCACTAACTCGCTGGTAGCCTACATTCACCCCGATACCCGGCAGCCGCTGGCCATCAATGATCAGGGCCGCGGTACCATCGTTCCGTCGGTGGTGCACTTTCCGGTTGGCGGCGAAACGCCAATTGTGGGCACCGAAGCCAAGGACTACCTGCTTACCGACCCGCAGAACACGATTTACTCGGTGAAGCGCCTGCTAGGCAAGAGCTACAAAGACCTCGGCGGCCACGCCTCCGACCTCGGCTATAAGGTGATTGACGACAACTCGGAGGGCTTGGTGAAGATTCGGGTGGGCGAGCGGTTCTACTCTCCCATCGAGCTATCGGCGGAAATCCTGAAAGAGCTGCGGGCCCGCGCCGAACACGCCCTCAAAACGCCGGTCAACAAAGCGGTTATCACGGTCCCGGCCTACTTCAACGACTCGCAGCGCCAAGCCACCCGCGACGCCGGTCGCCTCGCGGGCCTGGAGGTGCTGCGCATTGTGAACGAGCCCACGGCCGCCGCGCTGGCCTACGGTATTGGTTTGAGCCCCGACGAAGAGAAGACGGTAGCCGTGTATGACCTCGGCGGCGGCACTTTCGATGTAAGCATCCTGCGCATTCAGCAAGGCATCTTCGAAGTACTGAGTACCAACGGCGACACTTACCTCGGCGGCGACGACCTGGACCGCGCCATTATCAACCACTGGACCGCGCAGCACCAGCTGGCCACTCAGCTAAATGGCGACGTCCCGCTCCAACAAGAGCTGCGCCTGCTGGCCGAAGCCGCTAAAAAGTACCTCAGTCAGCACGAAGATTTCGGGGCCAACTTCGCCGGCCTGGTACTCCGCCTAACCAAACTGGAATTCGACAACCTGGTCCGGCCTTTAGTACAACGCACCATCACCTCGTGCCGACAGGCGCTGGCCGATGCCAAGCTCGCGCCGAAAGACCTCGACGCCGTGTTGCTGGTAGGCGGTTCCACCCGTGTGCCCTTGGTCTACGATTCAGTGTCGGAGTTTTTCCAGCAGCCCGCCAACAACTCACTCAACCCCGATGAGGTAGTGGCCTTGGGTGCCGCTATTCAGGCCGACATCCTAGGTGGCAACCGCCGCGACGTGCTGCTACTCGACGTGACGCCGCTTACGCTAGGCATCGAAACTCTAGGCGGCCTCATGGACCCCATTATTGCCCGCAACTCGAAAATCCCGACCAAAGCCGGCCGCCAATACACTACCAGCGTGGACGGCCAGGTGAACCTGAAGATTTCGGTGTACCAGGGCGAGCGGGACTTGGTGAGTGAAAACCGCAAGCTGGCCGAATTCGACTTGCGGGGCATCCCCGCCATGCCCGCCGGGCTACCCAAGGTGGACGTGAACTTCATTTTGAACGCCGACGGCATCCTGAAGGTGGAAGCCATAGAACTGCGCTCAGGCACCAGCCAAGCCGTTGAAATCAAGCCCCAATACGGCCTCACCGACGAGCAGGTGGAGAAAATGCTCATGGACTCGCTCACCTTCGCCCGCGAAGACGTGACGGCCCGCATGGTAATCGAGGCCCGCACGGTGGCCGAGCAGATGCTGTACCAAGTAGAACGGTTCGTGGAGAAAAACCACTTGCATCTAACAGAAGACGAAATAACCCTCACCGCGGCTGCCACTCAGAATCTGCGTGAGGCTTTAGAAACCAAAGAGAAGGACACCATTCTGAAAGCCGTTGACGAATTGGAGGCTCTTACCAGCCCTTACGCCGAGCGTGTAATGAATATATCCATCAAGCAAGCCATGACGGGCAAAAAGATTGGTTAGCTAAAAGCCAGACGCTTAGTTGCAATGAGGCGCCACTTGGATAAGCTGTACCACATCTAAGCTTCGAGAAATTAATCAACTCATCTACAAAACCGCCCTGCTAGTTGCTAGCAGGGCGCTTTTGTTATCTACCTTTCCTAAGCATCAATAGAGTTACCGGCGTTAGAAACGCACTGCTTGTAGTAATAAAAAGTACATAAATTGTTTTCTCGCTGCTAAGCCAGTAGTAAACGGCACAAAACGCATGAATCAATACCTCACTCGGCTTTATCAAATTGCTTTGCAGCCAACGCGCCGCATTATTGGCTTGATGTCGGGTACCTCATTGGATGGGTTGGATGTGGCACTGTGTCGACTGCAAGGGCATGGCGCGGGCACGCAGCTGACGCTAGAGCAATTTGCAACGGTGCCCTACGACGACGATGTGCGCCACCGCATCCGACAGGTATTTGCCGGCAACCAAGTAAGTCTGGAGTACCTGACGCTGTTGAACCCGTGGCTAGGCCTGCTCCACGCCGATATGGTGCTAGCCTGCCTGCGCGGTTGGCAAATCGAGCCCGCCGCCGTGGACCTAATAGCCAGCCACGGCCAGACCGTATACCACGCGCCCCAACACCAGCACCAGCGCCCCGACTTCACGCTAAACGCCACTTTACAACTCGGCGACGGCGACCATGTAGCCGTGCGAACTGGCATCATTACCCTAAGCGACTTCCGCCAAAAGCACCTGGCCGCCGGCGGCGAAGGCGCCCCACTTGCCGCCTACGGCGACTACCTGCTGCTTAGCAGCTCCGAGGAAGAGCGGCTGCTGCTGAACCTCGGCGGAATTGCCAACTTCACCTACCTGCCCCGCACTGGTCAGGATGCCAGCACCGCCTTCAGCACCGATACTGGCCCCGGCAATACCTTGCTCGATGCCACCGTACGCGCCCACCGCCCCGGTTTAGCCTACGACGAAGATGGCCGCCTGGCGGCAGCTGGTCAGTTGCACGAAGGCTTGCTTACTGCCCTACTCGACCATCCTTTCTTTGCCGCTCCCCTGCCCAAAACTACCGGCCCCGAGTTATTCGGCCCGGAGTACTTACGCCAGGCGCAAACGCAAAGTGACACCTCAAATCTGAAGCTAGAAGACCTGCTGGCTACCCTAACGGAGCTAAGTGCCACAGGCGTGGCGCGGGCCGTAATGCAGGCCTTTGGCAGCCAGCCGAGCCTGGCAGTGTATGCTAGCGGTGGCGGCGCACACAACCCGGCACTACAAGCGGCATTACGGCGACATCTGCCGGGTTGCCGCTTTGCTACCACCGAGGCGCTTGGCATTCTGCCTGACGCCAAGGAAGCTATTTTGTTTGCCGTATTGGCCAATGAAGCCGTGGTTGGTCAGCCGATTTCCATTGGGGCCGGACGGCAACGAGTGCCCGCCGTGACAATGGGCAAGATTTCGTGGCCTGGCTAATCAGCACCGTAAAAGCGTAAAACCTCTTCTTTTCCTTATGTTAGTGACTTGCTATCAACCTATTTGAGGTTCGAAAGCAAGTCATTTTTCTTTACTGTTCAGCTTACATTTCCACTTCCCCACACCTAAACCCTGTACCTATGCCTGTTTCCTACCTACTTATTGGGCGGTTGCGCCACTGGTTGGTGGCGTTGCTCCTGTTGGAGTTGGCGCTGCCTGCTACAGGCCAAAACACCCGCTACACCATTCGGGGCCGCGTGGTAGATGCCAGCACGGCCGCTCTACCCGGGGCCACCGTGCGGCTGCTCAACACGGTGCTGGGCGCCAGCTCCAACGTGGAAGGCAACTATGAATTGGTCGCCAGCCTGGCTCCCGGCAGCTACCAGCTCGAAATTAGCTCGGTGGGCTACCGGCCGCAACGGCGCAGCGTAACCCTCGGCGCCGAAGCCACGGTTACGGTACCCGATGCTGCCCTGATTGAAGACCTAGTGCGCCTGAACGATGTGGTAGTAACCGGCACCTCGGTGGCCACCAGCAAAAAACAGCTCGGCAACACCATTGCGACCATCAGCGGCGACGAATTGCGCACTACCGTGCCTACCCAAATCGACCAGGCATTGCAAGGCAAGTTCGCGGGGGTTCAAATCACCCAAAACTCCGGCAACCCGGCCGGCGGCATCTCGGTGCGCCTGCGCGGCCCAAGCACCGTAGCCGGTTCCTCCGACCCGCTTTATATCATCGACGGCGTTATCATCAACAACGATTCGCCGCAGCTGCTGGACCTGGGGGGCTATGCCCAGAACCGCCTCGTCGATATCAGCCCCAATGATATCGAGCGGATTGAGGTGATCAAGGGTGCCGCGGCGGCGGCCATCTACGGTTCCCGGGCTTCCAATGGCGTGGTCCAGATTTTCACGAAGCGCGGCAAGGAAGGCGCCCCACAAGTAACGGTATCGTCGCAGTTCCTAACCTCACAAATTCGCAAAACCCTCGACTATAACCAGTACCCTTTTCGCTTCACCAACACTAACGTTAACACCGACCTGACGCAGGTACCGGTACAACGCTACGATTATCAAAAGGAAATTTTCCGTACTGCGGTTGGTACCGATAACTACGTTTCTGTAACAGGAGGTAGTGGAGGCACTAAGTATTTTGCCTCCGGCAATTATTTCCGCAACCAGGGCATTGTTGAAAACACCGACTTTAACCGCGGGGGAGGCCGGCTACGGCTGCAGCAAACGCTCAGTTCCAAAGCCAGCCTAAGCATAGGCGCCAATTATTCGCTTAGCCAAAGCCGTGAGGTTCCCAACGGGGGCATCAACGAAGCTTACGGAGCGTTAACAGGCTTCATTTTCGCTAACAACTACATCGATCCAAGCTTCGACCCCGCTACTGGCCGCTATCCTAGTACGGCCCTCAACGTGGCGCGTACCAATCCGTTAGAGGCCGTCAATCGGTTTAATTTCCGGCAGCGCACTTCCCGCTTTATCGGCGACGCCCAACTTAATCTCACACCGTTTGCTGGCTTTACGGTGGATTATGTGCTAGGCTATGATGCTAGCACACAAATAGCCACCGGCTTCATCCCGACCAATAGTACCGCTCCTACCTACAGCACTGGCCTGGCCCGGCGCGCCGACCGCACCGCCCTGCTCGTCAATAACGACTTAACTTTAAGCTACAAGCGTGACGTCACGGAATGGCTGACTAGCACTACCACGGCAGGGGGCACGTTGCAATACGAGCAAGCTTTCAGTACGGCGCAGCAAAGTATTAGCCTCTCACCCGTGGTACAGACTACGGGAAGTGGGACGCTGGTAGCACAGCTGCCCCGTTATGTGGGAGATAATCGAACGGAGCGCACTATCAAAGGGGCCTTTGTGCAGCAGACAATAGGATTTTATAACCGACTATTCCTGACAGGCGCCTTACGGGTAGATGCGGCTTCGGTCTACGGCGCCACCAACCGCACGCAATACTATCCTAAAGTTAGTGGGTCGTACGTGCTGTCGGAGGAAAGCTTCTGGAGGGAGGGCACCTTAGCGCAACTAGTGCCGCAACTGAAGCTACGTGCTTCCTACGGTCAGGCTGGTAATTTGACCGCCATCAACGCCTACGACCGGTTCACCAACTTTGACCCCGTGACGGTGGGTACCCTGCCGGGCCTAGTTACCTCACCACTACAAGGCAATAACGCGCTGAAGCCAGAGCGGCAAAAAGAGTTTGAAATAGGCACCGACCTTAGTTTGTTTAGCGACCGGATCGGCTTCGAGTTTTCGTATTACGACAAGCGGGTACAAGACCTGCTCCTGAACCGTGACCTAAACTTCAGTTCAGGCTTTAGCACCCGCTATGACAACGTGGGCAACATGCGTAACCGCGGCGTGGAGCTGTTGGTACGCGCAACGCCTGTGCAGAAAACTACCGTGCGCTGGACGGTTACAGGCACGTTCACGCATAATAAAAACGTAATCACCAACATCCCCAACGGCCTAGTGACTTTCCCGAACGGGTTTGGCTTGGTTGCGGCTGTGGAAGGTAAGCCGTTGGGCACGTACTACGGCACCTATTCTGCCCGTAACCCCGACGGCTCGTTGCTGCTCACTACAACAGGCCTACCCCAACGCGAACGAGGTATTCAGGGCACTTTCGGCGCCGACAACACTCCGCAACGCGGTGCCGACGGGCAGCCCTCCGGCAACTTAGTGAATGGCGTACTCGGTGATCCAAATCCGCGCTACGTGGCTTCGCTCATCAACGAAGTAAGCATGCTCGATAATCGCCTCACTTTTAGGGTGCAGTTTGATACGCAGCAGGATTTCGATGTTTTCAATTTCACGCAGCGCGTCGGCTCGCGTGACATTTTCGGAGGGCTAGCGCAGTACGAAGCGGAGTTGCGAGGCGATGTTCCGAAGGGCAGCAGTTCCGCTACCTACAATACATTCGACCGCTGGATTGAAGACGGCTCATTTATTAAGTTGCGAGAGGCTTCTATTAGCTACCTGCTCCGCCCCAAGTTCATGGGTTTGCGTGACCTACGCTTCTCAGTAGCTGGCCGCAACCTGTGGGTCATCACCGACTACAGCGGCTACGATCCGGAAGTCAGTGCCGCCGGGCAAAGCAATGCAGTCCGCGGCTTCGATTTTGTGGAAGTACCTATCCCCCGCTCGGTATCGGTGGGCTTTAACGCATCCTTCTGATTTTTCCTCTCGACCTTTCTTCTTGTTTCATATGAATCCGCTATCCGTTTGGTTTCGTTGCCTAGCCGCACTGCTATTCAGTAGCCTGCTGTTAGGCCCTACCGCCTGCAAGCTCGATTTGCCGAACCCCAACGCTGCTACCGAGGAACAGGCTTTGGAAACCCGTGAGGGTATTCTGGCCCTAAGCTTGGGGCTACGCCAGCTGTATTCCACTACGGCGCTAGAACCGATTATTCTTACCACCGGCACTACCAGCCGAGAGGTGAAAGGCATTACTACCTTTTTCAATATCACCGAACTAGAGCAAGGTGGCGGACAACTCTCTCCTAGCAACGCCAACACATCGGCACTTTTTGCCCGCAACGCTCGCGTACTCTACGTTGCTGACCGACTCATTGGCGCGGCTCCCACCGTACTAGCCGCCGATCCGGCCACTCAGAGTGGAGTGCTTGCACATGCCTATCTGTTTAAGGCCGCAGCCTTGGCAGGTATGGCACTAGGTTTCGAGCAAGGCCCGCTCACTACTGGTACGGCCCCTACTTTCGTCCCGCGCCAACAATTACTACAAGAGGCTATCCGCCTACTTGACCAAGCCGCACAGGAGTTGGCTGCTACACCTCCATCGGCCGAGTTCAACACGCAAGTACTTGGCACTGCCTTCAACTTACCCAACACTGTACAGGCCTACCGAGCACGGTTCAACCTAATGGCTGGTAACTATGCCGCTGCTCTTACTGCCGCTAACCTAGTATCCCTGACAAGCCTATCAACTTTTATATATTCAACACAAAACCCCAATCCAGTTTATCAATTTACAGCGCTGGCAGGCACCAACTTTCGTCCTCGCGACCGGTTTGGCCTGCCCTCAACTTTAGTTGAAACCAACGACAGCCGTTTAACCTTCTATTTAAGCGGCCCGGTAGTAGCCGACGCCAACAATGGCAGCACCGATAACATCCGCACGTTGGCCGGCTTCTTTAACAGAATAGATAGTCCTATTCCGGTTTACCTCCCCGATGAGATGCGCCTGATCCGAGCCGAGGCTAACTTGCGCGCGGCCACACCCAACATCACTGCTGCTCTTACCGATATCAATGCTGTGCGCACGCAAACGACCGGAGACCCATCGGGAGTTTATGCTGCGCTGCCTGCTTATGCGGGCCTGCAAACCGTCGATGCTTTGTTATTGGAGGTATATAAGCAACGCTGTGCGGAACTCTATTTAAGCGGCCTACGCCTCGATGACAGCCGCCGCTTCGGCCGGCCGGCCCCACCAACTAGTCTAACGGAGCGCAACCGTAATTTCTACCCGTATCCGCAGCAAGAACGCACCAACAACTCCAACGTGCCTGCTGATCCTGCCATATAGCTTGGCTAGCAACGGCATAAGAAAGCCCCGCTTCAATGAGAAGCGGGGCTTTCTTATGCCGTTGCTAGCCAAGTTTAGCGTACTGGTGCGGCTAATGGTAGTAAACCGAAGCTCAATACCTGCCGGGCGGTGGAATCACGAAAGGTGACATCAAGCTGCACCTTGGGCCGGGCTGCCAACGTATCGGCTTTGAACATGAAGGCCACGAATGCTTGTGGATGCTGCCCATCCCGAAGACGGAAACCTAGCTTATACAAATCAATAGCCGGCCCATAGCGCTGGCCCTGCTCGTAGAGCGGCTGGGCCACTGCCCGAAACCGGGCGGGCGTCAGGACCGACCCTACTTCGGGTGCCAGCATGCGGTGTGCCAACTCAAACTCGCCGCGCAATACTGCCAGCAAAAATTGCCGGGCCGCTTGTATCTGCGTGGGACGGCGGGCGGGTGGAGCGGCCCCCAACGGTGCGCTTAGCAACAGCAAACCAATCAAAGCCCCCACCCAACGCGTACGAATACCGATAAGAAATAAGCTCAGCTGCGTCATAAGCAAGACAAACGAATACGAAGGATAACTCCACCAGCCTACTGCCTGTTCCTTCAACGCAAATCAGCGGTGGCTAGCTGGTTCTTCCGAAACCAACTATCCACCGCCGATACTATCGTCTTTCTTATCGCAGGCTATACTGAAAGCAAGCCCTTAATACTACGCGCTTGTGCTATTCAATCACGATGCGTCTTGTGGCGTTGAGGCCTGCTCCGGTTAGGCGTAGCACGTAGATGCCGGGGCTCAGCTGCTGCGTGTTGAAGGTAGCAGGAGCCATGCGGCTGTTGAGGAGTAGCTGCTGCTGGATTACCTGCCGGCCTAAGGCGTCATAGAGCGTCAGGTCGGCAGTTTTGCCGTTGCCAGTACCCGTCAGTTGCACCGTGATATGCTTGCCAACGGCCGCCGGATTGGGGAACACGCTTAATGCAAAGCCAGTTAGTTGCTCGTCGCGCGTGCCTTGTACAATGTTAGCAACCGTCAGTGTGCGCGAAACTACGTTGTTGGTCTCGTTGCTTTCTGCAATATCGTTCACATGGTCGGCCACAAATAATATGTAATAAGTACCCGCTGCTGTATTGGCAGGAATAAGGAGCGAAGTGCTCAATGGCTGCGAAGCACTTGGCCCTAGCAGCCCGGCCTGAGAATTGCCCAGGAAAATATCACTGCTACCAAATACAGCATCCGTCGAGAGATAATAACCGATAGCACTCTGTGGAGCTGTTGTATTGCCTTGATTGTTCAGTAAGCAGCTGGCAGCAGTCGCGCTACCTGCTAGTAGGGTGCTATTCGATAGGGCTGCCTGCGCAATCACCAAGTCAGGAAGCATCGGCGACGACACAAACAGATTCGTAAACGTTACGTTGTTGTTTTCACTGATTTCTGCAACACTGTTCTGCGGATCAGCCACATACAGCAGATAGTAGTTACCCGTTACCACCGAATTAGGAACAGTAAACTGCCCCCCACGCACCGCAGTTTGAGTCGGTACCAATGATCCGCCCGTTACGTTGCCCAATAACAGGTCAGAGGCATCGAAGGTAGTATTGGTCGATAGATAGAAGCCGAGAGTGCTGCTAGTAGCCGCAATGCTGCCTTGATTTCTAATTGACGAAACCAGCGTTATCGTACTACCCGCGTTTGCAAAGCTTGGGTTACCGGTAGAAGATAGTGGAACAAGGTCAGGCAGCGCTGCCGGAACTACGCACGAAACGGCTGCTTCGAAGCCGGTATTTACTACACTGCCATCCGTGTTGAACTGCAAAGTGAGTGCCCCAGTGCTGTTAGAGGCCGTAACAATGCCCGGATTGTTGACAAAAGTACCAATTATGGGCGACGAAGTACTCGGACCATCATAAATTGTTAAACGGTCGCAGCAGGTTTCAACGGCAAAAGAGTTGAACACAAGCTGAATTTTGCTACCCGCCGTGCCAGGGTTGATGACCAGAGTGCCATTTGCATAATCATCATAATTGCTGGTGCCGCCATGGTCGTATACCGTCGTGTTACACGTAGTAATGGTAGCCGTACCGGAGTAAGGCACTAGTACACCGTTGAAAGGTGCTGTCACGACAAACGCCAGCCCAACCACGTTGTTATTCTCGTTGGTTTCATTCACCAATCCGGTGTGGTCGGCTACATACAATATGTAATAGTTGCCGGGCGTGGTACCAGCTGGTATGCCAAGCACAGCACTGCGGCTGCTGTAGTCGTTAGCGGCCAAAAATCCACCGCTCGCTGTCCCGAGCAGCACATCACTCGCACTTAGCACATTGTCAGCAGAAAGGTAGTATCCAACGTTACTGCTCGAAGCAGCTGAGTTGCCCTGGTTATTGATGGATACATAGGCATTGAATGAGACGCCTGCCCCGGCAGAAGTACGCGAAAGGTTAGGTTGCGACAAGGCGAGGTCTATTCCGGGAGCAACAACTGTGAGTATTACGCTCCGAACGTTGTTGGTTTCGTTGGTCTCCGCTACAACATTCAAGTTATCGGCAACGAACAGCACGTAGTAGGTACCAGGCGTAGTTGTGCTTGGCAGCGTAAACTGCGGATAAGTGGTGTATCCCTGATTGGTTGTTAGCTGAGGCACGCTGTTAGTTATCAACAACTGATCGTTGGAGCTCAGCGTGGCATCAGTAGATAAGTATACCCCCGTGCTGCTGTTTCCGGAAGTGGTATTTCCTTGGTTATAAGTAAATGCTGTTGCACTGACACTACCGCCCGGCACTGCTGAGACCTGACTAATTTGGGCCTGCTGTACCACAAGGTCTATGCTTGGGGCCGATATTGTAATTGATACCGCAGCTACGTTGTTGGTTTCGTTCGACTCATTAACAACGTTTTGATAATCGGCGGCAAATAAAATATAGTAGTTACCAGGTGTAATACCAGGTGGTACGTTGGCCGAAGCACTGCGGTACTGGTTGAAACTAGGTGTTAGCTGTCCACCAAACGAGGATGTTAATAGCTGGTCGTTCGCATCAAGAGCAATATCCGTGGAAATGTAGTAGCCAACACTGCTGAAGTTAGCCGTAGCATTACCCTGATTCACTATCGTGCACGACAAGTTAAGTGTATTGCCTGGTGCCGTGTTGGGCGTAAGTACGTTGCTTTGCTGAATTACCAGATCGACACTAGGGGGCACCACGTTTACCGAGATGCTGGCAATGTTGTTGTTTTCATTGCTCTCATTCACCACGTTCAAGTAGTCGGCGGCAAACAGCAAATAGTAGTTGCCCGTGGGCGTAGAAGCTGGCACCGGCAACGTAGCCGAGCGGTACGACGACTGATTGGCCCCTAGTGCGCTACCAAATGAGCTTCCCAGCAGTACATCGTTGGCACTCAACGTAGCATCCGACGACAAATAATAGCCCACGTTGCTACTTTGCGCGGTTGCCCCGGAAAGGTTGTAAACCGTGCAGTTCACTGATAAAGTATTGCCGGGCACAATGGCCAATGGCTGCGCAGATGCGCCCTGAATAGCTAAATCAGCCTGCGGAGCAGAGTTCACACAGGCAATAGTAGCCGAGAAACCACTATACTGTCCTACGAAGTCGCTAGTAAAACGCACTGTGAGGGTGCCAGCACTAGTGGTGGCATACACAGTACCCGGAGTCTGCGAATCGTAGGTACCAATAAGGGGAGCCGCCGTACTTGAGCCATCGTAGATATAGAGCCGATCGTAGCCAGTCTCTATATTGAATGAGGTAAAATCCAGGCGAATCTTGTTGCCGGCCGTAGCGGGCGTCAATGTCACCGCACCATCAACGTTCGCCGAATACGTGCCGCCAGCACCGCCATCGTCGTAGAGTGTACCACTACAAGTAGTGAGAGCGGTTGAACCTGTAGTAGGTAGCAGATAGGTCTGGGCCGTGGCAGGAAACGCCAAAACTAAGGGCAGTAACAAGCTTCCAAACAACGAGAATAGTCGTCGTTTAAGCAAAAGGTAGAGTTGGGCCATACAATAATGAGAAAGGATAAAAAAGAAAAAGCCAACCCTACGCTCCTGACTAGGAGCGGGCTGGCAAAAAGAAAATGTAAGTAAAAAACGCCTGAAGGCGCAAAAAGCTATTTTCCCTCTTGGTGAGGCACCAGAATAAATACGTCTTCACTAGGGCGTTTCATAATATATCGTTCTCGGGCAAACTTTTCCAGTAGCTCTGGGCTACTCAGCAGCTCTGCCCGCTCTTTTTTTACTGTCTCAATATTTTCTAGATAATAATTACGCTCGGCCTGCAATTCGTGCAGCTTAGCATACATATCATATTGTTTTGCGAAGTCGTTCGCATCAAACACCAGCATCCACACCAGGAAGCTTACACCTACATAAAAGTAAAAGCTGCGTAAAAAACCAGGAATGCGCATGTTTGTACTACTGCTAATCAACTTTCAAATATAGAATCAATTATGGTAGATTTAAAAGATAGCGGCATTCTTTTATTCTCCGGTCATCTACCTCTTTACCTACCACACCATATAGTGTAAACGAAACAAAAACGGTCCTGTTGCCTTCAAGCAACAGGACCGTTTTAATACAGAGCAGCCTAAGCTACTGTCTAACGTTACATTTTGCGACCAGGGAAGTATGCTACCTCTCCTAGTTCCTCCTCAATACGGAGCAATTGGTTGTACTTCGCCATGCGGTCAGAACGCGAAGCCGAACCCGTCTTAATTTGACCGGTGTTCAATGCTACTGCCAGGTCGGCAATAGTGTTGTCCTCAGTTTCGCCTGAACGGTGGCTCATGATGCTCTTATAGCCGTTGCGGCGGCCTAGGTTAATAGCGTCAATGGTTTCGGTGAGCGTACCAATCTGGTTCACTTTAATCAGGATAGCATTGGCAATTTTCTCGTCAATACCACGCTGCAACCGAGTTACATTGGTCACAAACAAATCATCGCCTACCAGCTGCGTAGTAGAGCCAACGCTGTCCGTCAGCGCCTTCCAACCAGCCCAGTCGTCCTCGTCCATACCATCTTCCAAGCTGATGATCGGGTATTTCTTGGTCCAGTCGGTCCAGTAAGCTACCATCTCCGAAGAGGTCAGCTTGTCGCCAGTGCTTTTCTTGAAGTGGTACACGCCATCCTCGTAGAACTCCGATACGGCAGCATCCATAGCAATCATCACATCTTCACCAGGACGGTAACCAGCCACTTCTATGGCCTGAAGTACAATCTTGATGGCGTCTTCGTTGGATTTGATGTTTGGGGCAAAGCCCCCCTCATCGCCTACGTTCGTGCTGAAGCCTTGCTTCTTGAGTACGTTCTTCAGGTGGTGGAAAATTTCGGTACCCCAACGAAGCGCCTCCGAAAACGAAGATGCGCCTACTGGCATAATCATGAACTCCTGGAAGTCGATAGAGTTGTCGGCGTGCGAACCACCGTTCAAGATGTTCATCATGGGTACGGGCAGCGTGGTAGCCCCTACCCCACCCACATAGCGGTAGAGCGGCATACCGGCCTCTTGTGCAGCAGCACGGGCAATTGCCAATGAAGCACCCAAGATGGCATTAGCACCAAGGTTAGCCTTGTTGGGTGTGCCATCCAGTTCCAGCATAATCTTATCGAGCAAACCTTGCTCGAATACCGAAAAACCAATCAGCTCTTCGGCAATCTGGCTGTTCACGTTCTCAACTGCTTTGAGCACGCCTTTGCCCATGTACATGCTCTTATCGTCGTCGCGCAACTCTACGGCTTCGTGCTTGCCGGTGCTGGCACCCGAAGGAACGGCCGCCCGGCCTACCGTACCACTGTCGGTGGTCACGTCCACTTCTACGGTCGGGTTGCCGCGCGAATCAAAAATCTGACGGGCATGAATGGCGGTGATGATGCTCATAATGGAAAGAATGAGGTTGGAAAAAGTTGGGTAACCGCGAAACGAGCAACTACTACAGCTCGACAAAAACACTTTTGTTTGTGGCGGCAAGGTAAGGAATTCAGAAAACAGCCTATCCTGTTTCAGCACCTTTTGCCTGAATCCTTTTAAGGCGACGCTGATTAAACTTCACTCAAATAAAAAGGGACGTACCAGCCGGCACGTCCCTTTCGATTCATATACTAGATGCTCAGACTATGAAGCCGACTCATCGTCCTTCTTCTCGTCACGGGTTTCGCCTTCTTTCAGCGTATCCGTAGCAGTATCTTCAGGAGCAGCAGCAACAGGAGCTTCAGCTACTACTTCAGCCGACGATTGGCCTTCGCCAGCCGTAGCCTTCTTCTTGCCGCGCGAACGACGAGTGGTAGTAGTCTTCGCTTCAGCAGCTGATTTAGCTTCCAGCAGCGTTTCGTTGTAGTCCACGAGTTCGATAACGCACATCTCAGCGTTATCGCCAAGACGGCTCTCGCTTAGTTTGATAATGCGAGTATAACCACCCGGACGAGTAGCAATTTTAGCTGCTACATCGCCGAACAGTTCTTTCAAGGTTTCCTTGTTCTCCAGTACCGAGAATACCGTACGACGCGAGTGCGTAGTGTCGTTCTTAGCCTTAGTGAGTAGGGGCTCCACGAATTGACGTAGAGCTTTGGCTTTAGCTACTGTAGTTGTCACGCGCTTGTGCATGATCAGAGACGAAGCCATGTTAGCCAGCATCGCATTGCGGTGCGAAGCTGTGCGGCCGAGGTGGTTAATGGTTTTACCGTGACGCATAAAAAAAGAAAAGTGTGGGCTTGCGAACGACGACCACGGCGGAAGGCAAGCTAGTTACGTTGCCTCCTCATTAGAACCGTCGCCCCTTGGGCTCACTAATGAAAAAAGTGAGTGGGCAAAAAAAGGTGCTCTTCCCATAGGCCGGAGCCATAGCGGGAAGAGCACCAATACAATCTATTCTTCGTCGAGCTTATACTTGCTCAAGTCCATGCCGAAGTTCAAGCCTTTCTCCTCTACGAGGTTTTCCAGCTCGGTCAGCGACTTCTTACCGAAGTTGCGGAACTTCATCATGTCCGACATATCCAACTGTACCAAGTCACCAAGGGTCTTGATGTCGGCGGCCTTGAGGCAGTTGTAGGCACGTACGCTCAGATCCATGTCCGCCAGCGGCGTCTTCAGAACCTTACGCATGTGCAGCGTTTCTTCATCCACGGTCTCCTCTTCTTCAGCTTTAGCCGTTTCGAAGGTCATGGTGCTGTCCGAGAACAGCATGAAGTGCTGGATCAAAATATTGGCAGCACCTTTCAGCGCTTCTTCCGGATGAATAGAACCGTCGGTATGAATCTCGATGAGGAGCTTCTCGTAGTCGGTTTTCTGTTCTACGCGGGTGTTCTCGATGCTATACTTCACGTTCTTGATAGGTGTGAAGATGGCATCGATGGCAATCTGTCCGAATACCTGGTCGGTTGGCTTGTTCTCTTCAGCTGGCACGTAACCACGGCCTTTCTGAATAGAGAACTCAAACTCCAGTTCCACCGAAGGATCGATGTGGCAGATTACGAGGTCCGTATTCAGGACTTCGAAACCGTTGGTGAACTTGTTGATGTCACCAGCAGTAAACGTCTCCTGGCCTTTGATGCGTACGGTGATTTTGTCCTCGATAGCATCACTAACCTTCTTGAAGCGTACTTGCTTCAGGTTGAGGATGATTTCGGACATGTCCTCAATCACACCTTCAATGGTCATGAACTCGTGCAGAACGCTGCTGGTGCGAACCGACGTGATGGCGTAGCCCTCCAGCGACGACAGCAGGATACGGCGCAACGCGTTGCCGATCGTGACGCCGTAGCCTTTCTCCAGCGGTTTAAATTCAAACGTTCCGTAGAAGTCGTCGGATTTCTCCATCACTACCTTCTCCGGCATTTGAAAAGCTAAGATTGACATAAGTTGGGGCGGTTTTAGTATTGAGTAATGGGTATTGAGTATTGAGAAAGCTCTCAGTACCCACTACCCAATACTTGAATCCATTTAAAGAAAGTCGAAGTAAGAAAGCAGCCTGCGCTAACAGGCTTACTTTTAAGATTACTTCGAGTACAACTCGACAATAAGCTGCTCGGTAATCTTCTCCGGAATCAACTCACGTGAAGGAGCGCTGATGAACTTACCAGCCATTTCCTTGCCGTCCCATTCCAACCACGAGAATGCGCGAGCATTACGAGCGCTCAAGCTAGTGGTAATAGCTTCCAATGACTTCGACTTCTCACGTACCGCCACGATGTCGCCAGCGCGGAGCTTGTAAGAAGCAATGTTCACAATTTCACCATTTACAGTAACGTGCTTGTGCAACACCAACTGACGAGCAGCACGACGCGTTGTGGCAATGCCGAAACGGTACACAGTGTTGTCGAGGCGCGACTCCAGCAAAGCCAGCAGGTTGTCACCGGTGATACCGGGCATCGTAGCTGCTTTGTGGAACAAGTTCTCGAATTGCTTCTCGAGCACACCGTACATATATTTAACTTTCTGCTTCTCCATCAACTGGACAGCATACTCGCTTTGTTTTTTGCGACGACCACGGCCGTGCTGGCCGGGAGGATACGCTTTCTTGGTGAGTGCCTTGCTTGGGCCAAAGATCGGCTCACCAAAGCGACGGGCAATCTTGGTTTTTGGACCTGTATAACGTGCCATTTCGGGGTTATGAAGTTTTGAGGGGGTTGAACTGCGCGTGTCGGGCTTCTTAGATCCGCCTTACTGAATAGAAAAGGCGCATCAGAAACCCGACACCGGTGGCAAACACTAGGCTTGCCAGTTCAGATAATTATACGCGACGACGTTTGGGGGGACGGCAGCCATTGTGGGGCAGCGGCGTCACGTCCTTGATGGTCGTTACCTCAATACCCACGTTACCCAACGTACGGATAGCCGACTCACGGCCAGCACCCGGGCCTTTAACAAACACTTCGGCTTTGCGCATGCCTAAATCATGAGCTACTTTACCGCAGTCGGTAGCAGCCATCTGAGCAGCGTAAGGCGTATTTTTCTTGGAGCCACGGAAGCCCATCTTGCCAGCAGAAGCCCAAGAAATAACTTGGCCGTTGTTGTTGGTGATGGAGATGATGATGTTGTTGAACGAGGCTTTGATGTGTACCTGGCCTACTGGCTCAACAACGACAACGCGCTTTTTGGCTTTGTCTTTTCTTTTTTGTGCCATTTGGTTATCGCGAAAATGCGCGGAAGGTGTTGACGCCTGCTTTGAGAACATCAAAGCAGGAGCCGATTCCCGCTACGGTTTATTTAGTAGCCTTCTTCTTACCAGCAACAGTCTTGCGCTTGCCCTTACGGGTACGCGAGTTGTTCTTGGTGCGCTGACCACGAACAGGCAGACCTTTGCGGTGACGCAAACCCCGGTAGCAACCGATGTCCATGAGGCGCTTGATGTTCAGCTGCACTTCTGAACGCAGTACACCTTCGGTTTTAAACTCAGCGGCAATTACGCCACGGATTTCGCCTGCCTCTGCTTCGGTCCAGTCTTTCACCTTCTTGTTCAGGTCAACGCCTGCTTTGGTGAGGATCTGCTGAGCAGAAGGACGGCCAATGCCGAAAATGTAGGTCAGCGCGATTTCACCGCGCTTGTTGTCTGGGATATCTACCCCTGCAATACGAGCCATGTGCTTTATTAAAAAGTCTGGTGCTACTACCCTTGACGCTGCTTGTAGCGTGGGTTCTTTTTGTTGATGACGTAGAGCTTGCCATTACGGCGGACGATTTTGCAATCGACACTACGCTTTTTGATGGACGTTTTGACTTTCATATCGTCGGTTATTTGTAACGGTACACAATTCGCCCCTTCGACAGATCGTAGGGTGACATTTCTAGCTTTACTTTATCTCCCGGCAAAATCTTGATGTAGTGCATCCGCATCTTGCCCGAAATGTGGGCAATCAGTTGGTGACCGTTCTCCAGTTCCACCCGGAACATGGCATTAGAAAGGGCTTCCAGGATGACTCCGTCTTGCTCAATGGAAGTTTGTTTGGCCATAAGGCTACTGTAAGGCTTTTTCTATGTATTCGAAGGAAGTAAGAATCTCTGCTTTATCTTTTCGTATTACTACGGTGTGCTCGAAATGCGCTGAAGGCTTATAGTCTTTGGTGCGAATGGTCCAGCCATCCTTCTCTTGTACTACATCCTTCTTTCCTAGGTTCACCATCGGCTCGATAGCAAGAACTAACCCCGTTTGCAACTTTAGTCCCGAACCACGTTTACCGTAGTTAGGTACCTCAGGCCGCTCGTGCAGCTTCTTACCAATCCCATGGCCGACAAGTTCCCTAACCACTCCATAACCTTGTTTTTCAACATGGTTTTGAATGGCATAGCTAACGTCTCCCATCCGGTTACCCGCCACTGCCTGCTCAATACCGAGATACAGTGACTTTTTGGTTTCCTCTAAAAGCCGGAGTACTTCCGGCGCCACTTCCCCTACTGGATAAGTGTAAGCACTATCTGAGTGATACCCATTCAGCAGTACTCCGCAATCGACCGAAATAATGTCGCCACTCTTCAGCATATGGTCACCTGGAAAACCATGGACCACAACAGCGTTAGGTGAGATGCAGAGACTGTAAGGAAAATCATTATAACCTTTGAAAGAAGGCTGTCCGCCATGGTCACGAATGAATTCCTCTGCGCGCTGGTCCAACTCTCGCGTCGTTATTCCTTCCCGAATCATACCCGCAACTTCTCCGTGGGCTTGAGCTAGCACTTTCGCACTGGCCCGAATGAGTTCTATTTCTTCCTCAGTCTTGTAAACAATCATGACTGGTTAAGATGCCATAGCTATGTTCTGCGAACGGCCACGCAACTTGCCAGTTTTCATCATGCCATCGTAGTGACGCATCAACAAGTAGCTTTCTACTTGGTTGAGCGTATCCAGCACCACTCCTACCATGATGATAAGCGAGGTACCGCCATAGAAAGCTGAGAAAGGACGAGTAACGCCAGCCAGCAGAGCAAGCGACGGGAAAATAGCAATCAGTGCCAGTGCTACAGCACCCGGCAAGGTGATATGAGTTAACACCTCATCAATGTACTCCGAAGTATCGCGGCCAGGCTTAACACCGGGCACGAAACCACCACTCCGCTTCAAGTCATCAGCAATCTGATTAGGATTGACGCTGATGGCTGTGTAGAAGTAAGTGAAGACAATGATAAGGGTAGCAAAAACCAAGTTGTACTGCCACGACGTGTAATCCGAGAATTTCACACCTATATAGCTAGCAGTTTCGCTATCGTTCTGCCAAACCGAAGCAAGAATAGCGGGCACGAACATCAACGACTGAGCGAAGATGATCGGCATTACACCGGCTGCATTCACCTTCATCGGGATGAACTGACGCTGCGCATTCAACTGAGCAGTGCTACCTACTTGCTTAGCATACTGAACCGGAATCCGGCGTACAGCCTGCGTCAGTACAATAACTGCCATTACCACTAAAAACAGAACAACCAGTTCAATCAAGAAGATCAATGAACCGCGCATGCCTTTAGCAGCCGCCTCACCGATGATAGCACCTGGCAGACGTGATACAATCCCGATCATAATGATCATAGAAATACCGTTGCCAATACCTTTATCGGTGATCTTTTCACCCAACCACATGCAAAACAGTGTTCCGGCCGTAATAATCAACATCGTGGTGACGGTGAAGAACGTGCCAGGGCTGATAATGGCATCAGCGTTAATGGTAGCGATGAAGCCAACCGACTGCGCCATTACAATAGGAATGGTGAGAATACGTGTATACTGATTGATCTTCTTCCGGCCCGACTCCCCTTCTTTTTGAAGTTTTTGGAAATATGGCACTGCTATCGTGAGCAATTGCAACACGATAGAGGCTGAAATGTAAGGCATAATGCCCAAGGCGAAGATGGAAGCATTACTGAACGCACCGCCAAGCAGCGTGTCTAGAATGCCAAACACCCCTGATGCACCACCCGTTTTAAGACGAGTTGCATCAACGCCCGGCAGCACCACGAAAGAACCTAACCGGTATATGGCAATGAAGAAAAGCGTATTGAAGATCCGCATACGCAGATCTTCAATCGCAAAAATGTTCTTGATCGTAGTGATGAACTTGTTCATTGCCAATCTTGCTTTACAGCGTCACAGCTTTACCCCCGGCTTTTTCGATAGCTTCAACAGCCGATTTCGAGAAGGCGTGAGCGTGAACTTCCAAAGCCTTGGTGATTTCACCACGACCTAGAACTTTGATCTTAGCGCTTTTCGAAACCAGACCAGCTGACACGAAGAAAGCACTATCAAGCGTAGTAGTAGCACCGCCTTCGGTTAAACTAGCCAGTACGTCTAGATTAACTGCCTTGTACTCGATCCGGTTAATGTTCTTGAAACCGAACTTAGGCACACGGCGCTGCAAGGGCATCTGGCCACCTTCGAAACCAGACTTTTTGGAATAGCCCGAACGGGACTTTTGGCCTTTGTGACCGCGCGTTGAAGTGCCGCCACGGCCGGAACCCGTGCCACGGCCAAGGCGCTTATTATTGCGCGTTGAACCTTCGGCGGGTTGGAGATTACTGAGATTCATGGTCGGGATATCCTAGAGTGCGGTTACTTCCAACAAGTGCTGCACGGCAGCCACCATACCAGCTACTTGAGGAGTGTTTTCCACTGCCTTAGTGCTGCCAATTTTACCAAGGCCAAGGGCCTTAATCGTGCGTTTCTGACGCTCAGGGCGGTCAATAACGCTCTTGACGAGTTTGATTTGGATCTGCGCCATCGTTAGTTAACCGTTAAAAACTTGGGCGAGAGTGATACCACGAGCCTGAGCGATTTGCATCGGGTCGCGCATCTTTAGCAGAGCATCAAAAGTAGCCTTTACTACGTTGTGGGGGTTCGACGAACCCTTTGACTTGGCTAATACGTCTTTGATGCCAGCGCTTTCAAATACAGCACGCATAGCACCACCGGCAATTACGCCTGTACCTGCTGCTGCTGGCTGTACCAACACAAAGCCACCAGAGTATTTGCCTTCCATCACGTGAGGCACAGTGTGCTTGTAAAGAGGAACGCGTACTAGGTTTTTCTTGGCGTCGTCAATGCCTTTGGCAATGGCGTCGGTTACTTCGTTGGCTTTACCGAGGCCATAGCCTACAGTGCCATTGCCGTCACCTACTACTACGATAGCCGAGAAGCTGAAGCGACGACCACCTTTTACTACTTTGGCTACGCGGTTGATGGCTACTACCTTCTCTTTCAGATCAGATTCGCCAGCACGAGGAGCTTGCTGCTCACGGTTGCCACCACGTTCACGGTTTTGGCCTTGGCCGCCGCGATTATTGTTGTCTTGGGCCATATTCTTAGAAATTGAGGCCGCCTTCGCGGGCTCCTTCTGCCAATGATTTTACGCGGCCGTGGTAGAGATAACCGGAACGGTCAAATACCACTTTCGAAATTCCTTTTCCTGTAGCACGGGCGGCAATTTCTCTGCCGACTGCGGCGGCGAGGGCGACTCCGTTGCCCCCTTCCACCGAAACGTGCTTCGAGGAAGCAGACGCCAACGTGTGGCCGGTAGTGTCGTCAATAATCTGAGCATAGATGCCCGTATTGCTGCGAAACACCGACAGACGTGGACGCTCGGACGTGCCAGCCACCTTGGTGCGGATGATGCGCTGGATCCGTTTTCTTCTAGTTGCTTTATCGAAAGCCATGGTCTGTTATTATTTCGAAGCTGTTTTACCGGCCTTACGACGAATCTGCTCACCCACGAAGCGCACGCCTTTGCCTTTGTAGGGCTCAACTTTGCGCAACGAACGAATCTTAGCGGCCACTTGACCGAGCAGTTGTTTGTCGATGCTGTTTAGCGTAACGATAGGGTTCTTACCTTTCTCAGTTACAGCAGTAGCAGTTACTTCCTTTGGCAGAGCCAAGAAGATGTTGTGCGAGTAACCCAAAGATAATTCGAGCGTAGTACCAGCCATTGCGGCTTTGTAACCTACACCAACTAGCTCCAGTTTGTGCTCGAACCCGTTGCTAACACCTTGGATCGAGTTGTTGAGCAGCGAGCGGTAGAGACCGTGCATCGCCTTGTGGCGCTTCTGCTCGGTCGGACGCTCCACTACCAACTGACCGTCGGCTTGCGAAACAGTGATGTCGCGGTCAACTGGAACTAGCAAAGTGCCTTTCGGGCCCTTTACAGTTACTTGATTTTCTTTGCTCACTTCAACCTGAACACCGGAGGGCAGGCTGATGGGCAGTTTACCAATGCGTGACATATCTAGTTCTTGTCGATTAGTAAACGTAGCACAGCACTTCGCCGCCCACGTTCTCGGCTTTAGCTTCTTTTTCCGTCATTACCCCTTTCGAAGTAGAGAGGATAGCAATACCCAGGCCGCTCAACACGCGGGGCATATTGTCAATGGCAGCGTACGTACGCAGACCAGGTGAGCTAATACGCTCCAGCTTCGTGATGGCAGGCTGCTTGGTAGCAGGGTTGTACTTCAACGCGATTTTGATCGTGCCTTGTACTGCAGCATCGTCAAAACGGTAGCTCTGAATGTAGCCTTTCTTATAGAGTACCTTCGTGATTTCCTTTTTGATGTTGCTGGCCGGAATCTCTACAACCCGGTGGTTTGCCTTGATGGCATTGCGCACCCGGGTCAGGTAATCGGCAATTGGATCTGTATTCATTTCGGGGTAAAAAAAGAGGCGCCCTTTTTTAGGGAGCCGCAAAGATATGAAAAATTTCACCGCCGCCGTAAGCGGCGGTGAAATTTTCGTATAAGACTTCTTGGCTCGTCTTTGCGGGAGCGGCCAATGGTTTCTCTCGGCAACCTGCCAAGTATAATTGCTTCTAGCATGAGCTAAAAAGCAATAGGCAACAAATTACCAGCTGGATTTTGTTACGCCGGGGATCTTACCAGCCAACGCCATCTCGCGGAAACGTACACGGCTGATGCCGAACTTACGCATGTAACCACGGGGGCGGCCGTCAATCAGGTCGCGGTTGTGCAAACGCACGGGCGACGAATCACGGGGCAGTTTGTCTAGGCCTTCATAGTCACCAGCAGCCTTCAGCGCTTTGCGCTTCTCAGCATAGCGGGCAACTAGGGCGATGCGCTTACGCGCTCTTGCTTTTGCTGATTCCTTAGCCATTGTTGTCTTGCTTCTTGGCGTTAGCGAAAGGCATTCCGAAAGCGCGGAGCAACTCGTAGCTCTGCTCGTCGTTTTCAGCGCTGGTTACGAAAGTGATATCCATACCCGAAATCGACTTGATCTTGTCGATCGAAATTTCGGGAAAAATGATTTGCTCTTTAACGCCGAGAGTATAATTGCCACGACCGTCGAAGCCCTTGTCATTGATACCCTTGAAGTCACGAACTCGGGGCAGAGCCACCGTCAGAAGACGGTCCATGAACTCGTACATCCGCTCGCCACGCAGCGTTACGCGGGCACCAATTGGCATCCCTTCACGCAGCTTGAAGTTCGAAACTGAACGCTTGGCGATGGTCGGAACAGCTTTTTGACCAGTGATGGTCGACAGTTCATCTACACCATTGTCCACTAGCTTCTTGTCAGCTACGGCAGCACCAATACCGCGGTTAATGCAGATCTTGGTGATGCGCGGTACCTGCATGATGCTCTTAAACTGGAATTTCTCCTGGAGCGCCGGTATTACTTCCTTGTTATATTTCTCTTTGAGTCGTGCCATTGTCGTCGTATCGAATTAGGCTTTTGGAGCTTCCACTGCCTTCACGTTACTCACGTGAATACCAGCTTCGATCTTGGTGATGCCGCCCTGTGGGTTTTTCGCACTTGGTTTATTGTGCTTAGTCACCAGGTTCAGGCCTTCTACGATAACGCGCTCCGTGGTGCGGTTCACCGACTTTATAACGCCGGTTTTACCTTTTTCATCACCAGCGATAACCAAAACGGTATCACCAGTTTTCACGTGCAGTTTCGCAGGCTTTTTGTCTTTGGTCTTCGTTGCCATTGCTTAGAGAACTTCAGGAGCGAGCGAAACAATCTTCATGAACTGCTTCTCGCGCAGTTCGCGGGCCACTGGACCGAAGATGCGGGTACCGCGGGGCTCATCGTTGTTGTTGAGCAGTACCGCAGCGTTGTCGTCGAAACGAATGTAAGAACCGTCTTTGCGACGAATCTCTTTCTTCGTGCGAACTACAACTGCTTTTGATACAGTGCCTTTTTTAGCGTTGCCGGAAGGAATAGCCGACTTGATGGCTACTACAATCTTGTCGCCTACGCTGGCGTATTTCTTGCCCGTGCCACCGAGGACACGAATGCAGAGAACTTCTTTGGCGCCGCTGTTATCAGCGACGGTCAGACGGGATTCTTGCTGTATCATCTTACTTGGCGCGTTCTACAATTTCAACCAATCTCCAGCGCTTGTTCTTGCTCAACGGGCGGGTACCCATGATGCGAACAGTATCGCCTTCGCCACATTCGTTATTCTCGTCGTGCGCCATGAACTTGGTCGACTTGGTAACGAACTTACCGTAGATCGGGTGTTTCATTTTGCTCTCCACCATTACCGTGATGGACTTGTCCATCTTGGCGGAAGTAACGCGCCCGATGATTTCTTTGCGCAGATTCCGCTCAACGGCGGATGTTGCCTGCTGCTCTTCGTTGCTTGCCATCGTTAGTTAGCAGTTTTAGTAGCCTGCTCGTTCTTCCGACGGGTCTGCTCAGTCAGCAAACGGGCGACGTTCTTGCGGCTAGTTTTCAAACGACCTGGGTTTTCCAATGGGGAAATAGCATGCGCGAAACGCAGCGACTGACCATTGGCTTTTTCGGTCTTAATTTGTTCGTTCAGGGCCTCGTCCGAGAGGGCCAGGATTTCAGTGTTCTTCATCTTACTTGCTTTCTACGTAGTCGCGACGAACAACAAACTGAGTCCGAACTGGCAACTTCTGAGCAGCCAGACGGAGTGACTCCTGAGCCACTTCCAGCGATACGCCGTCCGATTCAAACATGATGGTACCAGGCTTCACGCAGGCTACCCAATACTCGGGCGAACCTTTACCCTTACCCATCCGCACTTCAGCAGGCTTCTTGGTAATTGGCTTGTCTGGGAAAATACGGATCCATACTTGCCCTTCACGTTTCATGGCGCGGGTCATGGCGATACGAGCAGCCTCAATCTGGCGAGCCGTAATCCAAGCCACTTCCAACGATTTGATAGCGAAGGAACCGAAGTCTATGGAGCTGCCGCGGAAGGCGAGACCTGTCACGCGACCCTTTTGCATCTTGCGATACTTGGTCCTTTTCGGTTGTAACATGAGTTATTAAAATTGAAATTCAGAAGAAGGAAAAGGACTAGCGACGTGGAGCACCACCGCCACCACGGTTGCCACCACCGGCAGGACCGTTACGACGTGGGCCAGCATTGCCACCACCACGGTTGTCACCGGTACCAGCACCACCGCCGCGGTTCTCACCGCCACGGTCGCCACCACGGTCACGACGTGGGCCACGGTCACCACCACGGTCGCCACGCTCACCGCGTGGGCCGCGCTCGTTACCACCGCGCGTCTCGTTGCCTTGGTTAGCAGGAACCTGATTCGGGGAGAGGTCGGGCTTACCGAACACTTCACCACGCATCACCCATACCTTGATGCCAATTTTGCCATACACGGTCTGAGCTTCCGACAAAGCATAGTCGATATCAGCGCGCAACGTGTGCAGCGGCGTACGACCTTCTTTGTACTGCTCGGAACGGGCAATTTCAGCACCACCCAAACGGCCACCGCACTGGATCTTGATGCCTTCGGCACCAACACGCATTGCAGCCTGGATAGACATCTTCATAGCACGACGGAACGAGATACGCGCTTGCAGCTGCTGAGCAATGCTCTCCCCTACTAGCTTGGCGTCGAGTTCCGGACGCTTAATTTCGAAGATGTTGATCTGAACGTCTTTGCTGGTGATCTGCTTCAGTTCGTCCTTGATCTTGTCAACTTCAGCGCCACCTTTACCAATTACCACACCCGGACGAGCCGTGTTGATAGTGATAGTGATACGCTTGAGGGTACGCTCGATAACGATGCGGCTAATGCCACCTTTCGGGATACGAGCGAGTATATATTTGCGGATTTTTTCGTCCTCAACCAGTTTATCGGCAAAGTCCTTGCCGCCGTACCAGTTCGAGTCCCATCCTTTGATGACGCCTAGACGGAAGCCAACCGGATTTACTTTCTGTCCCATAGTGCTTATGCGGAGGCTTGAGCCGTAGTTTCAGTGGATTTCTTGGCTGAGCTACGACGAGTTTTCGTGGCTTTGCCTTCAGTAGTTGTAGCAGCAACAGCTTCGATAGCTGCTTTGCTCCCAATACGCTCAACTTTTGCGTCAATCACAAGAGTGACGTGGTTGCTACGCTTGCGGATGCGGTGACCACGACCCTGAGGAGCAGGGCGCAGACGCTTCAACTGACGTCCTTCGTCCACGAAAATCTCCTTGATGTAGAGATTAGCATCCTCGATGCGCTCGTCCTCGTTCTTCTGCTGCCAGTTGGCCAAAGCCGAAAGCAACAGTTTCTCGATACGCTCGGCACCTGAGTTGGCTTCGAATTTTAGCAAGCCCAAGGCGCGGGTCACTTTCTGACCACGTACCATGTCGGCTACCAAGCGCATCTTGCGCGGCGAGGTAGGAACATTACTTAGTTTAGCTCTTGCTTCCATCTTAGCGTTTGCCTTTATCTTTCTTGGCTACGTGGCCACGGAAGTTGCGCGTTGGAGCGAACTCGCCGAGCTTATGACCGACCATGTTTTCGGTCACGTATACCGGGATGAATTTATTGCCATTGTGCACCGCGAAGGTGTGGCTAACGAAGTCTGGAGAAATCATCGAGCGGCGCGACCAAGTCTTGATGACGGCCTTTTTGCCCGACTCTTCCATCGTCGTTACTTTTTTCTCGAGCCGAAAGTCAATGTACGGCCCTTTTTTTAGTGAACGTGCCATTGGTTATTTCTTGCCTTTGCGATTAACGATGAGCTGCTCTGAGTACTTGTTCTTGTTGCGGGTCTTCTGACCCTTAGCGAAGATACCGTTACGGCTACGTGGGTGACCACCCGACGATTTACCTTCACCACCGCCCATTGGGTGGTCAACAGGGTTCATTGCAACACCACGAACGCGCGGACGACGACCTAACCAACGATTACGACCAGCTTTGCCGAGACGTACGTTCATGTGGTCACCATTCGATACGGTACCAACGGTAGCCATGCAGGTTACGAGAACCATGCGCATCTCACCGGAAGGCAGTTTCAGAGTGGCGTACTTGTCTTCACGAGCTACAAGCTGAGCGTACGTGCCAGCCGAGCGGGCCATTGCTGCACCAGCACCGGGCATCAGCTCGATGTTGTGAACAATAGTACCAAGTGGGATTTCGCGGAGCGGCAATGCGTTGCCTACTTCCGGCGCAACACCGGTACCCGATACAACCGTACGGCCTACTTCAACACCAGCGGGCGCAATGATATAGCGCTTTTCGCCATCGGCATACTGAAGCAAGGCGATACGAGCCGTGCGGTTTGGATCGTACTCGATGGTCTTCACTATAGCAGGCACGCTGGCCTTGTCACGCTTGAAGTCAACGATACGATACTTGGCTTTGTGTCCACCACCGATGTAGCGGTTAGACATTTTACCAGAGTTATTGCGGCCACCGGAGTTTTTCATGGGTGCCAACAGCGACTTCTCCGGCGTCGACGTCGTAATCTCGTCGAACGTCGGGGCGATACGGAAGCGCTGACCCGGTGATGTTGGTCTTAGTTGTTTGAGTGCCATTACTCTTGCTTAGGAATTATTCTTTTGCAGAAAGGCGAAGGCTAGATGCCGTTGTAGAAGTCGATAACATCGCCTTCTTTCACGGTCACGACGGCTTTTTTGCCGTGGGCGCGACGGCCCGAGATGGACCCACCCTTCGTGAACTTAGATTTGATCTTGCCGTTCGTGCGCATGGTGCTGATGCCAGTCACCGTTACGCCGTAGAACTGCTCGATGTCTTTCTTGATCTGAACCTTGTTCGCGGTACGCTCTACTTCGAAAACGTACTGACCTTTTTCATTCAGGCCCGTGGCCTTCTCGGTCACGATTGGTTTCTTCAGTGTGCTCATTACTCAGCGACGGTATAAAGTTGTTCCAACGACTTCAGGCCGTCCTCTGACAGCAGCAGCGTATCCGTGTTCAGCAGGTCGTGGGTATTCAGAGCAACGGGCGTAGCCACGGTTACACGCTGAATGTTACGAGCGGACAGAACTACATTTTTGTCTACTTCGCCAGTTACCAGGAGGGTCTTTTTGCCGTTGTTCAGCTTGAGGCCGTTCAGGATGCTGAGGAAGTCTTTGGTCTTAGGAGCCGACAGAGTGATGTTCTCTACCAAGGCTACTTTGCCATCTTTAGCCAAGCTCGAAAGAGCTGACAGACGAGCAAGACGCTTAGTTTTTTTGTTAAGCTTGAAGCCGTAGTCACGGGGCTCAGGACCGAATACACGGCCACCACCGATGAACACTGGCGACTTCATGCTACCAGCACGAGCACCGCCGGTGCCTTTCTGCTTCTTCAATTTCTTGGTAGTACCGTGCACTTCATTGCGCTGCTTCGACTTGTGCGTACCCTGGCGCTGATTGGCCAAGTACTGCTTCACGTCGAGATACATCACGTGCTCGTTAGGCTCCAGACCGAATACGGCTTCCGGCAGCATTACCTTGCGACCGGTGTCTTCACCCTTGATGTTATATACTGACAGTTCCATCTTCAAGGTTATTTTTCCAGGACCACGAAAGAGTTCTTGGCACCGGGAATCGAACCACTCACCAGGATGAGGTTCTTGTCGGCTACCACGCGCATCACCTTTAAGTTCTGCACTTTCACCCGGTCGTTACCCATGCGGCCACCCATGCGCATCCCTTTGAATACGCGCGAAGGCCACGAGCAGGCACCAATAGAACCAGGGTGACGTAGACGGTTGTGCTGACCGTGGGTCTGCCCGCCTACACCGGCAAAGTTGTAACGCTTAACAACGCCCTGAAAGCCTTTGCCTTTCGAGGTGCCTACTACGTCAACAAACTCACCCTCCTCGAAGGAAGAAGCGTTGATTTCAGCGCCGGCAACGTACGTAGACTCTGTATCAAGGCGGAACTCAACTAATTTTCTTTTGGGGGTAGTACCGGCTTTCGCGAAGTGACCAGCCAAGGCTTTGGTGGTGTTCTTTGCTTTTTTCTCGCCGTA
Source organism: Hymenobacter sp. (assembly GCF_036387835.1). Classification (GTDB taxonomy): domain Bacteria; phylum Bacteroidota; class Bacteroidia; order Cytophagales; family Hymenobacteraceae; genus Hymenobacter. The sequence continues at coordinate 92,323 of NZ_DASVSY010000007.1, read as the reverse complement.
CCCGAGCTGGACAGCTGTATAGCCATCCTTGTCGATAGTCTTAACCTGCGTCACTATGCACGGACCCGCTTCGATGAGCGTGCAAGGGATGTTTTTCCCGTCCGGAGTGAAGAGGCTTGTCATACCGATCTTTTTACCGATGATGCCAGGCATTCTGTTTTAGTTTAGTAAAAGACACAGAAGAAAACGCCCGAGTGGCGTTTTCGTAATGGGAGTGCAAAGCTAGGAAATTGTTACGAGAATTAACAGCGTCATTCTTAAATATTTTCACTGTCACGACTTTAGCTCCAAACGCATGATTTGCCATGAGCTAGTTAGTGCCATGTAATTGGGTTTTTCCAACTAAGCTCAAAGAATAACCATTCCCACGTTGTAAAAAAAATACCCTACTGGCTCGAAAGCCGGTAGGGTATCACCTAATCAGTCGACAGCCTCAGTCCTCAGACTTTGATTTCAACGTCAACGCCGCTTGGCAATTCAAGCTTCATTAGTGCATCTACGGTTTTCGACGAAGTCGAGTAGATGTCAACGAGACGCTTGTAAGTGCAGAGCTGGAATTGCTCACGCGACTTCTTATTCACGTGGGGGGAGCGAAGAACGGTGAACTTCTCTTTGTCGGTCGGCAATGGAATGGGGCCGCTTACGATAGCGCCCGTAGCCTTCACCGCCTTCACGATCTTCTCCGACGATTTGTCCACTAAATTGTGGTCGTAGGATTTGAGTTTAATGCGAATTTTCTGGTTCATGTCTTATGTGTGAAAGCGGATTAGCGGATAGCGTTACCCTTTTGCTTGGCAATGATTCCTTCGGCAAGGTTTTGCGGCACCTGATCGTAGTGCGAGAAAGTCAACGAAGCCGAAGCACGACCTGAAGAAATCGTACGCAGGGTAGTTACGTAGCCGAATAGCTCGGACAGCGGAACGTCGGCTTTGATAACCTGAGCACCACCTTTGGTGTCCATGCCTTTCATGATGCCGCGGCGACGGTTCAAGTCACCCGTTACCGGACCGGTGTATTCATCTGGCGAAACCACTTCTACTGCCATTATGGGCTCGAGCAATTTCGGACCAGCTTTCTTGCCTGCTTCACGGAAACCACCACGAGCTGCGAGTTCGAACGACAGAGCGTCCGAGTCAACATCGTGATAAGAACCGAAGAACAGACGAACACGCATACCCTCAATAGGGAAGCCTGCCAATGGGCCGTTCTTCATAGCCTCTTCGAAGCCTTTCTGAACTGGCGAAATGAATTCGCGAGGGATGACACCACCCGTGATATCGTTCACGAACTCCAGACCTGGCTTCTCTGGATCAGTTAGTTTTGGACCGAGTTCGAATACAATGTCACCGAACTTACCACGACCACCAGTCTGCTTCTTGTAAGTCTCGCGGTGCTCAACCGTTTTGGTAAGTATTTCTTTGTAAGCAACCATTGGAGCACCCTGGTTGATTTCCACCTTAAACTCCCGACGCATACGGTCGATGATGATTTCGAGGTGAAGCTCGCCCATACCTTTCAGTACGGTCTGGCCCGTTTCAGGGTCAGTCTGCACGACGAGGGTAGGATCTTCTTCCACCAGTTTGGCAATGGCCATACCCATCTTATCGACGTCGGCCTGAGTTTTAGGCTCAATAGCGTAGCCAATAACCGGCTCGGGGAACGACATCGACTCGAGCACAATGCGCGACTTCTCGTCGGTCAATGTATCACCTGTCTTTATGTCTTTGAAACCCACACCAGCAGCAATATCACCAGCTTGGATTTTATCAATCGGGTTTTGCTTGTTAGAGTGCATCTGCATAAGGCGCGAGATACGCTCCTTCTTGCCCGTGCGGTTGTTGAACACATACGAACCAGCATCCAACACGCCGCTATAACAGCGGAAGAAGCACAAACGACCTACGAAGGGGTCAGTAGCAATTTTGAATGCCAGTGCGGTGAAAGGCTCGTCGTTATCAGGGTGACGCTCCAATTCGGCACCGGTATCAGGATCGGTACCAATGATGGCCGGCATGTCGAGAGGCGAAGGCAAGTAAGCCATTACACCGTCGAGCATCGACTGAACACCTTTGTTTTTGAAGGCCGAGCCGCACATTACGGGCGAGAACTTCATGTCGATAACCGCTTGACGGATAACAACCATCATTTCCTCGCGCGTGATGCTGTCCGGATCATCAAAGAATTTCTCTAGCAGAACCTCGTCGTATTCCGCAACGCTTTCTACTAGCTTCTGACGCCATTCAGCCACGGTGTCCACCAGATCCTCGGGAACGGGAATCTCATGGTACGACTTGCCTTGGGTAGCATCATCCCATACGATAGCTTTACCAGTTAGCAAGTCAACAACACCTTTGAAAGTGTCTTCGGCTCCGATTGGAATCTGCAACGGCACGGGGTTAGCACCTAGCTTCTCCTTGATTTCGTTAACCGCCTTGAAGAAGTCAGCACCAGCACGGTCCATCTTGTTGACGAAGCAGATGCGGGGCACTTTGTACTTGTCAGCCTGACGCCATACGGTTTCCGACTGCGGCTCTACACCCGATACGGCGCAGAACAGAGCAACAGCACCATCGAGAACCCGCAACGAGCGTTCAACTTCTACGGTGAAGTCAACGTGGCCGGGAGTGTCAATCAGGTTGATTTTATACTGCTTGGTGTCTGGAGTCGGATCACCTTGCTCGTTGGTAGGATAGTTCCAGAACGTAGTAGTGGCAGCCGACGTGATAGTGATACCACGCTCCTGCTCCTGCTCCATCCAGTCCATCGTGGCGGCACCTTCGTGCACTTCCCCGATTTTGTGGGTCTTACCGGTATAGTAAAGAATGCGCTCCGAGGTTGTGGTCTTACCGGCGTCGATGTGCGCCATAATCCCAATGTTGCGGAGGTATTGCAGGTCTTTGTTAACAGCCATGTCCTTTATATGAGGGAATGAGAGATTGAGTGAATAAGTGATTGTCGAGTTTGTGGTCTTAACCATTAAACTCATTCACTCATTCACTCAAGCACTCATTTTTTTAGAAGCGGAAGTGCGAGAAGGCTTTGTTGGCCTCAGCCATCCGGTGCGTATCGTCTTTTTTCTTGACGGCAGCACCTTCGCCTTTAGCGGCAGCGATGATTTCGCCAGCCAGCTTGTCTTTCATGGTTTTCTCACCACGACGACGAGCGTATTGAATCAGCCACTTAGCACCTACCGAAATCCGACGGTCGGGGCGAACTTCGATTGGAACTTGGAAGGTAGCACCACCTACGCGGCGGCTCTTAACTTCTACGGTTGGCATCACGTTGTTCAAGGCTTTGCGCCACATTTCAACGCCGCTTTCTTTGGTGCGCTGCTCCACTAGGTCGCAAGCATCATAGAAGATGGTATAGGCCAGGTTTTTCTTCCCGTCGTACATCATGTAGTTGACGAAACGGGTTACTAGCGTCTCCTTGTACTTAGGGTCGGGCAGGAGGATGCGCTTCTTTGGTTTTGACTTTCTCATGGGTATAGAAATGAGTTGAGGCAAGGGGAAGTGGGATAAGAACCATGTGCTATCCAGCACTTCGCGTTACCTCACTCGGTTTCGATTACTTCTTCTTAGCTCCTGGTTTGCCGCCCTTGCCTGCTGCAGCAGCTGGTTGACCGGGCTTCGGACGCTTAGCGCCATATTTAGAGCGACGCTGCGTACGACCGTTTACACCGGCAGTATCCAAAGCACCACGGATGATGTGGTAACGTACGCCGGGCAAGTCTTTCACGCGGCCACCACGAATCAGCACGATGCTGTGCTCCTGCAGGTTGTGGCCTTCGCCTGGAATGTAGGCGTTGACTTCCTTGCCATTGGTGAGGCGCACACGAGCTACTTTACGCATAGCCGAGTTCGGCTTCTTGGGCGTGGTGGTGTATACGCGGGTGCAAACGCCACGGCGCTGCGGGCACGAATCAAGAGCCGGCGACTTCGACTTCGTCGTCAGCTTCTCGCGGCCTTTTCGTACTAACTGATTGATGGTAGGCATTTAATGTATGTTTTGTCAAGGAGGGTTCTCTCCCAAAAAATTAGGCTTGCAAAGGTATAGAAGTTGAGTTGAAATAGCAAACGGGTTGAAATAGATAATTTTAGAGATACTCACTGGCCTAGATTCCGCTCCCTATTCGACGTTTTAAACCTCGATTCAGATTGGTACTAAACAAGAAAACGCTCCTGCTTATGTCTAGAAGCGTTTTCCTTGTTGGAGTATTTGCCGAAGCTACGCCTCCCCTATTTTTCCACCGAATCCCATTGGGTAATTGGGCGCATCCTGCTGCGCCTTAATAGTGCCGAACGCCTGTTCAAACCGCTCGATGTTTTCGCCTAGCGCAGCATGTAGCCGCTTCGCATGCTCAGGCGTGATGACAATGCGGGCCTTCACCTTGGCCTTAGGCAAGCCGGGCATCAACCGAATGAAGTCGATAACAAACTCGCTGCTGCTGTGCGCAATCATGGCGAGGTTGGCGTATTCACCTTCCGCTATTTCTTCGGAGAGTTCGATGTTGATGGCGTTGGGGTCTTGCGGTACGTTCGGGTCGGGCTGTTGGGGTTGGTTCATGTAATATTAGTTGAGTTGGAAATGCTAAAGATTTGTTACTGCATGGTTAATGGCAATGGGCGCATGTTTCTCACTTACTCTATTTGCGGAGCCACGAAAACGCCTTATACAATCCTAGTAATAGTGGCAAGAAAAGCACAAAAAATAATACTTTACCGTCATCATCCCATATTTGTGCTGAAGCGAGAGCTAGAATCCAAGCAAGCACCAACCCAATGGTACGGTAAGTTGGGTTGTTTTTCAGCACTAGAAATAAAGCTATGGCGAAGCCAATGATTAATATAAAGGCCGTTATAAAGGTCATTATCGACCCCACAAGCCCTAAAATATATTCGTCGCTTAAAAGCAATGAGAGAATCATACTCTGCAAAATATGTGAAACTCCTACAAAGAAAAAGCCGGCCGAATTACTCCGGCCGGCTTTCCTTTATTTGCTTAATGCAGGACTAGTCCTGAACCGATTCGCGGCGTGAGGCGCGAGCCGTACGCTTGGCGGGAGCCACAACATCGTCGGCTTTTGGCGACTGAAGTGCCTCCAGTTCCTCTTTCGAGCCGACAATCTGGCGAGTGTATTCGCGCAGACCGGTACCGGCCGGAATGAGGTGACCAACGATTACGTTCTCCTTCAGGCCCAACAACTCGTCGGCTTTGCCACGGATGGCAGCTTCCGACAGCACCTTGGTCGTTTCCTGGAAGGATGCGGCCGAGATGAACGATTGGGTACCCAACGAAGCCTGCGTGATACCCTGCAAAGTTGGGCGAGACACGGACGGCTGTGCGTCGCGTACTTCTACCAATTGCAAGTCGCGGCGGCGCAGGCTGGAGTTTTCGTCGCGTAGGCGGCGGGCACTCACAATCTGGCCGGGCTTCAGGTTTGGCGAGTCGCCGGCTACAGTTACCACCTTCATGTCGATGATGGTGTCGTTCTCCTCCATGAAGATAATCTTGTCGATTACCTGGTTTTCGAGGAACGACGTGTCACCGGCATCCAGAATCACAACTTTCTGCATCATCTGGCGAACTACCACCTCGATGTGCTTGTCGTTGATTTTCACACCCTGCAAGCGGTATACTTCCTGAATCTCGTTCACAAGGTATTCCTGCACCGCACCCGGACCCTGAATGTTTAAGATGTCGGATGGCGTGATAGCACCGTCGGAGAGTGGCATACCGGCCCGGATGAAGTCGTTGTCCTGTACCAGGATGTGCTTGGACAGCGGCACCATGTACTTCTTCTTGACGCCGTCTTTCGACTCCACGAAGATTTCACGGTTACCACGCTTCACGGTACCATACGTTACCACACCGTCGATTTCCGACACAACGGCCGGGTTCGAAGGGTTACGTGCTTCGAAGAGCTCGGTAACGCGGGGTAAACCACCGGTAATGTCGCGGGTTTTGCCTACGGCACGCGGAATCTTAGCTAGAATGTAACCAGCCTTGATTTTCTGGCCATTTTCCACATTCAAGTGAGAGCCTACCGGGATGCTGTAGCCACGCTGACCTTCTTCTTCGCCCTTCTTACCAGGGCGAATAATGATGGACGGGTTCTGATCCTTAGCCTTCGATTCGATAATCACTTTCTCACGGTGACCGGTCTGTTCATCCGACTCCTCACGGTAGGTAATACCTTCCGTTATGGCATCGTACTGAACCGTACCATCGAACTCTGCCAGGATGACGGCGTTATAAGGGTCCCAATTGCAAAGCTCAGCGCCCTTCTCCACTTCCTGACCTTCCTGCACGAGCAGGAACGAGCCGTATGGAACGTGGTTGGAGATGAACACTTTGCCGGTGCCTTTCTCCACGATACGTACTTCGCCCGAGCGACCCATTACAACAGTTGCAGTTTCACCATCACTGTTCACGGAGTCCACCGTGCGGATATCCTCGAACTCGACAACACCAGCAAACTTGGCTTTGAGGCTGGCTTCTACCGCAATGTTAGAAGCTGTACCACCTACGTGGAAAGTACGCAGGGTCAGCTGAGTACCAGGCTCACCGATAGACTGCGCGGCAATTACACCAACGGCTTCACCCTTCTGGACCATGCGGCCCGACGACAGGTTACGGCCATAGCACTTGGCGCAGATACCACGCTTCGATTCGCACGTCAGTACCGAACGGATTTCCACCGATTCAATACTAGCATTGTCGATACGACGTGTGATGTCTTCTATGATTTCCTCGCCAGCGGCCAAGATTACCTCGTCCGTTACCGGATCAATGATATCGTGTACCGCTACACGGCCAAGGATACGCTCCGACAGCGGCTCTACCACGTCCTCGTTATCCTTTAGAGCGAAGGTTTCGATACCGCGCAGGGTACCACAGTCGTTCTCGTTTACGATAACGTCCTGCGATACGTCTACCAGACGACGAGTCAGGTAGCCAGCATCAGCCGTTTTCAGTGCCGTATCAGCAAGGCCTTTACGAGCACCGTGGGTTGAAATAAAGTACTCGATAACGTCTAGACCTTCTTTGAAGTTAGACAGAATCGGGTTTTCGATAATCTCACCTACTGAACCTTGCAACGACTTCTGTGGCTTGGCCATCAGACCCCGCATACCGCCGAGCTGACGAATCTGCTCACGCGAACCACGGGCGCCGGAGTGCATCATCATGTAAATCGAGTTGAAGCCCTGGTCCTCTTTTTCAAGACGGCCCATGAGGGTTTCAGTGATTTGGTTGTTGATGCGGGTCCAGATATCGATAACCTGGTTGTAACGCTCGTTGTCGGTAATCAGACCCATCTGGTAGTTCTGAGTCACGGCCTTCACGTCGTTCTGCGCTTGCAGAATCAGGGCATCTTTCTCTTTCGGGATGTTGATGTCGCCTAAGCCCATCGACAGACCACCTTTGTAAGCCGACTGGAAGCCGAGCGTCTTGATGTCGTCGAGGAACTGAGCAGTGCGAGCCATACCGGTCCGCTTGAACACCATCGAAATGATTTGCTGCAGCTTCTTCTTGGTCAACAGCTCATCCACGAAACCTACTTCCGTTGGTACGAGCTGGTTGAACAGCACGCGGCCAGCTACAGTCTCGATGATCTTCGTAACGAGGTTATCGTTCTCGTCGCGAACCTGCGTGCGCACCTTAATATAGGCGTGCTTCGAGAGTTGACCTTCGTTGATAGCAATAACAACTTCCTCGTCCGAGTAGAACATGCGGCCTTCGCCTTGGATGCTCTCGTCGGGAGTGCTGCGCTTGCCTTTGGTTACGTAGTACAAGCCAAGAACCATGTCCTGCGACGGTACCGCAATGGGCGCGCCGTTGGCCGGGTTCAGGATGTTGTGCGACGCTAGCATGAGCATAGAGGCTTCCAGAATAGCGGCTGGTCCGAGGGGAACGTGCACAGCCATTTGGTCACCGTCAAAGTCAGCGTTGAAAGCGGTACACACCAGTGGGTGCAGCTGAATAGCTTTGCCCTCAATGAGGCGCGGCTGGAACGCTTGGATACCCAAGCGGTGCAAGGTAGGAGCACGGTTCAGCAGGACCGGGTGGCCCTTCAGTACGTTCTCCAGGATGTCCCATACCACAGCGTCTTTGCGGTCAACGATTTTCTTCGCCGACTTCACCGTCTTCACGATGCCGCGCTCGATGAGCTTACGGATAATGAACGGCTTGAACAGCTCAGCAGCCATGTTCTTAGGCAGACCGCACTCGTGCAGTTTCAGCTCGGGGCCTACCACAATAACCGAACGGCCAGAGTAGTCGACACGCTTACCGAGCAAGTTCTGACGGAAGCGACCCTGTTTGCCTTTCAGCATATCGGACAGCGACTTCAGGGCACGGTTACCTTCAGCACGCACGGCATTCACCTTACGCGAGTTGTCGAACAGCGAGTCAACAGCTTCCTGCAACATGCGCTTCTCGTTCCGCAGGATTACTTCAGGCGCTTTGATTTCGATCAGGCGCTTGAGGCGGTTGTTCCGGATGATAACGCGACGGTACAAGTCGTTCAAGTCGGAAGTAGCGAAACGGCCACCATCCAACGGCACGAGAGGACGCAGTTCCGGTGGAATTACCGGCACCATGCGGATTACCATCCACTCAGGCTTGTTCTCTACACGGGTGGCAGCGTCACGGAAAGCTTCTACTACACGCAGACGCTTCAACGCTTCAGCCTTACGCTGCTGCGAAGTCTCGTGCGCAGCAGAGTCACGCAGCGAGTACGATAGTTCATCGAGGTTAATACGCTCCAACAGGAGTTGCAGCGCGTCGGCCCCCATGCGGGCAATGAATTTATTCGGGTCCTCGTTTGGCAGCATCTGGTTCTCCCGGGGGAGTTTGTCGATGATGTCGAGGTACTCGTCTTCCGTGAGGAAGTCGAGTTGCTGCACGCCTTCTTCGGCGAGCACACCCGGCTGCACTACTACGTAGCGCTCATAATAGATAATCTGGTCGAGCTTCTTGGTAGGCAAGCCTAGCAAGTAGCCGATCTTGTTGGGCAGGGACTTGAAGTACCAGATGTGCGCAACGGGCACCACCAGTTCGATGTGGCCCATCCGCTCCCGACGTACTTTCTTTTCAGTCACCTCCACGCCGCAACGGTCGCAGATGATGCCTTTGTACCGGATGCGCTTGTATTTACCGCAGTGGCATTCCCAATCCTTTACCGGACCGAAAATACGCTCGCAGAACAAGCCACCCATTTCGGGCTTGTACGTCCGGTAGTTAATCGTCTCCGGCTTCACCACCTCCCCGTTCGACCGCTCCAGAATGGATTCGGGCGAGGCCAGCGAGATAGTGACTTTCGAGAAGTCCTGTACCAGTTTTTTGTTTTTTGCAAACGCCATGTAGAGAAGCTGTTAGCTGTTGGCTTTGTGGGCTGCTTTGAATGATCGGCTCTTCTTAAGAAAAGTCCGAAAAACCAAAACAGTTCGACTCTGATAAAAGTGCTCTGCAGACCGGATAGGTACGTCGTACAGCAGGTTTTACTAGGTCTTGTTGATACTATGGTCTGTCTTTCAATAAATGCAAACCTCGCTACGGCCAGATGCTTCCGGAAATTGTTGCCGCTCTGACCTATCTCGGAACGGCTCCGGCAGCAACTGCAATCAGCTATTCCGACCGCAGACTTTATCTATTGAACAAGTAGCTGCCGGTACCGAAGCACCGACAGCTACTTATCAACAAGCGTTACTCTAGCGTGATTTCCAGGGCCAGACCACGCAGCTCGTGAATGAGTACGTTGAACGACTCGGGGATATTCGGCTTCGGCAACACGTCACCTTTTACAATAGCCTCATACGCTTTGGCACGGCCTACCACGTCATCCGACTTTACCGTCAGGATTTCCTGGAGCACGTTGGAAGCACCGAACGCCTCAAGCGCCCATACTTCCATTTCGCCGAAGCGCTGACCACCAAACTGCGCCTTACCACCCAGCGGTTGCTGCGTGATGAGCGAGTACGGCCCGATAGAACGAGCGTGCATCTTGTCATCAACAAGGTGACCCAGCTTCAGCATGTAAATCACACCAACCGTTACCGGCTGGTCGAAACGCTGACCAGTCAGACCGTCGTGCAGATACGCACGACCAAAGTGCGGCAAGCCAGCTTCCGCCAGTTCTTTTGATACTTCCTCTTCGGTAGCACCGTCAAAAATTGGGGTAGCGTAGGTGCGACCCAGCTTGAGGCCGGCCCAGCCCAATACCGTCTCGTAAATCTGACCGATGTTCATCCGGCTTGGTACACCAAGCGGGTTGAGCACGATGTCCATTGGCGTACCATCTGGCAGGAACGGCATATCCTCATCGCGCACGATGCGGGCTACCACCCCTTTGTTACCGTGACGACCAGCCATTTTATCACCCACCTTCAGCTTACGCTTCTTGGCGATGTACACTTTGGCTAGCTGCACGATGCCTGCTGGCAATTCGTCGCCTACTTCCAGCGTGAACCGGTCGCGCTTGAAACGAGCCGTAATGGTGTTGCGGCGCTTGGCGTAGTTTTTCACCAGCTGCGTCACCATCGTGTTTACGCGAGCATCAGAAGTCCAACCTTCAAGAACCAAGTCCTTGAACATGTTCACTTCTTCTGGCACGGCGTAGTTGCTCTCGTCCTTGTAAGGGTTCTTCTCAGGGAACAACGCCTCAGCAATGTTCTTTTTCCCGAATTTTACGCCCTTCGACAGGATTTCGTCGCCGAACTTGTGCTTCACTCCTTGCGAAGTTTTGCCTTCCAGCAACTGTACCAGCTTGTCGACCATTACAACCTTCACAGCACGAAGCTCCTTGGCGTAAGCGTCCTTCAGCTCTTCCACTTCCTTCTTCGACTTGGCCCGGAGGTTTTTGTCTTTCTTAGGACGTGAGAACAGCTTGGTGCCGATAACTACACCGTTCAAGGATGGCGGCGCCTTAAGCGAAGCATCCTTCACGTCGCCGGCTTTGTCACCAAAGATGGCACGGAGCAGCTTCTCTTCCGGCGTCGGGTCCGTCTCGCCTTTCGGCGTGATTTTACCGATCAGAATGTCACCTTCCTTGACCTCAGCACCCAAACGGATAATACCGTTGTCGTCGAGGTTACGGACAGCTTCTTCGCTCACGTTCGGAATTTCCGACGTCAGCTCTTCTTCACCACGCTTGGTTTCGCGCACTTCCAACTCGAACTCCTCGATGTGAATCGAAGTGAAAATATCGTCGCGCACTACTTTCTCGGAGATGACGATGGCATCCTCGAAGTTGTACCCCTGCCATGGCATAAACGCCACCTGCATATTACGGCCGAGGGCCAGTTCCCCTTTATTGGTACCGTAGCCTTCGCAGAGCACTTGGCCTTTCGCTACCCGCTCACCGGTCTTCACCAGCGGCGTTAGGTTAATGCAGGTATCCTGGTTGGTGCGGCGGAACTTGATGAGGTCGTACGAAATCTTCTCAGCATCGAAGCTTACGAGGATATCGTCTTCCGTCAAGTCGTAGCGTACCACGATGCGGTTAGCATCTACGTAGTCGATTACACCGTCACCTTCCGCTACCACGAGGGTGCGAGAGTCGCTGGCTACGCGGCCTTCCAGACCAGTGCCCACAATCGGAGCCTCGGCTTTTAGCAGCGGAACTGCTTGCCGCTGCATGTTCGAACCCATCAGGGCACGGTTGGCGTCATCGTGCTCCAGGAACGGAATCAGCGAAGCAGCAACCGATACAATCTGGTTAGGAGCTACGTCCATGTAGCTGTACTCCGAAGGACCTACAACCGGGAAGTCACCTTCGAAACGACCTTTTACAAGCTCGTTTGTGAAGTTGCCTTCTTCATCGATGCGGGCGTTAGCCTGCGCGATGTGGTGCGTGTCTTCTTCTTCAGCCGTCAGGTATTTCACGTTCGAGCTAACGTCAACCTTGCCGCCCTCTACGTTGCGGTAAGGCGTCTCGATGAAACCCATCGAGTTAACCCGAGCGTGCACGCAAAGCGACGAAATCAGACCGATGTTCGGTCCTTCCGGCGTTTCGATGGTGCACAGACGGCCGTAGTGGGTGTAGTGAACGTCACGTACTTCGAAACCAGCCCGCTCGCGCGACAGACCTCCTGGCCCGAGTGCCGATACGCGACGCTTGTGCGTCACCTCGGCCAGCGGATTAGTCTGGTCCATGAACTGCGAAAGCTGATTGGTACCGAAGAACGAGTTGATTACGCTCGACAAAGTACGAGCGTTGATCAAGTCAACTGGCTTGAAGTCCTCGTTGTCACGCACGTTCATGCGCTCCTTGATGGTACGCGCCATACGGGCCAGACCTACGCCAAACTGAGCGTACAGCTGCTCCCCTACCGTGCGGACACGACGGTTGCTCAAGTGGTCAATGTCATCGACAATGGCCTTCGAGTTGATCAGACCAATCAGGTACTTCACAATCAGAACAATGTCCTGGTTGGTCAATACCCGAGCCTCTTGGCTCATATCGATGCCAAGCTTCTTATTGATACGGTAGCGGCCTACGTCACCGAGGTCGTAGCGCTTATCCGAGAAGAACAGCTTCTGGATGATGTCGCGGGCAGTTTCTTCGTCAGGAGCCTCCGTGTTTCGGAGTTGACGGTAGATCTGCTCAACGGCTTCTTTCTCCGAGTTGGAGTTATCCTTTTGAAGCGTGTTGTATATGATTGCGAAGTCCGCAATGTTCACGTTCTCCTTATGCAGAATCACCGACTTAGGGCCTGCATTGAGAATCGTTTCGATGTCGTCTTCCTGAATAGTCGAGTCGCGCTCCAGTAACACTTCGTTACGGTCGATAGAAACCACTTCTCCGGTATCCTCGTCCACGAAGTCTTCCGTCCAGGTGCGCAGCACCCGGGCAGCCAACTTGCGGCCCACTGCGCGCTTCAGATTCTTGCGGTCAGCCTTCACCTCTTCCGACAGCCCGAACAAGTCGAGGATGTCTTTGTCGGTACCATAACCGATGGCGCGGAGCAGCGTAGTAACCGGAAACTTCTTCTTCCGGTCGATGTAAGCGTACATCACGTTGTTCACGTCCGTGGCAAACTCAATCCACGAGCCTTTGAACGGGATGATACGAGCTGAGTACAGCTTCGTACCGTTGGTGTGCTTGCTTTGCGCAAAGAACACTCCCGGCGAACGGTGCAGCTGCGATACAATAACACGCTCAGCACCGTTGATAACGAACGAGCCTTTCTCGGTCATGTAAGGGATATTCCCCAAGAACACTTCCTGCTCGATCGTCTCGAAATCCTCGTTGTCCGTGTCATTGCAGACCAGGCGCAACTTAGCTTTCAGTGGCACTGAATACGTCAAGCCACGGTCAATACACTCATCTACCGAATATTTCGGAGGATCTACGTGATAGTCGATAAAGGTTAGAACAAAGTTCTCGCGAGAATCCGAAATCGGAAAGTTCTCGGCGAACACCTTGAAAAGGCCCTCATCAGTGCGGTTTTCGGCAGCCGTCTCCAATTGGAAGAAGTCCATGAACGAGCGAACCTGCACGTCCAGGAAATCCGGATACTCGATAACCTTTTTAATCTTGGCAAAATTGATCCGCTCGTCAGCGGCCTGCAGCTTCTGCAATGCAGTTTGTGCGTTCGGTGTAGCCAATGTATGTGGGGTTAAAAAATGACACTGGGAAAGCACTGACTCACCAAAATAATTTTGGTGACAAATTATCGGCAAGCCGTCTGAAAGCTTACTTAGCCGATACACAGAAGCGCGAAGCAGAACTTCACGCATCAGGGTCCGTAGGCACAAAAAGCCGCAAAGCGGCGTGCAAACGGACTTCAGTATAGTTTGTTGCCTACAAACAGGAAAAGACCTGGCTTAGTTGCCAGGCCTCCCCTTATTTGTCGGTTAAAAGCGGCGTTGCAGGCAGGGTAATTACTTAACCTCTACTTCAGCACCAGCTTCTTCCAGCTGCTTCTTCAGCGATTCAGCTTCGTCTTTGGTTACGCCTTCTTTCAAAGGCTTAGGAGCACCGTCAACTAGTTCTTTAGCTTCTTTCAAGCCAAGACCGGTTAGGTCTTTCACCAGCTTCACAACAGCCAGCTTAGCGCCACCGGCAGCCTTCAGGATTACGTCAAACGAAGTCTTCTCTTCTGGAGCCTCAGCTACAGCAGCGCCGCCACCAGCAGCAGCTACGGGAGCAGCAGCAGCAGCAGGCTCAATGCCATACTCGTCCTTCAGGATGGTAGCCAACTCGTTTACTTCTTTTACCGTCAGGCTAACGAGCTGCTCGGCGAATGCTTTCAAATCTGCCATTTCTGTAGATTGTTAAAAAAAGGGGTTGTTGAACTTTTGAATTGTATAGGTGAAAAAGATGAGCAGCGGTTAGCCTGCAACCTCTTCTTTTTCGGAAAGCGTTTTGAGGATGCCAGCCAGTTTGTTGCCGCCGCTCGACAGAGCAGAGATAACATTCTTGGCAGGCGACTGGAGCAGACCGATGATATCACCGATAAGTTCCTGCTTGCCTTTGATCGTGCTGAGCGTTTCGAGCTGGTTGGAACCAACGTAAATACTAGCATCGATGTAGGCGCCTTTCAGAGCAGGTTTCGGAACAGCGTTTTTGCCGTAGTTCTGCGCCTTATAGAAATCCTTCAGCAGCTTAGCAGGTGCCGAGCCCGACTCTTTCGAGAACAGCACGCCCGACTGGCCAGCCAGTGCAGCATCCATCTCGGTCGTGTCGCCACCTAGCGTGTCGAGGGCCTTACGGATGAAGGTGTTCTTGTACACCTTGTACTCCATCCCACGGTTGAAGCACAGGCGACGGAATTCATTGATTTTCGCCACCGACATTCCCGAAGCATCGGCAATGTAGAACGCGTTGTGCGATTGAAACTTCTCGCTCAACTCGTCGACTAGGGCTTGTTTTTCTTCCCGGTTCATATCGTCGTGTTGGTTTTACTTAAGCGGAAGTTACCTGCGTGTCAACCGGAACGGCCGGGCTCATCGTGCTCGAAAGCGTGATGCTCTTGATGTAAGTGCCCTTGGACGAAGAAGGCTTCAAACGGGTCAGCGTCTGAATTACTTCAATAGCGTTTTCGGCGAGCTTCTGCTCATCGAACGACACTTTGCCTACCGAGCAGTGGATGATGCCAGTTTTGTCAACTTTGAAGTCGATTTTACCAGCTTTCACTTCCTGCACCGCCTTGGCTACGTCTGTAGTTACGGTACCCGACTTTGGGTTTGGCATCAGGCCGCGAGGACCGAGTACCCGACCCAAACGACCAACCTTAGCCATCACAGATGGCATCGTGATGATTACGTCAATATCCGTCCAGCCTTTCTCGATTTTCGAGATGTAGTCATCCAAGCCAACAAAGTCGGCACCAGCAGCAGTGGCTTCGGCTTCCTTGTCGGGAGTCACGAGAGCTAATACACGTACAGTTTTGCCGGTACCGTGGGGCAACGTAGCTACGCCACGTACCATTTGGTCGGCTTTGCGAGGATCAACACCCAAACGAACGTCGATATCTACAGAAGCATCAAATTTGGTATAGGTGATATCCTTAACCACTTTGGCTGCTTCTACCAGATTACGAACTTGCGTCAGATCGTGCTTAGCAAGGGCTTCCTTGCGCTTTTTGCTTACTTGTGCCATGTCTTCTCCGTCGTTAATTATTCAGCAAAAGGAGAAGCGCCCGACACAGTGATGCCCATGCTACGCGCCGTACCGGCTACTTGCAGCATTGCCGACTCCACTTTGAAAGCATTCAGGTCTGGCATCTTCGTTTCTGCGATAGTGCGCACCTGGTCCCATGATACCGAACCAACCTTGTTACGGTTAGGCTCTTTCGAACCGCTCTGGAGTTTAGCAGCCTCCTTGAGGAGAACTGGCACCGGAGGAGTTTTCACGACGAAGTCAAACGACTTGTCGGTGTACATGGTGATGAGTACAGGACAAACTTGGCCGGCCTTATCTTGAGTGCGCGCATTGAATTGCTTGCAGAACTCCATGATGTTAAGGCCCTTGCTACCAAGTGCAGGTCCAACCGGCGGCGCGGGGTTCGCGGCACCTCCCTTTATCTGAAGCTTCAGATAACCTCTAATTTCCTTAGCCATTTGGTTTATAAGGCTTTGGACTCAGCGACGTAACCCGCATCATCCTCAGTTTTGTAATAACTCCGAGTGGAAGCCCCGCCGGTCCGGAGTCGATAACCGACGACGTTTTTTTTAGTAAGAAGTCGTTGGTAGTAAGTAGTGAGACTACATGAAATCTTACTACTTACTACCAACGACTCTATATGCTATGACTCTTTCTCAACCTGCGTATAGCTCAACTCCATAGGAGTGCTACGGCCGAATATTTTTACGATTACGTTGAGCTTCTTACGCTCTTCAAATACCTCCGACACGTTGCCCGAGAAGCCACTGAAGGCACCGTCCACTACTTTCACCAACTCGCCTACAACGAAAGGAGTTTCCAGTGTTGCCGTTTCCTCTTCCGTCTCGTCCACAATACCAAGGATACGATTTACCTCGGCCATCCGTAGTGGCACTGGCTTCGTATTAGCCGACTTACCTTCTTTGTCACTTAGGAAGCCAAGAATGCCAGGCGTACTCGTGATGATATGGTCCACTTCACCGTGCGACAAGTCAGCATGGATCAAGATGTAACCAGGAAAGAAGTTACGTTCGCGCACGCGCTTCTTACCGTTACGCATCTCGTACACCTTCTCGGCCGGAATTAATACCTGAGGCATTAGGTCTGAAAGACCATGCCGGCCAATTTCAGTTTCGAGATAGGTTTTGGCCTTCTTCTCTTGTCCGCTCACCGAGCGAACCACGTACCATTTCAACTCACCCATCTGTAGACCGCTTAACGAAAGGAGTTATAGAACGCCTCCAGACCGGTTCTGAAAATTACGTCCATTAGGCCCACGACAGCAGCGAAAACCAACGAACCAATAAGTACCAAACCGGCACTTTTTTGAAGCTCTTCAAAGGAAGGCCACGTTACTTTGTAACGCATCTCCTCGGTAGTGTCGCGGAAGTATTTAGTTAGCTTGCTCATTATGCGTGGCCTAGCGGCTAGCTTTTGATAACTCGAAAATGGGCTAGACCCACTTTTCTAGAGCACGAGTGGAGAGATTCGAACTCCCATCAAAGGTTTTGGAGACCTCTATTCTACCCTTGAACTACACTCGTGTATTTGCCCCGATATCACCTCTGTGAGATTGGGACTGCAAATGTACTGAACTACTTAGACAAAACAAATCCGCCCCCGAAAAATCGGAGGCGGATTTGTTTTGTTTTAGCAGAAAAATTAGTCGAGGATCTCAGTTACCTGACCAGCACCTACCGTACGGCCACCTTCGCGGATAGCGAAACGTAGGCCTTTTTCCATTGCCACCTTGTTGATCAACTCAACAGTGATGGTAACGTTATCGCCAGGCATTACCATTTCCACGCCTTCGCCTAGAGTGATGATACCGGTTACGTCGGTGGTACGCAGGTAGAACTGCGGACGATAGTTGTTGAAGAACGGTGTGTGACGGCCACCTTCCTCTTTCGAGAGAACGTAAACCTCGGCCTTGAACTTCTGGTGGGGAGTTACTGAACCTGGCTTGCAGATAACCATACCGCGACGGATGGCTTCTTTTTCAATTCCACGAAGCAACAGACCTACGTTGTCACCAGCTTCGCCACGGTCAAGAATCTTGCGGAACATCTCAACACCGGTTACGGTCGACTTCAGGCCGGGGGCAGCGCCCATACCCAAGATGTCAACTTGCTCACCCGAGTTGATGATACCACGCTCGATACGGCCGGTTGCAACCGTACCACGACCCGTGATAGAGAACACGTCCTCTACAGGCATCAGGAAGGGCAGGTCCGTCAGACGAGCAGGAATCGGAATGAAGCTGTCAACAGCGTCCATCAGTTCCTCGATCTTGGGAACCCAGTTGGCATCGCCGTTCAAGCCACCTAAAGCCGAGCCTTGGATAACTGGAATGTTGTCGCCGTCGAAGTCATAGAAAGAGAGCAACTCGCGGATTTCCATTTCCACCAGCTCAAGCAGCTCAGGATCGTCTACCATGTCCACTTTGTTCATGAACACAACGAGCTGAGGTACACCTACCTGACGAGCGAGCAGAATGTGCTCACGAGTCTGAGGCATTGGGCCGTCGGTAGCAGCTACTACGAGGATAGCGCCGTCCATCTGAGCAGCACCAGTTACCATGTTCTTCACATAGTCAGCGTGACCAGGGCAGTCAACGTGCGCGTAGTGACGATTAGCAGTAGCGTACTCAACGTGAGCGGTGTTAATCGTGATACCGCGCTCTTTTTCTTCGGGAGCGTTGTCGATTGACGAGAAGTCACGCTTAGCGGCCAAACCTTTGCCCGCCAATACCGTGGTGATAGCAGCAGTCAGGGTGGTTTTGCCGTGGTCGACGTGCCCGATCGTACCGATGTTCACGTGCGGCTTGGAACGATCAAAATTTTCTTTGGCCATTGTAATAAGATTAAAGGAACTTTAAGGTAAGTGGGCGGAAAAACGTGACTCAACTATACTGCAAGAAAGCGAAACGCAGCTCCATATGAATGAGAATTGCACATCGCTTCACTTATCTGATAGATCCAATCAAAACAGACTTGCTATTTTGGTGGCACTCGTAATTCTGAGCCATTTATGGGATTTGAACCCATGACCTCTTCCTTACCAAGGAAGTGCTCTACCACTGAGCTAAAACGGCTTATTTTATTTTGCAAAGCTACAACGAATGCCGCACAGTTTGTAAACTACTTGTCATCTGTTGCACTGAGCGGGAGACGAGGTTCGAACCCGCGACCTGCAGCTTGGAAGGCTGCCGCTCTACCAACTGAGCTACTCCCGCGTAAAAATAAATTGAGTAGCTGAGTAAATAAATGAATTCTAAACTCACTTAGCTGCTCAATTACCAACTCGTGGGGGCGAAAGGACTCGAACCTTTGAACCCGAAGGAGGTGAGTTACAGTCACCCGCAATTGCCGCTATGCGACGCCCCCGTACACTTTTCAAAGCCGTTTACCCCGAAAAATATTCCCTTACAATCCGGGCTTGTTAGAGCAGGTTGTTAAAAGGAGTTGCAAAATTAGCGGGTTTATGATGTAAGTCAAGCCCTGTACCTAAAACAATAGATATTTTTTCAAGACCATAACCGGATTCACAACGATGAAATGGGCTAACTAGTTGATTGTTTATAGAAAGCGACGTAGCTGTGGCCAACTTAAATACTCAATTTTTTTTGCCGCTTTACTGCATCAGGGCGTAATATGCCTTCACCTGCTCGTCTTTTTCCTTGTTACGGATGTCTTGCATGGTAGCTTTTAGAGTTGGCATGTTAGATGATAAAATGCTCAACCCTTTATAGGCACCTAGGCGCACATAGTCATTGGGGTCAGTGCGCGCTAAGCTTTCGAGGCGCTGTACTCCTTTATCACGTTCGATTGGAGGAATACGCAGCATGAAAGTAGCGAAGTTAGGCAGGTAGGCTTGATACAAGTCTACTTTACTTACGTCAGGCATACGACGCAAAAACCATTGATACTGCTCAATAGTGTTACCATTCAAAGCATAAAATGCCGACAAAGCACTCAATACTTCATGGCTATTTGTTTCCTGAAGCCCGTTGACACGGTCACGCGAATCAGTGGCAGGTGACTTGGCTAAAGCCTGAACAGCTGCACTAACTACATGATACGAGCTATCGTTGAGGGCCGCCGTATAGTTGGCGCTGTAGTTTTCGTTGATGAAGGCTGACAGAGTAGTCAGAGCAGTTGCTCGTACTAGGCTCTTCTTATCGGAGGTTGCTACACGCTGCAATTCTTTGCGGACGGCGTTGCCTTCTGCTCCTTTGTAGCGACGGAGAGCTTGAACGGCGGCTAGCCGTACAGCCCAAAAGTTGTCATTGAGAGCGTTGCGCAGCATTCCACTTACTGCTAAGTCGGAATTTTTGGTACGTAACAGGTCGATGGCTTCGTACTTCTGCAAGTAATTGCGCGCATGGCTGAACTGGAATAAAAGCTCATCCTGGTTCCGCTCTTCGTCTATCTGAGCTAATAGTTGGGCCTCACTATCAAACTTGACGAGGTTAGGACGCTGAGAGCTGTTAAGACGAAAGGTTTGATCTGACTTTGTGACGACAATACGATGGTCAGTTGCCTGGTTGTTGATCCAGGTTGTAACAGTAACCGGTAGCCGGTAGATAGGCGAGAACGTTGAGTCCTGTAACTGTTGCACGCGCAGGGTAACCTGACCATTGGCGAAGCTGTGGGTAACTTTAAGCTCTGGATGCCCACGCTGCAAAAACCACTGGTCAAAGAACCACATCAAGTCTTCGCCAGTCGTTTCTTCAAAAGCTATGCGAAGCTTGGCTATTTCGGAGGGTGAAAACTTGTTTTGAGTTAAGTAGCGGTTCAGCGCCGTGAAGAAAGCATCATCACCTACATATTTGCGCAGCATATGCAGTACGCGGCCACCTTTATCGTAGGAGTGCCGGTCGAACATATCTTCTTGAGAAGCATAGTGATACCGGATAAGCGGCTCACGCTTGCTTTGTGCTTCATCTAAGTAACGGCTCATCTTTTCCTGCTGCACTAATGCCGCCGCATCCACGCCATACTTGTATTCAGCCCATAGCAGCTCGGAATAATCAGCAAAAGATTCGTTGAGCGGCAGATTGGCCCATGATTCACTCGTTACATAGTCGCCGAACCAGTGGTGAAAAAGCTCGTGTGCTACGGTTGACTCCGGGTCGTAACCGACATCAGGTAGTTCACGAGCAGTGAACTGCACCAAGCTTTGCTCGAATGTGACGGCTGTGGTGTTTTCCATAGCTCCCGACACAAAATCGTGAACAGCTATTTGGGAATACTTTTCCCAAGGAAAATCAACGCCTAACTTTTTAGAGAAAAAATCCAGCATCTGCGGGGTATTGCCGAAGATGGCCTTGGCAGTGCCCGCAAACTGAGGATCGACATAATAATCAACCGCCTTCCCTCGCCAAGTATCGTTTACTACAGCAAAGTTGCCGACAGCCAGCATAGTCAGGTAAGGGGCATGCGGTAAGCTTTGCTTCCAAATGTCGGTGCGCGTGCCGTCGCTGTTTCTCTTAGAGGAAGTTAGTAGCCCGTTAGACAGCGTTTTCAGGGATTCCTCTACCGTGAGGCTAACCTCTTGCGTCATGCGCTGGTTAGGCTTATCGATAGTAGGAAACCAGCACGAACTACCTTCTGTCTCGCCTTGGGTCCAGATCTGGCGCGGCTTGGTTTTGTCGGCACCTTGCGGATTGACAAAATACAACCCCTTATCCTGCGTAATGGCGGCACTACCTCCGGCTTCCAGATCATTGGGCTTGGCCGTGTACTGGACGCGCACTTGATAGGTTTCGGTACGGCTATACGACTGGTCAAGAGCAATAGTAATTTTCTTCTTGTCGTAGGTGTAGTTGAGGTTCTTTTCCTTGTTAGCGGTGACTAAACGCACGTTTTTAATATCAAACCCTTTGGCGTCGAGCACCAGCTGGTTTTGGGGATAAAAGTGCGGTCGGAGGGTAAGCGTAGCCGTGCCTAACACCCACTGCCGATTCCAATCGAAGCGAATATCAAGTTTAGTATCTAGTAGATCATGCACGATAGTGGCGGCCGGCTGCACTGGATTAGTAGGTGGCAACCAAGAAGGTACTACCAGAGTAGCAGGCGCTGGAGTAGCGGGAACTGGCTCGCTGGCCGCCGACGTTTTTTTGTGCGTAGTTGATTTAGTGGCCGCCGGCTTGCCGGACCTAACCGCTTGAGCCGGTGCTTCCAACTGACACGCGAGGACTAGGCCTAGAACGCCGAGAAGCGAATATTTCATGCGAAAATGCAATGATTGGATGGGACCTCAAGTTCCGAAATTATTTCAGAATTGGGCTATCTTTAAGCCCTTTTCCGCCCTAGCCTTCCCCTTTGCTTATGTTACAGGTCAGCACGAATTCAACTCAAACCTGGGACGTAGATTACCGCGCCGAGAACCTGATAACTATCAATAACGAGCCTTTTAGTTGGGATATCGTGGTTTTAGGTCCGGGACGTTTTCATATACTTCACGAAAATAGATCGGTAGCAGCGGAGGTGATTCAGGCTGATTATAGCACTAAAACTTTTCAGTTTAAGCTCAACGGTCAGCTAGTGGATCTGCAAGTTAAGGATCGGTTCGATTTATTGCTTGATAAGCTTGGCCTGAGTGCCGCTATAGCCAATAAGATAAATGAGTTGAAGGCCCCAATGCCTGGCCTCATTGTAGCTGTACGCGTGGAGACCGGCCAGGTGGTCCAAAAAGGCGACCCATTGCTTGTGTTGGAAGCCATGAAAATGGAGAATATTTTGAAAGCTCCCGGTGATGGTGTGATTAGCGCTATCAAGGTTGGTGTGCGCGACAACGTCACCAAGGGGCAAGTCCTCATTCAGTTCAGCTAGCCTACACCTGCGTACAGCATTGCTCTTTACAGAAGCATAGAGCCCAACTGTACAAGAGCACGTACGTGTTGCCTTCTCCTGTTTCAACTATTTGTTTTTACTCCTGATGAATGATAAGCAGCGCCTTCGTGAAATAGAGGAAGTGTTAACTGTAATTTTGCAGGAGCAAGAACGCCTAAAAGCTGAGATGCACTGGCTACGCGCCGAGCGTGACCGAGCAGAAGAACGTATAAGCAGGCTGGAACGAGCTGTGGAAGCGCAACAGCAGGGTCATTACCCGTTTGTGGGTTTCACCAACGAAAGCATGCAGCTGCTTCAGGCCGAGCGTTTGTTGCTCTTACTGACTCAGCCGCAGACGCAGAATTAATAGTCCAGAAAAATTCACCTAGATTCTTCACTTAACCTCCCTTGTTTTGAAGTACAAACGAATCCTACTCAAGCTAAGCGGTGAGGCTCTAATGGGCCACCAACAGTATGGCATTGATGCTACACGGCTCATGCAATACGCCGAGGAAATCAAATCGGCGGCCGCTACGGGTACCCAGGTGGCCGTTGTGATTGGGGGGGGCAACATCTTCCGGGGAGTGCAAGCCGCTGCGCTAGGGCTAGACCGGGTGCAAGGTGATTACATGGGTATGCTCGCTACCGTCATCAACTCTATGGCGTTGCAGAGTGCCTTGGAAAAGCTGGAAGTAAGCACTAGGCTGCTTTCCGGACTAACCATACAGCGGGTGTGCGAGCCTTACATTCGGCGGCGCGCTGTACGCCATCTAGAGAAAGGACGGGTTGTTATTTTTGGGGCGGGTATTGGCTCCCCCTATTTCACTACCGACTCAGCCGCCTCGCTACGAGCTATTGAGATAGAAGCGGATGTTGTTATGAAGGGCACTCGGGTAGACGGAATTTATACGGCTGACCCGGAGAAGGACCCTTCCGCTGTGCGGTATCCGGAAATCACTTTTGAGGAAGTGATGGAGAAGAATCTTAACGTAATGGACATGACGGCCTTCACGTTGTGCAAGGAAAATAATTTGCCCATCATTGTTTTCGACATGAACCAGGAAGGCAATTTACAACGTCTTATCGACGGCGAAACAGTGGGCACACTGGTAACTATGAGCGGGGGTGACAAATCGGCTGCTCTAGACTCCAAACACAGCAGCCTTCATCCTAGTCTGGATGCGCCTACCAACCACGAATAATTTGTACTTAAAGGCTAAGGGCAAAAGCTTCAAAGCTTATCTACCACTGCCTTTTACTACTTGGTTTAAATTCTTTCTTTTCACACATGGACGAAGAAATTCAGTTTTACTTAAGCGAAGCCGAAGAATCAATGGGCAAGTCGCTGCAACACACTGGTTTAGAGTTGAGCCGCATTCGTGCAGGCAAAGCTTCTCCGGCGATGCTCGATTCCTTGCGTGTTGATTACTACGGTACCCCCACGCCTATTGCCCAGATTGCCAATATCTCGACTCCTGATGCTCGCTCTTTGTTCATCAAGCCTTGGGAAAAGAACATGATTTCGGAAGTAGCAAAAGCTATCAAAAACAGTGACTTAGGTTTGAATCCTGCTTCGGATGCGGAAGGTATACGCCTCAATATTCCGCCTATGACGGAGGAGCGCCGCCGCGACCTAGTGAAGCAAGTGAAGAATGAAACGGAAAGCGGGAAAGTGCGTATCCGAGGCATCCGCAAAGACGTGAACGACTCTTTGCGTAAGCTGCTGAAAGATGGAGCCGCGGAG
Source organism: Hymenobacter sp. (assembly GCF_036387835.1). Taxonomy (GTDB): domain Bacteria; phylum Bacteroidota; class Bacteroidia; order Cytophagales; family Hymenobacteraceae; genus Hymenobacter. The sequence goes on along the minus strand of NZ_DASVSY010000007.1, from coordinate 68,133 downwards.
GATGCCATCAAAGACGCGGAGGCAAAGGTCCAAAAAGCAACCGATACCTATATCAGTAAGATTGATGAGCTAATGAGCAAAAAGGAATCAGAAATCATGACCATCTGATTTGTTGTCTACGGTGCTCTAAAACAACAATGCCTCCTAAAGCTTAGGAGGCATTGTTGTTTTAGCGTATGTCAGTTTTGCCAATAGCCACCGGCTACAATTTGTTGCTCTACCACTTCAGGGACCAGATAACGGATGGATTTGCTGGTTTGAACGCTCTGCCTGATAAAAGTGGCAGAAATGTCTAGCAGAGGCGCCGCGACAATACGCAAGCGTGGGTTTTGGCTTGCCTCGTCCGGCAAAGGATGACCTGGCCGCGGATAAACATAAATGTCGAATTCGTGTTGAATACGCGCGGTGTCTTTCCAACCAGCTAAGCCAAGTAAGTTGTCTCCCCCCATCAGGAGCACAAACTCTGATGTTGGGTGTAACTGACGAAGTTCGTCGAGCGTGGTGATAGTGAAATTCGGCTTAGGGAGCCTGAACTCTATATCCACAGCGCGCAACTGCTTGTTACCCATAATAGCAGCCGCTACCATTGCGAAGCGTACATCTTCAGGTAGCAGCTCTTGGTTTACTTTATAAGGACTCTGGGGCGACACAACAAACCACACTTCCGCTAAATCGGTGTGCGTGGCCATATGCTGCGCCAAAATCAGGTGCCCAATATGAATTGGGTTAAAAGAACCAAACAGTAACCCAATGCGTGCCGAACCGGAGGCAGCTGTGGTGCTCACAGAGTAGCAGGGTCAGGAGCCGCAATAAAATTACGTACCAAGCGTTCAGCTGTTGCTGTGGCTTCATCGAGGTCGTCGTTGACTACCGTAACGTCGAACCGGTCCTCGAACGTGAGCTCGAAGTTGGCTTTGTAGAGGCGAGCGGAAATGCTCGCAGCCGAGTCGGTGGCGCGATGACGCAAGCGGCCTTCGAGAACCTCTAAAGATGGAGGCTTGACGAAAATAGCCAGCGCCCGGTTTTTGTAAAACTCCTTGATGCTTAGCCCGCCTTTCACGTCTACGTCGAGTACGGCGTGTTTGCCGCTCTGCCAGATGCGTTCAATTTCGGATTTAAGGGTGCCATAAAAAGCGCCCTCATACACCTCTTCCCATTCCACAAAGGCATTCTCCCGGATTTTATCCTGGAATTCCTGGACGGAAATAAAGTAGTAATCCTTGCCGTTCGCCTCGGCCCGACCCCGACGGTCGCGGGTACAAGCAGAAATAGAGAAGTTTAGCTCTGGAATACGCTCCAACAGCCGATGAACTATAGTGGTCTTACCAGCTCCTGAAGGAGCCGAAAATGCTATGATTTTGCCCTGCATCGGGCAAAATTAGACCATTTCCACTTGTAAGCGCGACAAAATAGTTTGCGACAAGGAATTTGGGGCACCTTTACGGTTGACATAAGTAGTCAGGAAGCCGACGAAAGCCTGCTGCTTACTGATATCGTCAAAGCAAGGCGAACAATCATCGGCGTGGCTAACGATGTATTCTTCGTCTTCCACGGTAGGCTCATGGCCTACTACAAGCTGGTCGAGTATCATATTCACACGTTCACAGTCGGCAGCGGGCGTTACGGCTTGCTGCGTGGGAGATTTGGTTTGAGTAGTAGAGTTGCTTTCCATGATTTTCTTTCTTTTTTAATCAGTTGTGATGTCGTCTTCGTCGGTTTCCTGGTCTTCGGCCCCGCTGCCGTAGCCCATTGACTGTGCGTACTTGTCTAACTTGTCCTTCAAGAAATTCCGGGCCCGGTGGAGGCGTGAACGGACCGTTCCGATCGGGATATCCAGCACTTTGGCCATCTCCTCGTAGGTGAACCCTTCCAGGTCGCAGAGGATGATGACGGTGCGAAAATCCACGGGCAGTGAGTTGAGTGCGCTAGCCACTTCGTCGCCGATGAGGTCGCGCACGGCTTGCTGCCGCATATCAGACGAGGTACCACCCGCGTCACTGTCGGACTCGACGTCTTCCGAATTGTAATACCCTTCAATTTCGCTATAGTCGACTTTGGCGGGTTGCTTACTCTTCTTTCGGAAGTCGTTGATGAACGAGTTTTTCAGGATGCGAAACAGCCATGCTTTCGCGTTGGTTCCCTGTTCGAAGTACTCAAAGAACCGATAGGCCTTCAAATAGGTCTCTTGGACGAGGTCATTGGCATCGTCTTCATCGAGAGTTAGGCGGAAGGCAAAATTGTACAGAGAGTCGATTACAGGCATTAGCTCCGCCTGGAACCGTCGGTCCTTTTCTTCTTTACTTAACTTCGGAACCCGGTCGGGAGAGTCGCTCATAGAGGCTCGGCAGATAGAGGCAGCTTAGTGAAAACTACCTTGTAAACAAATGTACTAATTATACTATCCCGTTCAAGTGGCTAAAACAGCCGTATGGCGGGCCTCTCGTTCAACGCTTGCTACTAAAAGATAGTAGAGAAACAAGAACATATTGAAACAAATTTGCACTTGTAGCAGCGAAGTAACCAAGTTGGCCACGCTCATTTGTGAGCAGGAAATGTATCACGTACGGATTTCTACGTAACGGAGGTTGCGAAAAGGTGTAACAGAACTTATCCACCACAGCAACAACTCTATCACTCCGCCACCAACAGCGTAGCATAGGCACTGGTTATGAGGCACAGCCGAGTTTTGGGTCCAAGGCCAAAATTATAGTACGCGGCGCTAGACCAGCGTGACCTTTTCCCCACTGTGTTGCTATTCTTGCAAGTGAAGTGCCTGCTTTAGATGATACCAAGGCAAGTCAAATGCTGCAAGGAATTTTTAAGCAGCTTAAGCAGCTGGTAGCAGGAACTGCACCTGTCAACTAGCCGAGTTAGGCAGGGGTTTCCACGCTAGAATATGCTGCAAGGCTTGTGCAGGAGCCAGAGCTTTTATACAAGTACAGGAGGCAGGCTGGCGGCGGCACTTCTGACAATCGGGCTGGTTGAAAACAAGATACTCAGCGTGTGAACCTAAGGGCGCCCAGCGGCCCGGATGCATGGGCCGAATAGGTGGATAGATGCCGAGTGCGTAACGTCCTAAGGCGGCAGCTATGTGTAAGGGCCCAGTGCTGCCCGCTACTATTCCGTCGGCCTCGTACAAAAAAGTCAGTAGTTGGGGCAAAGTCAGGCAGCCCGTTAGGTCGGCAGCTAAATACGGCTGGTGTTCTGTTAGCCACTCTCGTAGTTCCTCTCCTTCGGCAGCGGTTCCCGTCACGAATACGCGGTGACCCGCCGTGTGTAGCAGCCGGGCCAGCGTGCCGAAATGAGGTAGTCCCCATTCGCGGGCGCTACCACGGCTACGTGGGTGCAGCACAACGTTGAGCTGAGTTTCTGTTCGTTGGTTTAGCACGTCTTGCCATTTTGTGGCAAGTGGCTCCAACGGCTGTAATCGAACCAAATCGGCTACCTGAGACAAGGGCAACAGGACGTCGTTGTGAAGCGGCGCTAACAGCTGCAAATTCAATTGCGCTTCGTGCAAGGAAGAGTGGCGCCGACTAAGTGCAACTAGGCGGTTGCAGGTGAACCAATGAAACAGCCGGTTGCGGGTGCCGATGCGGGTAGGAATACCCGCCTCGCGAGCAAGGCCGGCGAGCAGTTTATTGGGAAATACGTGTAGAATAGCTTCGGCCTGCTCGGCTTGCAGTTGTCGGACCTGCTCGGTCCTGGAAAGTGCGCTTAGAAGGTCAAAATTCAGAAAACCGTCCACCCATGGGCAGGCTTCAGCTACAGCTTGCGTGTAGGTGCGCCCAATCAGGACTACCCGACAACCTGGAAACAGCTGTTTGAGTCGCCCACATACGGGCAGCGTGAGTACCACGTCGCCAATAGCATCTGTACGGCTTACCAGGAAGGTCATTTTTGATGATTATGTAGGGGAAAGTGCAGGTGAGGGGTAACGGGTCGCAAATGAGAGGTAAAGAGGTAGCCTGTTTGGCTTGTCACTTATCACTTCTCCTCCCCTATCGCCTTTTCACTTCGTGTAAACTTAAGCTTGGCAAATTTCAAGAACACTCCGAGAGCGGAAATGACAGCGATACTGAGTCCGGCAAAGCCATCTAAAAAACCAAGGCGGAAAAAGTAACCGTGTAAAAACCGCCACCAAGGCTTCAGCAGCAGATGAAACAGGTTGACTTTGCGCCGGCCGCGCAGCCACAACTCATCGGCGGCAATGCTAGTGAAGCGGTTGAGCTGGCTGACGTGCTGCTCTACGGAATGGTAGGAGTAATGCAGCAAATCGCCGGACAAAGTGCCCACTGACTGACCGGAAACTAACTCGAAACGTTCATGCAGCAACACGCCTTGCCACTCGCCCAGCCGCCGGTCATAGAGGCGCAGCTTCCGGTCGGGATACCAGCCGCCGTGGCGCACCCAGGTACCGCAGTAGTTAGTGAGGCGCGTCAGGGTGTAGCCTGCGTGCTGCCAATGCTGCTTTGCGTGGCGAATACTGGCGCGTAGCTCTTCCGTAAGCACCTCATCGGCATCGAGTTGCAACACGAAGTCGTGTTGGGCTTGCGTGGTGGCGAAGTTCTTTTGCGCTACATATCCCTCGAATGCGTGCTGCACGACACGGACGCCGTGTTGCTGACAAATAGCAACGGTGCGGTCGGTGGAGAAGGAGTCTACTACTACTACGTCCTCTGCTACGTCGTACAGGGCCTCCAAACACCGCCCAATATTTTGCTCTTCATTGTAGGTGATAATGACAACGGACAAGTGGACAGTAGGCATGGCTTGCAAATATCCGGGATTTCTACGGCCTGGGTTACTTCTTTGCTTGAATAGCATTAAAAGCCGCTTATCCGCCGCCGTATGCCTGCCTCCAACTTATTTCGATCAGGCCGCTTGTGTCTTTGGCTGTGGTTGTTGTTTTGGTGCGCAGGCTGCGAAAGGCTAACTGATTGGCCACCGCATTTTTACTTTAGTCGCTACCCGGTACATCACTCGCTCGACCTAAGCAAGATACTCGGACAAGAGGCGCGTCTGCTCTCCTCTCAGGATACCCTGGAACTACGTATTCAGCACCAACCAGCTACTGGGCTCACTCTTATTACAGACGCGGTTACCGGTGACACCCTACAGCAAGTGTGGGTAACACGCTACCGGCATCTCTATTATTTTACCTGGCCTATCAACGATACCTGCTATTGGGTTCATGCCGTGCGAATTAGGCGGGGGCAGGTGCAAGGGTTGGGGCTAGATGGGGCTTATTATCAACTTCATCAGCTAGACAAGGCGGTTCGAGCTGGCCAGTTCCCGGAGTTAATGCAACGCCAAGACTCGGCCAGCGGCCTTATGGAAATTCGCTTCGAGCCCAACAAGCTGCAGAAGTTTTATGCCGGAGTCCTCGACAGTCTGCCTGTATACCATCTTGAATCTAGCCTAGCTCATCTGCATACCACTATTTCGACGCCGCCTACTCCACCCACACAGTATCGGGCAGAGCCACTATTTTGCCGCATGTATCCTAATCCGGCCGCGGATATTCTAACACTACAGCCTGCAAACGACGGGCTATATGAGGTAACGATTCTAGATATGCTTGCCAAGCCGGTACAAGTCGGTTCAGTTTCGAAAGGCATTGCCACTGTGCGGGTGCAGCATTTGCCTGTGGGTCGCTATGTGGTTTGGGTGCGAGAAGAAACTACCGGTCGCGTTACGAAGCAACAGTTGTTGATTGAGCGTTAGTGCCGTCAATAAAGATTTTGAATCCAGGAGTGGCCTCAACCGTTAGCCTGCGTATACTTCGGCTATATTCCACTCAACTCATTGTATGCCTAACTTGAAAGACAAAATTGTTCTTGTTACGGGGGCCACGTCAGGAATTGGTGAAGTGACAGCCCGTGAGTTGGCCAAGCAGGGCGCCCACGTCATATTGCTAGCCCGCAGCGCTGAAAAAGCGGAGGCCACGCGCCGTAAAATAGTAGCCGCCGCTGGCCACGACCTGGTGGGAGTACTACTCTGCGACCTGTCGGATTTAGGGCAGGTTCGCAAAGCCGCCGAAACGTTCAGGCAGATTTATCCGCGTCTCGACGTGCTCGTCAACAACGCCGGCCTGTTATTTGGCCACCCCCGCAAGGTATCGGCTGATGGCTACGAAATGGGAGTGGCAACCAATCACCTAGGCGCTTTCCTGCTCACCAGTCTGCTGCTCGATGAGTTGAAGAAGAGCCCGGACGGACGCATCGTGAACCTAGCCTCGGAAGCTTACCATTTTGCCAAGCCTGACCTCTCGAATTTTCAGTCGGAGCGCAACTACAGTCCGATGCGGGTTTATGGCAACACCAAGCTATACAACATCATGTTCACGCAGGAATTGGCGAGGCAGCTACGGGCACGCAACATCCACAACGTAACGGTAAATGCAGTACACCCAGGAGCCGTAGCCAGCAACTTCGGCGACAGTTCCAACGGCTGGTTATCTACGCTCACTAAGCTATTCCGGCCGTTCATGCTAACGGTGGAGGAAGGGGCCGCAACCAGCATCTTTTTAGCCTCCGAGCCAACGGGCGCTGAAGTGAGTGGCGGGTACTTCGAGAAGAAGCAGGCTAAAGCGGTAAAGCACTCCTTCAATACTCCTGAAAACGCGCAGGCCTTGTGGCACGAAACAGAGCGCCTAGTGCAACACAATTTCTTTCAGGACTGAGGTATCATTTCTCCACAGGGCTGTTCGCGTGGTATTCTGAACATCGCGTGGTCTTTGTTGAGTATAGCGTTGCTAGTAAGCTTCCCGCATACTTGCTTCCGGGCTGCTAAGCTCCTGAGCACATAAAAAGAACCCCCGCCCAGCATAGTGCCGAGCGGGGGTTCTTTCACTTGGAGACTGAAACCAATTAATAGCGGTACAGGTCAGATTTGAACGGACCCTCCACCGATACTTTGATGTAGTCGGCTTGCTTAGGCGTCAGCTCATCCAGCTCAACACCAATCTTGGCGAGGTGCAGGCGAGCTACTTTCTCGTCGAGGTGCTTGGGCAGGGTGTACACTTGCTTTTCGTACTTATCGGCGTTCTGCCACAGTTCCAACTGCGCCAACGTTTGGTTGGTGAAGGAGTTCGACATTACGAACGATGGGTGACCCGTGGCGCAGCCAAGGTTTACAAGGCGGCCTTCAGCCAAGATTATAACTTCCTTGCCTTCGATGTTATAAAGGTCAACCTGCGGCTTCACCGTGTCTTTGGTGTGGCCGTAGTTGCCATTCAGCCACGCCATGTCAATTTCATCGTCGAAGTGACCGATGTTGCAGACAATAGCTTTGTCTTTCAGTGAACGGAAGTGCTCTTCGGTGAGAATATCGCAGTTGCCGGTAGCCGTTACTACGATGTCAGCTTCTTTAACAGCGTTCGTCAGCTTTTTCACGGCGAAGCCGTCCATAGCAGCTTGCAAAGCGCAGATAGGGTCGATTTCGGTTACGATAACGCGAGCACCGGCACCAGCCAAGCTAGCGGCCGTACCTTTTCCTACGTCGCCATAGCCAGCTACTACGGCCACTTTACCAGCCATCATAACATCAGTTGCCCGACGGATAGCATCTACAGCCGACTCTTTGCAGCCGTACTTGTTGTCGAACTTCGACTTGGTAACGGAGTCGTTTACGTTGAAAGCTGGGAACAGCAAGGTGCCGTTCTTCACCCGCTCAAACAGACGCAGTACACCAGTAGTGGTTTCTTCGGAAACACCTTTGATGCCAGCAGCCAATTCAGGATACTGGTTGAGCACCATGTTGGTGAGGTCGCCACCGTCGTCGAGGATCATGTTCAGGGGCTCGCGCTTCTCGCCGAAGAACAGCGTCTGCTCGATGCACCAGTTGAACTCCTCTTCGTTCATGCCCTTCCAGGCATACACCGGAATGCCAGCAGCCGCGATAGCCGAAGCGGCGTGGTCTTGGGTAGAGAAGATATTGCACGACGACCACGTTACATCAGCCCCCAGCGCAATCAGGGTTTCGATGAGCACAGCCGTTTGGATAGTCATGTGCAAGCAGCCGGCGATGCGTGCGCCCTTCAGCGGCTTCGATGCACCGAACTCCTCACGCAAGGCCATCAGGCCGGGCATTTCTGCTTCAGCCAAACGGATTTCCTTGCGGCCCCACTCCGCGAGGCTCATGTCTTTTACTTTGTACGGAACGTAAGCCGTGGTTTTGGTCTCAACCATGATATAGAAGGTTTTTTGCGAATCAACTGCAAAGATAGTTAAAATGTTATTTGAACCTGGCCGCAAAAAAGCCTGCCTCATATGAGAAGCAGGCTTTTTGTTGAGCTATTAGGACCTAATTATTTTGAATAATTACTGCTTTTGCTTCTTGAGCAGCCGGGACACCAGCCCCTGCAATGCCACGCACGACAACAGTGTAAATCTTGCCAGCCTCAAAAGTTTTGGTACCTGTTCCCGAGCCAGTTCCGTCTCCTACAACCAACACTTGAGTGCGCGGTGTACCATTAGCAGTAATAGTCAGATTAAGAGGTGCTCCAGCATTTAGCGCCACAAAGCTAGAAGCTGTCCCGAAAGCAACATCAGAGGTTATATCCGTGCCAGCACCCCCTGGAAGAGGAGAAGGCAGGGTTAGCCGAACAGGGGAAGGTGCACCTACAGCCAAATGTACTAAACGCACTTTTGCCTGACCAGCCGCCGGTAGAGCTAAGTCGTCTGTAATGGATAATAACGCCACGCTTCCAACGGCAGCTGTTGGCGAATAAGCAAACACTGAATAGTTCTGATTTCCCTCAATAGTTAAGGCCTGCGTGGTAATCACTTGGCTACCATTATTGATACGGAATGTAGGCGAACCGGCGTTAACAGTAAGATAGCTCGAATTCTGACCGTAATTAAGCTGGCCAACTTGTTGATCGTTCACAAATGCCGTCACCTGTACAAGAGCCGAAGCGGCAGCATGTGAAATCAACACTTTGCCTTGAGCAGGTGCGGCCGGGTTGTCGTCTCCGCAGCTTGAGAAAGCTAGGGCGGCGGGTAAGGCGACGAATAAGAAAGAGCGGTGAAATAAAGTGGAAAAGGATTTCATCAGCGAATACTGTAGTGAAGGGAATAGGTAAGACTGCGCCAAGAACGAAAAGTCTAACACTTTTGTTGAGCTACGACGGAAATCTTTTATTATCAGGAATTTAGTTTTTCGCCTGATAGTCTATTAAATTTGTGCTATGCACTTCGACCCCTCCACCACCTCACGCACACACCTTCGCGTAATTGTTCAATTTTTTAGCCTTGCACTACTATTCGCTAGCCCGCTTCATGCGCAGCAAGGCTCCACTACCATCAGGCTAAGCCCAGAAGATGAGCGGCGGGGACTTAACGGGGTTCAAAAGAACTTTTATTTCACGACGAAAGACACCCCTTCCGAAAACGATTATCAGAACGCCGGCTATTTCGGACAACGGCTACGTCCCTACTTGGCCGACAACCGGGAGGCGTTAGAAAATCTGAACTCGTACCGGCGCCAGAAATGGCTGTTTTTGGCCGAAAGAGCCGTGTTTGTTGGCTCCGTGGCCACCTATGGAGCGCAGGTGCTGCAAGGCGACGGTGAACAGCGTTATTTCGAGGACCGGCAGAAAGTAACTATAGGCGTAGCAGCAGTCAGCTTGTTGGCTAACGTTTTTATTACCCGTCATACCAACGAGCATTTCGAGCGGGCTGTAAGTGCCTACAACGCCAGCCAGCCGGCCGCTCACCGCACGGGGAGCCTGATGCAGCGGTTAGCGCCGAGTGCCGTAGGCGTAGCCGCTGCGCCAACTGGCCAGCCCCAGCTGGCTTTGCGCTGGCAGATTCGCTAGCACTATTTGCTGCATTGAGCTGCCTTCCTGAAGCGCAGTAAATAACAGCCTAGACGGTTTGAGTTTAGGCCCGATATACTTATCTGGCTTTAAACCGTTTACTTCACAACACTTACCTGAGGAGCAACCTGTTTGGGGGCTCCCTCCAGGTCTTGGTTAGGCAAGAAGGCCAACCACGCTTTTTTTTGTTCGTAGGAGTAGTTCATGGAATTTCCGTTGCCCGAGGCGGCGCGTCGGTACGTTGCGAAGCATCTGTACGACGACCCCGCCCAATTGGCTTTACAAGCCCGCCGTTATCCCAGTCTGCCCGTTCCGGAACTGGTCCGTCAGATTCAGGCCCGTCAAAAGGCCCGTTTAAAGGTACCTGAGTGGGCCGATAATCCTGACCTCATCTTTCCGCCTACGCTCTCGGTAGAGCAAGCTTCCTCGGCCCGCACGGCGGCTTTTAAAGCTTCCTTGGTTAACGGGCAACGCTTGGTTGACTTGACGGGCGGCTTCGGGGTTGATGTGTCTTACTTTGCCGAACAGGTACCCGAAGTGCATTATGTAGAGCGTAATGCGGCTTTAACAGACGTAGTGCGCTACAATCTTACGCATTTAGGTGTCACCAACGTGCAGTTTCATACGGCCGATGCGGTGAACTTTCTGCGCAATACGCCCGACACATTCGACTGGATTTACCTCGATCCGGCACGGCGGGACACGGCGGCCCGCAAAATATTCAAGCTACAGGACTGTGAGCCCGACGTGCTGCGCTTGCTGCCGCTGCTGTTGCACAAAGGACGTCGCGTACTGCTGAAAACCTCTCCGATGCTCGACATCGAGTTGGCCTTGCAGGAGTTGCGGCAGGTGCGCCGACTGTGGGTAGTGGCCGTTGATAATGATTGCAAAGAAGTGCTGTACGAGTTAGGGCCAGAAGCAGCGGTTGACCCGGAGCGGTACACCATCAACTTGCTGCGCGCGGGCGAGCAGCAAGAATTTCGGCTGAACCGAGCCCGCGAAACACGCGCAATCTCCCGCTACGCTGAGCCGCAAGATTACTTGTACGAGCCGAATGTGGCGGTGTTGAAAGCAGGTGGCTTTCGCAGCATCGGCACTGCTTTCGAGCTGCTCAAACTGCATCAGCACAGCCACCTCTACACGTCCGACACGTTGCGCCCCGAGTTTCCTGGCCGCATCTTTCGAATTCGGGCGGTGGAACGCTACGATGCGGCCGCCATAAAAGCGCACCTCGGCCCCGAAGCTCGCGCCCACGTCACGACCCGCAACTTCCCCGATACGGTAGCCGACTTTCGGCATCGCACTGGCATCCGCGAAGGCGGTGATACCTATTTGTTTGCCACTACCAATCTGGAAGGCAAATTGATGGTGCTAGTATGCGAGAAACAGTAGAAAGCGGATTATCGGATTTCCGTGACGGTTTCATATACTACATCAAGCAATAAAGAAGGCTTGCCAATTGAATTGGCAAGCCTTCTTTATTGCAAACTTAGGTTGTTCGAATTGTCGCCGAAATCCGATAATCCGCCCCAATCCGCAAAATCCGCTTTCTATTTAGCTGGACTGGTCCATTTGCTGCCCTTGATACGGAAGCGCCACGGTAGAATGGCATCCTCGCCGGCATAGTCTATCCCGACTCGGGGACTGGCCACAATCGAGTCCTCGGAAAGTAGCTCTTGCTGATCTTCCAGCCAGATGGTATCACCAGTGAGGTCGGTGCCATACTGCTGGGTGCTGATGCCTAGCGCTTGGGTAAGTAGGCCAGGGCCGCCGGTTAGATTACGTTGAACCGTAGTAATTCCTCGCCGGAGCAACATTTCTGGAATACCCTCCAACGGTTCAAGCCCTCTGATTAGCACTGCATCAGCTTTGCCGGCTTCGTTGGTGATAATGTTGAACAAGGCATAGCGGCCATACACGAGGTACACATAGGCCACCCCGCCGGGCTCATACATGATCTGGGTGCGGGCCGTGTAGCGTCCTAAGTGCGAGTGGCAGGCTTGGTCGTTGATATGGGCGTAGGCCTCGGTTTCTACAATGCGGCCTCCCGTTGTTACTCCATTAATTTTGGTGTAGAGGTGTTTACCGAGCAGGTCGCGGGCTATCTGCACGGGGTCGGAGCGGCGATAGAAATCCAGGGGGAGCTTCCGTGACAACTGCTTAGGCTCTAGTGATTGATTAGTGGAATCGAGGAGCATCATTAGTAGGGCGCTAGAGGTTTGCCACCGCTCGAAAGAACAGCAGCGGAACAACGGCATACGGGTACACCCGAAAACGAGTGATAGTAGAGTAGAAGCCGCTAGTTGTTTTCTGTAACTCCAAAGGTGGGCGGGTTTTAGTTGGGGAGCGAAGTTGAAATAAATGAATCTAGTTGAATTCCGGAACTGGCCCCGAAGCGGTAGGATTCACAAATTTGGCACGCCTCGGCAGATAAGAATTATCCACTACTAAATTCTGGCGCGCTCATTAACTCATCCGATATGAAGCTGCCACCAAAACGGCTTTATGTTCTAAACAAGTAGGCCGACAAAAGCACTGTATCATTTTGGAAGCTAGGCATACCTTTAAATACAGCAATGGCCGATTCCGTAGCGGAACCGGCCATTGCTGTATAAGTGAAACAACTTCGACTGCCTAATCGGCAATACCGTCGTTGTTGCGGTCTATGCGGTCGGCGGCACCTTCGTAGACTTGGCGGGTGCTCGGGGCATGGGTGGTATCGCGCTGGAGGCCAGAAGTGGAGGAGTCGCTGTTAGCCGCCGAAGACTGCATGTCGTTGGAGTCGTTGTCCTTGTAGGAGTCGCGCTCCACATTGGTATCCCCGGTGTCGTTGCCGGTGTTGCAGGCAGTAAGGGAAGCGGTGGCCAATAGAGCGGCGGCAACCAGTAGGCGAGGCGTCGAAGAATATTTCATGGCGGAGAGAAAGTGGAGTAGCAGTGTGACGGAAAGATAATTCGTCTGCCAATGATACGATAAAGCGGAGGCATCGTTACCGGCAACCGAAGCTGATCCGAACCGACCTGTAGCAGAAGCGGTATATTTGTTCTCTTTGCTGTTATTTTATGAGCCGTCGTGTTTCCCTTCCTTTCAACTACCAGCCCCTGTTGCGGCGGGCTGCTATTTTAACTGCCGTAAGCTTCGGGCTGGCCTTCGCGCTGGTGTCTTTTCTATTCGGCTTCGAAGACAAATTCTTCGGCCGGATCACTGGAGCTTTTTTCGTATTTTTCTGGCTCTTGTCCGTAACATTTCTGGGGGTAGTTCCCTTTGTAAGTTGGGCAGCCGACCGGTGGTTACGCGGTAAATCAAGTGAAACTAGCGTCCCGCTTACTCGTAAGCCCCGAACGGCCTCTTCTTCGGCAACCGTTCGTAAGCCTGTGCGTACAGTATCTGGTCATACTAAATAATCAATCCATAAACCGTGAAAACAACACTGCTCCATATTAAGAACATGGTTTGCCCACGCTGCGTGGAAGCCGTCCGCAACCTACTCGAACAAGCTGGCTACCACCCGACGGAGGTAACTTTGGGCCATGCCCAACTTGACAAGGATACTCCTGCCGACCCTGCTGCTGTGGCGCCTATCTTACGTGAAGCTGGTTTTGACGTACTTATGGGACGGGCCGAACAAATGACTGAGCAGATCAAGGCCGCCTTGGCCGAGTACCTGGAACACCTGCGCACGGCCCGGATGCCCCTCACCACTTCGGCTTTCCTCACTGACCGTTTTGCGGCTACCTATTCTCACCTGAGCAAGGTGTTTTCACGCACGGCCAACCTCACCATCGAAAAATATCTGATTCGGTTGAAAATCGAACAGGTGAAAGAAATGCTGAGCTACGGCGAAATGACCTTGAGCGAAATTGCCGACCAGATGCGTTACAGCAGCGGCCAGCACCTAAGCAACCAGTTCCGCCAAGTTACAGGCAGTTCTGTGAGCGAATTCCGCCGCGACATAATGCCTAAGCGTTTGTCACTCGACCAACTGGCCTAGGTTTACTAGTTAAATTATAACAGACAGCCCGGTTTCCATTAAGGAAGCCGGGCTGTTCTTTTTAGGTGCTGCCGTTGCCGGGCTTCCTTACTGCTACGAATAGGGAACGGACTGACGCGTGGCAACGTTTTGCCGAGCCGTATCTTTGCGACTCGCTTTCTTGTTGTGCTCTTGTGTCTTCACTCCGCATCCTGCTCGTTACGCCGCCCCTCACGCAGCTGAACACGCCCTACCCGGCCACGGCTTACTTGAAGGGCTTCTTGGGTAAGCGCGGCTACCACAACGTCACACAGGCTGATTTGGGGCTGGAGTTGGTGCTGAAGCTGTTTTCCGAAAACGGACTGCGGCGGGTATTCACTGAAATAGAAGCTGGCAATTTCGAGTTGAGCGACAATACTCGCCGGATGCTACGGCTGCACCGCAGCTACCTAAGCACCATTGGGCCGGTTGTTCGCTTCCTGCAAAACAAGGACAACACCTTAGCTCCACGCATTTGTCACAGCCGGTTTTTGCCTGAAGCCAGCCGTTTCGACAACGTGGCCGACCTGGAAACCGCCTTCGGCAGTATGGGTCTCACCGATCAGGCCCGTCACTTAGCCACGCTCTACCTGGAAGACCTTGGCGACTTGATCAAGGAAACGGTCGGGCCGCAGTTCGGCTTTTCGCGCTATGCAGAGAAACTGGCAATGTCGGCTACTACGTTTGATGCGATGCACGAGGCCCTGCAAGCCGCGCCCAACCTGCTCGACCGGATGCTGCTGGAGTTGCTGGACGAGCTGGTAACCCGCGTGCAGCCCGATGTAGTAGGTTTCACGGTGCCTTTTCCCGGCAACCTCTACGGAGCGCTCCGGCTAGCAGGCCGCCTGAAAGAAATCAGTCCTGCCACCAAAACCCTGATGGGTGGCGGCTACCCCAACACCGAATTGCGCCAGATTCAGGAGCCCCGCTTTTTCGATTACATCGACTATCTGACTCTCGATGACGGAGAAGGGCCGTGGCTGCGCTTACTTGAGCTGTTAGCTGTTAGCTGCCAGCCATTAGCTTCTCTCGCTTCTGTCGAAGTTGCGCAAGCAGGGGCTACTTCAACCCTGACAGAACAACCGCTACTAGCTAACAGCCATCAGCTAACAACTCAAACCCTTCAACGAACCTTCCTACGCAACGCCTTCGGGAAGGTGGAGTATATCAACCATCCTCATCCTGATATTCCGCACCCGGAGGTAGGCACACCCGATTATTCGGACTTGCCGCTGAGCGAGTACTTGTCGGTGATTGAGGTGCTGAATCCGATGCACCGCCTCTGGAGCGACGGGCGCTGGAACAAGCTCACGGTGGCGCACGGCTGCTACTGGAAGCGCTGCTCGTTTTGTGACGTAACCCTGGACTATATCTCGCGCTACGAAACGGCCCCAGCCGCTCTGCTAGTCGACCGTATCGAGCAAATTATCGCGCAGACCGGGCAAACTGGCTTTCACTTCGTGGATGAGGCGGCCCCGCCCCTGGCGCTTCGTGACTTGGCGGTAGAGTTGCTTAAGCGGCGCGTCAGTATTACGTGGTGGGGCAACATCCGCTTCGAGAAAACCTTCACTCCCGACTTGTGCCGGCTGTTGGCGGCTTCGGGCTGTATTGCCGTGTCGGGCGGGCTGGAGGTGGCTTCCGACAGACTATTGGCCTTGATGGAAAAGGGCGTTACGATTGCGCAGGTGGCCCGCGTGACGGATGGCTTCACCCAAGCCGGCATTATGGTGCACGCGTATTTGATGTACGGCTTTCCCACCCAAACCACGCAAGAAACCGTGGACAGTCTGGAAGTGGTGCGGCAGCTGTTTGCGGCGGGCATTGTGCAGAGCGGCTATTGGCACCGCTTCTCGATGACGGCCCACTCGCCAGTCGGCAAAAATCCGGGGAAGTATCAGGTGGTGCCCATTGGCCCCGAGCCGGGCCCTTTTGCCTGGAACGACCTGTGGCACGAAGACCCCACGGGCACCGACCACGAACAGTTTGGGGCGGGTCTGGCCAAAGCACTTTACAACTACCTGCATGGGGTAGCCCTGCACGAGCCGCTTAGCTTCTGGTTCGATTTCCGCGTACCCAAAACCACCGTTTCGCGCCAACTTGTTCAGCAGGCGCTGCAGGAACCCGGCAAACCTGATTTTGCCAAGCAAAATCAACGGTTGTTTTGGCTAGGCAACACGCCAGAACTTCGGCAGGAAGCCGGCAAAAAAGGCCCGCAGGCCGTGCTTACATTTTACGAGCAGGCCGAAGATTTCGAGGTGACCGTACCGGCAGTGCTCGGCCTTTGGCTGCAAAAGCTCCTCACAAATCTGACGCAGGACTACGACACCAAGCTACTGCTAAAGGACGCCGCACGCACTTTCCCGACCGGCGGCCAGTCTTTCCAGCAGCTCCTGGAGTCGTCGGCGTGGCAGTTGCTGCGGGAGAAGGGCCTTCTGGTACTATAGCGTAGCAGCTCGCAACGATAAGTTAAGTAGCTGACTTTGCTGCAAAGACGCCTCTACACTGGTTGGTTGACTTCAACGACGGCCTTCCAAGCAGAAACCTAGGGTTACTTACGCCATTCTTGGATTGCTTCCACATAACCAGCAGCTGGCCGGGGCCAACTCCACTTTCCATCTTCGGTCAGGCCACCGGGCACGCGGAAGTTGCTGTTAGCCTTCAGAAAGGTCCGGATAAGCGTATTCCGCCGGAAGCCTAAGGCATTGCGCAGACGCCGCGTACTTTCTTTCACATTCAATGACGTGTCAGCCGCCGCATACAGTGCTAACACGGGTATGCGCCGGCGGTTGAGCGCCTGGAACGGCTTGGCCTGGTCAACTGACGCAACCGGCACGTTTTCCAGCACCACAAAAGCCGCTTGCGGAGCCATCATGGTAACAGCCGGAGTGACGGCCGCCGCAGTAGCCCCGTAAACCCACAACCCAATTTGCGTGGTATCGGCGGCCGGGGCACGACGCAGGGCTGTCAGCACGGCCGTAGCTCTACGTAGCGCGGCAGAATCAGGAAGTGCGGTTTGGCTTATGGCTACAACGGTAGCAACAAATCCTTGCTGCGCTAGTTGGCCGGCCCGGGCGGTAGCGGCAGCTTGGTGGCTGGCATCTGCGAAAAGCGCTACGGCAGCATGCCGCGCAACGGTATCATTGGGCACGAGCAGCGTGAGCGGAGGCAGGCCCAAAGTAGTTTGCTGCGGCAGCTGCTTTTCTTGGTAGGCGCGCGGCTCTGGCTGACCGCGCCGCACCCACACGAAGTCGGCCCTAACGCTATCCAGCGTGAAGACACCCCGCAGAAAATCACCTTCCCGGACGGCCGTAACCTGGACGCCGCCAGGCTGTGCGGGCTCTTCGAAACGAAGCTGTGGTTCGGTATAGCTTAAGTTGACGGCCGGAAAATCCAGACCTCTTAGTCCAGGGAAATGCAGGTCGGCCTCTAGTTGGCCGGGCTTGCTTTCCCGCAGATCCAGCACGGCTAATAGCTCGGTACCCTGGTAGCTGATGGGTCCTTCGTAGTGGCCCGTGGGCAATGCCACCACCGCTTTCCGCTCTGAATCGAGGGAGCAACTCGCCAGCAACATAGCCACCAATGACCACCAGATCCCCTGATGGCACCAAGCCGACACAAGAATGGAACAGGTATTTCTCACGCAAACAGCAGGATGATACAACTCCCAAAGGTAAAGCCGGAAGTGAAACTTGGCTTTGCCAGTCAAGTTGGCTCTGGCAGCAAGGTAGCAGCGCGCTACAAACCCTTGCGCATAATCAGATCAATCTGCACATCGGAACCAAGCAGAAACTCGTGCTGCCCGATAACCTTGAATCCGGAGCGGCGGTAAAACTCGATGGCCCGGCTGTTCTTTTCCCATACCCCGAGCACCACCGAGCGGCACTCCTTCTGCCGGGCTTCTTCGATACTGCGCCGCATCAGGGAAGCGCCTAAACCCGTACCTATCCAATCCTCGCGCACATACAACCGCTCGATTTCCAGACGCTGGTCGGGGGCCTTACCGGGTTCCAGGCCCAACAGGGAGTTGAAGCGCAGCTTGGCGTATCCTACCAACTCTTGCTGCATGCGGGCCAGCAAAAACACTGTGTCGGCATCCTCTAACTCGGCCAGCTGCTTTTCCGGGCTGAAACTAGCGGCCAAATAAGCTGCTATATCTTCCGGACGGTTGTCGGCTGCAAATGTATCGTGAAAGGTTTGGTGCCCTAGTGCGGCAAGTTGGGCTGCCGTGGCTGCGCTACGGCGGGCAACGGTGATAAGGAGAGGAGACGACATAATGACGCAAATCTACGCAAGGCACTTCACCCATTGTGTTGGCTGCCTTCAACCATTTCTCTACACTCGGCTGCGCCTTGCCATGCTCCAGCCAAAGCGCAACAACAGCACGCCTCCAACCAGTAGCAACAAACTAAAAATCAGTTCCCGGTTGTAAAGCGCGGCAATACCCGTTTGCTTGTACAAATAGTAGGTTATCCCTATGCGCAAAGCTAGTGCGGTGAGTAGCATGAAACCAGCTAGCATATTTAAACGACCCACGAGACGGCGTGTAACGGGAGGAAGCGGAGCCATAGAAACGAAATTGGTGTGCAGAGCGGTCGGACCGAAGAAGCCGACAAGTTTAAACTAGTAAACGTGTCGCTGAATTCCCTAAGGGAGAAAGATCTATCGTCAAGTAACCGTTCTAGGTTGCAAATTGGTTTTCACAACGTATTTTTGTTTCACCAAGTCCCGCGAGAGTAGCTCAGTTGGTAGAGCATCAGCTTCCCAAGCTGAGGGTCGCGAGTTCGAACCTCGTTTCTCGCTCATTGTAAATCAGCCACTTAGACACACGTCTGGGTGGCTGATTTGATTTTGGTGCCTGCCGTGGTGCCTACTATGCAGCAAGTATCATTCTTTTTTAGGTATACTCATCTATGCCCAGCATGTCATGAACAATGCTCGTATATTCGTTCAAATCTAAAGCACTTTTCTAGTATTAACTTGACATTTAACTATGAATGTAACTCTTAGCGACTTAGCAGATGGTCTTAGCGTAGTATCCTTTTTCTTAAGCATTTATGCAGTGAGAGAGGTTAATAGCATAAGAAAAACAAAAGTCCAAAGCAACATAGGCTACGGCAATGTGAATGCTACTGGCGGCTACGTAGGCCGGGACCGTAACGACGGAACAAAGCCCAACAATGGCTAAGCTGTTCGACTCTACGCACCAGACCAATATAGGGTCAAACAACATAAATGCAGCCCCAAACGCGAATGTTAGCGTTCAGGTGTTGCCTCCTCCTCATCCACTCCAGTTTGATCCGGAGGATTTACGACATGTTATCGAGTGCTTCTCAGACAACCTAGATGAGGCAGCAACTAGATTGGAAGACTTGGTCAACATAGATAAGGCTGTTAAAAACGAGTTGAACGGCCTTACTGATGAGTATTTTGAATGTCTCACAGATAGATTAATGCCCTATCTCGACCAAATACGCATTTTTTTAGTTGACCATAAAAACCAAAGCTTAAGAAAAAAGTATCAAGAAACGGTCCTTGTACTAAAGACTAGAATCATAGCAAATCGCAAGCATTTCTCAAGCTTTGACGAAGTTATGGAACACTTAGCGCAGGATATATATAAACAATGCAAACACCACAGAGGTGTAAGCATGCTGCTGGTATCTGTGTTCCTAGACTACATGTATTTCACCTGTGACATAGGAAAAACCAAGTGATAACGCCACATAAACTCTTAGACTTAGATTACTCCCTGCTTAATGTAGCAGGGATGATAATACATGCGTTAAAAAACTCTCATGCTTTAGCATATGACGAGCTTTTTAATATTGTCACTCATGACGGCCAACTTGAACGTGCTAAGTACGTCTTCCCACTATCTCTAGGCTTTTTGTATTTAGTTGAAAGGCTTGAGTACAATAAAGAAGGGGACTTGATAGAACTAACCAACCATGAAGCTTAAGCGCTTATTTGCTTCAGACGGAAAATTTAAGGCTGTAGTATTCAACGATGGTTTCAACGTTGTATTAGCTAGTGCGCGTAGCAAAGAAAATAGTAACGTTGATACTCATGGTGTTGGAAAATCAACACTAATCGAAGTCATTGACTTTATGCTGCTAAAAGAGATTGATAAATCTCATTTTTTAAGAAAGCATCAATTTTTTGCTCCTTATTCGTTTTTCCTTGAAATTCAACTAAATAGTGAACAGTTTTTAGTTATTGGCCGTTCGGTCACAGCTGACACTAAGATCAGCTTTCGAGTATCATCTCAACCTCTACAAGATAACATTTCTGTTGATGATTGGGACTTAGGGAGTGTACCTATTGCTAAAGCAAAGCAAGAGCTAAATAGACTACTGGGCTTTAACATAGCTACAACGTTTACTTATCGTAAAAGCATAACGTATTTTCTAAGAGGGCAAAGTGATTACCGCGACGTATTTCAACTTCAAAAGTTTGGTAGTGGAAATCACAAAGACTGGAAACCTTTTATTTTCGAATTATTAGGATTCAACCCAATAAACATTACCAGAAAATACAATCTAGAAACTGAAATAGCTGGGCTTGTAAAAATAGTAGGTGATGTTGGCGACAAGTTTAATATAGCTAGCTCACAAATCGACAAAATCAATGGGATAATAGAATTAAGAACTGAAGAAAAACAAGCCATTACAGCACAGCTAGAAGCCTTTTCATTTCATGAGTCTGATAATAAAAAGATTCTTAAAGCTGACGATATAGAATCAAGAATTGCTGAACTGAATCTTAGCAGCTATAATATTAGATATGAAATTGAAAGAGTTGAACAGTCTTTAAAAAGCCATTCCTCTTTTAATACTGGCGAATTAGAAGCCTTATTCAATGAGGTAAAGCTCTATTTCCCTAAGGCTTTAAAAAAGGAATATGAGGACCTAGAACAGTTCAACTACAATATTACAGTTGAGCGCAATGAGTATTTACAAAGACAATTACAACGCCTACAAGATAAGCTCAGCAAGGTAATGACTGAGCTTGCTGACTTAGACGCTCGTCGTGCTGGGGTACTCATTGAGATAGGTACCACAAAATCGTTTAGTAAATACAAGAGCTATCAAAAATCTCTAGCTGCAATTGAAGCTGAATTAGCAAAGCTTCAGGAACAAAGAAATCAGCTCGACATTGTCAGCGGGATTACAAGACAAATTGATTCTCTTAAGGGCGAGCTTAAAGAGGTAAAGAGCCTCATAGTTGAACAACTAGCTGAGCGTAACAGCAATTATTCGCTAATACGAAGACGTTTCCGAACGTTTGTGCACGATGTTATTAATGCTTATGCTCTCATTTCTTTAGCAGTGAACGCTAACGGGAATGTAGATTTTAAAGCGGAAATAATGGATGAACAAGCAAGTGAAGTCACTTCCAAAGCTGAAGGTTTTTCCTATAAAAAGCTTTTGTGCGCCTGTTTTGATTTAGCCGTGATAATAACATATAGACCAAATTCTTTCTTTCGTTTTGCATATCATGACGGTGTATTAGAAGGTCTAGACAATCGAAAAAAGCGACTGTTTGTAGAATTAGCAAAACGTCTCTGCGATGAATTCAACATTCAATACATACTAACTGTTATTGAGGATGACATTCCAGCTGGGGAAGAACCTTACGGAGGATTATTTGAAGATAAAGATATCATACTTCGATTATATGACAGTTCTGATGAAGGAAAACTTTTTGAAACTTCTTTCTAATGTTTAGCGGCTTATTAACATTAAAAAACCCAACCTAACAGTTGGGTTTTTTAATGTTATGTCAGATTCTATGATCCCTCAATTAATTAGTGTTTTATATTAGACTCGCGTATAAAGATCGGAACAACCTAAGCTGCTATTAGACTCTCTATGAGGTGGTCTAGCATAAACGGACAGTGAGAAGTCTTAACTTCCACTGCCATGACCGAGAAGGAACTAGTTGGTGGCCTGCCTGCCACCCGTAAGAAATACATACCAGCTTTTAAAGCCGAGTGCGTGCGCCAAGTGGCGGCCGGAACGCGACAAACCGACGTAGCCCGTGCCAAGGGCCTCTCGCCCGCGTTGTTCGGCCGCTGGCGACGCCAGACTTTAACCGAGCAGAATCCAGCGCATTGACTAATTACCTTAGGCTCTCGTTGATGTAGGTCGATCTTTTGCATAAGTGGCTAGCTTATTCTACGCGCTAATATGACTGTGCTACTACTTGGGAGAGTTACGCTGCCGAATCCAACTCACATATAGCTGAACAGCAGCACGTAACACCAGAAGAGTCCATTCAACTTTTTTGTTGCGGCCCGCGCAACTGAGGGTGGGGAACGGCGTACCAATAACCGGCTCGCCTCGGTAACTATTGTTGGAGCCAGCCATTCGTTCGGCCGCTTGGCGGTCACTTTCCCACCACCATTACTACCTGCGACTATGTCTAAGCAATCTGGAAAACGTAGCCAACACGACCCCAAGGCTGGCCCAAACGCTAACCCCAAAATCAGCAACCAATCGTCGGAGCAGGCGCAGCATGCGGGCTCTATCGAACACGACCGGTCGGTGCGCAGTGGCTTGCCAGGCCAAGCCAGCCAACCGCACATAGCAACCGATGAAAACATGAAGAGTCGGGTAGCCGGCGACATGGAAAGCGGCACCGGTTTGAATGCGCCTAGCGACAAAGGCAGCACCCGCCAGGGCCAAGGTGACTAGGCTGCCAGCAGCGTATGTTCCGGCTGGCACTCCGCACTTAGAGGCTATCCAGCTAGGCAAAAGGTATTGTCATTCCGACATTCCCTGCTCGGATAGGCTCTTAGCGCCCTGAATAGGCACTTGTCGTCCTGCTTGGATTCTTCTGAGCAGGGCGGCTTTTTTATGCTCAAGGAGCTGGTAGCTTACTCCTGTTTCATTTAAATGATTCTGCATCGAATCCGACTGATTTGAAGAGCTGTCTGGCGCCTACTGCTAGCCCCTCAGTACCGAGTGTTCCTGGTTCGGCGTCAGTCAGCAGCGGCAATGCATGGGTTCCTGATTCCAGTTATCCGTCACTACGCTCGTAGCTGTAGAACACCAGGGGCATACTTCAAGCAATGACAAAGCCGCGCACCTCAATCAAAATTCCAACCTAAAAACGGTGCCCTCGCCTTCGGTTGAATGCACTTTGATGCTGCCGCGGTGCAGGTGCATGATCTGCTTGGCGAGGCTCAACCCAATGCCTGTGCCGTTTTTGCGGGTGGTGAAGAAGGGAATGAAGATGCTGTCGAGCAGGTCTACGGGGATGCCGGTGCCGTTGTCAGTTACTTCGATAACCACGCGGCCAGGCTCCGGCTGGCGGGCGCGGAGCTGGATATAGGGGTGCGGACGCTGGTGCACGGCGTACGCGGCGTTGAGCACGAGGTTGATAAGTACCTGCTCCATGAGCTGGCTATCGGCTTGCAGCTCTAAACCAGCCGGCTCTACCAGCGTCAGCAGCTCAATGCCGTCTTGCTGGAGCTGGGTGGTCATCAGGCCGCGGATGCTGTTGAACAACTCTTGCACGTATACTGTGGTTAGGAGCGGGGCGCTGATGGTGCTTAGGTCGCGGTACACCCGCGCAAAACGGAGCAGCCCTTCGCTGCGGCTCTGGATGATGGCCATGCCCTCGGCTACGTCGTCGAGTAGGGCGCGTTCGGAGTGTGGCGGCTCAGGCACCTGCTCTAGCTCATGGCGCAGGTGGCGGCGCAAAGTATCGGCCAGGGAAGCAATGGGGGCCACCGAGTTCATGATTTCGTGAGTCATCACGCGCAGCAGCTTCTGCCAGGCGGCCGTCTCGGTTTCGTCGAGGGTAGCACCGACGTTCTTGAATGCTACCAGCGTGAACTGGCGGCTTTGCAGCTTGAACGTGGTAGCCGACAGCAACAGCTGTATGGTTTGGGAGCCAACCGTGAGCTTAACTACCATTGGCGTGCTAGGCTGCAACTGCTGAATAGCCTCGTATAGCACTGGTATGCGCTTTTGCAGGGTTTGAATGTTTTTCAGATAAGGCAGCTCCAACGTCTGCTTGAACGCCTCGTTCACCCACTCCACCTGGCCGGCGGCGTCATAGGAAATAATGCCAGTGTCGATGAGCTGCAACACTGTTTGCAGGTAGGTGAACTGGGCTTCGCGCTCGGCGCTGAGCTGGCGGAACGTGGCGTTGAGTTGATTGAAAGCTGCATGCAGCGGCCGCAGGGCGTGGTTGGGATGGGCCTCGTTGTAATGCTGCGCGAAGTCGCGGTACTTAACAGCCAGCAGGAAATCGGCCAGGGCCCGGTTGTGGCGTGTGACGTGCCGCGCTAGCTCCCATACGGCTAGCCCGAGCAGCAAAACCGCCCCGAGCAGCAGCGCGTGGTAGCCGTGCTGCCCGGCGTATACGATAGCGCAAAGCAAAGCCAGCAGCCCTGACAGCCGGAGCAGAACGCCTATTTCCAGCCGCTTAAAGATCATGCTTTTCGAGGCGACGGTAGAGCGCGGTGCGCGTGAGGCCAAGCTCTTTGGCGGCCTTGGTGATGTTGCCGTTGTGCCGCTCGATGACGCGCATAATCGTGGTGCGCTCTATTTCACTGAGTTGCAGCGGACCCTCAAGGGGAAGTGGCGTACTTCCGGCAGCCAGAACTTCCAGGTCCGAGAAGTGAAAATCTTGCGGACGCAGCACGTTGCCTTCGGCCAAGATGATGGCCCGCTCGACGGCGTGCTGTAATTCGCGCACGTTGCCGGGCCAACTATGCTGCTGCAGCTTCTGAAGCGTTGCCGGCTCGAAGGTGGGCGTAGGCTTGCGGTTGCGGGTGGCGTAGAGTTCGGCAAAGTGGCGGGCCAGCAACAGCACATCATCGCCGCGCGCCCGGAGCGGCGGCAGCGTAATTTCGACGGTGTTGAGGCGGTAAATAAGGTCTTTGCGAAACTGGTTGTGGGCGGCCAGCTCGTAGAGCGGCGCGTTGGTAGCCGATACCAACCGAATATCGACGGGCACGGGCTTGTTGCTGCCCACCGGAATTACGTGGCGGTTTTGCAGAGCCGTGAGTAGCTTGGCTTGCTGCGCCAGCGAGATATTGCCGATTTCGTCGAGGAACAGGGTGCCGCTGGTGGCCGCTTCAAACCGGCCGAGACGGTCTTCGCGGGCATCGGTGAAGGCGCCCTTTTTATGGCCGAATAGCTCACTCTCGAAAACGCCTTCACTCATGGCCGCCAAATCGGCCGTAACGAAGGGTTTGGCAGCGCGGAAAGATTTTTGGTGCAGAGCTTTGGCTACTAGCTCTTTGCCAGTGCCGTTTTCACCTAACAACAGCACATTGGCTTCGGTGGGCGCTACTTTCTCGATCTTATGAAACACCTCCTGCATGGCCTCCGACTCGCCGAGCAAATCGAACTCAGCGAAAGTGCCGGCGCGGCGCGGCGGGCTGCTGACGGTAGCAACTTTGCCGGCCGCAGTGCGCTGTTGCAGGGCCGCGTTCAGGGTTTCGAGCAGTTGCGCGTTGTGCCAGGGCTTAACGATAAAGTCGGTGGCGCCGGCTTTGAGGGAGCGCACGGCCGTGCTGACTTCGCCGTGGGCCGTAATCATGATGACGGTGGCGTTGGGGTCTTTTTCGCGGATGCGGCCGAGCCAGTACAAACCTTCGTTGCCGCTGCCCAACGTGCTTTTATAGTTCATATCCAGAAAAATCACGTCGAAGCGCTGCTTGCTTAGCAGCGACAACAGCAATTCCGGATTCTTTTCGGTCACCACTTCCTGCACTTCGGTTTTGAGCAGTAGGCGCATAGCGAACAATACGTCCGTTTCGTCGTCGACCACTAAAACGCGTGCTTTTTTCAGGACCATGGAAGTTGCCGCAATAATCGAATAGAAGCTGATGACGCTCTGAGAAGCGAAGCTGCGAAATCCCTATCATAAACTATACTATTTTCCGAAAAGCTGCTTCCAGCGCTTGAAATAGAAGTTTTGACGGGGCCAGCCCCGTACGGTTGTATCGGTACCGAACACTTCATGTATCAAAAGCGGACGGTTTTGACGAGGGCAGCCACATACTTTTATACAATCTGCTGAAAATCAATGTTTTAACAGACTGGCATTGTTCTTCGGATAGTATTGGCACAAGCATTTGCCGGGACTTAGCGAATGCAACCAAGCGTATGGACGTACCTATTCAAAAGAAAACCTGGACTACTGGCCGGCTGCTGCTGCTAGGCGCCGTGGCGCTGTTGCTGGCACTGTTGGCGGCTAGCTTACTGACGGCGGCTGGCCCGGCCAAGCTGAACGTGGATCCGGAGCGGCTGACCATCAGCGCAGTAACGCGTGGGCCGTTTCAGGAATTCGTGTCGGTAGATGGTGCCGTGATGCCCATCAAAACCATTTACCTCGACGCCCCGGAAGGAGGTACCGTGCAAACTATTCTGGTGGAAGACGGCGCGACGCTGCAACCCGGCCAGCCTATCATTCAACTCGCCAACACCGACTTGCAGCTGGAAATGGTAAACCGCGAAACGGCCGTGTTCGACCTGATGAACAACCTGCACAACACGCGCAACCTGCTCCAGCAAAACCGTATCCAGCAGCTCAATCAGCTCGCCGACATCGAATACCAGCTACGCGAAGCCAAGCGCCTCTACGAGCTGAACCGCTCGCTCTACGAGCAGAAAGTAATTGCCCAACAGGAGTTCACCCAAAGCGAAAACAACTACCGCTACCAGCAGCGTCGCCAGCAGCTCACCCGCCAGGCGCTGCGCCAAGATTCGTTGACGATGGGCCAGCAAATTGGGCAGATGCAGCAGTCGGTGGGGCGCATGCAAAGCAACCTGGCCTTGATGCGCCACAAGCTCGACGACCTGACCATAAAAGCGCCAGCGGCCGGGCGCATCACGTCGTTGAACGCCGAGATTGGAGAACTGAAAACCCGCGGCCAGCGCATCGGGCAGCTCGACATGCTCACGGGCCTGAAGGTGCGCACCACCGTCGACCAATACTATATCTCGCGGATTTTTGCCGGGCAGAAAGCCGAAGTGACCCTAAACGGCAAGCGCTACGAGCTGAGCGTAACGAAAATTTTCCCACAAGTAACCAAAGGCTTGCAAGTGGACCTAGAATTCAGCGGCGCCACGCCCCCCGACATTCGCCAGGGCCAGTCGGTGCCGGTACGGCTGGCGCTGAGCGACCAAACGCAGGCCGTGCGCGTACCCCGTGGGGGCTTCAACCAGAAAACCGGTGGCAACTGGATTTTCAAAGTCAGCGAAAACGGCACTAAAGCCTACAAAGCCGACATCCGCCTAGGCCGCCAGAACCCCGATTACTACGAAGTGCTGGAAGGCCTCAAGCCCGGCGACCGGGTGGTAACGTCCAGCTACGAAGGCTACGACAACATGGGCGAGCTGACGCTGACGGCCAAACAAGAATAGTCGGTTCTGACAACAACCCGAAAAAGCCGTCATGCCGGGCCAACCGGCTTACGCGCCGGAGACGAGGCACGTCCGATACCAGAGGTGAGTGCTGGCTTCAAATGCCCCCTGCGAGCTGCAACTCCGGGGAGCCCGCCTCGATCCGGCCCGGTATGATGGTCTTTTTCGAACCTAACTGATTGAAATATTTTACCGCTTGGGTTTCGCATTCTTTCCCTCCCTCCTACTCCCATGATTAAAATCGAAAAGCTCGAGAAGATTTACCGCACCGAGGAAGTGCAAACCAAGGCGCTCAACGACGTGTCGTTGGTCGTGAACGAAGGCGAATTCGTGGCCATCATGGGGCCTTCGGGCTGCGGCAAATCCACGCTGCTCAACATTGTGGGGCTGCTCGATGAGCCCGACGGCGGCAGTTTTCACTTTGCCGGGGTGGAAGTAGCCCGATCCACGGAGCGCCGCCGTGCGCAACTGCGCAAAGAGCACATCGGGTTCGTGTTCCAGAGCTTCAACCTGATTGAGGAGCTGACGGTGGCCGAAAACGTGGAGCTGCCGCTGATTTATTTAAGCGTATCGGCGGCGGAGCGCAAGCAGAAAGTGGAGCGGGTGCTGGAGAAGATGCAGATCATGCACCGCCGCAACCACTTCCCGCAGCAGCTCTCGGGCGGTCAGCAGCAGCGCGTGGCCGTGGCCCGGGCCGTGGTCAACAGCCCCCGCCTGATTCTGGCCGACGAACCCACCGGCAACCTCGACTCGCGCAACGGCAACGAAGTGATGGAGCTGCTCACCGAGCTAAACGAGGCCGGCACCACCATCGTCATGGTGACGCACTCCGAGCACGACGCCCGCTACGCCCACCGCGTCATCCGGCTGCTCGACGGGCAAGTGGTGCTGGAAAATGTGCGCGTGTAGCGCCGCCTCACTCCAACGAATTGCGTCCCGAAGTACTCCCTGTTATTCGCGCAGCTTATGCTTCAGCATTCCTTGCTTCTGATTTACCGCAATTTCAAGCGGTTCAAAACGACGTTCTTCATCAACCTGATTGGCCTGTCGGCCGGGCTGGCTTGCGCCCTGACCATTTACTTGTGGGTGCACGATGAATTGAGCTTCGACCAGTATCACGAGAAAGGCAGCCGGCTATTTCGGGTGATGGAAAATCAGCGGACGGCGCAGGGCATTGAAACCCGGCCAGGCACCTCGCCTTTGCTGGCCGAGGCGCTGGCCGAAGAAATGCCGGAAATCGAGTCCGCCGCTACCGTTACCCCAACCAAGTTCTTCCCCAACTTCACCGTAACCGGCAACGACAAGAAGATGCGGGCCGAGGGCAAGTTTGCCGGCAAAGAGTTCTTCAACATGTTTTCCTACAACCTGTTGGAAGGCAATGCCAACCAGGTGCTAGCCGACAAAAACGCCGTGGTGCTTTCGCAGGAAATGGCAGCGGCTTTGTTTGGTACGGCGGCCAACGCCGTGGGCAAAACCGTGGAATGGCAGCTCGCCGACATCAAGCGGACCTGCACGGTTACGGGCGTGTTCGGCCACATCCCCGTCAACTCGTCGGAGCGGTTCGACATGGTTTTCAGCTTCGAGGCCTTCAAGGACATCATGAAGATGGGGAAAACCATCAATTGGGAAGACGGCGGACCGTTCAGCACCTACGTGCTCCTGCACGAAAACGCGCAGCCCGACCAGTTCAGCGCTAAAATAGCGGGCCTGCTACAACGCAAAGCCGCCAAAACCAAAGACCGGACGCTGCTCACGCAGCCGTATGCCGACAACTACTTGTATGGCGAATACACCAACGGCGTGCAGTCCGGCGGCCGGATTCAGTACGTAAGGCTGTTTTCGGTTATTGCCGTCTTTATTCTCGGCATTGCCTGCATCAATTTCATGAACCTGGCCACGGCCAAGGCGTCGCGGCGGCTCAAGGAAATCGGGGTTAAGAAGACGCTCGGCGCCAACCGAAGCGCGCTGGCCGCGCACTTCCTGGCCGAATCGATGCTGATGAGCTTCCTGGCGCTGTTTTTTGCGCTGATGCTGGTCGAGCTGCTGCTGCCCGAATTCAACACCGTGACGGGCAAGCACCTGACGCTGGAACCCAAGACCCACCTGGTGGTTTCGGCGCTTGGCATCACCCTCGTTACCGGACTGCTGGCGGGCAGCTACCCGGCCTTTTACTTGTCCGGGCTCCAGCCGATAGCGGTGCTGAAGGGGAAACTGACCGGCTCCGCTGCCGATTTGTGGACGCGCAAGGGCTTGGTGGTGTTCCAGTTTATGCTGTCCGTTTTGTTTATCGTGTGCGTTTGGGTGGTGCAGCGGCAAATCGACTTTGTGCAAAAGAAAGACCTTGGCTACAACAAAGACGGGGTTATCTACTTTGAGGCGGTCGGTAAGTCGGCCCGACAGCCCGGCACGTTTCTAGCCGAAGTAAGAAAGCTGCCCGGCGTGGTGAATGCCTCGGGTTTGTTGGGCGCCTTTATGGGCGGCCACGACGGCATGCTGAATTGGGAAGGCGAAAAGATACCCGTCAACAACCTGGCCGTGGACTATGAGCTGCTGGAAACCTTGGGCATCCAGATGAAAGAGGGCCGCAGCTTTTCGCGGCAGCTCGGCTCCGACAGCACCCAAATCATTGTCAATGAAGCCTTAGTGGCGCGTTTGGGCTTGCAAAATCCGGTGGGCACCGTGCTCGGCCGCAACCGGATTTTGGGCGTCGTGCGCGACTTTCACTACCAGTCTCTGCACGAGAAAGTAGAGCCGTTCCTTTTCCGCCTGGAGCCGTCGGCCGTTACTATGCTGCTGGTTAAGCTGGCTCCCGGTCAGGAACAAGCCACTATCCGCCAACTCCAGCAACTCTATACCGCCTACAACGCCGGCTTCACGCTGAACTACCACTTTCTCGACGACGATTACCAGGCGCAATACGCGGCCGAACGGCGCGTAGGCGTGCTGGCTAAGTATTTTGCCGGGTTGGCCGTTCTGATTTCGTGTTTAGGCCTTTTCGGCCTCACGGCCTTCACTGCCGAACGAAGACGCAAAGAAATTGGTATTCGCAAGGTGCTAGGTGCCAGCGAACTAAGCGTGGTATACTTGCTATCGAGCGACCTAACCAAACTTGTGCTGGTGGCCGTGGTGCTGGCTTTGCCCGTCAGCTATTTGGTAATACGACAGTGGCTGGACAGCTTCGAATACCACATTCCATTGCAGCTCTGGTATTTCGTGGGGGCTAGCCTACTGCCCTTGGTCGTGGCTTGGCTCACCATCAGCACGCAGGCCCTGAAAGCCGCCCGCGTAAACCCAACGCTTTGTCTCAGAGACGAATAGTTGATTGACTACGGCCAGTCAGCCAATCAACTATTCTACCCGCCACGGGCCGCTGCGCTTCTCCTGATTCACCGAGTGGCCTTCGCTTCTGTCGGCTTTATCGGACCCGGCCACTGCTCGGGTCTTCTACCCTTCTGCCTTCCCACAGGCTTAACCGGCCTGCTTCTATGTAACTCCACTGCCATGTTCAAGAACTACCTGCTCGTTGCTTACCGGAACCTAGTCCGCCACAAGGGTTTCTCTTTCATCAACATTGCCGGCCTGGCCCTAGGCCTGACGGCTTGCTTACTCATCGGTCTGTTTGTGGCCGACGAGTTGCAGTACGACCAGTTTGTGCCCGACGGCAACCGGATTTACCGCGTCTACACACAGCAAACGAAAACGGAAGCCCCGGAAACTTTCGCTCCCGTAGCGCCTATGTACGCCACGACGCTCAAGCAGGAATTCCCGGAAGTGGAGCAATCCATGCGCATTCTGATGGAGCCATCGGTGAGGTTGCTGGAAGTGGGCGAAAAGAAAATCTACGTGGAAGACGGTGTTATTGCGGACTCTACCTTTTTCGGGATTTTCCAGTTGCCCTTCCAGTACGGCTCGGCAACTCAGGCGCTGAACGCGCCCACTTCCATCGTCTTGACGGAGGAGGTAGCCCGCAACTTTTTCGGCAACGGCAACCCGGTCGGTAAGGAGATAAAACTAAACAAATCGACCTTAACCGTTACGGGGGTTCTGAAGGACGACTTATCTAAATTCCACCTGAAGATTAAATATATCATTCCGATGTCGGCGGCGGAAATACCTGCCGAGCGCATGAAAAAATGGGGTTGGCAGCAGTTTTTCACTTATGTAAAGCTCCGGACCGGTACCGATGCCAAGCAAACTCAGGCCAAGTTGCGCACTTACATCAATGAGAAAGTCCAGCCAACTTTACCTGTTGGTGACAAGCTTAACAGTGTTCCGGTTTTGCAGCCTTTGCACGAGGTGCACTTGTACTCTTCCGCCTTCAAGTACGACCTGACCGTGAAGGGCAACATCATGTACGTGAAGGCCCTGAGCTTTATTGCTGCGTTTATTCTGTTGATTGCCGGCTTCAACTTCGTAAACCTGGCCACGGCCAAGTCTATGCAGCGGGCCAAAGAAGTAGGCATCCGCAAAACCATTGGTGCCAGCCAACAGCAGCTGATGCTGCAGTTTCTGAGCGAGACGGTGCTGCTCACGTTGGTGAGCGTGGTGCTGGCCTCGGTGCTCACGGCGCTGCTGCTGCCGTCGCTGAATGCCTTTACGGGCAAATCCATGACGTTTAACCTGCTTAGCAACCCGGCATTACTCGGCCTGTTGGTGATGCTAACGGTGGTGGTGGGTTTGGTGGCGGGTTTCTACCCGGCTCTGGTCCTCTCTAGCTTTCAGCCGGTGAAGGTGCTAAAAAGCGCCGTAGTCACCGACGGCATCTTTGGCCGGGTGCAGTGGCTGCGCCACGGGCTGATCGTGGCGCAGTTTGCCTTGTCGGTGTTCCTGATTGTCTGCGCATTCGTGGTATTCAGGCAGGTCTCGTACCTGCACAACAAAGACCTCGGCTTCAACCGCGACCAAATCATGTTTTTCCCCATGCGCGGCGAAAACATGACCAAGCAGTACGAAACCTTCAAAAACGAGCTGCAGCAAGTGCCCGGCGTGGTATCGGCGAGCATCGGCTACGGCTTCCCCGGCGACCAAGTGGCCGGTGATGGCCTGATGGTGCCCACCAAAGGCGAGATGAAAGAGCATTCCGCTACCCAGCTGCTGGTAGACTATGACTACATCAAAACCTTAGGCCTGCAGTTGGTAACCGGCCGCGACTTTTCCAAGGACCTAAGCACCGACAAAGACCACGCCTTCATCATCAACGAAACGGCCGTGAAGGAATTCGGCTTCGGCACGCCGCACCAAGCCTTGGGGCAAACCGTACAATGGCACGTGTGGAACGACATGAACCCCGATTCGTTGAAAGTGGGCAAGATTATCGGCGTAGTGAAGGACTTCCACTACAAGAGCCTATACGACCAACTGGAGCCGGCTGTGCTGCAAATCTTCCCGGATGCCTACTGGAAAGTGGCCGTGAAGCTGAAGGGAGAAAACATCAGCAGCTCGGTGGACGGCGTGAAACAGGTCTGGGCCAAGTTCAGCCCCGATTACCCCATCGAATTCAAGTTCCTGGACGAAAACTTCGACCAGATGTACAAGGCCGAAGACAAGCTGCAAACGCTGCTGTTCACGTTTACCGGCGTGGCTATTTTTGTGGGCTGCCTGGGGCTATTCGGCCTGGCCACGTACGCAGCCGAGCGCCGCAAAAAGGAAATCGGCATTCGCAAGGTGCTCGGGGCCGACGTGACCAGCATCGTCGGCTTGCTCTCCCGCGAGTTTATGATGCTGGTGCTGGTAGCCACCATTATTGCCTTCCCGCTGGCCTGGCTGGCCATGCAGCGCTGGCTGCAAGACTTCGCCTACCGCATCGATATTCCGCTGTGGGCCTTCCTGGCAGCAGGCCTCCTGGCAGCGTCCGTAGCTTTTCTGACGGTAAGCTACCAGGCAATTAGGGCCGCCACGGCCAACCCCATTAGGAACCTACGCACTGACTGATGCTTAGCAGACCTCGGTGCTAAGGCAATTTTCAAGTTGTATGAACAACAAAAGCGCTAGAATCCAGTACTCGTGTGCAGCACAACCGAGGTTACGACCCTGTTAACCAACAAAGTCATATTGTTGGCTTTCTCCTTGTAATGGAGCGGATGAGCAATTTACAAACCGCTTATAAGAATCTGGCCCATAGTCTTGTTTAAGACTATGGGCCAGGCTGCTACGGCCGAACCGCAACGAACTAACTACGAGGGTACTATCCTCGAAAAACTAGCGCAAGAAGAACATCAACGCGGGTACCACTACAAGGGCAGCCATGAAAAGAGCAACGATTAGGTTGTCGCGAGAAACAGGAGAAGTGGGGTCCATAAAAGGGGAATGGTTGTTACCACAAAGCTATGCAGCTCGACAATGAAGCCCCTTTTTATATTCACTTTTATATGTTACGTTTTCACCTTCTTAGGTTAGCCTACTGATAGTGTGACTGATACAATTGCCTATCGTGAGAACTGACCTCTAGCCACGGCCTGCACCCCTTGTTGTGGATAGCTGGCTGGCGGAGCAAGTTGTTTACATGGGCAGCTGACGCAGTAACTCACACTAAAAAAGCTTCCATGGCGGCCAGGGTTTCTACGGGCGCGCTCAAGTGAGGGCAATGGCCGGTTGCCTGCAACTCAACTAATGTAGCTTGGGGCAGGTGGTTGAGCAAGTACGCACCAACTTCTGCAGGGGCGGCTACATCCTGCGTACACTGCAGCACCAGCGCAGGCATTTGCAAGCGGGGCAGGTCGGCTCGGTTATCAGCAAAGAATGCCACCTCGGCAAACTGCCGCCCAACATTGCAATCGGTCGTGCAGAATTGAGTGGCTAGCTCTTGGTACAAGGCGGCCGGGGTGGCGGGGCCCATCAATAAAGCGGCAAACATATCAGCCCAACTGTTGTAGTCGGCATCCATCAATTGTAATAATTGATACATGTCCTCTCGGTCGAAGCCGCCATGGTACCCTGGCTCGTTGAGGTAGTAAGGAGAGGGAGCCACCATCACGATTCGCGAAAAAATATCAGGGGCCTCAATGGCGGCCAACATGACAATCATAGCGCCCACTGAGTGCCCGGCTACCACGACTTGCTGCAAGTTGAGCACCCGGCAAATCTCGATTATATCCTGAGCGTAGCCCTGAAGGGTAGCATACCTCACTGGATCATAGGCAGTACGGTCGGAGCCACCCGTCCCTACCTGGTCGAAAAGAACGAGCTGATAGCGGGCAGACAACGCTGGAATCATATAGCGCCAAATCCGCTGGTCGCAGCCGAAACCGTTGCACAAGAGCAGCGGGGGCTTGCCTTCTCCAATTACCGTTACGTTGTGGCGCAGCAGCACAGGATGCGTAGCTGGTTTTGGCAGTGAAGAAGATTCCGTTTTATATGAAAAAGTAAAAAGATCAGACATATATGAGTGCATGAAGGGATAGAATCAACGTCATACAGAAGATACTCTCCTTTGCAACCGCCGGATTTTGCTTGTATAGTAATATACCGTTTTATCACAGCTAAATCAGGGTATATACGGAGCCTTTTTTCTAAGCTAAATACAAACGCTTACACTGTCAATAATCAATTGTGCTCTTCGACCAAAAGCTTGTGGAAACAGCGCGCTACTTAATATTATATATATAATCAACTATTGATTGATAATGCTTTGTAAATAACTTCAATCATTTCTTACAGCATACTAACTCCCTTCTACGAGATTAAAATACTGGTTTAGTTTTAATAAATAAATTCATAATGCAAAAATATCAAGCTTATCTAGCACTAAATCTACTGATGGTGGCGCCTTAGAGCCTAGGTGCGTTCAGGTATACCCATCGTCAGTATGTATAAAGCCAGGTTCAATCTCTTT
Source organism: Hymenobacter sp. (assembly GCF_036387835.1). Taxonomy (GTDB): domain Bacteria; phylum Bacteroidota; class Bacteroidia; order Cytophagales; family Hymenobacteraceae; genus Hymenobacter. The sequence goes on along the minus strand of NZ_DASVSY010000007.1, from coordinate 33,085 downwards.
ACATACTGACAGCCAATACAAAACGAGATAAGCATTACTTTTCTCGAACAGCTTCTTAAAGTCTATCCAGATAAGCAAAGTGTTTGTCATTCCGACATTCCGCGCCTCAAGCGGCGAGAGGAATCTGAGTAGGCTTTTCTGACGGTTCCATTCAGAGTCTTCTCGCCGTTTGAGACGCGGAATGTAGCAATGACAAGACCTATTTGGATGGGGTCTTAGTGCTGGTACACCCGCACGTAGTCGACCTCGAAGCGGTTGGGGAAGGGAGTGTTGCCTAGCTCGCCGCCGTTGTCGCCGCCTAGGGCGAGGTTGAGTAGGATGTAGTGGGGCTGCTGCATGGGGTTGATGCCGGTGCCGTCTTCGTTGACGGTTTCGGTGAGGGGCACCTCGTTCAGGAGCTGGTCGTCGAGGTAGAGGCGAATGAATTGCGCGTCCCAATCCATGCGCCAGACGTGGAATTTGTTGCTCCATTGTGGGTCCGCAAACTCGGTTAGGGGCTTGCTGGTGCTGTGCCATTTGGCGGTGTAGGCTTTGCTGGTACCGGTGGCTACGTTGGCCAGCACCTTGCCCCGGTAGTACTCCATGATGTCGATTTCGCCATTGGCGGGCCACTCCCCTTGCACGCCCAAGGTCCAGAAGGCGGGCCACAAACCCGAGCTGGTGTTGATGCGCCCGCGCATCTCGAAGCGGCCATATTGCCAGCTGTGTAGGCCGTTGGTGTTCAGGCTGGCGGCCGTGTAGGCTATGGCAGGGCGCTTGGTTTTCCAGCTGTTGCTGCCAGCTTGGTAGTTAGGGTTAGGGCGCTGCTCCTGCCGGGCCTCAATGATCAGTGTGCCGTTTTCGCAGCGGGCATTGTCGGGCTGATACCATTGCAGCTCGTTGTTGCGCACGAAGCCGTTTTCAAACTTCCAGTTTTTAGCATCGGGCCGGCCGTTGGTGTTGAACTCGTCGGCCCACACCAGTTTCCAGCTGGCATCGGTGGGCTGGTAGCTGGTTTGCACCACCGGCGTGGTTTGCGTGGTCGGACTTGGCGTAACAGTTCCAAGATCAGGTGAACCAGTTGCCGGTTTCCATTCCAGAATGTACACCGGCTGCGCGGGCAGCTTTTCCAGGGTCTCGCCGTCGCCCTGCCCCGTGCGCTGCACAAACAGGTTGAGCACGCCCGCGTTTTTCCACCGCTCGGTGTCGTAGCTCGGCTCCCAATTGCCAACCGACGTCGTGTTCAGGTCCGTTACCGACCACTTATTGGCAACTAAATCGGTGCAGCACGCTACCGATACCCGGTCCTGGCGCTCGGCGTCGCGGTACACAACGTACACAGTGGGCTTGCCCTTCTTCTCCCCTACCAGTACTTGGGGGCGGGAAATCGGAATTTTCTTGGTGCCGGCTCCGCTCAAGCTAAAGGGCGTGGTGCGTTGGCCTACTTGAGCTGCGCGCCACTGCTTATTAGCCAGGTAAATGAGCTGGTACTGCGGCACGGTGGAACCAGCGGGACGCCAGTAAGTCGCAATGTAGGGGTTGCCTTGCGCATCGGCCACCATCGAAGTCTGATTGATTAACTCGCTACGTTGCGGGATACGACAGGCGTACTCGGCAGTTTTTTCGGTGATGGGCAGCTGGTAGGCTTCGCCGGTGCTCTTCTGCCAGGTTTTGCCGCCGTCGAGGGAGCGGGCGTAGGCCATGTCATGGTTGGAGGCCACGTCGGGCGATTCACGCCACACCCACGACACGTGGATGGTGCCGCGGGCATCGAGCGTGGCTTGCCAGTAGGCATTGCGCTGGCCTTCCCCGTCGATTAGCACGTCGTGCAGGCGGGTCCACTGCTTGCTTTTGGTGCTGTAGCGGTTGAGGACCATGTTGCCATTGCCGGAGCTGCCGTCGCGGTACACAAACAGCAGGTCGCCGTTGGGGAAGCGGTGAAACTCGGGGTAGGTGACGTTCTTCTCGTTCAGGCTAGTCATCGGCAGCAGCGCCGTCATTTCCAACGAACCAGGCTTTACGCTGCGGCAGTAGCGCAACGGGTTGCCGTGGTGGTCGAAGGACATATGCAGGTAGCCGGCCCCATCGACCATGATGCTGATGGTATTGTGCGCGTCGGACACCTTGCCTTTGTAGCTAGTTTGGCGCACCTGCCAGGCGCCGGCCGGCAGCTTGCGCTTGGCCAGCACTACATAGCCCAACGAGTCGTAGTAGGCCGTGTACTGCTGGTCTTGGTGCGTAACCACCGAGTTCTTCCGAAACACCACCCCATTCACGTTGTTGTGGGCCCACCCGTAGCCAACCGGCGTTTGGGCCGTACTAAGCAGGGGCCAGCCTAGGCTGCAAATCAGCGTGAGAAGCAGCAGAAAACGAGCAAACCGAGAGATAATCATTGGGTGGATTGGGTTGCAGAGGATAGCCGTAGCCCCACCCCCGGCCCCCGCCGCTTGATGCGCGGAATCCTGCGGGGGAGGGGTGCGTTCTGGTGGAGCTTGAAGCTTGTGACTTACAGCTTTAGTCGTCTGGCATCCCTCTCCCGGAGGATGTTGAGCATCAAGCGGCGGGGGACGGAAGTTACCTTACGGCTGCGGGGCCTTCTCGTCTACGAGGCGCATGGTGTAGCTGTAGGAATACTTTTTGTCGAGGAGGCGGTACTGGTCGTGGGGCAGGGCGCCCCAGCTGTTGTCGCCCCCGACGCCGCGCTGCTTGAGGTCCACCTGCACGAACACTTGGCCGCGGGGCTTGATGTCGGTGGGGTGCTGCTGCTTCTTGGTGAGGCCGGGGTCGAGGTCTTCGGTACGGTACGGGAGGGCGCTGAAGCAGATGGGTTGCTGCTGGCCTTCCAGACGCAGGCCGAGGCCGGTGGCGTTGCTGAGCGTCACCCAACGGATATCGGTGCGGTAGCCGTTTTCTTGCGGCCGGATGTAGTTGCGGGTGAACTGCCCCGACACTGAATCCTGGTAGAGTCCCATGAAAGCGGCGGTGTTCCGGTCGCTGTAGTTTTCCCACGGGCCGCGCCCGTAGTAGCTGATGCGGTTGAACCGACGAGGCAATTCCATGCGCATACCAAAGCGCGGCATTTCAGGCAGTTCTTTGCCGGTCATGTCGATGGCGGCCGTTACCTGTACGGCCCCGTCGCCCCCAATTAGGTAGGCCACGGTGTAGGGCACGCCGATATCAGTGAGCATATAGTCCACCTTGATAGGCAGGCCGGCCGCCGACTGCTCCCCGACCGTTACGTTTTGCACCTTGCGGGCGGCGTGGGCGGTGCGCCATACGCTTAGGGTCTGCTGCATGCCGCTGCCGAAGTCGTTGTCGGTGGGGGCGCGCCAGAAGTAGGGCTCGGGGTAGTTGCCGACCACCTGCTGGTCGCGCAGGCGGTAATCGACCAGGCGGCCTTGCTTGGTGTCGAACTCGCCGCGGATGTCGCCGGAAGTGAAAGAGAGTTTGTCGCCTTCGCGCTTCACTTGCAGGGTGCCGGTACCCGCGGGCCTGGCGGCGGTGAAGAGCGTGGCGGAGGGAGTAAGCACAAACTGTTCGCGGGCTACTTCGTGGTTGGCAGGTACCAGAGGAGCAGCGGCTTTGGTTTCCGCAAATACGTTGAGCACGTACTCGGTGCCGGGCTGGCTAGCCATAGCAGGCAGTGCTACCTTGATTTCTTTCCGCTGCCGCGGTGCCAGCTTCACATCGAATTTGCCTTGCTTGGCCACCGTGCCGTTGCGAAGCAGCTCCCACCGGAAGTTGTACCCGTCGAGGTTGGTGAACGAGAAGCCGTTGATTACTGTGATGCGCCCGTCGGCGGGTTTGGCGGCGCTGAACCGGATATCCTGGTACACCTTTTTCACTTCCAACAAACCAGGGTGCGGAACACGGTCGGCGGAAACCAGGCCGTTGGCGCAGAAGTTCTCGTCGTTCTGACGGTCATAGCCGCCCAGGTCGCCACCGTAGGCGTAATACCGGCGGCCGTCGGGCGTGCTGGCTTGCAGGCCCTGATCGACCCAGTCCCAGATAAAGCCGCCCTGCATATGCGGACTGCTCCGGATAATATCCCAATACTCCTGGAAGTTACCGTTGCTGTTGCCCATGGCGTGCGAGTATTCGCACATGATGTAGGGCCGCTTCTTGCTGGCATCCTTGGCGTACGAAGCCATATTGTCGACGCCGGGGTACATGGGGCATACAATGTCAGTGTCTACGTCTTCGCCGGCTTGCTCGAACTGCACGGGGCGGCTTGGGTCGCGCTGCTTCATCCACTTGTAGGCGTCGTGGAACACGGGGCCGTTGCCGCACTCGTTGCCCATGCTCCAGATGATAACTGAGGGGTGATTTTTATCGCGCTCCACTACCCGCTCGATGCGGTCCATGTGAGCCGGGGCCCACTCGGGCAGGTAGGCGGGGTGGATGGTCTTGTTGAAGCGGCCTTGCAGCTCGGCGCCGTAGCCGTGGGTTTCAATGTTGGCTTCATCAACCAGGTAGAAGCCGTACTCATCGCAGAGCTTGTACCACAGTTCGTCGTTGGGGTAGTGGCTGGTGCGGACGGCGTTGATGTTGTGTTGCTTCATCAGCTCCAGGTCGCGGCGCATGCCAGCCTCGGTTACCACCCGGCCCGTAGTGGGCTCCAACTCGTGGCGGTTGGTGCCGTGCACTTCCACCGGCACGCCGTTCACGAGCAGCTGCGCGTTCTTGATTTCAACTTTGCGGAAGCCAATCTTGCTGCCCGTTACAGCCACCGGCTTGCCTTGGGCGTCTTCGAGCGTGAGGCGGCACTGGTAGAGGTTGGGCGTTTCGGCGCTCCAGGGCTTCACGTTCTTCACGCTGCCGCTCACTTTTACGGTTTGCGAAGCGGCGGCCCCGGGCGCGGGCACAGCTTGCTGCTGGCGCAATACGGTTTTGCCGCTGGCGTCGAGCACTTCCACCGTCAGGCGGGCTGGGGTACCAGCCGTGGCAGCAAAGTTGCGCACCGTCACGTCGGCACTGAGCTGGCCTTGGCGGTAGCTTGGGTCGAGGTCGGCGTGGAGGAAAAAGTCCCAAATGGTTTGCTTGGGCAAGCTGTAGAGCGCCACGTCCCGGTCGATGCCCGAGAGGCGCCAGAAGTCTTGGTCTTCGAGGTAGCTACCGTCGTGCCAGCGCATTACCTGCACGGCCAGCTGGTTGTCGCCGGGATTGATGTACTTGGTTACGTCGAATTCGGCGGGCGACTTGGCCACTTTGCTCATGCCCACGCGCTGCCCGTTCACATACACAAACGCACAGCCCGAGATAGAGCCGAAGTTGAGCAGCACTTCCCGGCCCGCCCAACCGGCCGGCACCGTGAACGAGCGGCGGTAGGTGCCCACCGGGTTGTCGCGCCCGTCGATGAAGGGGGCGTTGCGAGGAAACGGGTAGGTGATGTTGGTGTAGATAGGAATGCCGTAGCCCTGGATTTCCCAATTCGAAGGCACTTTGATGCTTTTCCAGGAGGCGTCGTTGAAGGTGGGCTGGTAGAAGTCCATGGGCCGCTCGGCGGGCCGGGGCACGAAGTTGAACTTCCAGTCACCGTTGAGCGACTGGTAATAGGGCGAGTTGCGGTAGTTGTCGGCGGTGAGGTCGGCGGCCTTCTCGTACACCATAAAGGTGGCGTGCGGCTTCTCTTTGTTTTGTTGGAACACCCGCGGATTCTCCCATTCGCTGGGCGTGGTTTGGGCAGCGGCCACAGCGCTAGACAACAAAAAAGCAGCCGTAAGAAAACGGGAATCAATCATACGAGGGGTGGGAAAGACAGTATAACGTGAAGTGACAGCTAGAATGGAGCTACAGCCCGATTGGCTTTTAGCCCGCAGAAGACGCAGAAGCAGACAATGGCCTAACGCAGCCGCATACGAATGTTGGTGCAATACTACCCACTACCCCGCAGTATGAGGGGTGTATTTTGGTAGAATACCGGGTATGGATTCGTCACGGCGCGCTAGGCTCCATCAGCCAACAACAGCGCTATTCCCACTTAAACAACACATTTTAAACCTACCATCCAAGATATTTCCCACAGAAAAGCTTGGCCCGCAACCTGGCAAAACACCGAAAAGGCCAGCCGATACAGTATCGACTGGCCTTTTCCGGGTGTTAATGATTACGCTACTTGGTTACCACTACGCGTTGGGTTTGCACCTTACCGTCGAGCAGCAGGCGGCAGGTGTAGATGCCGGCGGCAAGCTTCTGGCCGTTCAGCTCCAGCGAGTAGTCGTGTCCTTCCTGCGCAACGCCGTCGTAGAGCGTAGTCACGAGCTGCCCGAGCGGGTTGAACACTTGCAGCTGCGCCTTGCTGGTACGCACGCTTCGGAAGCGGATGGTGGTGCGCTCGGCAAACGGGTTGGGGTAGGCTTCCAGCGTAGCGGCCAACCCGTTTTTCGCGCTGTTCGTGCTTAGGGCAGTTTTGCCGCCGCGGGCCGCCGTGTTGGTCGGCTCAACGCCATAGAGCAACTGGCCCTGGTAGTACACCGTGATGTGGTCGTTGGCGGCCACGGGGCCGGCCGGGCGGTACGAGTAGTCGTTGTCTTCCACGAAGCTCGACCAGTCGGACTTGGCAACGCGGAACTTGATGTCGCCGGTGGAGCTGAGCGGGTACAACTGGCCCGCGCCGGGCGCAAACCCGAACTCCAGGTAAGCGTCGGCTCCTGCTACGGATGCGGTGCCCGTGGAGGCTTGGTGAGTGACGTTGGCGGCGCCCACCTTGGCCCAATCAACCCAATTCGTAAGGCTGGCCGGGCTTTCGGGGCTGAACCAGTAGCGCACCTTCACGTCGGCGTAGTTGAGGGGCTCGTTGCCGGTATTCGCCAAGGAAATGAAGGTGCTGATGGTGTTGCCGATAGTTGAATGGTTGCGGTTCTGGCTGAGTACCTCCACTGCCTTGACGGGCGCCACGGTGGTTGGCTCGGTGCCCCACACCAGCTGGCCGTTGCGGTAAAGCGTCAGGTGCTCGTTGAGGGCCAGGGCCCTGGCGGCGCTGCTAAAGGAATAGTCGTCCTGCTCGTTGAGGCTGCCTTGCTCGGTGTTGTGGAGGCGCGACTTGATTTCGCCGGACGTACTACCGGCAGCCAGGTCGGGCAGCGCGGCCTCGAAAGTGTACTCTACGTAGCCGTAAGCGCCGTTGCGGGGTTGGGTTAGCGGCACGTAGCGGGTGTGCACCTGGCCGGCCCCGAGGGCGGCGTAGTCGATAACTGCGCTCAGGCCGGTGTAGTTTTCCACGGTCAGCCAGTAGCGGGCCGTCAGCTCGCCGTAGGCCACGGCGCCGGCGCCCTCGTTGGTTAGCTGGAGCACGGGTTTGCTGGTGTTGTTGAGGGGGCGGCTATCGTCGTCGCGGTACTGCACTTTCACGGCGAGCGGGGCCACCGTTAGGGTTTGCTGCACGGGCGCGGCCGGGTAGTAGGTGGCATCGCCGGGCTGCGTGGCCGTGATGGTGGTAGTGCCCACGCCTACCAGGTGCAGTTTGCCGGCTACCAGCTTGGCCACGGTGGTGTCGGAGCTGGTGTAGCTTACCGGCAACCCGGAGCTGGCCGTGGCTCCTACTTCCGAATCAGTATCGGCCTGGCGCTTGGCCAAGGGCGACTCGAAGGCAATGGTCTGCGGCAGGCGGTACACGATGGTATCCTTGGTGCCGGGCGCCGAGGCCAGGCCGCGGAACGCATAGGGGCCGGTGCTGGTCGGCAGGTTGATAACGGCAGTTTGCGTGATACTGAGCGGACTGGTGTAGCTGGCCGCTTTGTCAACGAGCTTCACCAACGACGTGTAGCTGACGCCGTAGAGCGTGGGTACGCCTTTCACCAACGAGCCGGTCAGGTCGCGGAGGGTGTTGTCGGTGAGGCCGGTAATGGCCAAGGTGCCGCGGGCGGTCCAGGTGCTGCCGTCGAACGAGAACTTGTAGAGCACCGGCGTCGGTATCTCGTCCACGAAATACAGCAGGTCGAAGCCGGGCACGTTAGGGTTGATGTCGAACATGGCGAAGCCGCTGGCCTGCGAGGTAGACGTGGTGAGCGGAATGCCGGGCAGGGCCACGGGCGTGGCGGCCGAACCGGGCACGCCGCTGAGCTTCTGCACCTTCGCCCCCGACGGATTCGACGAGGTGAAATACAGCTCGTTGCCGTACACAGCCATCTTTTTAGGGCTAATCACCCCGAAAATACTGCTGGAAGTGCGGGTGCGGACCGAGGCGGTTTGGGGCGGAATCTTGCCGTAGCGCAGCCCCAAGTTGTTGGCGCCGTAGGCAATGTAGGCCGAGGTATCGGTGGCCAGGGCCGTACGCAGCGGACTACCCGAGCCGTCGGAGAAGCCGGTGCGGGTGTTCACGTTGCCTTGCGCATCCACAATAGCCACTACCCGGGCGGCCGTCGAGCCGTTGGGGTTGCCGTTGCCGAAGCCGATGTTGAAAGTAGCCAGCGCCATTTGGTTATGGTCGGGCGACACGCCCACCGGGCCGTCGCCGTTGCCGCGCACCAAAGAGCCCGCCACCCCGAAGTTCGAGCCTTTGTTGCTGGTGGGCAGCGCAATACTGCGCACCAGCGTACCCGTGCGGGTGTACTCGTCCACGAAGACTGGGAGCGTACCGCCTTGAGCAGCAGTCAGGTTACCGTAGCGCACCAGGGCCAGGTTGCCTTGGGTGAAAGGCACGGGCGGCACGGGCACCGGCACGCGCAGGTTAGGATTGTAAGCCATCGGCGACACTTTGTCGCGGTACACCACGCCGGCGGGGTTGAGCACGATGGGGTTGCCGCTCAAGAACATCTGGCGGGTGTCCTGCACCCATTCATACAGCGAGTACCGCTCCACGAAGCTGGTGGTATCGAGCATGGTCAGGAACTGCTGGATTCTTTCGGCCTGCTGCTGGTAGGTGGGCTTGGGGCAGCTGGCGGTGTTGGTCCAGTTGGCGCCGTTGTTCCACTCGGTTATCCAGATGGGTTTGCCGGTACGGTCGTGGATGCCTTTCAGAAAGTCGTAGTACTGGCGGGCGCTCTGGCAGCCGCGGTAGTAGTGCACGGCCACAAAGTCCACCCGGAAATTGGCTGAGTCGCACTTGTCCATAAACGAATAGAGCCAGCCCAAACCGCCGTCGGTAACGGCCGGCGAGCCGACCCGCAAGCCGGAACGCAGCAAGTTGGGCCACTCGGCCACGGCCTGGTTGACGGTCATGTTGGCTTGCTCGGGGGCGTTAGGCTCGTTGAAGCCGAGGAAGTGGGTGACGTTGCGCTTCGAGCCGCTCACGCCGTAGTCGGGCCACCAGCGGGTTTGCCGGATGGGCACGTATTCCTGGTCGAGGGTGGAGTTGTCGTTGTTGTTCCAGTTGTAGTTCCAGGCGCAGCGCAGGGTGTCGGAGAGGCTGTAGCCGCTGGTCCAGCCTTTCTTGGCCACCCACCGCCAGGGCCGCACCAACACAAACGAGATGTTGTTGCGCAGGCCCGTGGGCAGCTGGTTTATCACCACATCCTGGTCGGCGGCAATGTAGACCTTGCTGGTGCCCGAGCCCGTTTCGTTTTCCGCAAACGTAGCCATGTAGCCTTTCTTGAGCCGGAACGAGGCAATGGTGTTGTTGAACGCGCCAAGCTCGGCTGACTTATAGGGCGTGTACAAGTTAAGCGCCTGCGAAGAGCCGCCCAAGCTGGTACCCGTGAAAACGGTCAGGGCCTGGTAGGTGGCCGGCTGGCTGATCAGCACGCAGCCTTGCAGGTACTGCACCAGCCGCACGGTGGTGTCTATCTGCGCCCGTTGCCCGTTCACGAGCACGTGCGCCAAGTAGCGCTTGTTGAAAACCGAAGGCCGGATGTTGTCGAAGTACAGCCACACATTGTCGGAGCGCAAGTCCAGCAAGCTGCCCGCCAGCGGGTTTACCGTGTTGGTGACGTGGTACTCGGAATTGCCACTGATATTCAGGACTTTGTTGGTGATGCTGGCCACCGTGCTGCTGGCATTCACGGCCGGCTCCACGGGCAAGCCGCTGCTGCCAAGCTCCAGGTCGTACAGCTTCCTGGTGCCGTCGGCCGCCGTCAGCTCCACGGCCATATCAGAGGTCAACGGCGCCTGTTTGCTCACCGACTGCCCGGCGCTACCTACCACCCTGAACGTGGCGCCCGGCGTCACCTGAATAGCCGACACCAGTTGAATCACCCGGCCATTATTGGGCAAGTCGTTGACTTTCAGATTCGCTTCGTCTACGGTTCCCAACCAGGCTGCCGTCAGGCCGGCACCAGATTGTGCAAAACCCACGCCGGCCGACAGCCAGCAAAGCAGGAGCAACAGCACCGCACCCGGATGCAGTTTTGACACCCGATGTAAGTTGAAGTTTGTCATATTGGGGGATTTAGGTAAGAACTGGTCGTGTAGTTATTCATGGCCGGCTTGGTGCTTTCCTGCTCGTAAGCAGCACGTTTCCGGCTGCACCCGTCCTGCCTGAACACTGTAAAACTACCGCCTCTCACCCGCCGCTATGGGGGGCATATCACGCAAAGAATGGGGAGGAATTCGCCTCGCCCGAATTGTATTAAGCAACAGCCAATCAGCGTTTATAACTAATAATCAATATCTTATCTAAAACCCCACCCAAGCAAGAGCATAACCATTCACCTCCTGATACCGCAAAGGCCGAAAGGTGAGTGTTTGCTCACCTTTCGGCCTTTGTACTGCTGGTCATTGGGTTGACGTGCTTGTTGAGGACCCCACCCCCGGCCCCTCCCCGGTGGGGAGGGGTGCCAGGCGACAATCAGAAGACTTCTTGAACGCACCCCTCCCTACCGGGGAGGGGACGGGGGTGGGGTAAACAAATGCTCATTCCGACCTCAACTGAAGCACACCTGTCTTCAAGCCTTTGCCGCTGATTTTCAACTGCATGTTGCCGGGCTTGTCGGTGGTTCCTACTAGTGCCACCAGCATCCCCTGAAACGCCTTCATCTTCGGCTCGTGGAACAGTTCCAGACTGGTGGCGTCGCCGTTGGCTGCGGCCCGGAACTTACCGGCGCCGCTTACCGCAAATTGCAGCTGGTTGGTGGCCGTGGGACACAGGTTGCCTTGCGCATCTTCCACGCGGACCGTGACGAAAGCCAGGTCCTGGCCGTTGGCCTTGAGGGTGGTGCGGTCGGCGGTGAGCTTGATGTGGTCGGGTTTGCCGGCGGTGCGCACTTCTTCGGTGGCGGCTTGCTTGCCTTGGGCATCGTAGGCCACTACTTTGATGGTGCCGGGCTCGTATTTCACCTCGTTCCACATCAGGCGGTAGCGGGTTTGGGGGGTAGCGGAAGGGCTTTTGGTTTGGCGGCCCATGCTTTTACCGTTCACAAACAGCTCGGCCGAAGGGTAGCTGGTGTAGCAGAACACGGGCGTGGTTTCACCCTCGCGGCCGGGCCAGGTCCAGTGCGGCAGCAGGTGCAGGGTGGGCGCAGTGGTATTCCAGCGGGCACGGTAGAGGTAGAACCGGTCTTTGGGCAAACCCGCCAAATCCAGAATACCGAAGTACGAGCTGTGCGAAGGCCAGCTTTCGTCGTAGGGCGTGGGCTCGCCGAGGTAGTCGAAGCCCGTCCACACAAACTCCCCGATGACGAACGGCAAATCGTCTTGCTTCACAAACTCCTCGTCGGGCGTCTGCGACCAGTTGCACACCTCCAGGTCGTAGGACGAGGATTGCAGGTTGGGGTACTTCTTCTGCTTGGCCCCCACCACCGGGAACTCGTACACGCCCCGCGAGCTAACCGTGGAAGCCGTTTCGGTGCCGAGAATAAAGCCTTGGGGCAGCTTGCCGTTGGCTGTTTCGTAGCGCATGGGCTTGTAGTTGAAGCCCGCTATGTCGAGCACCGAGGCAAAGTTGTTGTTGATGGCCGCGTCGATGCGGTCCATGCCGGCCGTGACGGGGCGGGTGGGGTCTTCGCGGTGCACGATGTCTTGCAGGCGCTTGGCAATCTTGTTGCCGCCGGGGGCGCTTTGGTCGGGCACCTCGTTGCCGATGCTCCACATAATCACGGACGGGTGGTTCCGGTCGCGACGCACCATGTTCACCAGGTCTTTCTCGGCCCATTGGTCGAAGTACTGGCTGTAGCCGTTTTTCACCTTAGGCGTTTTCCATTCGTCGAACGATTCCACCATCAGCATAAAGCCCATTTCGTCGCACAAATCCACCAGCTCTGGGGCCGGCATGTTGTGCGAGGTCCGGATGGCGTCGCAGCCCATGTCCTTGAGCAAGACCAGCTGCCGCCGCAGGGCCGCCGTGTTGATGGCCGTGCCCAAGGGGCCGAGGTCGTGGTGGTTGCACACGCCCTTGAACTTGCGCGCCTGCCCGTTTAGGGAGAAGCCTTTGCCGGCCTCGAACCTGAACGAGCGGACGCCGAACCGGGTGCTGTACTCGTCGGTTAATTGAAAAGTGGTATCTGCTCTTGCATCCTTAACATACAGCCGCGAAACGGCCTGGTAAAGCGTCGGTGTTTCCGGGCTCCACAGTTGGGGCTGGATAAGGGTAAACGCCTGCTCGCACGAGGGTAAGCCGCTTTGCAGGAGGGTGCTGCTGGTCGCCACCACCTGCCCGCTGGCGTCCTGAATGCTGGTGTCGAGGCGCAACAATAAAACCTTCTGCATGGCGCCGTGGCCGATGTGCTCGTCGTGGCTGCCTTTCACGCTGATTTCAGCGCCTTTGCGGCCAATCAACCGGCCGGCCGGAACGGCCACTTCAGTAACCAGCTTCACTTGCGCATACTCAGCCGTAACTTCGGGCGTGGTGACGTAGCTGCCCCACACCGGAATGTGCACGTCGTTGGTGACGATGAGGTGCACGTTGCGGTAGAGGCCGGCGCCGGGGTACCAGCGCGAGGCCTGGCTTTGGTTTTGCAGGCGGACGGCCAGCGTGTTGTTGTCGCCGGGCTGGAGGTAGGTGGTGATGTCGAAGGAAAACGAGTTGTAGCCGTAGGGCCAGTTGCCTACTTCTTGGCCGTTCACGAATACGCGGGCGTTGCTCATGGCCCCATCAAAAAGCAGCACCGCCCGCTTGCCCGGCCCGAACCCCGGCACCGCCAGCTTCCGCCGGTACCAGCCCGTGCCAATAAAAGGCAGCCCGCCCGTACGACCCGATTTGAGCGTGGCGGCCTTCTCGTTGTTCTGCTCGATCTTCACTTCCTGCAAGTCGTTGTTGCCGTCGAAAGGACCATAGATGGCCCAATCGTGGGGCACCCGCACGGTTTGCCAGCTGGCATCTTCGAAGCCGGGGGTAGCCGCCTCGGGCACGTCGCCTTTCTTGAACTTCCAGTTGGTATCGAGCAAGAACTCCTGCCGGACTTGCGCCTCAGCTGGCAAGGCGCTCAGCAGAGCCAGCAAGAGAAAAGGCACAATGTGCAGCACACGGCGCGGAAAAGTGTGGTTCATAGAGTAACGAAAGAGTAAGCAGGCAGATCGGAGAAGGCTATTCCGGCCGAAAACTGCAACGATTCAGCTGCATCGGCATCGGGTACTCACCTGCTTAGAGCCGTTGCACGCTGTAGAGACGCCACACATGGCGTCTCGTCGTTGCTGAGGCTGTTTAGCTTGCCGGTGGTGGCCGCGCCGCGTAGCGGTACAAGAGGCGCTGGCAGGTCTTGCACCGCTACGCGGCGCTCTGGCACTTGGCGCTTGTTTTCTACAATCCTGAGGCCGCTATGCGGCCGCCGCAAAGACATTAGGCGAAGGCTAAACAACCTCAGCAACGACGAGACGCCTAGTGTGGTGTCTCTACAGCGTCATCAGAATGCAGCCAGACCCAAAGGCAACGCTGCTTTAGCCAATGCAGCACTACTTGGCGGCAGGCTTTTGGCTGCTTGCGGTACTCGTCTTGGTTGGCTTCACTAACTCGAAAACCTCAACGGGCAAGATGTTGCCTTGCGCGTCGAAGCGCATGGGCGAGAGATAGGTTTCGCGGTTGTAGCCGTTGCCGCCCGGAATCTTGAAGCGGTGGTAGGCTATTACCCATTGGTCGGTGCCGGGGACTTGCAGTACGGAGTGGTGGCCCGCACCTTTCACGCTGCCCCGCCCCTTCAGCACCGGGTTTTGGGGGGCTTTGGTGAAGGGCCCGAGCGGCGAGTCGGCGGTGGCGTAGGCCACGGAGGAGCGCGGGTCGCGGGTGTCGTACTCCGACCACATGAGGTAGTACTTGCCCTGGCGCTTGAATACAAACGAGCCTTCATTGTAGCCCGGCGGCTTGAACTCCACCACGGCAGCCGCGTCGAACGATACCATGTCGGGGTTCAGCTTCACCGCGTGGCACCGCCATAATAATAGTAGTACTTGCCGTTTTTGGTGGCGATGGCCGGGGCCCACGCCCGCTGCGTGGCCCACGTCAGGTCGCGCGGCAAATCCAGAACAACGCCCTCATTCTTCCACTGCATCAGGTCCTTCGACGACCAGCACGTAAACGAAGTAGACAGCCAGCCCTCGGTGCCGTCGGTGGTGGGGTACAGGTAGAAGGTGCTGCCAAAGGCGGTCAGATGCGGGTCGGCGTACACGCCGGGCAGCACAGCCGCCGAGGCCTTCAGCGTATCGGTTGCCAGCCCTTAGGAGAAGCCGGCCATAGAAAGCCCGCAGGCCACGAGCAAGAAGAGGGGAAAGCGCATAGCAATACAAGTAAGCAAAGCCCCATCACCCGGGCCCGACTAGCGGCCCGACAGGTTCCCACTCCTGCCGGGCGCGCTACTTCCGAAGAAGCAAAGCATTCCTTTCTAGATAGTAGCTGGCACCGTAAATCCCCACTGACGAATGCCACAGAACGAAATACTTTGGTTGGCTTCACTAAGAGCCTATGCGAACCGAGTGTGCGTAGGGCAGCTTAACGGCCTCCCCTGATCTGGTGTCCGTTAAGCCGCTTTTCACTGCTTAATTCTTGCGGGCTTCGCCGTCGGTTTTCACTACGTCCAGGATGGGCTTGTCGAGGCTGGCGAGTTTGTCTTGTTGGGGTTTGAGCAGCTCCAGCACCACCACTTCGTTGGCGCCTTTTTTCAGCCACTCGGCGGGTACGTACAGGGTTTGTTGGGGGCCCACTTCCCAATAGCGGCCGAGGTTGTGGCCGTTGAGCCACACGCAGCCTTTGCCCCACTGGCTGAGGTCGAGGTAGGTGTCGGCGGGGGTGGCAACGGTAAAGGTGCCGCGCCGGAGCACGGGACTGTTGTCGGTAGCGGCAATTTTGCCGGGCGTTTTGGGAGCCGCGGCCACGCTGGCGAAGGGCAGGCGGAAATGCTGCCAGTTGGTTAGCTCGGTGCCCGCGAAAGTGACCTGCTCGGTGATGCCTTTGCGGTTTTGGTTGAGGAAGGGCCCGAAGTTGAGGCGGCCCAAGTTTTCCACCAGAATGTCGAGCCGGACGGTGCCTTGGGGCAAGGTCAGCTCCACTTGGTCCTGGCCGAGGCGGCGGTCCAGGGTGGCTACGCGCTGGCCGTTGACCATGATTACGCCGTAGTCGCGCAGGTCTTTGATGCTGAGTACGCCCTTGCGCCCACCCTGCACCTCGGTGCGGTAGAGCACGAAGCCGTAGTCCTGGTTCAGCGCCTCAAACGACTGCGGCTTGGCGTTTACAAGGGGCTTGGGCAGGTTGGCCAGCAGGCTGGTGGCCGAGTTCATGTTGATGGCCGGAATGCGCATAGACGGCTTGGCGGCCGGCACCGGGGGCAACTTGGCGCCTTTCGGCAAATACTTTTCAATCACCTGCCGGAAGGCCATGAACTTGGGCGTGGCATTGCCGGCCTCGTCGAGGGGCGCGTCGTAGTCGTAGCTGCTGATTTGGGGCTCGAACTTGGTGCCTTCGCCCTTGTAGTTGGCCCCGTTCATGAAGCCCCGCGTGGTGCCGCCATGAAACATGTACATGTTGATGGAGATACCCGCTGCAAGCACTGAATCGAGGCGGGGCGTGTACTTGGAAGCCGGCACGGTGTGGTGCGGGGTGCCCCACCAGTCAAACCAGGCCGGGTACCACTCGGAAATAAAGAACGGCCCTTTGCCGCCGTGGTAGGTGCGTACCAGCTTTTTCACCTCATTGGGCTTGTCGAGGCCGTTGATAGCCGGGAGCAAACCCGGTAAGTGACCTTCCTTCACCTTATCGGCCGGGTCGCAGGTGTAAAGCAAGCCGTCGAAGCCGGCTTCCTGAAACATCTTGCGGTTGAGGGCCAGGTAGTCTTTGTCGCTGGCGTAGAAGCCGTACTCGTTTTCCACTTGCACCATGAGCACCGGTCCGCCGTGGTTGACTTGCAGCGGCGCCAGCTGCTTGGCCACTTCCTTCAGGTAGCGGCCGTACGCGGCAATGTATTTGGGGTCTTTGCTGCGCACTACCAAGTCTTTTTCCTTCTGCAGCCAGTACGGGTAGCCACCAAACTCCCATTCAGCGCACACGTACGGGCTTGGCCGCAGCACCACCCACAGGCCTTCTTCCTGGGCCGTTTTCACGAAGGCGGCAATGTCGTTGTTGCCGGTGAAGTTGTACTTGCCGGGCTCCGGCTCGTGCAAATTCCAGAATACGTAGGTGCCTACCGTGTTGATTCCCATCGCCTTGGCCATTTTCATGCGGTGCCGCCACGCCTCGCGCGGAATGCGCGGGTAGTGCATCTCAGCCGAAATCATCTGGAATGGCTTGTTATCGAGCAGGAAGTTCTCGTCGCCGAGGGCGAAGGTGTGCTTGGCCGTAGTGGCTTTGGTTTGGGCTTGCGCCGCTGAATTCAGGGTCAGGCTGCTCAGCAACAAAGCCCCTATCATGCACTTGTGTATCATGCTCTATAATTGTTTGCTGAAGTGTTCTAGGTCCCACTGCTCCATCCAATCGATGGCGGGCTGATTGTTTTTGAACTGCACGGGCAGCCACAGGTAGCGGCTATCTTTCAAGTCTTTCGGATTCCAACGGTCGGCCATGAAGATAAACGCATCTTTTTTACCCGGCACCGGCAGCACATACGTCGATTGTCCGCCGAAGGTGAGTTTGGCGTTGGGCCCGCTCATGGGGTCGCCGAGCAACTGCCAGGGTCCGAACAGCTTGTCGGCCACGTGCAGAGAAGCTTCGTTGGGCGCCCACCCGGTGCAGCCGCTGGTGATAAGGTAGTACTTGCTGCCCTGCTTAAACAAGGCCGGCGCCTCGCGGTGCTTGGCAAACAGCAGCGAGTCCTGCGGGGTGGCCGTCAGGTAGTCGTCGGAGAGCCGGGTCAGGCGCAGGTCGTAGTTTTCGCGGCTGGAATAGATGTGGTAGGCCGCCCCGTCGTCATCGACATACAAACCCATGTCGCGCGACATGTTGCCGTTGGGTCGGAAGCTGCTTGCGTAACGAAACGGGCCGGTGGGCTGGTCGGCCACGGCCACGGCAGCGCGGGCAGCCTTGTAGCCCTGGCCCTTTAGCTCCAAGTGAAACCACATCACGTACTTGCCGGTCTTCTGGTTGAAGATCACCTTGGGGCGCTCCATCAAACAGCCGGCCGCAATGTCACTCTGCGCATCGGTGGCCGGGGCCAGGGCCACGCCCTCGTACTTCCAGTTGTACAGGTCTTTCGAGGAATACACGTTCACGCCTTCCTCCTGGTGCTGCGCCCGTTTTTCGCCGTACCAGTAATACGTGTTGCCCACCAGCAGCACGCCGCCCCCGTGGGCATTGATGAGGTTGCCGTCGGTGTCGTACCACAGTTCGCCGGGCTTGAAGGCGGTGTTCTTGGCTTTGGCAGCCGATGGTGCAGGTTGGGCCACAGCCAACGGGACCTCCGTCGAAAAACCGAGTGCAAGCAGAACCGGCAGAAAGTATTTCATGGGCTGTGAGCCTGAGCAAGCAGGCGGTTAAGATTAAACTAAAACGTATTAGCAGACCACCAACGAGGTTGTGCGGGCGGCTAACACTGCGGATTGCTTTACAGTTGAAACAGGGAGCGTTACTTCTTCCGGTAGTCCTTATCGGGTAGCTCAAAGCTAGCGCCAACCCGCCACCAGCACCGGAATACTTTTCAGCAAAAAGGGGACTGAATTGCCAGTTGGCGTTTTCTGCCGACGGCCGGCAACGCAGCCCCCGTTCTGCTTACACCTTACAACATATTGACACATCACTTAGTAAAACACTGGTAATAAAGTAATTATCAATATCCCGGATTCTGCCTCATTAGCGGCATCTTCCGGATTTCATTGTCGGTGATGGGCATCAGGTATTGGGCCGGCTTGAACACGTGCAGGCGCACCGAGTTGGTGACGTTGTAGGTGTAGGTGAAGTTGGGCGCGGCCCCGCCGCGCGTAATCTGCATGCGCTTGTTGTAGCCGTTGTTGACGGCCACGGCGATTTTCCAGCGCCGAATATCGTTCCAGCGGTGGTCTTCAAACGCCAGCTCGATGCGCCGCTCGTTGCGAATAACCTCCCGCATCTGGTCCACGCTCATCCCTACCGGCAAACCGTACATGTTGTTGGCGCCCGGCTCGATACCGGCCCGCTCGCGCAGCTCAATCAGCTTGGGGTAAGCCAACTGCGGCTGACCGGCTTCGTTGATGGCCTCGGCGTAGTTGAGCAGGATTTCGGCGTAGCGCATCAAAGGCCAGCCCCGCTCGGTTTGGCCGGGGCTGTTGTTGGCCAGGTTCTCGTCGCACATCTTGCGGCAGAAGTAGCCCGTGCGCTGCCCGGCCGGCGTGAAACCGTCGTTGGGGGCGCCGTCATAGGTCAGCACCTCCTCTAGCCGCCCCGTCGACTGCAGGAAATACCGCGACGTGTTGTAGATGATGGTGTAGCCGAAGCGGGGGTCGCGGTTGGCATACGGGTTGCGCGGGTCGTAGCCCGAAGTGGGGTCGGTAATCGGCTTGCCATTTTTCATCGGGAAAGCTTCCGCGATGTTGTGGGTGGGCATGGAGTACGTGGCGCCCGAACGAGTGGGCGGCAGGTAGTAGCCTTCGAAATCCTTGTTGGGCGTCCGGTAAAGCGCAAAAATGTACTCCGGATTCACGCGCCGCAGAAACACCTGGTAGAAGCCGTTGCCCGGCCGGGTATTGTCGCGGTACAGCGAGTACTGATTGGAGTTGATAACGGCCAGCGCTGCATCGGCGGCGCGCTGCCAGTGCGCTCCACTGTAGGTAGGGTAGCTGACAATGGCCTGCAGCTCCGGGTCGGTGGTTTCGGCGCCGCCGTTGAAGAGCGGGCTGGCGGCGTACAACAGCACCCGCGACTTAAGCGCCTGCGCGGCTCCTTTGGTGGCCCGGCCGTAGTTTTGTTCGGTGTAGCCGCCCGGACCCGCGGCGGCGGTAGGCAGGATTTCGGCTACGGCATCCAGCTCACTCACCAAATAGTCGACGCACTCGGCGTAGGAGTTGCGGGGGTAATTGGGGAAGTCGGTGATGTCGAATACCTCGTCGCCAATTAGCGGTATGCCGCCGTAGTTGATGAGCAGATGGTGGTAGTACCAGGCCCGCAGAAACCGCGCTTCGGCTGCTACTCGCCGCTGCGTGCCCGCCGAAAGCGGCGTGGTAGGCAGCTTCTGCAAAAACAGATTCACCTTGCGGATATTGGTGTAGGGATTGTTCCAGAGGGCGGCTATTTCGGGGCTGGTTTGGCCCGTTAAAGCGCTGAGTGAGCCGTTGTAAAGCAACACCGCCGCCTGAAAAGCGCCGCTCAAGCTATACTCGGCATCGTCGGTCGCCAACTCACTGTTGCCGTGGCTGCTCCAGCGGCCTTTGTCGAAGCTGTAGCCGACGCCGCT
Source organism: Hymenobacter sp. (assembly GCF_036387835.1). Taxonomy (GTDB): domain Bacteria; phylum Bacteroidota; class Bacteroidia; order Cytophagales; family Hymenobacteraceae; genus Hymenobacter. Next base: position 13,454 of record NZ_DASVSY010000007.1, on the reverse strand, counting down.
GTAAATATTCGACAGGAAGCCGATGGTCCGGATGCTGTCCGAGAAAACGGTGGCTTCGGTTATGGCGTTGGTTTTGGGTTCCAGAAAGTCGTCGGCATCAGAGCAGGACGTGGCCGCAACGGCCAGCGCCGCAAAAAGAAGTAGCTTTTTCATGGGTGGGAAGCCAGAATACTTTAGAAAGTGGCGCTAATACCGAAGTTGAGGATGCGCTGCGGCGGGTACGCCACCCGGTCGTTGTTGAGGGCAATTTCCGGGTCCACTTCGTAGCGCTTGGTTAGCTTGGTGAAAGTCAGCAGGTTGGAGCCGTTGGCATACACGCGTACCTGCGGCACGCCAAACCGCTCGGTGAAGCTGACGGGCAAGTCCCAATTGATTTGGGCGTTGCGCATGCGCAGGAAGTCGTTGGGAATCTGCCAGAACGTGGACGGGTAAGCATCGGCGTCGCTGAGGCCGGCCAGCAAGGTCAGGCGCGGATATTCGGCCGCGTCGCCAAGCTCGGGGGTCCAGGCTTTGGTATGAATCTCGGTAAGGTTGGAGGCAAAGGCTTTGATGCCTTCCCGAACCAAGCGAGTACTGCCGCCCCGCACGCCCTGAAACAGCACGCTCACGCTCAAGCCCTTGTAGCGGGCATTGAAGTCGAAGCCGTATATGTCGGTGGGCAGGTTGGGTAAGCCAACCACGGCCCTATCGAACTCGTTGATAATGCCGTCCTCGTTGAGGTCTTTGTACTTCAGGTCGCCGGGGCGGGCGGGCACCGGGGTGCGGGGGCTGTTGTCGATGTCGTTCTGGTCGCGGTAGTAGCCAATGGCCTCGTAGAGCAGCTCCTGCCCGATGCTGTTGCCGGTGAAGCGCTGGTAATCATACTGTTGCTGCGGCTCGTCCTGAAACAGAATCTTGTTTTTGGCAATCGAGTACTGCCCATGCACGCCCACCGACCAGTCGGGAGTAAGCTGCTTGCGGTAGGTAATTTCGTATTCCATGCCGCGGTTGTTTACCCGGCCCAGGTTCACCGGGGGCAAGCCCTGCCCAAATACGGCCGAAATGGTGCCGCGGCGGGTCAGGATGTCGAAGCGGTTGTTGTTGAAGTAGTTGACGCTGCCGGTCAGGTTGCTGTTGAACAGGCCGAACTCCACGGCCACATCCAGCTTTTTCTCTTTCTCCCAGGTCACGTTTTCGTTGGCCAATTGTCCCTCCGAAAAGCCCGGTAGCGGGTTGCTGGAGAAGCCGAAGTTGGCGCCAGGCGCGTTGTTGTAGTTTTGCTGGTAGTAGTAGCTGAACCCCGAACCCAAGGCGTCATTGCCGACCAGGCCATACGAGCCCCGGAACTTCAGCAAGTCCACGGCCCGGATGTGGTCCTTATAGAACGGTTCCTCCGACAGCACCCACCCCGCCGACACGGCCGGAAAGGTGCCGTAGCGGTTGTTTTTCGAGAAGCGCGTCGACCCGTTGTAGCCCGCATTGAACTGAAACAGGTACTTCTGCGCGTAGTCGTAGCCGATGCGAGTCGAGTAGCCCCGGAAGTTATTGGGGATATAGTTGTACACAACGTCGCCGGCCACCGATACCGAATTGCGATTCAGCAGACCTAGGCCGGTAACGTGGTGCTTGCCGAAGGTGCGGTCATAGTTCAAAATGCCCTGCACGTTGAGCACCCGGCGGCTGCTACGGGGGTCATAACTCAGGAAAAAGCGGCGCACCCGGTACACGTTGGGGTCGCGCGGCCGGTAGGTGTCGGTGGCCGGGTCGTAGATGAACGACGGGAACTGGTCGCGGTTCATGCCCCGGTCGTAGGCGTAGTCGCTGGTGTAGGATAAACGGCCGGTTAGGGTCAGGCCTTTGGTTACAAAGTCCAGCTTCTGCTTCACCGACACAATGCCGTTGATGTTGTTGGCATTGTTGCGGCTGTAGCCGTAGTTGGTCAGGCGGCCCACCACGTTGTTGGCGTTGTAGCCGGCCTGGTCGATCTGCCACTGGCTGAAGCCGTAGGAGCCATCGGGGTTGGTGATGGGGTAGGCAAATGGCGACAAGGCCAGGAAGCTGCTGTACTCGTAGAAAATGTCTTGCTTGCCCTGGATGTTGCCAAACACCGGGTTGTTGGTTTGGGCGAAGTTGCCGTACAAATCCACCCGCACATCGGTGCTTTTGGTGACGTTGATATCCAGGTTCGAGCGGTAGTTGTAGCGCTGGTGGTAGAAGTTGTTGTTGATGCCCTGGCCTTTGCCAAAGTTCTTCAGAATGCCGTTCTGGTAGAGGTAGCCCGCCGACACAAAGTACTTCACCCGGTCGGTGCCGCCCGACAAGTCGAGGTTGGCGCGGTACTGCTGGCTGAAGTCGCGGAAGAGCACCTTGCGCCAGTTCACGTTGGGGTGGCCGTAGGGGTCTTCGCCGGTTCGGAACAGCTCCAGGTCCCGCTCCGAGAAGCGCGGCTTGAAGTTGGGGTTGGGGTTGTTGGCGTTGTCGTTGATCTGGGCCTGGGTGTAGAGCGAGGCGCTCTGGTAGGCATCCAGGTACTTCGGAATCAGGGTGGGCTGCTGCAAGGCCGTTTCCAGGCGCACGCTCACCTTGGGCGGCCCGCTCTGGCCCCGGCGCGTGGTGACCACCATCACGCCGTTGGCCCCGCGCACCCCGTAGATAGCCGTGGTGGAAGCGTCCTTGAGAATAGTCAAACTCTCGATTTCGTTGGGGTCGAGGCGCGAGAACTGCTCGTAGGTGTACTCGATGTCGTCGACGATGATAAGCGGCTGGTTGTTGCCGTTGTAGGAGCTTTGGCCACGGATGTAAAAAGCCGCGCCGTCCTGCCCGGGCCGGCCCGAGGTTTGCTGCGCGAAGAAGCCCGGCATCCGGCCCACAATCGAGTTCTGGAGGCTGGCCGTGGGGTTTTCCCGAATCTGCCGCCCACTCACCGAGCTCGACGAGCCCGTGGACGTAATCTTCTTCTGCTCCCCGAAACCAACTACCACTACTTCGTTCAGGCTCTGGTCTTTGGCAGCCAACGACACGTTGAGGGTGGTTTGGGTGCCCACCTTCACTTCCTTAGATTCGTAGCCAATGAAGCTGAACACCAGCACGCCTTCCTTGCCGCGGAGCGTAAGCTGGTAGCGGCCCTCCGAGTCGGTGGAGGCGCCGTTGGTGGGCGTTCCTTTTTCGATAACCGTAACGCCCGGCAGTTGCAGCTTGCCATCCGACACGACGCCCCGCACCACCTGGGCCTGGGCATAAGCTGCGGGGCTCATCAGCAGGGAAGCGCCGCAGGCAGCCACCGTTAGTACTATTTTATGCATAGAAGTAAGAGAAAAGCGGTGGGAAAACAAGACGAGCACCCGGCGTTGCTACCAGCCCGGATTCTGGATCAGGTTGCGGTTCTTGGTGGTTTCGTCGAAGGGGATGGGCAGGTAGTAGAGGTTGGGCTTGAACGTCATGGTGCCCACCTGCTGGCGGTTGTAGGTGAAGGTGGTGCCGTTGCGAACGATCTGCATGCCGTAGAGTGGACCATTAAGGGCCGTCTCGGCAATCTTCCAGCGGCGCACGTCCCAGAAGCGGTGCTCCTCGAACGCCAGCTCAATGCGCCGCTCGTTACGAATCAGCTCCCGCGCCTCGGTCTGATTGATGGGCGTCTTGATGCCGTAGCGCATGTTGGCGCCCGCCGTAATGCCGGCCCGCTTGCGTAGCTCAATTAGCTGCGTGACGGCATCGGAGGTGCGGCCCACCTCGTTGAGGGCTTCGGCATAAGTGAGCAGCGTTTCGGCGTAGCGGAAAAGTGGAAAGTTGTGGCTCTGGTTGGTGTAGGTGGTGGTGTTGCTGAAGTCGGCCATGAACTTGCGCAGGTAGTAGCCCGTGCGCGTTTGCACCAGGCTGCCGCCGGGCCGGTCGCGGCCCCCGTCAAAGGTTTCCACGGGGCGGGTCAGCCAGCGCGCACCGTTGATAAACACCGTCAGGGCCAGGCGCGGGTCGCGGTTGGTGTAGGGCGCCGAGGCGTTATAATCAGCTCCAGCTTCGGTGATGGCGCGGCCGGTAAGGGTCGGGAAGGCATCGACCAGGTTTTGGGTGGGGCTGGTCAGGCCCTGACTGGCGGTCGGGGCCGCGTAGCCCACCGGCGCGTTCAGGCTTTCAATATTGGTGCTGTTGCCCGACTGCTTGGCCAGAATAATCTCCGTGTTCTTCTTAACGATGAAGACGTTGCTGAACGAGGGCTGTAAGGCGTAGTAGTTCAGGGCGCGCAGCTCCTCGCAGCCCGCTAGTACGCGCTGCCAGCGGCTGGCATCGGGGGTGGGGTAGCCATTGAGGTCGGAGCCGTTGAGCGGGTCGCCGTTGTTGAGCGGACTAGCGCCGTAGAGCAGCACCCGGGTTTTGAGAGCAATGGCCGCCCCGCGCGGAATCCGGCCCCAGTCGCTGTCGGGAATGGGCTCGGGGCGCAACAGGCCCTTGATGTCGTCGCACTCGCTCACAATGTAGTCTACGCACTCAGCGTAGGTGTTGCGGGGCAGTTCCAGGTCGTCGTCTTCGGTTAAAATCCGGTCCCCGATCAGGGGCACGCCGCCGTAGCGCTTGAGTAGCTCAAACCAGAGCATGGCCCGGATAAAGCGCGCCTCGGCTTTCCACCACTTCAGGTTGTCGGCGGTGGTGGGCACCTTGTCTACGTTGGCCAGAAAGATGTTGACCCGCCGGATACCCGCGTAGCTGTTGCCCCAGTACGGGTCGGGGTTGTTGATGGCGCTGACGGTGCCGTTGGTGTAGTATTCCACGGGCCGGTTGAAGCGCGAGGGAACCGCCTCGCCGGCCCCGGCCTCCAGAAAGTCGCCGTTGCCGCCACTGATGCGGTTGAAGCCGCCGGGCAGGTAGTTGTAGATGTCGTTGAGAAACCAGGCGGCCAGGGTGGCGTTCTTGTCTTTCTCGTCCCACATCAAATCTTCCTGAATAAAGTCGCGGGGCTCGGTTTCCACCCGCTTGCAGGCCGTAGTAGCCCAGGCCAGCCCCAGGGCCAGCACACTGATGCGTAAGGTATACTTCATGACGAGGGCGGGCTTAGAGTTGCAGGTTCAACCCCAGGTTGAGGGAGCGTTGCTGTGGGTAAGACCCATTGAAAGACTCCGGGTCGATGCGGTCAATTGAGCTGAAAGTCAGCAGGTTGGTGCCGCTGGCAAACACCCGCAGGCCCTGCACCCGAAAGCGGCTGCTGATTACCAGGGGCAGGGTATAGCCGATCTCCAGGTTCTTGATGCGGGCGTAGTTGCCCGGGCGCATCCAGTAAGAGGAAACTGCATAGTTGTTGACTTGGGCCCCCAAGCCCAGGCGCGGAAAACTGGCGTCGGGGTTGTCGGGCGTCCACCGGTCGAGGTGCTGCTCGAAGGCCTGCCCGAAGCCGCCGTTGAGGAAGGCGTACTCGGTGGGGCCTTGCAGGTAGCGCCTGCGGTTCAGCACGCCTTGCAGCAGCACCGACATATCCAGGCCCTTCCAGCGCGCGCCCAGGGCAGTTCCCACGGGTATGCGGGGTTTGGCAGTACCAATGCGCGTTTCGTCGAACTGGTTGATGATACCGTCGCCGTTCAGGTCCCGGTACCTGATGTCGCCGGGTTGGGGCACGTAGCCTTGCAGAGTAGCCGCACCATTGATTTCGTCCTGGCTCTGAAACAAACCTTCGGCCTGATAGCCAAAGACCTGCCCGATGCGCTGGCCGGTGCGCTGCATCCAAGGGTAGGCCCGGTCCACTTCGTCCATGTAAAGCACCTCCGTGCCTTGCAGGCTCAGATTGCCGGTCAGGTAGTAGCTGAAGTCGCCCACGGTTTGCTGCCAGTTCAGCTGAAATTCCCAGCCGTCGTAGAGGTTGCGGCCCAGGTTTACGGTGGGGTAAGTGTTGCCCAGGATGGCGGTATTGCGGCCCCGCTGCATGAGCAGGTCGTAGAACGTCATGCGGTAGTATTCGGCCCGGAAGCCCAGGTGCTGGTTGAGCACCGCCGCCTGCACGCCCAGGTTCAGCTTGCGCGCCATTTCAGGCCGGATGTTGCGGCTCGCCAGCGGCTGCTCGGTGATGGACGTGTTGGTGGCCGCCCCCGTCCCGAACACCGCGCCCGGCGAGTCGAAGTAGGTTTGGATGTAGCGGAAGTAGCCGGGGTTGTCGTTGGCCGTCAGGCCAAACGAGCCGAACAGCTTCAGCTGCGACAGCCAGGTTTGGCTCTGCAGAAAGTCTTCGCGCGTCATGTTCCAGGCCACGCCCACGGCCGGCAGCAGCGTGTACAGGGTGGTGCCGCCCTCGGGGTAGCGGTTCGAGCCGTTCAGGCCGAAGGCGCCTTCCAGCACGTACTTCTCGCGGAAGTTGTAGGCCACCCGCCCCGACAAGCCGGTGATGGTGTACGGCAGTTCGGAGCCCGTTACCGAGTTGTTGCGGTTGCCGAGCACCACCGCGCTTATCCCGTGCACCCCAAAGGTGTGGTCGTAGCCCAGCGCGGCCTCCAGATAATCGGTGCGGCCCTGGTAGGCCACCGACGAAAAGTTGGTTTGGTCGCTGTTGACGCCGTATTGCTGATAGGTGGTCGGCTGGAAAACCGCGAAGGTCTTCACCCGAAACAGGTTCTCGGAAAGCGTGGCGTAGTACGAGCCAATGGCGCGCACCCAAAGGCCGGGCGTTATTTCGTCCAGGGTCCGCTTCAGGTGGAAGTCGGCCAGCATGTCGCGCTTGTAGTTCTGCTGGTAGCCCGAGCCCACGGCCTGGCCCCACATATTGGTTTGGTACTGCTGGTTGCCCGCGTACCGGCCATCTTCGGTGTAGATGGGGTAGGCGTTGGCCGGCGTGTTGAACAGGTTGAACAGGATGGAGTTGGTGCCAAACCCGGGCTCGTTGGTGTTTTGAATACGCCCGAGCAGCCCCACCCCGCCCGAGAGCTTGGAGTTCAGCTGCAGCTCGACATTGGAGCGCAGCGAGTACGACTTGAAGTAGTTGGTGGTGTTGTACTTGTTGATGTCACTTTCCTTCACCAGCCCGGTTTGATTCAAGTGCTCGAGCGACACAAAATAGGTGGAGAACTTGTTGCCGCCGCTGGCGCTGAAGGTGTAGCGGTCCAGCCGCGACGATTTTTTGAGCAGCTGCTGGCGCCAGTCCACGTTGGGGTGGCCGAGGGGGTCGGAGCCGTCCTGGTAGGCTTGCAGGTCGGCGTCGGTGTAGGCAGGGGCTTGGCTGTCGTTGCGGCGGGCTTCGTTGTTGAGTAGGGCGTAATTATAGGCATCGAGGCCCTTGGGCAAACTCAGGGGCTGCTGCGAGGCACTCTGCGCCGTAAACGAGATGCGCGGCCGGGCTGGCGTGCCCTTGCGGGTAGTAACCACCAGCGCCCCGTTCGAGGATTTCACGCCGAGCATAGCCGTGGTCAACGCATCCTTGAGCACCGTCACCGACTCAATCTCCTCCAGATCAAACACGGTGAGCGGCCGCGGAATCCCGTCGATAATTACCAGCGCCTCGTCGGTGCCGCGCAACGACACGCTTATGCCATCGGCCCCGGGCTGCCCAATTCCCTGGTTGACCGCAAAGTTGGGGACTTGGTTGATGGTTAGCCCGGCCACGCGCCCTTGCAGAGCGCTCTGAAACGAGGTAACCGGCAGCTTTTGCAGGTCGTTGTAGTAGATGGTTTGGGCGGAGCCAGCCGTCAGGTCGGGGCGGGTTGACAGGTTGTTGAGCAGCCGCACCGGCTTGAGGCGCTCCACGGCCGGGTGTTTGGTGCTGAGCACAATCACCAGCGACCGGTTGGCGGCCACGGTGTACTCCTGCACCACGCTGCCAGAGGCGCGCAGCTCCAGCACGTCGCCGGTTTCGGCAGCGAGCTTGGCTATTCCAACGGCATCGGTTTGCACGGTGGCACTGCTGCGGCGGTTGAACACCGTGACGCCGGGCAGGGGCTCATCGTTTTCGTCGACCAGCAGCGGCCTAAGCAATTTACTTGCGGCGGTATCGGCGGGGGCTACCACCCGGGCGGTGGAGTCGGTGGGGCTGGCAGGCCGGACCGTCTGGCCATGCGCCAGCTGCGTCGTTGCTAGGGGCAGGGACGAAAGTGCCCCGTAAAAGAGTAAACGTTTTACTCTCATCTAGTAAGAAGGATGTCATGCCAGCTCGCGCCGAACATGGGTGGGAAAATAGATACCGAGGGCGGGTAGTCGGCAAGCTTAGTGGGGAGTAAGCTTGCTTTCTGGTTTAGGACATACCACGGGTGGCAGGAGGCAGCAAAGCAGATTATCAAGTATTGACTGCAGTAAAAGTAGCTTCCTGTTTCTCTCGTTTACGGGGTCATTTCCAGCAAAAAAGGGGGGCAAATCGGTTAGCACCTATCCGGAAATACTTTCTATAAATGCGGTTTTTAGTGCAAATAATCAATAGATTCTTACTTTAGTAACCGGAGCCAACCACGTGATTTATTGCTTGATCGAACCACGTCATGGCCTATCCAGCCGCCTCTCTCCTACCCGCTACCCATCCGCCCGTGCAGGTACCTTTGCCTATTAAGTGGTTACTCACTTTCCTCTCGTTTCTTTGCCTCGGCCTTGGCAGCGCCTGGGCCCAGAATGCGGCGGCCAGTGGGTTTCGCTTCGAGCACCTAACCGTTGATCAGGGCCTTTCGCACAGCGACGGCATGGCCGTGACGCAGGATCAGGCCGGATTTATCTGGGTAGGCACCAACCGGGGGCTGGACCGCTACGATGGGTATAGCCTGAAGCAGTACTCCTTGCCCGTTAATCAGCAAAGCCGTATTTCCGGCAATCGCATTAAAGTGGTGTACACTGCCCCCAACGGCCGGTTGTGGGTGGGGGCTGAGCGCTCGGGTCTTAGTTTCTACGACGCCGACCACGACACTTTTCTTGGCTTCGATGCGCACTATGTGCCGGCAACTTACCGGCCCCTGGCCCGGCTGCTGGCCCAATCCGATGTCACGGCCATTACCGCCGACCCGCAAGGACGCTTGTGGGCGGCCACCTATCGCGACGGCTTATTTGTGCTGAGCTTCAACCAGCAGGGCCAGTTGCAACAACTTCAGCAGCTTCCGCCCCTGGTGAACGGCCAGTCCTCGTTGCGCTGGATAACTAGCCTGGCCCTCGACCCCGAGGGCAACCTGTGGGTGGGTACCCTGGGTGCGGGGCTGCGCCTGGTCCGCACCACGGAACCCGGCCTGCCTGTGTTAGCCACCGGCCTTACCACCGCTATCCGGATCCTGCACCTCGACCAGCGCGGCGACTTCTGGATTGGCACCGACTGGCAGGTGTTCTGGGTGGCCGCGGCTAACCGGCGCACCCGGCGCGAACTGACCACTCACCCGCTGCCAGAGCGCCTTTCTATGCCCCAATCTATCCTACTGGATTCGTTTGGGCGGCTCTGGGTAGGCACCACGTACGGGCTGCACGTGTGGGAGGCCGGCGCCGTCACCAACCGCACGCCCCCGCTGCTGGCAACGCCCCCAACCTCGTTTCTACCCCAAGACGGCGAGCCGTTCAGCATCAATTCCGAGCGGATACACCAGATTTTCGAGGACCGCAACCAGATTGTTTGGCTGTGCGCCTCGGCCGGCGGCCTCAATAAAGTGGACTTGCGCCAGAAGCCTTTCGGCCGCATCCGGCAGCCGCTTATCGGCCGGCTTTCACGGTCCAACAACTACATCAATACCATCTATAAGGAGGAGGCGCAGCACACGCTCTGGTTCGGCACCCGCAACGGCATGGCCAGCTACGACCTGCGCCAACACACTTACCGTAACTACCTCAACCAGCAGGGCAACGGTACGCGCGGCATCGACGTATCGGCCATTTTCCAGACGTCGAACGGGACCCTTTGGTTTGGCACGCGCAACAACGGGCTGGTAACGCTGGTTCGCACGACCGGGGAGCCCAAGCTTACTACCTACACCGCCTTGCCGGATGGCACCAATTTAAGCCAGACCAGCATCGAGCGTATCACACAGGACAAGCAGGGCACTGTTTGGGTGGCTACGTTCTCGGCCGGGCTGCTGCGCTTTAGCGCCTCGGGCCAGTATCTGGGTGCCTTTCGGACCGACAACAGTGCCTTACCCACCAACCAGTTTACTTTCCTGCTCTACGACCAGGGGCGCGACGTATTCTGGGCCAGCACCCACGATGCCGGTTTACTGAAGCTGCGCTTCGCTGCCGATTCGGTGCAGGTGCTGGGGCACTACCAGGCCGGCATCGGCAAGCCAAACAGCCTGCAAGTCAACTATGTGTGGCCGCTGCTGCTCGACGAGCAAGGCACGCTCTGGATTGGTACCATCGGGGGCGGACTGCACCAGCTCGTGACCGACGCGCAGGGCCGGGAAACTATCCGCTCGTACGCCAAGCAGCTGCCGGAAAGCGACGTGGAAAGCATTCTGGCCGACGACGCGGGCAACCTCTGGATGGGGGGCACCGGCCTTTACCGCTTCACGCCTCGCACCCGCCAGTACCTGCGCTACGACGTGGCCGACGGGCTGCAAAGCAACTCGTTTAAGATTGGGGCGGCCTGCCGGGCGCAGGATGGCACCCTGTATTTCGGCGGCATCAACGGCATCAACTACTTCCAGCCTCAGGCCATCCAAACCAACCCGTATCCGCCGGTGGTGCAGATTACAAGCCTGCGGGTCACCAACAAGCCCGTAACCGTAGGCAGCACGTTCAACGGGCGCGTGCTGCTGGAAAAAGCCTTATCCAAGCCGCAAACTGTCACCATCAAGGATGCTGACAACGACTTCGCGGTGGAATTTGTGGCCTTGAACTACACCAACCCGCAGAAAAACCGCTACGCTTACCGACTGGTGGGCTACAACGAGGAGTGGGTGTATCCGGCGCCGGGCCAGCGCACAGCCAGCTTCGCCAACCTGCCCGCCGGCCACTACACGCTACAAATAAAAGCCAGCAACGGCGAGGGTGTGTGGAGCCGGAAGTATGCCACGATGCAGTTCGAGGTGCTGGCGCCCTGGTGGCGAACCTGGTGGGCCTACTTGCTTTACGGCCTGGCTGCATTAGGTGTAGTGGCCCTGTACCGCCGCTTCGAGATGGCGCAGCAGCAGCTGGAAAACCAACTGGTGCTCAAGCAATTCCAGGCCGAAAAGGAGAAAGAGCTGACCGACCTGAAACTAGGCTTTTTCACCAACGTTTCGCACGAGCTTCGGACGCCGCTAACCCTGATTCTGGGGCCGATGGAGGAAATAATTGAGGCCAACGGCGCCGTTCCGGGTTTGCGCGACAAGATTCAGCTCATGCACAAGCAGACCCGCAAGCTGTTCGACCTGGTCAACCAGCTGCTGGACTTCCGCAAGGTGGAATCGGGCAATGTGCCGCTGCGGGCCACTTACGGCGACGCGGTGCAGTTTCTGCAGGACATCTACTTGGTTTTCAAGCTTAAAGCCGAAGAACGGGGCATAGCCTACACGCTGGATTTGCCGGCCGAACCCGTCCCTCTTTACTTCGACCGGAGCAAGCTGGAAATCGTGCTAACCAACCTGTTGGCCAACGCCTTCAAGTACACGTCCGAAGGCCGGGGTATCCGCTTTGCGGCCACGGTAATCGGGAATCCGGGGGGCGAAGCTGTGTTTCAGGAAGGGCAGCTCACCGGCAACTATCTGGAAGTTAATGTTTGCGACCAGGGCACGGGCATTAAAGCCGAAGAGCTCAGTCACATCTTCGACCCGTATTACCAGGCTTCCCACACCGACACGCTCCGCATGACCGGCACGGGCATAGGCTTGTCGTTGGTGAAGCAGTTTGCTGAGCGCCACGGCGGTACCGTAAGCGTGGAAAGCGTTGTGGGCGTGGGCACCACGTTCCGCCTGCGCCTGCCCTTCGGGCAAGCCCACCTCCGGCCCGGCGACATTCAACCGGAAGCCCCCACTTCCCCGGCGGAAACGCAGAAATTGTCTTTGCTGGCAGATGAAGTCACGCTGGAACTGTCGGCGGAAAACCTGCAATGCGCTTCTACCCTGCCACGCCTGCTGGTAGTGGAAGACAACGACGAGGTGCGCCAGTATCTGCAACAGCTGTTCGAGGCGGAGTACGAGGTGCTGCTGGCCGTCGATGGGCTCGAGGGGTGGGAACAGGCCCTGCTACACACGCCCGACTTGATTATCAGTGACGTGATGATGCCCCGCAGCGACGGATTGGAGCTGTGCCAGAAAATCAAGAAGCACCCCAAAACCGCCCACATTCCGGTGCTGCTGCTCACGGCCCGCACCGCCGCCCTGCACGAGCTGGAAGGCCTCGGCACCGGCGCCGACGACTACGTGAGCAAGCCCTTCAACCCGGCCCTGCTGCAAGCCAAAGCCACCACGCTGCTGCGCAACCGCAACAAGCTGCGTGAGTATTACCAGCGCCAAATTCTGCTCGAACCCACCGACGTAGTCATTGCCGACGCCGACCGGGAGTTTCTGGAAAACGCCATGGGCGTAGTGGAAAAGCACCTCGACGACCCTGGCTTCAGCGTGCAGGTGCTGGTGCGGGAAGTGGGCATGAGCCAGTCGGTGTTCTACCGCCGCATCAAGGGCATCACGGGCCAAACGGCGGTAGAGTTTATCCGCGACGTGCGCATGAAACGGGCCGCGCAACTACTGGCCCAAACGCGGCTACGGGTAACGGAAGTAGCGTTCCAGGTGGGCATTGAGGATGCCAAGTACTTCCGCAAAGCGTTCCAGAAGATCTTCACCTTGTCGCCCTCCGAATACGCCAAGCAGCACCGCCAAAGCCGCGAAGCCGCTTCCACCGCCTTGTAGCGTGGGCTGCCAGTGTCGATTCTCGTTGAACAGGTGTAGAGACGCCATACCTGGCGTCTCGTCGTTGAACGACTGGAACCGCGCCGTAGCAACGACCCTCAATAGCCTTGTTCTACGAGGCGCGAAGCCTGCGCTTCGCGCTACCGCCCACTGTGCGTTACAGGCCTGGAACTTGAAAATGGCCCTAAACCGGTATTTGGTTGAAAATCCCCCCTTATTCTCTGAAAATGGCCCCCTGGTTATTGCGAGTATCCGGCTAGTATTGCGGCTACTTCTTGCATTGCGGGCTGGTAGGTGTTCTGCCCGCGTCTTCCTTATCCGCTTCTCTACTGTTACAGTATGCCTGGTACATCCCGCTTCTTTCGCCTGCTTTTGAGTGGTCTGCTGCTCTCCTTCACCCTGAATGCTGTTAGCAGCTCCGCGCAGGCGCTTTCCAAAGCCGATGAAAAGCTATTCCAGCCGAAGTTTATTAAGAGCCAGCTATTGAAAGCCACCACGTGGCAGCTGGCCCACCCCAAGCACCCAAGCACCGACTGGACCAATGGGGCCTTTTACGCGGGCGTATTCGCCGCCTACGAAACCACGAAGTCCAAGCTGATTCTAGATTCGTTGCTGGCCATGGGGGAGCGGACCAAGTGGCGCCCCGGCCCCCGCTACGACCACGCCGACGACATTGCCATCTGCCAGACCTACCTCAACTTGTACCGGTTGAAAAAAGACCGGCGCATG
>NZ_DASVSY010000006.1:0-37325 GCF_036387835.1 Hymenobacter sp. | reverse complement strand
CACCCCCAACGGCGACGGCAAGAACGACACGTTCCGGCCCAAGGTCTTCACCCCCATCCGCCGCACCCGCTTCACCGTCTTCAACCGCTGGGGCGTCAAGATCTACGAGAGCAGCAGTGACCCGCTCATCAACTGGAACGGAGGAAGTAACCCAAATGATAATAAAGGCGTCCGATCAACTGTGGATGGCGTTTATTACTACCAAGTCGAAGTGGAGTTTAATAATGTTGATAACACCAAGCGCACTTATAAAGGATGGGTAGAAATTACCCGTTAACAGCGTAAAAACTTATTGAAAGCAGGATTAAAAAACCAGTATTGTACATAGAAACGCCTAGCTACTCACAGAAGTAGTTAGGCGTTTCTTTTTTAAGAAGCAGCTTTCGACAAAAATAATATCGTATTTGAAGTACCTTTTTATGAACTATTTTCACTCTGGTTGCAAAACTGGAAATGAATTATTTACATACTCTCATACGACACTTTGTATCATTATAATTATTAATTTTTTTTCTGACAATAGCACACAGTAAAAAAATTATTGACACTACCACGGATAGCAAGTGCATATCAAATATTAGATGGCAGTTTAAACTATTTCCTATAAGCTACAATCCTAAATACTGAGCTGCATTGAATCGTTTTACATCATCTAATCTGGCATACCTTTCAATCATGGCGTCAGTTTTTTGTTTTGTTTGGTTTTTAATTGCTTTGTTTGATTGCCCTGCCTCAACTGCTATTGTTACAAAAGAGGCCCGTAAGGAATGGGCCGTGTACATTAACCCAAGGTGCCGCTGCACTAAGTCGTTTACACTTTGATCGGTTAACCTACTAACGCCCGGCTGAGCTGGTTTGTCTTTGGCGCCGCGGCTCATACGGGTAAATAAGGGGCCGGCATTTCTGCCCAAGCTCGCTATCCATTCCTGCACGGCGCGCACCGGGCAAAAATCCGCGCTGGGTGCATAGAAAACCGCTTTGTCTTCGTCTTGCCCGTATTGATTGGTTTTGCTGTGCCGCACATGAATTACCAAGGCTTCGCGGGTAAGCTCAACATCCTCCACGTTCAAGGCCACCAGTTCGGAACGACGGAAAGCGCCAGCAAAACCTAGCAGCAAAACCGCCCGGTCCCGCAGACCCGTTGGCTTGCTTACATCCATCGCACGAATAGCCTGTTTTAACTCCAGCACCGAGAAGGCGGGCGCTTGGCGTTGGCGCTTGCCAATGATGCGGGCAATTCCATTCAGTACGACCAGTAAAGCCTCGTGGCCAGTTGGCGAGGATTGGCCAGCTAATTGGTGCAGCTTGGCAATGGCCGCTACGTGACGCTTGATGGTAGCTAGCTTCAACCCCCGGTCTGCCATTTGAGACACGTAGCCGGCTACGGTCGTGACGTCGGCTGGCAAATGCGTTACTTGATGATGCTCGCAGTAATCTTGAAAGCTGCGCAAATCGGCGGCGTAACCGCGCTTGGTGTTTTTAGCTCCGTGCAAACCCGCTTCCACATACCGGCCAACCGAGGAAGGTAACTCGATGAGCGAGTGGCTGCGAGTTGGTACAACCACGGGTAAGCGCGCAGACTTTTCCATGCACCTATATAATTAAGGAGTAGCTACCAATTTTATACTGTTTTTCAAAGCTAATAACTTAGTACCGATAATCATTAATTATCGGTACTAAGTTTTACACGTGGCTAGCTTGTTGTCAGAACGCCATTAGGTATCAGATGCAAAAGACCATCGAATTTTGTAGCTCGTCTCCGTCGTAGATGGTAGCTATGCCTACTTTGGTTGGATGAGGATCCAGAAGCGCGGCATTGTGCTTGGGCGAATGTTTGTAGGCCTGCATAATCTGCGCTTCGATGCTAGTCAGGTTTCTGGCTTTCATACCCCGAAAACGGACGCAGTTTTCGTAACCGTAGCTTATGTAACCATTGGTTCTCTGGAATTCGTGGCCGACGGCGGCCAGGCGTTGGAGCGGGGTAGCGTATTGGGGATTGTAGTGCCCGTGGGTACGATGCGTGAGATTGTAAACGGCCTGCAGCCGCGCCGCTCGACAGGCGGTTTCACTGAGTACGAGTGGCGGCAGGCCCGCCCGCTGCCGGTACATGTTGAGTTGTTGCAGCAGAGATGGTGTGGTACTTAAATCTGTCCAGGTGGCAGCAGGAACTATGGCTGCCGGAGTTTCTGGGGCGGTGGCGTTACCAGTGGTGATGAGCAGAAGCAGCAGAAGGGCAAAGAAATTCATGAGGCACTAAGTGGGAGGAGAGGTGGGGGCTACGCGGCCATCAGCAAGCCGCGTAGAAGGGTTCTTGAGGGTTATTACAAATCACACACCAGGATACTTTAAAGCATGAAAAGTGCTATCGACCTGCTTATCGAAGAAGGGCGAAATCGGGCGCTTGCCTGAGGTGTAGGCTACCTGGCAAAAGGCAACGCGGTGCCTATCAGCAGCAGCAATGGCAACCGTTGGGGTTAAGCACCAGAAAGTGAGAACGGAACAGGAAAGGGTCGTTCAGCTTAACTACCGACGTTGTCGGAAACCTTCGCAGTAGCAGGCGAGCAGCTGGACCCGCCCCTGCGAACAAACAAAGAGCCGCATAGAAGCAAGCATGAGCAATAAGTAAAGAGTGAAATTCCGCTGGCTAAACTACGCCCTGGCGGATATGGCCTGAAAACGCGCAGGTGCTGTTTTTAGTACACTCATTTGCCGCAATTGCGCCTCTTTTAGCTCAAGCTTGATCTTTCCTGACAAGTGAAATCAGGCAAGCCCTGAACCCGTAAGCCAAGCGGGAAAGGTACCGCGCTGGGTTGCCTGCTGCCTGCCTATTATAGAAAAGCGCTTCAGGAATTCTGCTTTCGTCAGACAGGCAGCCTCCGCGTTCTTAGTGGCAGCACCAACCGAGACGAGGAATAGAAATTCCAGCTAAGGCAATAGAAGAAAGCACCCGCGAGTTCATGTCAAGCTCTTACCAGCAACAGGTACCTTGTAAGTCTTGAATAGTAAGGACGATACCATATTGATAGCGTAAATTTCCGTTCCTTGTCTCATGCTCCCCTTGTACTTGGCAAAATAAAAATCAGGGCTGAGCGGCAGCTATAAGCTGCTTTCAGGAGCATAATTCCTGTTACGACATCTATTCGCCGCTGACTGCGTATTTCAGTTTTCGCCTCCTGGCCTGTTCTCGTGATTCTCCGTAACATCCCCGATTTGTGCCTGCAACACGACCACTCTCTGGCCGTGCTCCGCGTGGAATGGATAGGTGGCCACGACATGAGCAGCCTGCGCAACACTGCTCAGTATTTGATGGCTTCGCTTCGTTCTTTAGAAGTACGTCACTTATTGATCGATATGGACAGCGTGCCCGACTTATCGGTGGAAGACCAGGTATGGCTTGGCGACTACTGGATGCCGGAGTTGGTGGCATTGGGGCTGGAACGGTTTGCACTAGTCATCGGCAGCAACCAAATTCACAATCAACTAGCCGTTGATGCCCTGCATAATCTGGTGCAGCCCGCCATCCGCTTCGATATGCAGTACTTCACTGATTCCGTATCTGCTCTCGACTGGCTCACGCATAGCTCGGAGCGGCTGCCCGCTCTGGAAGCTGAATGGGAAACCCGGCTCGGCTCGGTTCCCGCACTCTAAAGAGGCTCGATCGAAAGCAGGCTCTTGCCGTCCAACGGTTTCAGAGAGCCACCTGTCGGTGAGGACCACCGAAAACCTACGGCGCCACGACGGGCACCAAGCCGGATTGCTAACCCAACTGCTAGTATCTAAAGTCGCACCTCCCAATGGCTACGTCCACGCTTTGACGCACGATGATGGCCGCCTATGGGTGAGCGGCACCGATGGCTTCTACCGCAAAACAGCGGGCCGTTGCCTTCCACGTCACAAACCCGGGTACTCATTGTGTACCCTGTTTCAGGATGCGCAGCGGCTGTGGTGAGTGTTCAACACCGAGGTGGCATGGCCGTGCTTCTGCGGCAGTTCCTGGTAGCTGGCCCGGCCGCTTAGCCTGTATGGTAGTTAACTTCCTTGTTCCCTGACAGCGGCAGTGATACGTGGGCCTACGAACGCTGCAAAGCGGTTTGCCTGACTATGCGCCCCACTGCGCAACAGCCATTGCCCCGCTTCCACCGATTGAGTGCATTCGATTGCAATAAGAGAGGAACAATATTGATGATATTGCATAGGTTAAATAATTATTATGGAAAATTTGCAATAATACCTTGAATCCTTTACCATTGTTGTAGATCAGGCATTGCCGAGGAGCTTGCCTGATCGTAGGTTACTGTCTAGAATCCGCGCGTTAAGCAGCTACCGGTCGCTACCGGAGCTGTTGGTGAGGTACTCCCACTGCCTCTGACACTTACACGCCCCGCCGGGCGGATGCCCGGCCAGTTCTGCCCCTTTCCTGTACAGAGGCACGCCCACTGCCTCGTTTGATGCCGCGCACCAAGTGTGGTAGGCTGGGGTACGCCCCAGATGTGCTGTTTGCTGCTGGCCTTTGCGGCCCATCCGCGCCGTCCCGCTAGGGTCGAATCACTTGAACTATCCTGCCCCGACGGCTCCTGCTGTCGAGCGAAGATCTGTGCGCTGGCGCGGGCCTCATGGCCCCCTGGAGTAGCTTGACCGTGATGACCTCACCAATATACCCCGAGCATGAAAAAACTTTTACTAACCTTTCCGGTGCTGCTTTCCGCTGCCGAGCTTAGCGCGCAAAACCAAAAGATTACGGGCAAGGTAACCGAAGCCAACGGCTCGCCCCTACCCGGCGTTACGGTGCTGGTGAAGGGCACTACGCGCGGCGGCGCCACGGCCATAGATGGCACGTTTACCCTGGACGGAGAAGCCAACAGCGTGCTGATATTCTCCTTCCTGGGCTACAAGTCGCAGGAAGTGAACGTGGCGGGGCGCCCGGCCGTGAACGTGGCCATGTCGTCGGATGCCAAGGCCTTGAACGAGGTAGTGGTGGTGGGCTACGGCACCCAAACCAAGGCCGAATTCACGGGTTCGGCGGCGCGCGTCGGGGGCGACGCCATCAAGGACATTCCGGTGCAAAGCTTCGACCAGGGACTGGCTGGCAAGGCCACCGGCGTCAGCATCGGGCAGCCCAACGGGGTGCTCAACAATGCGCCCATTATCCGGATTCGGGGTGTTAACTCGATTTCGCTTAGCTCTTACCCGCTGATTGTGGTGGACGGCATCCCGATTAATACCGGCAATGCCTCGGGCAGCACCACGGTAGCCAACAACCCGCTCGGCGACATCAACCCGGCCGACATTGAGCGGATTGACGTGCTCAAGGACGCAGCTTCCACGGCTATTTATGGCTCTAGGGCGGCGGCCGGCGTGATTCAGATTACTACCAAGAGCGGCAAGGCGGGCAAGCCCCGCGTGTCGTACGAAGGCTGGGCCGGCGTAACGGAAGCAGTGCGTCTGCCCAAAATGCTGAACGCCGAGCAGTTCATGCTGATCAAGAACGAAGCCGTTCTGAACTCCAAGATCTTGTCGGGCAACGAAAACAACGCCAGTGTGCCTTCGGCTTCCTTTTTCCCCACCTACAACGCCGACGGCTCTCTGGTGGACACCGACTGGTACAAGGAAGTGTACCAAACTGGATTTTCGCAAAACCACAGCCTGAACGTGTCGGGGGGCTCGGAAACCACCAAGTACTACTTCTCGACCAACTACAGCGACCAGCAGGGCATTCTGAAAACCAACGAGTTTACCCGCAAGGGGGTGCGCTTCAACCTCAACCACAAGCTGACGCCCTGGATGAATTTGTCGGGCAGCGCCAACTACAACAACAGCCTAAATGCCTCACCGAACACGGGCTCTTTGGAAGGCAACGCGTTTGGGCTGGTCGGCTCGGCGCGCCTGGCGTGGCTGTCGGCGCCCAACGTGTACGCGGTGAACCCCGATGGCACTTATAACTTAAGCAATGCCAACACCCTGGGCATGGGCAACAACACGGTATCGAGCAACTTCTACAACCCGGTGCCGATGCTGGACCTCAACAAGTACACCTCGGAAAACGACCGGATCATCAGCAACTTTGCCGCCGATGTAACGCCGCTCAAAGGCCTCGTCTACCGCCTGAGCTACGGCATCGACCGGCTTAAAATCGAGAACGTTACGTTTGAAAGCGGGGTGCACGGCCCGGGCTTTAGCACCGGCATTCCGGGCGGGCGGGCCAACAATTCCAGTTTGCTCATCAACAACTGGAACCTGACCCACACGCTCAACTACCAGCTGCCCCTGAAGGGCCCGCACAGCGTATCGGTGCTGGCGGGCTACGACGTGCAGAAGTTCGAGAATTCGTCGTGGGGCGCTACCCGCTCGAATTCGTCGGACGCTTTTTTCAACGACTACCAGGGCAGCTACGGCACCATTGTGCCGGCCAACAACTTGCTGACTAACCGCGCCTTTGCCTCGATTTTCTCGCGCCTTACTTATGATTTCGACAAGCGGTATTTCCTGACGGTGAACTTCCGGCGCGACGGCAACTCGGCCCTGGGCGCGGGCAAGAAATACGGCAACTTCGGGGGCGTGTCGGGGGGCTGGTCGTTGGCCGACGAGCAATTCTACAAAAACTCGTCGGTGGCCGATGTGCTGACCGGGGTGAAGCTGCGAGCCAGCTGGGGCCGGGTGGGCAACGGCAACCTGCCCAACACCTACGGCTCGTTGTCGTTGTACAACTCGGCGCTGTACGGCTCGGTGCCCACCTGGGCCTTCAGCCAGGGCGGCAACTCCGACCTGGGCTGGGAAACCAGCAAACAAACCAACGTAGGCGCGGATCTGGGCTTGTTCAACGACCGAGTCCGGTTCGATTTGACCTACTACCGCAACAACGTGGACGGGCTGATTCTGAACGTGCCGCAGCCGCCCTCGAAAGGCATTCCCAACAATTCCATTCTGATGAACGTGGGCTCGATGTACAACCGCGGCTTCGAGATGGGCATCAACGCCAGCATACTGAATGCCGGCAAGTTCACTTGGAGCACCAACCTCAACTACACCACCAATAAAAACCGCGTCACGGCCTTGTTCGGCGACGGAGCCGAGATAGTGGGCACCACCAGCGCCACGGCCGAAACCACCAACATCACGCGGGTGGGCTATTCGGTAGGCAGCTTGTTTGGCGCCAAAACCGACGGGGTGAACCCCGCCAACGGCCAGCGCATTTTCATCAACAAAGACGGCGAACAAGTGCAGTACAGCCACGCCGTGGCCTCGGGCCAGAGCCGCTGGACGTACCTGGATGGTCGCCCCGCGTCCGCCATCAGCGTGAGCGACTACCAGCTGCTAGGCAACGCCCTGCCCACCTGGTACGGCGGCTTCAACAACACCTTCAAGTACGGCGGCTTCGACCTAGCAGTCAACTTCACGTACTCGGGCGGCAACTACGTAATGAACGGCACCAAAGGCACCTGGCGCGACCAGCGCTTCTGGAACAATACCACCGAAGTGCTCGAGCGCTGGACCAGCGAAGGGCAGGTAACCGATATTCCGCGGGTGGTGTACGGCGACTTGCTGTCCAACGGCTCGTCGTTCCCGATTTCCGAAAACGTGGAAAAAGCCGACTTCCTGCGGCTGCAATCGGCCGGGCTGGGGTACACCATTCCAGCCACCTTGTTTGGTAAGTCCGGCATAAGTTCGGTGCGGGTGTACACGCAGGTCTACAACGCCTTCCTGATCACCAAATACACCGGCACCGACCCGGAAATCTCCTCGAACGGCAACACCAACACCACCCCCGGCGTCGACAAAAACTCGATTCCGCAGGGCCGCACGTTCACCGTCGGCCTGAATGTCGGCTTCTGATCAGTTGCCAGTTGTGAGTTGCCGGTTGCTAGTTCGTTCATTTTAACAACCGGCAACTCACAACCGTCAACTGGCAACTCACAACTGGCAACCGGCAACTCATAGCTCACAACCGGCAACTCATAACTCATAACTCGCAACTGAAATAATAACGATGAAGACATTCTACCGCCGTACTGCTTGGAAAGCGGGATTGGGCCGTTTTGCGGCCTTGCTTTTCCTTTCGTGCAGCTTGTGGGCCACGGCCTGCGACGAGGATAGCCTGCTGAACCCGGCCCCGGATACTTCCCTGCCCGATACGGCGCTCTTTGACACGCCGGCCCGCGTGCTGGGCCAGGTAAACGGCATGTACGCCGCCCTGAAATCGGGCAGCTTTTACGGAGGGCGCTACCTGATGCTGAGCGACATTCGGGGCGAGGAGTTTATCAACCGGCTGCAAAACGTATTTACGGGCTATGATGCCTGGAACCACACCATCAACTCGGGTTCCAACGACGCCCTCACCACTTGGAGTACGGCGTATGCGGCCATCAATTCGGCCAACCTGCTGCTCGACGGCATGGCCGCGCATCCGGGCGTGGTGGAGGACGCCGTGGCGGCCAACTACGCCGGCGAAGCTAAGTTTGTGCGGGCGCTCAGCTACTTCAGCTTGATTAGCTTTTATGGGCAGCCGTACGCCAAAGATGGCGGGGCCTCGCCGGGGGTGCCGCTGCGCCTGAAAGGCCAAACCACGTCGGCCAACAACGACCTGGCCCGCAGCACCGTCGCTGAGGTGTACGCGCAGATTCTGAAAGACCTTGACGAGGCCGAAACAGCCCTGCCACTCACCTATTCCACGCCGCTACTCAACACCACCCGCGCGCACCGCAACACGGCTATTGCCCTCAAAACGCGGGTTTATCTGAGCATGGGCCAGTACGCCAACGTGGTGCGGGAAACGCAAAAAATCGTGTCGGCCAGCCCGCCCTTCAAGGCCGGCAGCGGGGTTGCGCACCAGTTGCAGGCCAGCATCAGCACCGTGTTCAGCGCCGACTACACCACCACGGAAAGCATCTTCTCTATGCCCATGACCGAACTCGATAACGTGAGCGGCCAAAGCTCGCTTGGCTACGAGTATACCATCAATCAGGAATACAACCTGAACCCGGCCGGCATCCTGGGCAACCCCACCTGGCGCGCCGAAGACCAGCGCAAAACCATGCTCCGCACCGCGGGCTCCACGGTGTACTTAACCAAATACAGAAAAGCGAATCCGTACCTGGACTTCGTGCCCGTGCTGCGCTACTCGGAAGTGCTCTTGAACTATGCCGAAGCCCTGGCCAAAACCAGTTCGCCGGACCTGGCCCTGGCCACCCGCGTTCTGACGGCCGTACGCCAGCGCGCCGACCCGAACTACGCTTTCCCGGCCGCCGCCACGGCCACGCCCACCGCTCTGGTAAACACCATTTTGGTGGAACGGCGCATCGAGCTGCTAGGCGAAGGATTCCGCTCCAACGACTTGCTGCGCAACCTGCTGCCCATTCCGGCCAAAGGCACGGCGCCCGCCATTTCGCCCGCGCAGCCCGAGTACATCTTCCCCATTCCCAACGCTGAAATTTCGTCCAACAAGCTCCTCTAGCCGGTAGCGCGCAGCCTCTGGTGCTTTCAACCAGAAAATTGCCATAAAACTTCCCCTCTCCTACCTCCACTCTCCTCAACCACCCCGAATGAAGCGACACAAGTATCTGCCGTTTGCCCTGCTGCTCACCTTTCCGCTGCTGACCACTGCCCAAAACGCGCCGGCCGATCCGGCCGCAGCGGCCAGTAAAGCGGCACCCAAACCCGCCGCCTCCCTGGCCGATTTCACCAAGGGCATGAAGAAGTACGAAGGCTATTTTCCTTTCTACTACGAAGAGAAAACCGGCAAAATCTATCTGGAAATCAACAAGTTCGATCAGGAGTTTTTATACTTCAGCGCTTTGACCGAGGGCGTGGGCGCGGGCGGACCCGAGAAAGGGCAGGCTTCTTCGGCCATTGTGAAGTTTATGAAAATGGGCCCCAAGGTGCTGCTAATGGCTCCCAACTACAACTACCGCGCCGTCACGACCAACCTCGACGAGCAGAAATCGGTGGCCGGGGCGTTTGCCAAATCCGTCGTTTGGGGCTTTATGCCGGCGGCCACCGAAGGCAGTAAGGTGCTGGTTGATTTCACGCCCTTCATTGTGCGCGACAGCCAAAAGATTGGGGACCGGCTGGGCGCCCGCTCGTTTGCTGGCTTGCGGGGCGGCGCGGCGCCGGCGCCGGGTCCGGCGGCGCCGCCCTACCGCTTCGATGAGTCGCGCTCGGCGGTTTATCTGGCGAGTACCAAAAACTTCCCTAAAAACACGGAATTTGAAGCCCTGGTTACGTTTACGGGCGGCTCGACGGCCGGCGGGCGGGGCTTTGGCGGCGGACCGGAAATTGCGCCCGACCCCAACGCCGTGACCGTAAACATGCACCAGTCGTTGGTGGAATTGCCCGACAACCAGTACAAGCCGCGCAAATTCGACCCCCGCTCGGGCCTGAACATGTTCAGCTACCTCGACTTTTCGGCTCCCATGACCGAGCCCGTGCTGGTGCGGTACTCGCGCCGGCACCGCCTGGAAAAGAAGAACCCCGGCGCCGCTTCCAGCGAAGCCGTGAAGCCCATTGTGTACTACGTGGACCGGGGTGCCCCGGAGAAGATCAAGAAGGCCCTGATTGAAGGCGGCGCCTGGTGGAACCAGGCCTTCGAGGCGGCCGGCTACAAAAACGCGTTTCAAGTGAAAGAGCTGCCCGCCGACGCCGATGCCATGGACATTCGCTACAACGTGGTGAACTGGGTGGACCGCGCTGGCAACCCCCGGGCGTTTTCCTACGGCTCGTCGTACATCGACCCGCGCACCGGCGAAATTATCAAGGGCGTGGTAACGCTCGGCTCCGACCGGCACCGGCAAGACTATCTGATTGCCGAGGGTTTGTTGCAGCCCTACGGCGCCGGCAAAGCCAATACCAGCAAAATGGAGCAGTTGGCCATGGCCCGCATCCGGCAGCTGTCGGCCCACGAAATCGGGCACACGCTGGGCTTCTTCCACAATTTTGCCGCTAGCCCCAATGGCCGGAGCTCGGTCATGGATTACCCGTTCCCGCGCTTTTCACTGAAATCCGACGGGACAATAGACGTATCCGACGCCTACGCTACCGGCATCGGCAGCTGGGATAAACGGTCGGTTATCTGGGGCTATCAGGATTTTCCGAAGGGCACCGATGAAGACGCCGGGCTCGAGAAAATCATGCAGGAAACCCTCAAGCAGGGCCATCTGTTCATCCCGGACATCGGCGGCTACACCCACCCGACCTCGCACCAGTGGGACGACGGCGAAAATGCCGTAACGCAGCTCACCAAGCTGATGACCGTGCGCCGGCACGTGCTCGACAACTTCTCGGAGAAAGCCATTCCCGACCAAGCCCCTATGGCGACGCTGGAAGAAGTGCTGGTGCCCATTTATCTGCTGCACCGCTACCAGATCGAAGCCACGGCCAAATCGTTGGGCGGGCTGTACTTTTCGCCGGCCGTTAAAGGCGACGGGCAAGTAGCTACAAAAATGGTGGCCCCGGCCGAGCAGTGGAAGGCCTTCGACGCGCTGATGACCACCATCACGCCCGATGCGCTGGCGCTGCCCGAAAAGCTGATCCAGCAGATTCCGCCCCGCCCCTCGGGCTACAACAACATGTCGGAGCTGTTCAGCCGCCACACCGGCCCCACCTTCGACCCTATTGCCGCCGCGGAGGCCGCCGCCAGCGAAACCATTTCGTCGCTGCTGAATGCGGAGCGGGCCGCTCGCCTGATCGAGTACCAGGCCCGGGACAGCCAGCAGCCCGGTTTCATGCCCGTGGTCGATAAGCTGCTCAGCGCCACCTGGAAAGCTCCGTTGCCGGCCGGCTACAAGGGTGAGCTGCAAACCATGGTCAACAACGTCACCCTCAAAACCCTGCTGGAACTGGCCGCCGACAACCGGGCCTCGGAAAGTGCGCGGGGGCAGGCGCTGCTAAAGGTGCAGGAGCTTCAGTTATGGATGAGCGGCAAGTTGCCCACCGCCGACAGCCGCCAAAAAGCCAACCTGGCCTTTGGCTTGTCGCAGATTTCGAAATTCAACGAAGACCCCAATAAATTCCAGCCCATTCCCGGCCTGGAAATGCCCCCCGGCGCCCCCATCGGCATGCCCGACCTGAATTTCCTGGACGATGATGTAGTGTATTGAGCAAGCACATGTGTCATGCTGAACTTGCCGAAGTAACGGTCATGCTGAGCGTAGGCGTAGCCGGAGTCGAAGCATCTCGCTAGTGTGGTAAACCCTTTTGTCGTTGCAACGATTTACGCGAGATGCTTCGACTCCGGCTGCGCCTACGCTCAGCATGACAATACTTTGGCAACGGCAGCACGCGAGATGCTTCCTTCGTCAGCATGACGTTCTTCTTGCTCTTCTTTCCTCACCTGAATTGAAGCATACAGCCTTTAACCCCGAGCGCTATGAAAAACAATTCTACTCTCTTACGCCGCCTGCTGAGTGCCGCGGGCCTGCTGGGGGCGCTGGCGCTGCCGCAGCAACTAGCCGCCCAAACGACCATGCCGCCGGCGAAGCTCGAAGCCCTCAAGAAAGAGCTGGCCACTGAGATTGACAAGCAGCAGAAAGCCACGCAGCAGATGGTGGATATGGTGTTTAGCTTTGGGGAGCTCGGGTTTCAGGAAGTGGAAACCTCCCGCTACCTGACGGGTATTCTCAAGAAAAACGGCTTCACCATCGAGCAGGGCATTGCGGGCATCCCCACGGCCTGGGTGGCTAAATGGGGCTCGGGCAAGCCCGTTATTGCCATCGGCAGTGACATCGACTGTATCCCGAAAGCCTCGCAGAAACCCGGCGTGGCCTACCACGACCCCATTATCACGGGGGCGCCGGGCCACGGAGAAGGCCACAACTCCGGCCAGCCCCTGAACGTGACGGCCGTGCTGGCGCTCAAAAAAATTATGGAGCGCGAGAAGATTCCGGGAACGCTCATGCTTTGGCCCGGTGTGGCCGAAGAACAGCTCGGCGCCAAGGCCTACTTCGTGCGCGACGGGTATTTTAAAAATGTGGACGCCTGCATTTTCACCCACGTCGGCGACAACCTGGGTGTGTCGTACGGCGATGCGGGCGGCAATGGCCTGATTTCGGTTAAGTTCAACTTCGAGGGGCAGGCGGCGCACTCGGCGGGTGCCCCCTGGCGCGGCCGCAGCGCCCTCGACGCCGTGGAGCTGATGGATATCGGCTGGAATTTCCACCGCGAGCATATGGAAGTCACCCAACGCTCGCACTACGTGATTCCCGACGGCGGCGACCAGCCCAACGTGGTACCGTCTAAGGCGTCGGTGTGGTACTATTTCCGCGACCGTACATACGCGAAAATCATCCAGATGTATGACGACGCGAAGAAGATGGCCCAGGGCGCCACGCTCATGACCAACACCACCGTCACCAGCGAAGTCTTGGGCAGCGCCTGGCCTGGCCACATGAACAAGCCGGTGGCCGAAGCCATGTACCAGAACATCCGGGCGGTAGGGCTGCCCACCTGGAGTGCCGACGACCAGGTGCTGGCGCGGGCCATTCAAGTGGAAATGAAAGCCCCCAAAACCGACCGCCGCAACAAGCCCATCGATGGCCTGGCCATGAAGCTGGATACGCTCACCAAGCCCGAAGAATTTTCCATCGGGGGCGGCTCCGACGATATTGCCGATATTTCCTGGAACGTGCCGACCGTAGTGTTGCGCTATCCGGCCAATATTCCCGGCCTGCCCGGTCACCACTGGTCGAATGCCGTTTCCATGGCCACGCCCATTGCTCACAAAGGCGTAACGGCCGGCGCCAAAGCCGAGGCGATGACGTTGCTGGACATGCTGGTGAAGCCCGAAATTCTGAAGGATGCCTGGACTTACTTCAACGAAGTACAAACCAAGAACACCAAGTACACCCCGCTGATTTCGGCCACCGACAAGCCCGCCATTACTTTGAACACCAACATTATGGCCGAATTCCGGCCCGCCATGAAGAAGTACTACTACAATCCGGCGAAGTATAAAACCTACCTTGAACAGCTTGGCATCAAGTACCCCATGGTGAAACCGGAAAGTGCACCCAAAGCCGTGAGTAGTGGCCAGTAAGCAGCCACCTGGCTGATGACCAGCCAGCTAGTACAAACGCCCCCGATACCTGTGCTGCCAGGTGCCGGGGGCGTTTGCACTAGCTGGCTTATCGTATCAACTTCTGTCGCGCAGCTGTTCTATTGGTTGGAAACGAATAGCGCAAGTATCGGAGCAACCGATATACACAATAAGTTCAGTTGTAATGTTTTGTGTTAAACAAACATAAAAGTGCACATGAAGCAATAAAAGCGCACTTATTTAGCATATCTTAAGCTCTATTTATTTTTCAGTTATAACTTTTGTCTAGTTTTACCCCTTGTCATTGCTGAGCTTGATTCGGTGGGGGTATTGGGGCGTTTTCATCTGCTGGGCTTACATCAGAACCGTTCGTTTTAGCGTCCACTTTGTCTCGGCTATTGATTCTCGCTTACTCCACGACCTGCGCCACCGGAGCAGCAAGGGAAATTATCAACCCATTTATTGTACTTATGATTTCTTCTTTTACCCACGCACAACTACTTCCTACCTGGTTTCGACGCGTTAGCTTGTTAGGAGCGGCCTTCAGCTTGGCCAGCACCATGGCGCTTCAGGCGCAAACGGTAAGACCCTTCACGGTCGGCAATTACGTGGTAGTTCGCATCGGCGATGGTTCTGCCGCTTTAAGCAGCGCCGCCACCGCCACCTATTTGGCCGAGTATTCGCCTACCGGCACGCTCGTGCAGCAAGTATCACTGCCCACGACGGATGCGCTGCCTAACCTGGCATTAACCGCAAGCGGCAGCGCCACCTCGGATGCCAACCTCACCCGCTCGGCCGATGGCCGTTACCTGGTTTTAACGGGTTACAATGCCCCCGTAGGTACAGCTAGCGTTACCGGCACAACTGCCGCCACAACCAACCGCGTCATTGGGCGTATCGCCGCCGATGGTACCATCAACACAACGACGCGCATCAGCGACGCTTTTGATGCCAACAATATCAGAGCGGCGGTCTCAGCTAACGGCAGCACGTTTTATGCCGTGGGCGCAAATGGGGGCGTCCGCTTCCTGCCCTTGGGCAACACTGGCCCAACAACCGCGCTAAGCACAGGCACCCCTACCAACCTACGGACCATCAATATAGTCGGGGGTAATCTTTACGTGGGTGCCTCGTCATCGAACAGCTACGGGGTGCTGCAAGTAGGCTCCGGGCTCCCTGTAGCGGCAGGCCAGGCGTTTACCTTGCTGCCCGGTTTTCCCGTAGCCTCCGGGCCTAGCTCGTTTAGCTTTTTCTTTACCGACCAAAGTCCTACGGTGCCCGGCCTAGACGTGGTGTACGTAGCCGACGACCGGACGCCAACCGGTGGCGGCATTCAAAAATGGAGCCTGGTAGGTGGCACCTGGACGCTGAATGGCACCATTGCCAGCGCGACAGCAGCCTTGCGGGGCCTTACCGGCAAAACCACCGGCACTGTTGTAACACTGGTGGCCACCGGAGCCAGTGGGCTTTACAGCGTCGACGACGCCGCCGGTTACAACGTGGCTCCTAGTACCGCAACTTTGCCTGCTGCTCTCGTAACGGCTCCCACCAATA
The DNA here is from genome assembly GCF_036387835.1 of Hymenobacter sp. Classification (GTDB taxonomy): domain Bacteria; phylum Bacteroidota; class Bacteroidia; order Cytophagales; family Hymenobacteraceae; genus Hymenobacter. The sequence continues at coordinate 21,748 of NZ_DASVSY010000006.1, read as the reverse complement.
CCACGTTCCGCGGGGTGGCCCTGGCACCCACTGCCACGGCGCTTGCCGCTCGGAGCGCCCCTGGCACTAGTGAAGCCGCGCTGACGACCTTCCCTAACCCCGTGCAACAGCAGCTAACCGTTCGCTTGGCAGCGGGCTCGGCCGGGCACCTTGCAGAAGTGCGCGACTTGCTTGGCCGTCTGCAGTGCAAGCGGGTGCTGCCCGTTTCCGGCCAGCTTGATTTAACCGCTCTACCCTCGGGCACTTATTTGCTTACCATTGATGGCAAGATGACGCAGCGCATCAGCAAGGCTGAATAAGGTCTGGCTTTACATAGTTGCCCTTAGAAGGAGCTCGAGAAAACTGAGTTGACGGTTCTGAAACCATCAACTCAGTTTTCTCGAGCTCCTTTTTAAGGATACCGCTACATTTTTTCGTTTCAACACAACCTCACCGCTCACTGCCGCTATATAAAACTTCACAGGTTCGGGAGCAGGGAGAGAAGCGCGAAAAGCGTATATTTCCTTTCCCTGCCCCGCCCTATGCCCACCAAGCAACTTATTCCCACGCACGACCTGGATCAGGGCTTTTTCCTGATCAACCGCATCGAGTCGGCCAACGCTAACCGCTTCATGGGCCACCACCGGCACGTCTTCTACGAGATGCTGTGGTTTACCTCTGATGGCGACGACCACCTGATTGATTTCGAGCCGTACCCGGTGCGCAAGAACCTGGTGTATTTCCTGTCGCCGGGACAGGTGCACGCGGTGCTAGGCCAGCGCCCGACGGGGTTTGCGGTGGTGTGCACAACTGATTTTTTCAACAACATTCCCGAGGAATACCTCAAGCAGTTGTTCACCCACTTCATCAACGAAGGCATTATGCTCCGAGAGGCTGACCTGCCGCAGTTGCACACGCTAGTGAACTTGCTGGAAGTGGAGCACGCCGGGCAGCAGAATCCGTTGATTATCCAGTCGTACCTGAAGGCGCTGCTGTTCCATATCTACCGGGCCAGCCAGGGGGCACCCGCCGTGGCCAGCTTCCGCGACCCGCGCCTGAATACGCTGCTCCACCTTATTCAGACGCACTACAAAACCGAGCGCAAAGCCGAGTTCTACGCCGAACACTTGGGCCTAACCACGCAGCGCGTGAATGAGCTGCTGAAGGAAAAACGCGGCTTCACAGTCACGCAGGCCATCCACGACCAGCTGGTACTGGAAGCCAAGCGCCGTATCAGCGACGGGGAGCAAACCTTCAAGGAAATAGCTTTCGAGCTAGGCTTTAATGAGCAAGGCTACTTCAGCCGCTTCTTCAAAAAGCAAACAGGTTCGACGCCCAAAGAATTTCGGGAGAAGCTGGCTCCAATGATCAGCACTTCACCGGGGAGCATGTAATGTGCTTCCGTGTACCCTACTCCGGCCCCCGCTGCTTAATGGGCAGAATTTTCTGGGGGTAGGGTACATGGAAGCCACTGTAGCGGCAGGTGCACTAATAAGCACCTGCTGAGGTGATCCTATACTCACTATCAAATTGTGTCATTCAACGCAAGGGGTTGAAGCTTACTGCTTATTCATTTAAAAACCGATTCAGGCCTCAATAGGAAAGTGGAAGGATGGATTTTCTGCATTGAGGCCCCAATTTCCATTAGCAAACGCTTAACAGACCAGCGTTAGTAGCTCATTGTATTGCCTAGAGTTTTCATTGAATAGCGGAATTGCATGATTGTTCTTTCAAATTGTACAAGTGAAGCAGTAAAAAGTGTTCGTTGCTGAGCAGGTTTATGCGGTTCCTTTGCTAGAGTAAGTAATAACTCACTTTCTAGCATCAGCTACTCCATGGCTCGCAACCCCCACTTCATTTCGCAGCTCGCTCATATCGAGCTATACAGCCCCAAAGTAGAAGAAACGGTTAAGTTCCTGACTGAAATTGCCGGCCTCGACGAAACCGGCCGCGACGAAACGTCGGTGTATTTGCGAGCCTGGGGCGACTACTTCCATCACACGCTCAAAATCACGCACCGCGAGTTGCCCGGCATGGCTCACCTGGCCTGGCGCGCCGACTCGCCCGAAGCCCTGGAAGATGCGGTGCAGCACCTGGAAAGCACCGGGGCCGGCATCGGCTGGGTGGATGGCGACCTGGGCCACGGCCGCGCCTACCGTTTCCACTCGCCCGACGGGCACGTGCACGAAATCTTCTGGGATGTAGTGTGGCTGCGTGAAACGGGGGCCCGCGGCAGCGTATTCGCCGACCGGTACGCCAGCAACCGCCGCCGCGGCATGTCGCCTCGCCGCTTCGACCACGTGACCTTGTTCACCACCAACTACGTGGCCGACCGGGATTTCTACAAGGCCCTAGGCATGAAGAACCCCGATGAAATTCGCATCAACGACGAGATGCCGGCCGTGGGCGGGCTCTTCACCATCGGCAACCTCTCGCACGATATTGCCGTGTTTTCCGACCCCAAAGGCATTCCCGGTCAGGGCTCGTTCAACCATGTGGCCTGGAACTTCGACAGCCGCGAGGAAGTGCTGCTGGCCTGCGACTGGGTCATTGAGAACGGCTACAAGCTGGAAATGGGAGCCCCAACCCGCCACAAAGCCGACGAAGGCTTTTTCATCTACGTCATCGAGCCGGGCGGCAACCGGTTCGAGTTCTACGCGGCCGCCCGCCTCATCTTCGCCCCCGACCACGGCCCCGATATCCACTACCTGCGCGACAACCCCAACGATGCCTGGGGCATGACCAGCCCCTGGGCCAAGGATGGCAACCTCAAGGAAGGCCAGGATAGCCACTATCAGACCAAGCAAGAGCTGGTAGCCAAGGAGTTACAGGTCGAGTAATTCGGCGAAGCTGTTGTAGACCGTCATGCTTGATCTTCCCTAACCCTCCCCTACCCCACCTATGTGGCATTTTTTTCCAGAGAATTACATGTTCTCGTACCAGGTACAGCGCGCGCTAACCCAAAGCCTCTACGGCGGCGGCGAAACCAACGAGGTGCTGAACACGGCCAGTAAAATCGAGGTGGGCAACCTGGAAAGCTTCCATAAGGAATGGCTCGGCCAGGGCCGCCGCTCGTTGGCGGAAGCCAATCAGGCCCTCGATGAAAACCGCACGCTCTCGGCGCGGGCCGCGTTTTTGCGGGCGGCCAACTACCTGCGCACCGCCGAGTTTTTCCTGCTGCCTACCGATGCCCGCAAGTTCCCGACCTACCAGAGCAGCGTTGCCGCTTTCCAGAAAGGGGCCGCTCTGCTGTCCACGCCGCCTCGGCGGGTGGAGGTGCCGTTTGAGGGGGCGGTGCTGCCGGGCTACTACATGCCGGCGCCCGGCGCGGTTGGCGGCCCGTTGATGATCTTGTTTGGCGGCCTCGATTCCACGGCCGAAGAATTCTACTTTGGGCCAGCGCAGAAACTCAACGAGCGGGGCATTTCGCTGCTCACGTTGGATGGCCCCGGCCAGGGCGGCGCGCTGCGCCTCCACCACCTGCACCACCGCTACGACTACGAGGTGGCGGGCACGGCGGCTCTGGATTGGGTTTTAACTAACCTCGATGTTGACCCGGCGCGCGTTGGCATCATGGCCGTGAGCATGGGGGGGTATATGTCGGCGCGGATTGCTGCTTTCGAGCCGCGCTTCAAGGTGTGCGCCATTTGGGGCGCTGTGTACGACTACCATGAAATATGGGCTAATCGGCCCGATAACCACCCGCTGGCCACAATTCTCCAACACATTGTGGGCGTGGACAACATGCAGGAGGCGCGCGAGAAACTCTCGCACTACAACCTGCGCGGAGTAGCTGAAAAGATTTCGATGCCCACCTACATCGTGCACGGCGAGGACGACCGCCAAAACCCGGTCAGCCACGCCTACCGCACCTTCAACGACCTGACTTGCCCGCGCATCCTCGACGTGGTGCCCGCCAGCTCGCCCGGCTCAGCGCACTGCCAGATTGATGGCTTCACCCGCACCTTTCCCATGTTCGACTGGATTCAGAAGAACTTGTAAGTATAGCTCCCAAATCCACCTACTCACAACCACCATGCTTGCCTCTCCCTCCCTTGTTAAGCAGAACCCGCTGAAGAACTGGCAGGTAAACCGGGCCGATATCCAGCATATTGGGCGGGACTTGCAGCGGCCGGAGTGCGTGCTGGCCGAGCGAGACGGCACTATCTGGACCGCCGACGCCCGCGGGGGCGTGATGCGTATCAACCCCGACGGCACGCAGCAACTGGTGACGCCGTTCGTGGAGAATCTGGCAGCCGACGCCACCGATGCTTCTTTCGAGACGCGCTACGTGCAGTCGGTGGGGTCTTTGCCGAACGGGTTGTGCTTTGATGCGCAAGGCAACTTCATTGTTGCCAATTGGGGCACCGACGCCATTGAAACCATGACCCGCCAGGGCCACCTGCGGACGCTCTGCACCGACATCGACGGGCAGCCGCTCGGCAAGGCTAACTTTCCGCTGCGCGATTCTAAGGGTCGCATCTACTTCACCGTCACCACCCGCGAGCAGCCCTGGACTGGCCAGCTCAACACCAAAACCGCCGACGGCTACATCGGCCTCATCGATGAGCACGGCGTCCGCATGGTGGCAGAAGGTTTTTGCGGCACCAATGAAATCCGGTTTGACCCACGGGAGGAGTGGCTGTACGTGGTGGAAAGCACCGGCTGGCGCATTTCCCGCCTGCGCGTGTTGCCCAACGGCTCCCTCACCGACCGGGAAGTCTACGGCCCCGACTCCCTAGGTGGCTTCCCCGATGGCTTTGCCTTCGACGCCTTCGGCAACCTCTGGATTACACTCATCTTCACCGACGAGCTGATTGCCCTCACCCCCGATGGTGAAATTCTGACGCTCCTCGACGACAGCAACCCCGACACCAAAAAGCGCCTCTTCGACCACTTCCACGCCGGCACTCTCACCCCGGAAATCATGGGTGCCACCCACGGCACGCTTGCCCCCTGGATGGCCAGCCTCACCTTCGGCGGCCCCGATTTGCGCACCGTCTACCTCGGCAGCCTGCGCGGCACGTCGGTTCCCTGGTTCCGCAGCCCGGTACCCGGCCAGCCAATGATACACTGGAATGAAAGATGATAAAAAACGTCATGCTGAGCTTGCCGAAGCATCTCTACCGCTTCGTTGCAATGCTCTTGATTACCACTGCGGTAGAGATGCTTCGGCAAGCTCAGCATGACGAGCCGAAAATCAAAAACCAAGACCCCAAGACCCTAACACACCAAAACTTCAAACTCATGCCCTCCACTCTCTTCGACTTAAGCGGCAAAGTAGCTCTCGTGACGGGGGCGAGCAGCGGCATGGGGCGAGCTATTGCCGGGGCCATGGGCGCGCACGGGGCAACGGTGGTGGTGAGTAGCCATGATGCCGAAGGTTGCGCGGCAACGGTGCGTGAAATGCAGGCGGAAGGTAGCATGGCCCTGGCAGTGGTCTGTGATATGACGCAGCCGGAGCAGATTCGGGCGTTGGTGGAAACGACGCTAGCCCAGCTTGGGCGCGTTGATGTGCTGGTGTCGTGCGTGGGTATGGCACCGACTGGCTCCGTTTTGGCTGTTTCGGCCGCTGATTTCGACGCGGCAATGGCGGTGAACGTGCAAAGCGCGGTGCTGCTGACCAAGCTGATTGTTCCGCAGATGGCCGAGCGGAAAGATGGCATTCTGATCTATCTGGCCAGCATTGCGGGGGTGCGCGGCAACCGCAACATCGGCCTATACGGCCTCTCCAAAGCCTCCCTGATTCAGCTGGCCCGCAACTTGGCGGTGGAATTCGGACCCGATAACATCCGCGCCAACACCATCTCGCCGGGCGTGATTGAAACTGCCTTTGCCCGGCCCATGCTCGATAGCCCCGAGGTGATGACCAAGCGCCTCGCCCTGACGCCCCTGCGGCGGGTGGGCCAACCCAACGAAGTAGCGGGCGTGGCCGTCATGCTGGCTAGCCGGGCCGGCGCCTTCATCACCGGCCAAAACCTGATCATAGACGGCGGCACCGTCATCAGCGACGGCAACTAACCGATTTTTCAGCTCCCCAACCCCTGACTCTAATTCCCCCTCTCAATGTTGACCGAAAATAAAGTACTCGTGGTTGGTGGCGGCATTGCCGGCCTTTCGCTGGCTATCAGCCTGCGCAAGAAAGAGGTGCAAGTGGACATTGTGGAGTTGAAAAAGGAGTGGACGGTATACGGCGTCGGCATCATTATTCAGTCGAATGTGGTGCGGGCTTTCCACGAATTGGGGGTGCTGGACAAGTTCATGGACCGGGCGTATCCGTTTGAAGAGGTGACGATAGACTCGCCGCGGGGGCACATGGTAATGCCTGGCCACCGGCTGGCGGGCCCCGAGTATCCGGCCAATTGCGGCGTGTCGCGCCCGGCCCTGCACAAGGTGCTGACGGAAACGGCGCTGGAAACCGGCGTGAACGTGCGCCTCGGCGTGACGCTGGAAAGCTACACCGAAACCGACCACAACGTGTCCGTCACCTTTACCGACAACACGACCGGCACCTACGACCTGATTGTGGGCGCCGACGGTACCTACTCGAAGGTGCGGGAAATGATTTTTCCGGAGGTGAAGCCCCGCTTCACGGGGCAGGCCGTGTGGCGCTACAATTTCAAGCGGGAGGTCGACCACCTGGCCAACTATATCGGGGCGAATGGATTGGCGGCCGGGCTGGTGCCACTGGCCGAGGACCTGATGTACATGTACGTGACGTCCAACGAGCCTACCAAGCCGCGCATTGCCGAGCAAGACCTGGCCGCCGAGATGCGCGCCCGGCTTAGCAACTTCAGTACGGGCATTATTGCCGACCTGCGCGAGCAAATCACCGACAACAAAGGCGTGGTCTACCGGCCCATGGAGGTGGTGTTCGTGCCCGAAAAGTGGTACAAAGGCCGGGTGGTGCTCATCGGTGATGCCTCGCACTCTACCTCGCCCCACATCGGGCAGGGCGCCGGCATTGCGGTGGAAGACGCACTGGTGCTGGCCGAGGAAATAACCAAGGATATTCCGCTGGCAACCAGCCTCGACAACTTCATGACCCGCCGCTACGCCCGCTGCAAAATGGTGTGCGACGCCGCCCAACAAATCGGGGAATGGGAACTGGCCGGCACCATGGGCGACCGAAACCACCTCACTAAGTCGTCACTGGAAGCCCTGGCGCAACCGCTTTAGTTGAGCTGCAAGCTTCAAGCTTGATTTTCAGACATGCAAAGGCTTGAGGCTTGCAGCTTAAAGCTTGCCACTCGCAACTCCCACTAAAAAAGCTTGAAGCTCACAGCTTGAGGCTTGTAGCTCAGAAACCATGAAGTTCGTCACCTTTCAAAATGCGCAGCGGAAGAGTCGGGCGGGTTTGCTGCTCGACCAGGGCATCGTGGATTTGCACCTGGCCAGTGAGGGCGCGCTGCCCACTGACATGCTGAGCTTCATTGCCGGGCACGACGAATTTATGCCGCTGCTGCGCGACCTGAACCTAACGGAAGCCACGCCGACCCACGCCCTGACTGACGTGCAGCTACTGGCCCCGCTGCCGAACCCGACCAGCTTCCGCGACTACGTGGCCTTCGAGCAGCACCTGATCAACGCCACCAAGCGGGCCGGCCACACGCTAGCCGAGGAGTGGTATCAGATGCCGATTTTCTATTTCTCCAACCACGAGGCCATAGTAGGGCCGGATGCTGAAGTGATTCGGCCGCACAACTGCCTACGCCTCGACTACGAGCTGGAACTGGCCTGCATCCTCGGCAAGCCGGCCCGCAATGTGAAGGCCGAAGACGCCGACGACTACATTTTCGGGTACGCCGTGCTCAACGATTGGAGCGCCCGCGACTTGCAGATGGCTGAAATGAAAGTGCACCTCGGCCCCGCCAAGGGCAAGGACTTCGCCACGTCGCTCGGGCCCTGCATCGTGACCAAAGACGAAATGGCGCACTACGCCACCAACAACCACCGCTTCGACTTACGCATGACGGCCACCGTGAACGGCCAGCTCCTCTCCGATGGCAACTACCAAACAGTGCACTACACCTTCGGTGAGATGCTGGAACGTGCCTCCCGTGATGCCACGCTGCAACCCGGTGCCGTTCTCGGCTCCGGCACCGTGGGGTGGGGCTGCCTACTAGAGCTAGGCCCCGAAACCCACCGCTGGCTAGAGCCCGGCGACGTGGTAGAGCTGGAAATCACCGGAATCGGAAAACTGAAAAACACCATCGTTTGAGTGGTAGTGAATAGAATAGAAACGGTCATGCTGAGCGCCGCGGAGCGTAGTCGAAGCATCTCTACCGCTTCGTTGCAATGCCATTGATTAGTAATGCGGTAGAGATGCTTCGACTGCGGCTGCGCCTACGCGGACGCCAGATGAGCAGGACGGCCTTTTTCAACAATCACCACTCAACAATCAACCATTCAACAATCAGCAACCAACCCATGCGCATCATCGACCTGAGTTGCCCGATTGACACCGACGTGCAGGACCCGTTGCCGCTGTCCGTGGTGTTTTCCTCGCACGAGGAAGGCGCTGCAGTAATAGGGCCACAGCTGTTCGGGGTGCCAAGCTCGGCTTTTCCGGATGGCCTGGCGCTGGCTGGTGAAACGCTCACGCTCAACAGCCACGCCGGCACTCACATTGATGCGCCCTGGCACTACGGTCCGACCTCGGAAGGCAAGCCGGCCCGCACCATTGATCAGTTGCCGCTGGAGTGGTTTTACGGCGACGCCGTGGTACTCGACTTCACCGATAAGCCCGCGGGCTACGAGTTTTCTGCTGCCGATGTGCAGCAGAAATTAACTGCAATCAACTACAAACTCAAGCCCTTCGACATCGTGCTGGTGCGCTGCGACGCCGATAAGAAAATGTACGAGCCAGAGTTTGCCAAGATCCACGTGGGTGCCTCGGTGGAAGCCACCCGCTGGCTGATCGACCAAGGCATCAAGGTGATGGGCACCGACGGGTGGGGATGGGACACGCCCCTGCACGTGCAATCAGCCGACTACCACCGCAACCCGCGCCCGGGCGTGGTGTGGGCCGCGCACTTCGTGGGCCGGGAGCGGGAATACTGCCAAATCGAAAAGCTCGCCAACCTCGACCAGCTTCCGCCTTTTGGCTTTAAAATCAGCGTTTTTCCTATCAAGATAAAAGGCGGCAGCGGCGGCTGGACCCGCGCAGTTGCTTTTGTCAATGAGGAATGAAGAACGGTCATGCAGAGCGCAGCGGAGCGGAGTCGAAGTATCTCGCTAGTGTGGTAAATACCTCTGCCGGTGCAACGATTCGAGCGAGATGCTTCAATTCTTCAGCATGACAGATGATGTTTGGCAACCTCAGCACGCGAGATGCTTCGACTACGGCTCCGCACCCTGGCTTGAGGCGCCACATGCTCAGCATGGCGGTTCTTCCCAATTCCCCATTCCTCACCAATTCACTAACTCACCATGGAAACCCTAACTACCCCTCAGACTCCAATGACAGCCCGCCGCTTTGCTGGCAAAGTATGCGTGGTGACGGGCGCGGGCTCTGGTATTGGGCGGGCGACTGCCCTGGCGTTTGGGTGGGAAGGCGCCTGCGTGGTGGTGGCCGATGTGAATGAGGCGGGTGGCTGGTCGGTAGTGAATCAAATCCAGGCCGACGGCGGCGAGGCAGTGTTTGTGCGCACCGACATTGCCAGTCGCGCCGACGTGCGGCAGATGGTAAACACCGCCGTCCGGCAGTTTGGGCGGCTCGACTGCGCCGTGAACAACGCGGGCATCACCGGCGGCGTGAACGCGCCCACGGGTGAATACCCCGAGGATGCCTGGACGAAAGTGCTGGCCGTGAACCTCACTGGCACCTGGTACTGCGTGCAGGAAGAACTGGCCGTGATGGTGCCACAGGGCAGCGGCACGATTGTGAACGTGGCCTCGGCGGCGGGGCTGCACGGGCACCCCAACAATGTGTCGTACTGCGCGACCAAGCACGGGGTGGTGGGGCTCACCAAAACGGCCGCCCTGGAGTACGCCACCCGCGGCATCCGGGTGAATGCCCTGTGCCCGACCGGCATCGAGACGCCCATGATTATGGATGGCCGCCTCAACCTGCGCAACAACCCCGAAGCCCTGGCCAAATTTTCAAGCCAGGCAGCCCTCAAACGCCTCGGCCGCCCCGAAGAAGTGGCCGACGTGGCCCTCTGGCTCTGCTCCGACCAATCCAGCTTCATCACCGGCCATGCTTTGGCGGTGGATGGGGGCTCGTTTGCCTGAAGGAGCAAGGAGCAAGGAGCAAGGAGCAAGGAGCGAGGAGTTAGGAGCGAGGAGACAGGAGTTAGGAGCTAAGTATTTCGGCACCTGAACTTCCATTTACCATTCTTTTCTACCTCGGCTCCTCACTCCTAGCTCCTCACTCCTAGCTCCTCACTCCTAGCTCCTGTCTCACAGCTCCTCACCTCATAACCCCCAAGCCCATGAAATCCCACTTACTTGCTTTTTCCGTGCGCTGGCTCACGACGCTGGTGCTACTGCTGGCTGGCCCGCTGGCCTTCGGCCAAACCGGCCAGATTTCGGGCCGCATCGTTGATGCGAAGGGGGCGCCACAGGTGGGCGCGACGGTGGTGGTGGCCGAAACTAAGGCCGGCGTTTCCACCAATGCCGACGGCACGTTCACCATCAGCAACGTGGCGCCCGGCTCCTACACGCTCAACATTTCCTTCATTGGGGCGCTGTCGCAAACCCGGCGCGTAACCGTGCCGAGCGCAGAAGCGCAGACGCTGGCAGTTGCCTTGCAGGACGACACCAAGAACCTGGACGAGGTGATTGTGACGGGCGTGTTCGACACGCGCACCAAGATGGAATCGTCGGTGGCTATTACCACGCTCAACGCCCGGCAAATCGAACGGCTGGTGCCGCAGAGCGCGGCCGATTTGCTGCGTAATGTGCCGGGTGTGTACGTGAATTCGGCGCTGGGCGAAGTGAAAAATACGGTGTACTCGCGGGGCGTTTCGGCTAATTCGGTGGGCTCGTTGGCCTCGCCGGCCAATGGCTACTACTACGTGTCGTTGCAGGAAGATGGGCTGCCGGTAACGGGCCTGTCGAGCGGGACGATTTCGCCGGACTATTTCTTTCGGAACGACGTGACCATTCAGCGTCTGGAAGCTGTGCGTGGCGGCACCTCGTCAATTACCAGTGCCAATGCGCCGGGCGGCATCTTTAACTTCCTGAGCAAGACGGGCAGCAATGGCAGCGAAAACGAGGTGCGCACCCGCTTCGGGCTGGAAGGCAACGGCCAGCAGCCCTACTACCGCGCCGACCTCAACCTCGGCAACAAGCTCAACGAAACTGGCCTGAGCTACAACGCGGGCGGCTTCTACCGCTACGCCAACGGCGCGCGCTACGCGGGCTATCCCTTCAATAAAGGCGGGCAGGTGAAAGGCAGCATCACCCAAAACTTCGCCAAAGGCACTATTCGGGTGTACGCCAAATACCTCAACGACCACAACGGCACTACCGTGCCGCTGGTCGGGCAGGGCTTCAACGACGACATCAAGCTGGCTCCCGGCGTCGAAAAGGGCGATTCGTACCTGCTGCCCGGCGTGAAAACCCAAATCCCTAACGGCAACAACACCGACCTGATTTCCTTTGACCCGCGCAACCTAAGCCACGCCCGCGACATCACCGGCGGCATCAACTTCACCTATGATCTGAGCGACACTTGGTCGATCAGCAACAACGGCAAATACTCCCGCAAAAACCTGGAGCAGGATGTGAACGTGGCTACCAACTTCACTTACCTCACCGACGTGGTGACGGGCGTATTCAGCGGCACCACCCCGCTCGGGCCAGGCGTGGTAACCTATCGTGACCAGAACACGGGAGCCATTCGGGCGCAGGTGCAGCAGAATTTCGGGCCTATGGGGCCGCGCTTCGTGGTGCTTAACTCCGACCTGCCCAACGCCGTGCCGGATGCCGTACGCTACAATGGCTCGTTGAAAAGCAACATCGACTTAAACGAGTTTATCGACCAGTTCACGGTAAGCAAGAAGCTACCCAACGGCAGCATTAGCGCGGGCTTGTTCTACGCCCATAGCCGCCTGAAAGGCAACCCCGAAATGCAGGCGGCCGTGTTGGGCCTCACGCCGGTGGAAGACCGGGCTAATCTGCTCGACGTCACGTTTGTGCCGAGCGTGGGCCCAACCGCCGGGCAGACCTACCAGATTTCCGAGCCGGGTACGGGGTATTTGAAGTTGGGCGGCTCGTTCGGCTACGGCACCTACGACTACACCAACGACCAGCTGGCGGGCTTTATTGGCAACAACCTCAACTTCGGCGACAAGCTGAACTTCGATTGGGGCGTGCGCTACGAGCATATCCGCCTCGACGGTGTAAACCGGCGCACAGTGCCCACCACCAAGCCCGGCGGCTTCGACGGCAACCCGCTCACCGTTTACGACAACTTTTACGGCGTAGTGGGCCAGAACGACGTGCGCTTCAACAAGCAAATCAACACGCTGTCCTACTCGGGGGGTCTGAACTACAAAGTCACCGAAAACAACGCCGTGTACGTGCGCTACACCCGCGGGCAGAAGTCGCCGGACATGGCCTTCTACCAGAACTATACTTCGGACTTCGCCGCCACCAACGACCCCAAGAAACAGGATATCAACCAGGTGGAGCTCGGCTACAAGCTGAAAACCAACGGGCTGAACCTGGCCGTCACGCCTTTCTACAGCCTGCTCAGCAACGTGGGCAGCACCCTGATTGCCAACGACGAAAACAACCAGAACTACTACACGCCCGTGCTCTACAACAAGGTTAGAACGGTAGGCGTGGAAGTGGAAGCCGACTACAACCCGTTCAAATTCCTGAACGTGCGGGGCGCCTTCACGGTGCAGAGCGCCAAGTATCCCTCGTGGCAGGCCTGGAACGTGGGCACCAACGGCAAAGCCGACGACGTGGTGGTGGACTACAGCGGCAACAAGGCCGAAAACAATCCGAGCCTTATTATCAACGTCACGCCTACGTATTCGGTGGGCAAGTTCTACGCCCTGGTGCAGTGGAGCTACCTGGGCGAGCGGCCGGCCAACCAGCCCAACGCCTACTATCTGCCCGGCTTCAGTCAGTTTGACGGCAGCGTGGGCTTTGCGGCCACCAAGAAGCTGTCTTTCGCCCTGAACGTCAACAATTTTACCAATGTGCTCGGCATCATGGGCTCGGCCTCTCCCGGCACCGTAGTCGAGTCGTTCAGCCCCCAAAACCTAACCAAGGCGCAAGTGGAAGCCAACCCCAACGCCGTGCACAGCATCATCCCCATTCAGCCACGGGCGTACTTTTTGTCGGCGGTGTACCGGTTTTGAGGAGCTAGGAGTGAGGAGAAGCTAAAAGAACGTCATGCTGAGCGGAGGCGCAGCTGAAGTCGAAGCATCTCGCCCGCCACAGTAACCTCTGACGATTGCTCAACGAAGCGGGAGAGATGCTTCGACTTCAGCTGCGCCTCCGCTCAGCATGACGTTCTACACTTCTACAAACACCCGCGTAAACAACAAACAACTCTATTCCTCATGCAAACTCTTCAAGCAGATGTACTGGTAATTGCCGGCGGGGCGGCGGGTTTATGCGCGGCCATTGCGGCGGCACAGGGTGGGGCTTCGGTGCTGGTGTTCGAGAAGGAGGCTATTACCGGCGGCACCGCCAACCGGGGCATGGGCCCGCTAGGCATCGAGAGCCGGCACACCCGGCTGCGGCAGTTCCAACCCACGAAAGACAAAGCCTTTGAAGTGTTCATGGACTATACCCACTGGCGGGTGGATGCGCAGCTGGTGCGGGCCTACCTCAACAAATCGGGCGATACCATTCACTGGCTGGAGGCGCTCGGCGTGGAGTTTCTGGAGCCGGCCTCGTACTTCCCGAGCGCCTACCCCACCTGGCATTTGGTGAAGCCTCCCTCCGGCGTGGCCGGCCCCGGCGCGGCCGCCACCATGACCAGCATTCTGGCCGAACAGGCGCGGGCGTTGGGCGTGCAGTTTCTGCTGGAAACGCCCGTGCGCCGCTTGCTGAAGGAAGGTGACCGGGTGGTGGGCGTAGCCGCCGAAGGCAAGGACGGCGCGGCCATTGAGGCCCTCGCCACGGCCGTTATTATTGCCACCGGCGGCTTCGGCAACAACCCCGAGATGGTGAAAGAACACGTCGGCTACACCTTGGGGCAGGATATATTTCCGTTCCGCATTCCCGGCGTCACCGGCGACGGGATTCGGATGGCCTGGGAGGCCGGGGCGGCAGCCACCGACATGAGCATGGAAATGATTTATGGGATGCCCGACAACCTGAGTGTCCCGCCGCCCCTGCACGAAGCCTGCCGCCAGCCGCATTTGTTTGTAAATCTGCTCGGCGAGCGGTTTGTGAACGAGGCCATTATGCCCAATGTCACGTTCACGGCCAACGCTCTGGCCCGGCAAAAAGACCGGACCGGCTTCCTGCTGTTCGACTCCGGCATTCTGGCACAGATGGCCGTGGATTTCGACTTCCGCAACCGCGTGTTTCCGGTGACCAACCTACCCGATGGCGAAGCCGCCATTGCCGGGTTGCTGGCTACCGGCTACCCGCACTTCTTCGTGGCCGACTCGCTCGATGAGCTGGCGGCGCAAACCGGCATCGACCCGGCCGGCCTGCGCGAAACTGTGGCCGCCTACAACGAGTCGTGCCACCGGGGCTACGACGAGCTTTTCAACAAAGACCACCAGTATCTGCGCCCCCTGGAGGGGCCGAAGTACTACGCGGCCCGCCACTACCCGAGCGCCTACGGCAGCACGGGCGGCATCAAAATCAACCACCGAACCGAAGTTATCGGCACCGACTGGCGGCCGATTTCCGGTTTGTTTGCGGCCGGCACCGATGCCTGCGCCATCTACGGCGACAGTTACGTGTTTATCATGCCCGGCAACTCGATGGGCTTTGCGGTGAACACCGGCCGCATTGCCGGCGAAAACGCGCTCCGGCTACTTGCTGCCCAAACAGTGTTAGCCGCCGCGCACCCGGCGTAAAGGTTGGGGCGGGTGCTACCACCTGATTGTCTCATTTCTTAGTTCTACCTTCTCAGCTCTAACCCCGACCTCATGATCAAGCAAATGATAGCCGTGCGCCGCCGGCCGGGCCTCACCCACCAGGAATGCCTCGACTACGTGGAGCACACGCACGGTACCATTGCCCGTGGCGGCCCCAACGGCCTGCTGCGCTATGTGCAAAGCCACGTGTTCGACTCGGCCTTTGGGGCCAAGGCCGATGGCGGCTACCAGCAGGTGTTCGGGCGGGACTTCGTGACGGAGCTGTTTTTCGAGTCGCCCGAAACGATGAAGGCCAACGCCGAATCGGAGTACGTGCGCACCGTGGTGCGGCCCGACGAGCGGAATTTCAACGACTTCGCCAACGTGATTCTGGATTTAATGACTGAAACCGAGCTGTCGGTACCACAGCCCGGTCCGGCCGAAATCAAGGTGATTCACTACCTGAAAAAAGCAGATGGCCTGAGCGCCGAAATCTTTGAACAGCAGTGGGTAGCGGCCCACGAAGCCATTATGGGCGAGTTGCCCACTGTGGCCGCCGCGTTGCGCCGCTACGTGCAAGCCCGCCCCCTGCGCATGGGTGGCCAGGGGCCCGTGCACGGCAACTCAGTGATGGCCAACACTTATGGCGGCATTGCCAGTTTGTGGTTCGAGCAGGAAGTTGACCTCAAAGAGTTTCGCGCCTACGAGCAGGCGCTACTAAGGCAGACGGGCCCGGAGGGTCAGCCGCTCATCGATTCCGAACGGTCGTTTTTCCTTTATACGCGCGAAAGAGTTATCATCGGCTAGCCGCAAGGCCTTCGTTATGAGCAAGTTCATTTTCGACAACGCCCTCAAATCGACCTTCGGCAACGTGGTAGTAAACACAGTTATTCCGTTTCTGCTGTTGCTCTCCGCCCCGTTCGTAAATCTGGAAGGCCCGACGCCCAACCTGGTGTCGGTGCTGGTGCCGGGCGTGTTTATGTCGGCCCTGGTGACCACCATTATCACCTTCGGGGTGATGACCGCGCAGCGCAAGGCCGGCACGCTAGCCCCGGCCCTGCCCGCCGATACGCGCTGGTTTCCGAAGGCGCTGGTGACGGGCATTGGCATTGGGTTGCTGTTCGCGCTGCCCGTGCTGGTTATCATCTTGGTTCTGCAAGGCACGCGGGAAAACGTGGAGCTGCCCAAGCTGACCGTAATAGCGGCCTCTACCGTCGTGGGCGGCCTAACGGGTCTGCTGTCGTCGATAGTGGCCAGCAAGCGGGCTGCCAAGCTGAGTGGCGTGGTTGCTTCTATTTAAGTTAGTGCCTGGTCAGGTATTCTACTGCAAACCCGAGCGGGACTTGATGAGCTGCACTAGCGGCTGGCAAAGCTCGGCCTCTTCGAAGGGCTTGTTCACGCACGCATTCATGCCGGCGGCTAGGTAACTCGCCCGGTCCGTTTCGAAGGCATTAGCCGTTAGGGCGATGATGGGCAGGCGGGACCGAACCGGATCCGGGTGCCGGCGCAACGCCTCCGCGACTTCCACCCCATTCAGGCCCGGCATCTTAATGTCGAGCAGCGCCGCGTCGTAATCGTTGGTGGTTAGCGCGACCAGCGCCGCGTCGCCGTTGTCTACGGCCTCGACTACTACGCCCCAATGCTCGAGCACCACCGTCGCTATCCATTGATTGACGGCATTATCTTCGGCCAGTAGCACGCGCACGCCGCGCAGAGCGTCATATTGTCCCTCCACGGCGTCAGCAGGAGCTTCCAGGGTTGCATCCCCGGCGCGGGGAAGCGTGAGAGTGAATGAAAACGTAGTGCCTTGGTTTAACTCGCTACACATCCGTAGTGTGCCGCCCATGTGATGCACAAGCTGCTCGCTGATGGCCAGCCCGAGGCCGGTTCCGCCGGCTTGGTGATGGCGGCCGGCACTGGCTTGGGTGAAGGCTTCGAACACCCCTTCTTGCTGCGCCGGCTCGATGCCTACACCCGTGTCCTGCACCCAAAAGCGCAACGTCACGTCCGCTTCCGATTCCCGCACCACTTGCGCGCCTAGCTGCACAAAGCCTTGCTCCGTGAACTTGAGGGCATTGCCTAACAGATTGAGCAGCACCTGGTGCAAGCGGTAGGCATCGCCAACCAGCCGCAAGCCCGAAACGGCGAGAGGTTCGACGGTTAAGTGCAGCCCTTTTTGCGTAGCCAGCACCGCTACCGTCTGCCCCGCGGCTTGCAATGCGCCGCTCATCTCGAAGGGAGCTTGGGCAAGCTCTAAATGCTCGGTGGTAATTTTGGCCAGGTCGAGCACGTCGTTGACCAAGGACATCAAATGCTGCCCGGCTTGCTGCATGGCGCTCAGATAGTCTTGTTGCAGCGGCGTAAGCGGCGTTTTTTCCAGCAGCATCGCCATCCCAATCACCCCGTTCAGGGGGGTACGGATTTCGTGGCTCATGCGGGACAGAAAGGCTTCCTTGGCCCGCGAGTTTTCTTCGGCCTGCTGCTGCGCCTGCTTGAGAGCCGTAATATCGGTGCTCACGGTCAGGACCTCCACCCGCCCATCGGCTTGCCGGAACGGGCGCATGTGCACTTGCAGACAACAGGTATCCTCGTTGGTCATAGTCAACAGCAGCTCGGCGTTCAGCGGCTCGCCGGTTGCCAGCACTTGCTGGCGCCAGGCCCCGATCTGCTGCACCTGCTTTTCCACCAAAGCTACTTTCGGGCCCGTTACATGCTGGCTAAGGGCAGCCATGTTATCGAAAGCCGCGTTGCGAAACGAAACGACATTTTCGGCACCCGCCATATACACGATATTAGGCAGTGCATCCACAACCAACCGGATAAAGGCTTGCTGCTCCTGCATCAGGGCCGCGCTTTCGCGCTGGCGCTCCTCGGCTTGTTTGCGGGCGCTGATGTCAATGACGGAGGCCACAAGCTGCCGAACCTGTCCATCGGGCCCGATAATGGGCCGCAAACGCATCAAGTTGGCGCGCTGCCGCTGCCCATCGTGGAACGATTCTTCCCAAGCTACTTCCCGCTGCTCCCGCAAAGCCAACTCGAATCCTTGATGCCGTTGGGTGATAACGTCGGGTGGGCGCTGCCGATAACGCCCGGCTTCGGCAATGGTTTTACCGGCTAGCCCGGCCCGAATTATTGGATCAGGTTCCACCGCAGGATTCACGAACACATACCGGAAGTCGGCATCCATAACTGATATGCCGGTGGGCACATTGTTGAGGATACTTTCGTAGAAAAGGCGCTGCTCACGCAGTTGCTGCTCCGCCTGCTGGCGGGCTGTTACGTCGGTCAGGTACAGGGTGGCGTAGGCCTCGTCGGGCACGGCCACCACCGTAAACAGGTAATGATGCCCCGCCACCGCCAGCTCCTGCTGGTGCTGCTCGTTGGTGCGTAAAGCCTGCTGCACGAGGTCGAGCAGGCGCGTGCGCAATACTCCACCCTCAGCCTGGTCTTCGGCCGCTAGCACCTGGAGCAGCGGCGTGGCGGCGGGGTTGGCATAAATTACTTCGCCGGCCACTGAAAGCCGCAAAATTGAATTAGGGTTTTGAGCGGGAATGTAAGACAGCGTACGCAGCTGCGCCTCGCGCTGGTGGCGCTCGGTTACGTCGCGGTAGCAGACCAGGCGCCCGGCCTGGCCTCCCTCCAGCACCAGGTAATCGAGCTCCACCACGCGCCCATTAGCTAGCACAAACTCCTGGTTGAGTGTGGTTTTGCCGTTTTGCTGCAATCTCTGCACCCGCGCACTAAATTCGGCCGGGTTCGCAAAGGCGTTGTTGATATGAACGAGGCCGGGCGCGGTGAGCGGGTAAATGTTGCCAATAGTAGCATCCGGGGCGATGTTGAACAGGCTGCGGAAATAAGAATTAACCAACTGCACCTGGCCCGTAGGGTCGACCAGCAGCAAACCGGTGGGCAGGTTTTCAACCAACGCTGCCAATTGGGTTTGGTAGCGTTGAGCCGTGGCGGTGGTAGCTGCTAACTGCTGTTCCAGCGCGGCTATTCGAGCTTCGGCGGCAGCCAGGGCTTCTTCGGCCGGATGGCGGCCAGCCTGCCCGGTTCCTAAGCGGCCGGCCTCGTCTTCGTCTTCTGGAGCAGGGAAAGTCAACTTAGCAGGCATTCCGTATCAACAATAGTATAATTCACATTCAGGCTCAGCACATACCATCTTCTTTGTAATCCGGAAACCATCGCACCGTGCCTGAAGAAGGCCATAGTGAAATGAACCCGGATTTATTAAGGAGTTGTCATATTAGCATAATATAAGCAAGTTACACTTGTTGAACTTTATAAGACGTAATTTCTTGGTTGTTGGTCGCAGAGAAATCCTAATCATAGTTTGCTTAAAGTAGAGCGTATGCGCCAAGGCTCGTGGGTGTAGCGCAGCTGCCACAGGAAGCCTTAACAGGCCCCGAAAACCTGTTCCTCGGCAACTGGAGGCAAGCATCCGGCACTGCGCCGTATGTTGCCCACGCACAGTAAATATGCTCCGCTGCCTTCACTAACCGCAACAGCGCCCGCAACTGGCGCCTGCTTAAAAGCCAAGCCAATTGCGGGCGCTGTTACAGCCGCTGGTGCTCCACAAGCATATACTTCCGGAGCTGATCAGGCCGGTGTATGAGGTTCAATACCTCAGGCCGACCGGTTATCTATAAGCCGAGCATGCGGATAGCATTTTCCTTCAGAATCATGGGCTTCACTTCTTCCTTGAAGCCAGCTACTTCGAAATCCTTTAGCCACCGCTCGGGCGTGATGAGAGGGAAGTCGGTGCCGAACAGCATCCGGTCTTTGAGTTGGGTGTTGGCGTACTGCACCAACTGCGGCGGAAAGTACTTCGGCGACCAGCCCGAAAGGTCGATGTACACGTTGGGCTTGTGCATGCACACCGACAGCGCCTCATCCTGCCAGGGCCACGATGGGTGCGCAATGATGATGGGCGCATCCGGGAAATCGATGGCCACGTCGTCGAGGTGAATGGGGTTGGAGTATTCGAGCCGCAGCCCGCCCCCGCCCCGCACCCCCGACCCAAACCCCGAATGCCCCGAGTGAAACAGCATGGGCAGCCCGGCGCCGGCAATAACCTCGTAGAGCTGATACGCCATCCGATCGTTGGGGTAGAAGCCCTGCACGGTCGGATGAAACTTGAAGCCTTTCACGCCATAGTCGTCGATCAGGCGGCGGGCTTCGCGGGCTCCCATGCGGCCCTTGTGCGGGTCGATGCTGGCGAAGGCCAGCATGACGTCGGGGTTGGCCAGGGCGGCTTCGGCCACTTCCTCGTTCGGGATGCGGCGCTTGCCGGTTTCGTGCTCGGAGTCGATGGTGAACATGATAAAAGCCATGTTCTGCGAGCGGTAGTAGTCAACGGTTTCCTGGATGGTGGGCCGGTGCGTCGACTTAAAGAACTTGGCAAATGCCAAGTCAAATTCCGGCCGGTAGTCGTCGTGGGGCTGCGTGCACGAAACCTCGGCGTGCGTGTGCACGTCGATGGCAACCAGCGTATCGAGGTTGAGGCCGGATTTGGCTTTGGGTTTGGGGGTGGTTTCCATGAAGTGGTTGAGAAAGCAGTTCGGTAGTTAAGGAAAATCAATTAAAACGCTCTGCTGGCGCTGGCATCGGCTTATTGCAGCATCTGGCGCATTTCGTTGTGGTAGTACGGGTCTGCTGCGCTTATTTAAGCATCTCTACTGCTTCGTTGTCAAACCATATCTATCATGCGGAGCTTGTCGAAGCGTCTCACTTGTGTGGTAAACTTGGTTAGCATTGCAACGGTTCGAGCGAGATGCTTCGACTACGGCTCCGCCTGCGCTCAGCATGACGGAATTTCGTTGGCAACGGCAGTAGGACAAGGATGCTGCTTGTGGAAGTGCTACTTGGCGCCCATCCGAATGGCGCCATCCAGGCGAATGGTTTCGCCGTTGAGCATCTGGTTTTCGATGATGTGCCGGGCCAGGGCGGCAAACTCGGCGGGTTGGCCTAGGCGGGACGGGAATGGCACCTGCTGCTCCAACGAAGCTTTGGCTTCATCAGTTAAAGTAGCCAACAGAGGCGTCTCGAAAATACCGGGCGCAATGGTCATTACCCGAATACCGAAGCGGGCCAGCTCGCGGGCTACCGGCAGCGTCATACCCACAATGCCAGCCTTCGAGGCCGCGTAGGCCGCCTGCCCGATTTGGCCATCGAAAGCTGCCACGGAGGCCGTGGTAACCAGGACGCCCCGCTCACCGCCGGTGCCCGGCTCGTTGCGCTGCATGGCCGCCGCCGCCAGCCGTAGCACGTTGAAAGTACCCACCAGATTAACCGTTATGGTGCGGGTGAAGCTAGCCAGGGAATGCGGCCCCGCTTTGCCTACTACCCGTTCGGCAGGTCCCACACCGGCACAGGTAATGGCGCCACGTAGCGGCCCAAACTGCTCTTGCGCCACTTGAATTGCTGCCTCCACGCTGGCTTCGTCGGTTACGTCGGTGAGCACGAATTTGGCGCCGCTACCTAGCGCCGCTTCCGCGGCGGCCCCGGCGCCGGGGTTGATATCGGCCAGCAAGGCAAAGCCGCCAGCCTCGGTAATCATTTGAGCCGTGGCTAGCCCAAGACCCGAAGCGCCCCCCGTGACGAGGAAAGTATGGTTGAGAAGTTGCATGAGTGGGATATTGAAGCAGGAGCGGTTTAGGCTTTAGAGCTAGTTGCTCAGAGGATTCCGCGTATCAAGCGGCGGGGTTGGGAGTAGTTTAGTTCGTTCTGGCGGGGCCTCACCCCCTAGCCCCCTCTCAATAGGA
>NZ_DASVSY010000005.1:0-20127 GCF_036387835.1 Hymenobacter sp. | reverse complement strand
CGTCTCGGCGTTGAACGGCTGTAAGAAACGAGCCCGGCTAAATAACATCAGCAACGACGAGACGCGAACCGAAGGTCGGCGCAGCCAAGTGTCGCGTCTCTACCTCGTACTAGGGAACTGCTGAAGCTGCTCAAAAGGAATATCCAGCAGATCGAACTCCACCCACCGCCCGAAGTCGAAGTGCCACCACTCGGCCGCATAGTTCAAGAAGCCGTGAGCGGCCATGGTATCAAGCAGCAAGGCGCGGTTGCGGCGCACTTCAGCGGTTACGGGCTCGTAGCAAGCATGGGCAACGGGCGTTAGGTCGTCGAAGTCGGTGGGCATTAGTAGCGGCTGGCCGCTGGCATCTACCAAGGCTACATCGACGGAGCAACCGCGGTTGTGCCGGGAACCGCGCCAAGGCGGGGCGGCGTAGGTTTCGTCCTGAATTCGGTCCCAAAACCGCACGGTTACGCTGTAAGGTCGGTAGGCATCAAACACCAGTAGTCCCACTCCTTCAGCAGCCAAAGCCGCCTGCACTTGCTGGAGCGCGGCCACCGCGGGGGTGCGCAGAAACGCGGCCGCCGTGGTGTACAGCGGCTCACCTAGCACGTTGGCAGCCGTGGCGTAGCGAATATCAAGCTGAACATCATGAATTGCCTCCTTTAGGTTTACCAGCCTGGTATCGGGGTTCAGCTGCGTTTGTTGCTGGTAAGCGGCCACATCCGTTACGACCGACAGGCCGTAGGCATTGGGCGCGGGGGAGGCAGAGGCGGCGGGCGACGTCATGGCGCGTCCTCCCCTACTACGTGGTAGTTGAGTTGAAACCGGTTGAGATTGGCCGGGTAGCGGCGCGGGCGTTGCCGCTCGTAGTTGTACACCGCCTGGCCCAAGTCGCGCAGGAAGGGAAAGCCGATGGTGTCGTAGTCGTAGTGGTCGTCGTTGAGCACGCCGTCGGCGTTGACGTAGATGACGGCGGCCAGCATAAACTCCACGCCGTGCTCGAAATCTGCCACGTAGGCATTGTCAATCAGAAACCCATAGGCTTGCCCGATTTTGTTGAACACCCGCACGCCCGAAGGCAGCGGCGCTATGCCCCCGCCTCCTAACAGGAATTTGGCGTAGGTATCAGGAAAATGCCCGACGTCGTAGCGCGGGGCCGGGCTTTCGCGGGGCAGCATCGACAGGTAGCGGTACAGAAACTGGTAGTCGGCGGGGGCCAGCGCGAACCGGCGTTTGGCGGGCGTAGCTTCCGGAAACAGCAGCGCCCGCAACACCTGCTGCTGCTCGGGCAGCGGAAAGTTGTTTTTGGTACTGAAGTCTAGGGGTCCTTCCACCCGTTTTTCACCTTGCAGATAAGCCTGTCCAACCCGAATACCCTGCGCCGCCAGCTTCGGCAGGGGCTGGTTGTTGTAGGCGGAAGGCTGCACGTAGAGCGGCTGCGTGAGGGCCGTATCAGCGTAAAAGGCCAGCGGATTGGTATGGCGCGAGCCCGGCTCCTCGTCGCCCACCGAAAGTCGATGAACCAAGCGGGTACGGCGCAGGCCAAGGCCCTGCAGCTTTTCGTTCAACTCCCGCTGCCCCACAAACTCATACAGCCGGTTGTAGGCATCGTTATCACTCACCAGCAGCACCTTACGCACGTATTGCCCCACGCTCGCCCGACCTGAAACGGCGGAAGTATCGCGCAACACCCGCGTCTGGCCGGCAAAGGCCGAGTCTATCCGCAGCGGGGAGGCAGCCGTAAGGCCCGGCACCTGCGCCCGCAGGCTTCGCAGCTTCGCCAGCGCCAGGGCCGCTGCCGGCAGCTTCACGGTACTGGCCGGATAGAAATACTGCCGCGCCGAGGCCCCGTAGCGGAACGTGCGGAAGTGCGGCTTACCGGCAGCATCGCGGTTGATTTCAGTGTACAGAATCTGGAGGCGATACGCGGCCGGATTGCGCAGCACGCGCCCGAACCGGGCAGTATCGGCCCGGAGCAAGCGGGGCAGCGGGTTGCCCTGTGCCCACGCCGCAATCGGCAGCAGCACCAGCAAAACCCACACGCTGCTTCTGAAATCAAACGAAAAAGCCCTCATATAGCCGGAAGATAGACTTCTTCAGGCGATAGAGAGCTACAAGCTAGCGATGACTTACAGGTTGGGACTTATCAGCTAACCGAGGGCAGCAAATCGTTTCGCTGGTGTAGAACACAACCTAAGCTGCAGGATGGCCGCGCAACGGTCGAAGGGTTGCAGTAGAAAAGTATACCTAAGTCCGCGCTGCGTAGCAATGCCAACAAGCAGGCATATTGTACACCGTTACGCGGCGCGGGCTTGGTTCCGCCATTGTTCGCTACTACCCTTCGGCCGCTGCGCGGCCACCATCCAATCAAGTGACTGCCATACTAGTGAGAGACGCCGGATTAGGCACAGCGGTATTCAGCCTTAAAACGGAATGAGAGGTGCGGGGCAAGGACTTTAAGCCTCTAACCCTGCACCTCTCCTACAGTTCCAAGCACTGCTTTGATTTTAATTATTCGGCTCCCTGATCTTCTTTCGGACTACCGTCAGAAGCCGAGTCGGGGCCGCCTTCCATGCCGTTGGTTTGGCCGGCATTACCATATTCGCCACGAATGCCGGAGCCGTCGCCCATGTTTTCTTGGGTGCTGGTTGCTTCGGGGTTGCCGCTGGCTTTGAGGTCCGGATCGTCCTGGCCCGGAATGCGGCCGGCAGTGCTCAGCTGGTCAGCCTGGTTTTGGGCGTCGGCTTTTTGGTCGGGGGTGGAATGCTGCTGGTCGTTTGCCATGGTTGATTGGTGATTGTTAGTTGTTGATTGGTGAGGGTTGGTTGCTGATTGTTGATTGCTGATGGGTGCTTTCCGCAATCAACAATCAGCAATCAACCCTCACAAATTCACTTTGCCAGTTTCGCCGCCCGATACGCCGGGGCCGCTGCTGATGCTATTGCCGCCGACGTCGCCGTCCTGCGCGTTGCCAGGGGCATCGTAGTTGGGGGCGCCGGACCGCACGCGAGCCCCGGCTATGGGCTGGCCGCCTTCGGTGCCGCCGCTGCCCGAGTTGTCGTCGGCGTTGTTGCCGGTGTCGGGGCCGCCGGGGGCCTGGCGACCTTCGGGCTGGCGTTGGTCGGTTTGGGAACTGCTGGCTTCGGGTAGGTTGCTGGCGTCGATGGGTTGTTCGGTGGGCATGTCCATAGCTTCAAAGGGTTTCGGTGAGTGAATGGGAGAGAGCAGTACCGGCTATACGCGGCTACGGCTGGCGCGTTCACCGAGGGCGTATGGTAGTACGGCGGCTTTTCCAGAACTTGGGAACTGATTTCTTACCTATCTTATCCGCGTTCCGCTTCGGCATGTCTGCTTTACCTCCTTCCGATTCTATCTCCGAAAAAACCGATGCGCAGCTCTTGTTTCTGGCGCAGCACCCCGAACTCTACCACGCCGACCTGATTGCCGCCGCCCGCCGCGAATTACGCCGCCGGGGTGTCAGCCCCGATCCGGCGCAACCCGAACCCCTCCCCCGCGAAAACTATATTCTGCCGTATCAGGAAGACACTGAGTTGAGCTTCTGGCAGCGCCCGGCCCCGTGGGTGGCGCTGCTGGCTGTGCTCTTTATTGGCGGCATCCTCTATTGGAGCAACATGAACACCAAAGCTGCCCAAGCTCTGGCAGCGCAACAGGCCAAGGAAGAGGGTCCTGTTACGCTGGAGTCCGTAGAAACTCACGTTATTCCTACCTTCGACTCCCTCACCCGCACCCAAGTAGCGCAGGAGATGCGGCAGCTTTCCGCCGCCGACCGTACCGAGGACACCACTGCTACCCGCAAGTACAAGCTGCTGGCCACCCGCTACTGGAACGCCGAAAATCAGTCAACCTACCTGCTTAAGCAGTTGAAAGGCACCGCGGCCGACAAGGCGGTAGCAGGTCAGGCGCCAGTGATTATCGAGGAGTGGCGCCGGCTCACAAAGGCGCTGGTTTACAACCACGGCCTCACGGCCACCCTCGCCGAGCGCATGGACCTGATGCGCCGCGCCGCCTACCTGCGCATTGAAACGCTGGAGGAAATTGCCCGCCACGCCCAAAACGACCAAGTGGTCCTCGACCCTAGCATTATTCACCTGGCCGATTCCGCTACGCAAATGCGCGAGTCGTTGCTGAGCCGCGAGAAGTGGAACGGCCGGCTTCGCCGCGCTATTCTATAGCAGCCGGAAAGCTGGTAATCAGCCCGGATTGTAGCCAACGAGAGGAAACTTGTACCATTTGGTACCTTATTCTGTTATAGCAAAAGTGTAGGTTGCTCTTGCCCTACTTACGCTACAACACCCGGTCTGCTATGCCCTTTCAAGAAAAATCCGATGCCGAGCTACTGTACTTAGCGCAGCATGGGGCACGCTACTCTGCGGTCGTAGCCGACGCGGCCGTGCAGGAGCTACAGCGCCGCGGCCTGATTCCAACCGAGCTACCCGCCCTGCATGCGCCGGCGCCGGCTCCCGCTCCGGAGCCAGCGGAAAGCTGGCTGCACTTGGTGGGTCGGCTCGTAAAAAGCATAGCCTTGCCACACGACGGCTATTACATTACGCCGTTACTGCTGCTGGCCAATCTGCTGGTGTTTCTGCTCATGGGTCTGAGCGGCGTGAACCTGCTGGACCCGACCGGCCCCGACCTGGTGGCGTGGGGTTCCAATTACTCGCCCTTCGTTCCAACACAGCCCTGGCGGCTGCTTACCAACGTGTTTCTGCACGGCGGTCCGGCTCACTTGCTGCTCAACCTGAGCGCACTGCTGCTGCTAGGCTTGCTGGCCGAAGCCAAGGTTGGCCGCTGGCCCTGGCTCCTGGCATATTTGCTGAGCGGCCTTGGCGGTAGTTTAGCTAGCTGGTGGTGGCACCCGGGCAGCAGCAACTCTGTGGGTGCCTCGGGGGCCATTTTCGGTCTGTACGGCTTGCTAGTGGCTTTGCTGCTTTCCCGCACCCATTTCAGAACCCGCCAAGACCGGGCAGCTATCATGGGGCTGTTACTTTACTTCGCCCTCGGCAGCCTCGTGGGCGGCCTCGAAGGTCCTACCACCGACAATGCCGCTCACATAGGCGGCTTACTAACTGGCATCGGAGCAGGCTTATTGTTGGGCCTAATAAGCAACAAGGCCGCTTGATTTATGAATTAAATGAAATTTTTACTTTTACGTATACAACCGAACAGTATCTTCCTTGCTCTATTCAAGGAAGAACCTTTCCCAACCAATTTCAACCATGAGAGCAACTCTACTCGCACTGGCAACCGCCAGCTTCAGCTTATTCGCCTTCAGCACCGCCTCTGCCCAAGCCGTCGCCAACGGCACCTTCGAAACATGGGCAACGCGTAGCATGGTCGAAGTACCCCAAAGCTGGACAACTGTAGACGAAGTTTTTAAAGGAAGTTTTGGCATTTTATACAGTACCGTAACCACCTCCAAAGACGCTAGCAGCCATGCCGGGTCTTTTGCGGCAAAAATGGAATCGAAAACTGACAATTTTGCTAGTGCGCTTCTAGGTGGCCCCGTCCCTGGTGGCGTGGTATTGGGCAGAGTCACTCCCGAGGAGGCACTTGATATTCTCGATAATCAAGAAGTAGGCTCGGCAGGAGGACTACCGTTCACGACCCGCGCCGCTAACCTGCAGTTCTATTACAAGCTCACCGGTGCCAACGCTACCGCCGACTCGGCTTACGCGCTGGTGTCGCTAACGCGCACGGTGAACGGTAACTCGCAAACTATTGCTGCGGGTGCCGTACGCTTGCTGCCGGCCGCTGCCTACACGCTGAGTAACGTGCCCTTGCAATACCGCTCTTCCCTCACCCCCGATTCCATCCATATCGGGTTCATTTCTGGAGTGGCCGCTACTCGCACAGTTGGTACTACGCTCTTTGTTGATGATGTGGTAATGACGGGCGTAGTAGCCGCTACCAAAAACCCGGTGCTGGAAGCTTCGCTCACGCTTTACCCCAACCCTAGCCCCAATGGCGAATTCCGGTTGGCTTCGCCTAGCAAGCCAGCCGTTGCAACCGCGCCTTACACCATCACCGATGCCACCGGCCATGTGGTGCGCACGGCAGAAGCAACACCGGCCAGCTTGGCTAACGGCCGGCCGCTGGAGCTGCGGGGTTTGCCAGCAGGTATGTACATGCTGCAGCTGAGCACCCCCGAGGGCCCTCTTACCCGCAAGCTTTTGATTCCTTAATGAGCTACCACTCTTCTTTATATCTAGCCCCCATAAAACTATAGCTTATCCTCTCGCTCCCGCCGTTGGTATTATCCAGCAGCGGGAGAGGCTTTTTTGTGCTCCTATTCAATCTGACACATACAGAACACTCTTCACAGGCCGCTGCCATAGCTACACCCCAATGAATGCTGCTACGGCTTGGCAACCTACCGCCTCATTAAATTGTATTAGTTGTGCTTCGGGTTGTACCTTTTAGGACCAGCCTTGGTGGCCTTCCCGACGCGCAACCTCCACCCCCGTGACCGACGACCTGCTACCGAACGATTCTTTGCCCGACCCGCAAGCTGACAAGCAACCCTCGCGGTGGCAACGAGCGGTAGCTGCCGTTGGCCGGGTTGCGCTAGCTCCGTTCAATACGGCGGGCTACCTCTACCGCACCGGCCAGCAAAATCGTCACTTCACCCTGCCCGTCCTCAACGGAGCCTTCGGCGACCAATTGGCCGAGCGCCACGACCGGCGCGCTATCCAGATGAGCTTCCGCCGCCACGGTGCCGATGTACCCGTTGCGTCTTTGCGGCTAGAGCCTACGGCCGAGGGTCGTCCGCGCAAGACCGTGGTGTTTCTGCACGGCCTAATGGGCGACGAGGTAATCTGGCAGACCGGCTCACCGGATGGCTTGCGCTACGGCCCTCGTCTCCAGCAAGATACCGGTGCGTACTGCCTTTATATTCGCTACAACACCGGCCTGCACATATCCGAAAACGGTAAGCTGCTACATCTTCTCCTAACTAATCTACTCGCCACTTTCCCCGGCGCCATCGGTGACCTGATCTTGGTAGGCCACAGCATGGGCGGCCTCGTAATCCGAAGCGCCGGCTACTACGCGAGCCAGCCCGAAGGCCTCAGAAGCCAGCTAAACCTTCCCAATAGCCAAGCTGTATCAAACACTGTTCCGGAACCAGATACTACACACCGGCAGCCAGATACAAGTAAGTGGCTAACTCATCTGCGCGACGTATTTCTACTCGGCGTGCCCAACGACGGCTCATTTTTAGAGCAGAACAGCTATTTTACGTCGGTCGTGCTCCGCAAAATCAACTTGCGTCCCACCCGCTTCATCAGCGGCCTCATCGATAAGCGCAGCAACGGCATCAAGGACCTGCGGCACGCTTTTCTGGTAGACGAGGATTGGCAGGACCCGCACGCCAATGACTTATTTCCGCCTCGCACCTTGGTACCGCCCCTGCCAGGCGTGCGCTACCACGTACTCGTTGGCTCGCTGTTAAAGGCTGCCAACTCTGCCCTCCACGATTATTTTGGCGATGGCCTCGTGGGTGCTGGCAGTGCCTTGGGCCGCGTTTTCGGCGACCCTGGCTTACCTCCTGAGCAGCAAATCAGCACCCGTGTATTCTCTAAGCTTCACCATGGCACCTTACTCAGCAACCAAGAGGTGTATCAGTACTTACGAGACCGGGTGTAGCCAAAGGCTAGGTTAGTTTTTTGCCTGCTCTTTGATCCAGGCTTGCATCGCTTCAAGGGCAGCCGGAGCCATTACGGGGCGTGGCTGCCCGTTGATGAGCGGCCACTCGGTGGTGGGGGCTTGAAACAAGTGGTTGATGTTATCCAGCTTCTGCACCGTAACCTGCTTGTTCGCCTTCAAGCCTTTCGCTAATAAATCTAAATTGGTTTGAGCATCCACCATATCGTCGCCGGCTCCGTGCATCAGCAAAACAGCACTGCGTACGTTGGCCAAAGAAGTTTGTGGGTCGAAGTTGAGGTAGTAGCGGTACCAAGGCGAGGTCAGACGAGCCGCTGCCATTTGCACCAGGTTGAGGCGCATGTTCGGGTTGTCTTGCTGAATCATGTTGGCCACAATTGCCTGCGCTTGGCTGTTATCGGCCGTTTGACGCACAATTTCAAGCATGGCCCGGCGGCGTTTGCGCAAAGTGTCGGTACGTTTGCGGTCTTCGCCCTTCTGGCGCATGCGCTGCTGTTCCAGGAAAGTTTCCACCTGCGCTACGTTAGACCCCGAAGCCCGTAGCTTCTCGGCCTGCCGCCGTGCTGCTTCACGAGCTAATTCCTGGCGGCGAGCTAAGCTTAGCAGCGCTGTATCGGCCACGCCGGAGCGCAACAGCAACGACGGCCGCTGTTCGACCAGCGTTTCCCGCCCCGACAAACCCGTAGCAGCCAGCGTCACCACGAAAGCCGGCGCCAAGGGCTGAGCAGCAGTCAATAACGCAATATTGCCGCCCTCGCCGTGCCCAACTATACCTAAGTGCGCAATGTCAATTAGGGGCCTTGTGCGCAGAAAACCTAAAGCCGCCTGTGCGTCGCGGACCCGGTCGGCGGTGGTTACCGTGGCTGAATCACCAGCCGACTGGCCAATGCCCCGGTCGTCGAGGCGCAGTACCGCAATGCCCCGCCGCGTAAGGAAGTCGGCCAAGTTGCCTGTTAGCGCGTAGTCGCCATACACTGCGTCGCGGGTTTGCGTATCCAGATCAGAAAGAAGAACTACTGCCGGAAAAGGACCTTCACCGGCAGGTATGGTGAGCGTACCTACTAGGCGCAAATGGTCGACAGCATTGGGCACATTCACCTCCTCGACCCGATAAGGCGGCGGAAATTTGAAAGTTTTAGGAGCGGCCGTGGTCGCCGGAGGCACAAACAGCAGCGTGAGAGGAGCAGAATAGCCGGTTTGCTGCCATATACCTTGTAGTTGCTGGCCATCGACAGAGCGCCGCCCCACGAAGCGGCAGCCTGCTTGCTCGGCTTCAAACATAAGCGTGTCGCCCCGTGGCGTGACAGTCATTGGCTCCCGATTGACGCGTTGCATGGGCACGTCCAGCACCGCAAATCGGTTACCATCAGCTAACTCCGTCACCGTAATCATCATTGGCAAACTACCGCCAGGCACTGTTAACGCCCCTTTCCACTGCCCCTCCAACGAATAACGTTTGGCGGTTGGCGCTGGGGTTTGGGCTTGCGCCTCCGTGCGGATAGTCAGGCTGATTAGCACCAGCACTGCCCAGCCCCAAAAGGAGCTGGAAACCAACTTTTTCATGAGTAATTGAATGGAAACGAAAGCCTTTTTAGCACAGGTTGGTTGCAATCCAGCCCATCTACTTATCTAGTACTTATCTAGCAGATGGGCTGAACGATAAATATGCTGCAAGTACGTTATTTGGCTTCCAACTAGATTGGCTATTTCGTCGTAGCTCGGCAAAATGGCGATAAGAATGGCATTATAGCTGACTAATGTAACTACATCGTTATGGCCGCAAAACCCGGTCGATAACGTGAATTACGCCGTTAGTGGCCAGTACATCTGGAATCACCATATTGGCAGGCGCACTGTTGCCAGAGCCCTTCACCGTTAACACGCCATTGTTGAAAGCGCCGAGTTGCAAGGGCGCTCCGCTAAACGAGGTGACGGTGGAGTTGTCGGTGAATTCAGGAGTGAATTTGGCGCCGTCAGCAAGGACGTGCGTTTTGAGAACGGCCGTAACTACATCTTTAGGCAGCTTACGAATATCGGCCGGAACATTGAGTGGTACCCCAAGATCGGCGCCTAGGTTTTTGAAAGCCTGATCAGTGGGGGCAAATACCGTTAGGTTGGGCGTGGTGGAAAGCGCACCAGCCAAATCGCAATACAAAACGGCTTCTACCAGAAAAGTCAACTCCGGACTAGTAAACACTGCCGAAGTTTGCAGCGCCTGCGCCGACTGCACCACGTTGCCACCGGTAGCGAGCAGCACCTTGTCGATTACGTGAATAGTTCCGTTGGCAGCTTGCACATCCGTAGCTAATATGCGTGAGCCGTTGACATATAAGTCATTGCCGCGGCGAATAACGCGGCGTTGCGGACCTTGCGGACCGAGTGCGGAAGCGGAGGTGGCACCTACTCGCAAGGCACTGCCTGCTATTGTGCCGTTGGCAACGTGATACAGTAAGGTGTTTGTAAGAAAAGGTTTCTGCAAAACCAGCAGGTCGGTAGCTGAATTCAAACCTAGCCGAGCGAAGGCAGCATTGTTAGGTGCAAAAACAGTGTAATTGCCTTTACCCACCGGGTCATTAGGATTTTTATTAGATAAAATTTCAGCAACGTCTCCACGAATGGCTGCATCCTCCAATACTTGAAAGTCTGGATTGGAAACGGCAATACTTGCAATGGTTGGATCAACTTCTTTATCCTTGTCGCAACCTGACAGTACAAGGGCGCCAATCAGCAGAATGCCGCACCAGTTTGATAGATATCTTTTCATACACAACCTTTTGTTAAACAGAATTATAAGCGAAAAACTTGTAAAAATTTCAAGGAAGCTAGAGCAGTTGAACCGTGAGACAGATGAAGAAGCTCGTCTGGATTACGGGAACTTTAACTCCAACCTGTTTTCCTGCTGCGTAGCTTAACAACAATAAACTTTTAAAACAACAGGAATTCTACGAAGGTATTATATTTGAATAATCTCCGGGCGAAATAACTTGATATTGCTTTTAATTCTCGATTTTATGCAAAAAACTTACCGTTCTCTACTTCTGTTTGCCCTCTCCAGCTTAGGCGGATTGTCGGTAGCTCATGCACAAAGCTTGGTTAGTGGCTTCATGGCTGGTAAAGGCCACGGCTCAGTGGTTGTGTCGGGCACGATGGAGCGCTATTCAAGCGTGTACCTAGCCCCTGCCAAAATCGACAGGGTGCCCATCTTCGACGAGGTTCAGGTTAGCTCCGTTAACCTGTACGGCAGCTACGGCATCACCGATAAGCTGGAAGCGGTGGTGAGCTTGCCTTACATCGAGTCGAAGGGAAATGCCGACGAACAGGTGGTAAAGGCGCAGAACTATACCAACCGTCGCGCCGGCCTCCAAGATTTAACGGTGCTGCTCAAGGGTAAGGTGTACAGCAAGGAATTGGGTACCAATGTGCTCGACATACTGGCTGTAATCAGTGGTAGCACTCCGGTAAGTGACTATAAATCGAAAGAAGGCCTGGGCTATATTATTGCCATTGGTAATCATGCCAAGAAAGCAACGGTATCGGGCGTAGCTCACCTCAAGACAGTGTCGGGCGTATTTTTCACCGGGCAGGCCGGCTACAGCGTGCGCGACAATAGTGCCCCCAATGCTTTTGTGGCGGAAACCAAAGTCGGGTATGCCAGTCCCAAACTTTACGTAGATGCGCTGGTTGCCTTCCAGCACTCCGAGAAAAACGGCACCGATATTCTGCAGCCCGGCTTCACGGGTTTCTTCCCCGCTACTCGCGTCAACTACGTGCGCTTAGGCGTTAGTGCCTTCCGGCCGCTGGCCAAAGGCTTCGGCCTGACAGTAGGCGCCAACACCTACGTGGCAGGCCGTAACTTAGGTAAGGCGACAGGTATTTCGGCTGGCGTGGCGTACAACTTCTGATACGGGCTCGGGCCTGCTAAATCAGCCACTAAAAAGCCCACCACGTTACAGTGGCGGGCTTTTTTAATTAAACAGGTCTGTACTCTCTACTCGACTGTTAGTTCAGCAAAGCCGGCTTCAACCACTACTCCCGGCAGGGTGAGTCCGGTTTCGAGCGTTACCTCTTGCACTTCAACGGGCTCGCCATCGACGTGCACCGTAGCAGCACCGAAAGGTAGACCGTGCAATACCACTTGGTAGCGCGTAAAGCTAGGCTGGTAAGCGCCTTCTATAGTTTGCTGAAGCGTTAGGCTTTTGTCGGTGCCGGCTACCGTGAAGCGACGGGTGGTGCTGTGCCCTTCGAGGTAAGCGTAACCTTCGCCCCCGTCGTCGTAGAGGACGCTGCTTTGCTGGCCGGCTTTGTAATAAACGTGCAGCGTAACTTCCTCGATAACCAACTCACCCACGTACTGCTGGACCGGGTAGAAAGGAATAACGGCCCCGGCGCGCACAAACAGCGGAATCCGCTCTAAACCGGCCGTGGCCCAGACTTCGGCACCACCCGATTTGGGTTCGTCGGTGTAGTAGTAGAACCAGTCACCGCGGGGCAGGTACATCCAGCGGCCATCGACGCCGGCCTGCGTGATGGGGCACACCAGCAAATGGTCGCCAAGGCTAAATTCGGCCATCCGCAGGTAGGTTTCCGTGTCGTTCTGGTCGAGGAATGGGAGTGGACGCAACATGGGAGTACCTTGCTGCACGTACTGCCAAAAGGTGGTGTACATGTAAGGCAGCAACCGGTAGCGCAGCTCAATAAAGCCTTTGGCCAGCTTGGCGGCATCCTCGCCGAACGACCAAGGCTCCTGGTCGCCGTGGTCGCCGGAGCTGTGGGTGCGGAAAAACGGGTGGAACACGCCGAGGGCAATCCAGCGCACGTACAGCTCGGCATCGGGCGTGTCGATGAAGCCACCGATGTCGGAGCCGATAAAGCTGAAACCAGAGATGCTCAGGCGCTGACACTGAATGTTGGCCAGCCAGAGGTGTTCCCAGGACGCAATGTTGTCGCCGGTCCAGGCGGAGGAGTAGCGCTGCCCGCCGGCGTACGTGCTGCGCGTGATGCTGAAGGGCCGGTCGGGGTAGCTGAACTGCTTGACGCCCGCGGCCGTGGCGCGCGCCATTTGCATGCCGTATACGTTGTGCGCCTTTTTGTGCGAGGTCGGGTGCCCTTCGTAGTGAAAGCGCACATCATCGGGAAACGTACCTTTTTCGAACACGGCGGGTTCGTTCATGTCGTTCCAAACGCCGCGCACACCATCTTCCTGAATCAAGCCTTTAAAGAGGCCCGCCCACCATTCGCGCACTTCGGGACGGGTGTAGTCGGGGAAGTTGCAGAGGCCAGGCCACACCGAGCCTTTCATGAGCGGTCCGTCGCCGCGGCGGCAGAAGTAATCATTGGCCAGCGCCTCGGTGTAGACACTGTAGTTAGGGTCGATTTTGATACCGGGGTCGATGATAACGATGGTTTTAAAACCATCGGCGGCCAACTCCTGCACCATGCGCTTGGGCTCGGGAAAGTGCTGCGGGCTCCACGTGAAGCAGCGGTAGCCGTCCATGTAGTCGATGTCGAGGTAGAGCGCGTCGCAGGGAATCTGCCGGTCGCGGAAGCCTTGGGCAATGGCTTTCACGTTGCTTTCGGGATAGTAGCTCCACTTGCACTGGTGGTAGCCCAGGGCCCAGAGCGGCGGCATTTCGGGCGGGCAGGTCAGGCGGGTGTACTCCTGCGTGACTTCCAGCAAGGAGGGACCGTAGATGAAATAGTAGTTCATCTCCCCGCCTTGTGCCCAGAAGCTGGTGACGTCGGCGCGCTCGGCGGCAAAGTCGAAGCTGGAGCGAAAAGAATTGTCGAAGAAGATGCCGTGAGCCAAGCGCTGCTGCAGCTCTATGTAGAAAGGAATGTTCTTGTAGAGCGGATCGGTGCCTTTGACGTAGCCATAAGTATCGGTACCCCAGTTGGTGAAGCGCCGACCACGCAGGTTCATGTTGTCGGGCTTATCGCCGAGGCCGTAGTAGCAGACGCCGCTTTGCACCTGCTTGCTCATTTTCACGAAGTCGTTGCCGGAATCGTAGTCGTATTCCCAGTGGAAGCCTTTATCGTCCTCCATCAGCACCACCCCTGAGCGGTTAAGCACGCGCGTTTTCAGGCCTTCTTTGGCAACAGTGCAAATCAGGCGGTCGGTGGTGATGCGATAATGGTCGGCTTTCTCCCGAAACTCCAGAAAGGCAGGCGCTTGGCGGGGAGGCACGCCTTCGGGGAAGGCGTAGCTGAAATCGGGGACAAACCCGTTTTCAGTAACAAACCGGAAGCGTAATACTTTATCGGTAATAACCTCGACGCGAAGCTGCACGTTATTATCACAGCCGAAAACAAAATCGGTTCCTTCTTGGCGGCTGGCAATTACCTGGCCAGGGTAAAATTCCTGTCTCGCTTTCGCGGCCAGGTCGTTCACCATATAATTTTGGCCTTCGAAATTATTTTGGTTCATAAAGAATACGCGGGTGCAGAGAGATAGGCAGAGGAATGGAAGAAAAAAGCTGAACAGGCCTAATAAGCTCCACTTTAGCTTGTAAAGGTAAAAATGAATCCCACGAATTTTGTCTAACATTGGCCATCATTGCCTACTATTGCCCTAACGGCCCTGCCAGTGCCTTTTTTAGGCAATGCCGCTCCCCTTTCTGCCGCTCATGAAAACTGCCCCGCTTAAGGTTCTACTATTGGGATGGGATACTCCCAACGTACCCACCGAAGTAGTACCGCCGACCACGGCTTTGCTCCAAGCCCTTGCCCCCCGTGCCGAGCTGACGCTGCTGTTGCCGCGCCTCTCCGAGCCCATGCGCTTGTCCAGCCTCGTGCAAACCACTGGCTTAGGCAATCTATCGGCCGAGGAACTGGTACAGCTAGAGGCTTTGTACGAGTCGGACCGGTCGCATACTTTGCAGTGGCCGGTTGCGCCCTACTTGGGTGCTACCCCCGACCAAGAGAATGCGCCGATCAACGTGCCGGCCGCACCGTACGCAGGTCGTTCGGAGGAAGAGCCTACGGCGCCGGCTTCGCCAACTGCTGATTTTGCTGCGCCCGATGAGGTATCGGCGGGCTTGGTAGGCACCAACGAAGCGGCGGACCTGGCTAACGACGAAACTGCGCCGCGACCTGAGGTTAATGGATTTGCTAGCGAAGAAAGCGCGCCCCATCAATCCGAGACGCAAAGTAGCTCCGCCAATACCAACCAAGTACTTCCCGCTGAGGTGATACCGACCAACTGGATGACGGAGTTGCCCGTTCACCAATCCATTCTGGATGTGGCAACGGCAGCTTTGCAAGCCTTGCCAACCGATGATGCAAGCCTCAATTTTCGGGTCATTCAATACGCTCGGCTGGCCACCAGACTGGCTAACAGCCAGGATTTTGCGGTAATTTATGCTTCCGATTGGCAGTCGTGGCTGGCGGGCATGGAGATTCGGCAGCTTACGGGCAAGCCGCTGGTATTGCACGTCTACAGCCTGGCCCAGGATCGAAATACCCCCGCCGACCGAGGTTGGGTAATGGAGCTGGAGCGCATTGCCTTACGCCGCGCCGACTTGGTACTCACGGCCAATGCCGACCTTGCTTTGCGCGTGATAGAGCTCCACGATGTAGCCCCGCAACGAGTACGCCGCTTGAGCAAGGCCGCCACTCAAGAAGCTGACCTGCTGGCCGAAACTATCTTGTCGGCACTGCGCGAGGTGGTGTGAGTTGTCGGTAGACATGCGAACTGGCAACTCATGATGCTACCTTTGCGGCGCGCACTGTTTTGCGCGCTACTCTTTTGCGTTTTTTCTATGGCTGATTTTCAGGAACAGGTTTTCGATGCCGAACTAGAGCTACACCCCAGCGACGGGGGCGTGTTTCTTTTCATTCCTTTCAGTGTGCCGGAAGTATTTGGGCAGCGCGGGCAAGTACACGTGCGCGGCACTCTAGACGGCTTTCCGTTCCGGCTGCCGCTCACCCTCGACGAAGACGGCCACCATATTCTGTCGGTGAACAAGCAGCTGCGCAACGCCGTTGATAAAACGTGGGGCATGCCAGTACACGTGACCATGACGCTGGATACCGATGAGCCTGGATTCACTGTACCCGACGACTTGGCCCGCGCCCTCGATCGGGTTGGCCTGCGCGCCAAATTCGACCAGTTGGCGTATCCCCACCGCCGCGAATACGTGCAGTGGGTGGAGCGCGCTAAAAAGCCTGAAGCCCGCCTTCGCCGCATTCAGGAGGTGCTGGAAGGCGCAGAAGCTGGCAAGAAGCTAAGTTAAATCCTGGCCCCGGTCGGCCGACTGCGTCGGCTCAGACCGGGGCCAGGCTCTATCCTATCCGCATGAGGACCAGTGCGGTGCGGTTGGTGACGTAGAGGCTGAGCTTTTCCAGGCCTTCCTCATTGAAAGTTTCGTAGGTGAGGGAAGTATCGACGCGGTTGTGGCCACCAAATTCGGGGGCATCGGTGCTGAGCAGGATGCGGTAGCGGCCGGATTTCGGCACGAAGAAGTGGTAGTCGGGGATGCTGTTCGAGACGTGGAAGTTGAACACGAATACCAGCGGGCCCCGCTCGAAAATCAGCACTTGATTGATGGTATCGATGTTGAGCTGGTGCGCGGCGGGGTGAGACAGCAAGTGATTCTTGCGGGCCAAAGTGAGCTGCGCGTAGTCGAAGGCGAGTAGCTGCTGGTACTTGAGGTCCGGGTTTTCGGCCAGGCTCCACTGGCGACGAGCGAAGTGGTAGCTCCAGTTGTTGCCCTCGCGGGGAAAATCAACCCATTCGGGGTGGCCGAACTCGTTGCCGATAAAGTTGAGGTAGGCCTCGCCGCCTAGACTTAGCGTGAGCAAGCGGATGAGCTTGTGCAAGGCAATGCCCCGATCGGCTATAGGATCAGGGTCATCTTTGCCCATGTGCTCGTAGATGGCCTTGTCGAGCAACCAATGCGAGAGAGTTTTGTCGCCGACCAGGGCTTGGTCGTGGCTTTCGGCGTAGGCTACGGTTTTCTCGCCAGCGCGGCGGTTGGTGAGCGTGTACCACAGGTCGTGCAGGTTCCAGGCTTCGTCGCGGGTGTGCTTGAGCAGCTTGATCCAGTAATCAGGAATACCCATGCCGAGGCGATAATCGAAGCCTACACCCCCGTCTATAATGGGGCGGCACAGACCTGGCAAGCCGCTCATGTCTTCGGCAATCAGCAAGGCGCCTTTCTTTATTTCATGAACCAACGTAGTGGCTAATTGCATGTACAGGATGGCATCTTCGTCGGCTTCGGGGCCGAAATACTGATCGTAGCCGCTGAAGGCCACGCCTTCGCCGTGGTGCTGGTAGAGCATACTCGTCACGCCATCGAAGCGGA
Organism: Hymenobacter sp.; assembly: GCF_036387835.1. Lineage (GTDB taxonomy): Bacteria > Bacteroidota > Bacteroidia > Cytophagales > Hymenobacteraceae > Hymenobacter. The sequence goes on along the minus strand of NZ_DASVSY010000005.1, from coordinate 3,157 downwards.
AACCATCGAAGTGGTACTCTTCCAGCCAGTAGCGCAGGTTGCTGAGCAGGAAGCGCTGCACTTCCGGCTTGCTGTAGTCGAAGAGCTTGGAATCCCAGCCGGGGTGGTTGCCGCGCGGGCCGGGGTGGAAGTACTGGTTGCCGGAGCCATCAAAATCAGCCAAGCCCTCGGCCTCGTTTTTCACGGCGTGCGAATGCACCACGTCGAGCAGCACCGCAATGCCGCGCTGGTGCGCTTCGTTGATTAGATATTTCAAATCTTCGGGCGTGCCGAAGCGGGAGCTGGCCGCAAAGAAGTTGGCGACGTGGTAGCCAAACGAGCCGTAGTATGGGTGCTCCATCACGGCCATCAGCTGCACGCAATTGTAGCCGCCATCCTGAATACGGGGCAAAATATTGTCGGCGAACTCGCGGTAGGTGCCCACTCGCTCGTCCTCGGTAGCCATGCCTACGTGCGCCTCGTAAATCAGTGGCTCCTTGACGTGGTTGTGAATACGGAATTTCTGGTCGGTCCACTCGAAGGGCTTTTCGGGGCGCCAAAGCTGGCCAGCGTAGTCATGGGTGTGCTCGTCCTGCACGGCGCGGTGCAGGGTGGCGGGCAGCCGGTCTTTGCCGCCCTTAGCAGTGCGGACGTGCACTTTAAAACGGCTGCCATGCGTGAGGCGGTCCTTGTAATCTCGGTCGGGCAAAAACACTTCCCAAACCCCGTCTTCGCCGCGCACGAGGGGCGTGTTGTACCGGTCCCAACCGTTGAAGTCGCCGATGAGCGACAACCCTTCGGCGGCTGGGGCCCACTCCCGGTACCAGAAGCCCCGCCGCCGCGAATCGTAGTTCAACCCTAGGTGCTGATGCAAGGAAGCAAACTTGCTCAGAGAGCCCCAATGGTCTTTTATTTCGTCGAGGCGTAGGTTTAGGCGAGTGAGGCGGCTGCGCAACACCGGCTCGAAAGGCATAAGCCATGGGTCTTGCTGCACCAGGGGAAGATGGGGAGTTTTCAGAGCCGGAATGAGCATGTCGGGGGCCATGAGCGCGGAAGTAAGAGCGTGAAGCGGTAAGATAGGAAGGTATACGAAGGTACAAGCCAGCTGAACGACAGATGTGAAGGAACAACTCGGCGCCGAACAGCAATTTCCATGGAAAAGTATTTTACGCAGCTATCCAAAAGTTCTGCTTCACCTGTCCTGAGCAAGCTGTATTACCCAGTAAGAGGGGGTTTACTGGCCTTCTTGGGTACCCACTCCTTTTTCTGCTTAGGTAGGAACAAATGGCGCGGTATCGTATACTCGCTGTGCTCGTGCGCCGAAGCAGAGGCTTCGCGTTACTCCTACTTACTACTCTATGAAACAACGCTTTCTTCCGCTAGCCTTAGCCGCCCTGCTTTTCTCCTGCACTACGGGGCAGCGTTCAGATACAACTGCTACGCCGCCAACAACTTCCGCTGCTGCCGTTGCCACGCTGGCAGCTCCGGTGCCGGCCGCTACCCCCGTCCTGACCGAGAAGGCCATGGTAGTGTCGGCGCATCCGGAGGCTACGCGCATTGGGGTGGCGATTCTGCAACGAGGCGGCAACGCCTACGATGCCGCGGTGGCCGTGCAGTTTGCTTTGGCAGTGGCTTTGCCTACAGCCGGCAACATTGGTGGAGGTGGCTTTCTGCTTTACCGCGGCGCCGATGGCACGGAAGGGGCCCTTGACTTTCGGGAAACGGCACCGGCCGCCGCCACGCGGGACATGTACCTCGACAAGCAAGGCAACGTGCTACCCGACCTGAGCACGCTCGGCCACCTGGCGGCTGGCGTACCGGGCACCGTGGCGGGGATGGAAGCCGTGCACAAAAAGCTAGGCAAGCTACTCTGGCGCGACGTAGTACAACCCGCCGTGGACTTAGCGGCCCAAGGCTTGAAGCTAACCGAAAAGGAAGCCACTGGCTTGAACAACCAGCGCGAGAACTTCCTGAAATACAACCCTGCCACGCCGCCAGCTTACGTACGCCCCGACGTGGCCACCCGCCCCTGGCAAGCCGGCGACGTCATCAAGTATCCCGACCTAGCCAATACCCTCGGCCGCATCCGCGACCAAGGGCGCGCCGGCTTCTACGCCGGCAAAACCGCTGATTTAATTGTGGCAGAAATGCGGCGCGGCAAAGGCATCATCACCAAGCAAGATCTAGCCAATTATCAGCCTAAATGGCGCGTTCCGCTGCACGGCCAATACCGCGGCTACGACGTGCAGACCTTCCCGCCCCCTAGCTCCGGCGGCGTGGCCTTGCTACAGATGCTACAAATGCTGGAATTCTTCGACTTAGATAAAGCCGGCTGGCACTCCCCCCAGGCTACGCACTGGATTACCGAAGCCGAGCGCCGCGTGTACGCCGACCGCGCCACCTACCTCGGCGACCCGGACTTTGGCCGCGTGCCCGTCGAGCAGCTGCTCGACAAGAAGTACAACCAGCAACGCATGGCCTCTACTCTGCCCCACCGTGCTACCCCAAGCGTCCAGGTAGCGGCCGGCGCCAGCCTGCCCGGTTACGAATCCGACCAAACCACGCACTACAATATTGTGGACGCCGCCGGCAACGCGGTAAGCTGCACCACTACGCTCAACGGCGGCTACGGCAGCAAAGTGGTAGTGGCCGGGGCTGGCTTTCTGCTCAACAACGAAATGGACGACTTCAGCAGCAAGCCCGGCACTCCCAATGCGTACGGCCTGGTGGGCGGCACAGCCAACGCCATTGCGCCCGGCAAGCGCATGCTGTCCTCGATGACCCCCGCCATCCTCACCAAAAACCAAAAACTGGCGATGGTAGTAGGCACCCCCGGCGGCAGCACCATCATCACCAGCGTCATGCAGGCCATCCTCAACATCCTCGACTACGGCATGAATGCCCAGCAGGCCGTAGCCGCCCCGCGCCTGCACCACCAGTGGCTCCCCGACTACATCGACGTAGAAGAGAAAGCCCTGCTACCCGTCGCTCAGGATTCGCTCCGCGCCCGGGGCTACCAGCTTAATCCTCGCAACGCGTGGGGCCGCATCGAAGTAATTCGAGTGCTCCCCGATGGCCATTTGGAAGGCGGTGCCGACCCCCGCGGCGACGACAAAGCGGCGGGCTATTAATGGTGAGGTAATAAAGTTGTGAAATAGTGAGTTCAACGTTCTATTGG
>NZ_DASVSY010000004.1:0-12206 GCF_036387835.1 Hymenobacter sp. | reverse complement strand
GAACGTGGCCGGGGGCAGGATGCCGCTGAAGGCCGCGAGGCGGATCGGGTTGTTGTCGGGGTCGGTGGCGCGCACGTTGCCCACCACGGGCGTGCCGGCCACCACGCACAGGTCGGGCGGTATCACCAGCTCCGGCCGCCGATTCGGGTTGGCCCGCACCGTAATTTGAATATCTCGGATGACTTCAGAAATCAAGCGGAAGCCAAACCCATTCGTGCGACGGTATTCCTTGACTACTAAAGCAAAATTGTACTCGCCGGCCACCAACGGAACATTCCACACCACTTGCCCGGTTATCGGGTCGATTCGGAAAATAGTTTGCGCTGTAGGATCCCCTACCGGCGGCCCCGTGAAGGGAACTTGCAGGCCATTGTTACCGGGGATGGTTGGGGAGTTAGGCAATACGAAGTTAGGAACCGATGTAGGAGCCGGCGTGCAGTTCTGCACGGCAGTTGCCGTACCGGCTTGTTGGCTGTTGACCAATGCGTACGCTAGCGAGTCGCCATCCGCATCATACGCGGCAGGATTGTGCTGAAACACCTGCCCAATCACTGCATTGTCGATGGCCGGACGACGCAGCACAGGCGAACGGTTTTGCAGCAAGGCAGGGTCGATGGTAACTGTAGTAGAAATGTAGAACGACTGGTTCACAGAGTTCGACATGTTCCTGATTCCCGCGTTCCGGTTCTCGCCAATGAAGCTAACTACGTAGGGCCGACCGGCTGGACTCGGAGCTCCATAAGTGTGCTCAAACTCGTAAGTATAGCGTCGTACATCGGGCTGCAGGAGCACGTTGGTCGATTGAGGCACATTTAAGTCACAGGTACCGTCACCGAAGAAAATGGCAGCAGTCGGCTGAGGCGGCACACCACTGGCTGGGTCTCGGCAATAGAGTGTTAACCGGAAAAAGACCCGTCTTGGATTGAAGTTGGCGGTGGTATCAATCTTTGATTGAATATCACCAGCCCGGATGTGGGTTGCCTGAGTTGGGAATGCCAAAGTCAGCAACCCCACCAATAGCAACAGCAGTGCCCCAAGCCGAGCTAAGCGGAAGAGTAAGGAACGCAACATAGAAGCGGGAAATGAGGAAGGGAAAAGCCAGGGGCTGAACCAAGAGCGAAACGCTAGGACTAATCTAACAAAAATCAGACCTATAGGTTGGTAAGAAGATCAGCATACTTGGCCTATCTAACGGAGTAGCCCGCATATTGATTCATACAAGCTAACGAGTGAACCAGGAAGTTTATTTCAATTGTTTCCTAGTAGGTTGCCATGTACCTTTGGCAGCTACAAATGACCTTAACAAACCCCTTTAGCAGCTTTTATGAGTTGGATTAACAACACGGTTGCCAGTAGCATTGGTCGCAAAGTAATCATGTCCGTGACCGGGCTTTTTCTTTGCTCGTTTCTGGTCGTGCATCTGATTGGCAACTTGCAACTTTTCAAAGGTGATGGTGGCTTGGCTTTCAACACCTACTCGCACTTCATGAGTACCAACCCGTTGATTCGGGTAGCAGAAATCATCCTGGTAGCTGGTTTTGGCTTTCATATTTACGAGTCTATCATGCTGACGCGCCGCAACCAAGCGGCCCGCGGTGGTCAGAAGTACGTGGTCGACAACATCGGCCAGAACAGCGACTGGAAGTCGCGCAACATGGGACTCCTTGGCTCTGTTATCTTGGTGTTCCTAATTGTGCATCTCTATAACTTCTACTACCGCTTCCACTACGAGCCTCTGCCGTTCGATTCGCAGAACAACAAGAACCTGTACGGTGTGGTAATGACCTCGTTTCAGACCTGGTGGTATGTATTGCTCTATGTGCTGGCTCAAATAGCGCTCTGCTACCACCTGCTTCACGGCTTCGCCAGCGGATTTCAGACGCTTGGTTTAAACCACCGCAAGTACACGCCTGTTATCAAGATAGTCGGCTACGCTTTTTCCATCATTGTTTGTGCTGGATTCGCGGCCATGCCGCTGTACTTCTTCATTTTTAAGTCCTAATCTGCTTAGCTGATGTTTCAGGATTCCAAAATTCCCGAAGGCCCCTTGGCCGAAAAGTGGGAGAAGCATAAGTTCAATGTTAAGCTCGTTAACCCGGCTAACAAGCGTAAGTACGACATCATTGTGGTAGGTACGGGCTTGGCAGGAGGCGCTGCGGCAGCTTCCTTGGCAGAGCTAGGCTACAACGTGAAGGCTTTCACTTATCACGATTCGCCCCGCCGTGCGCACTCTATTGCCGCGCAGGGTGGCATCAATGCCGCCAAAAACTACCAGAACGACGGGGACTCGGTGTTCCGTCTGTTCTATGATACTGTTAAAGGTGGTGACTACCGCGCCCGCGAAGCCAACGTGTATCGGTTGGCCCAGGTGTCTGTCAACATCATCGACCAGTGCGTAGCCCAAGGGGTACCCTTCGCTCGTGAGTACGGCGGCTTGCTGGCCAACCGTTCGTTCGGGGGCGCCCAGGTAAGCCGTACGTTCTATGCCCGCGGCCAAACCGGACAGCAATTGTTGCTAGGCGCCTACTCGGCTCTTTCGCGCCAGATTGCCTACGGCAAGGTGAAAATGTACACCCGCTCCGAAATGCTGGATCTGGTGGTGGTAGACGGGCAGGCGCGCGGCATTATCACGCGCAACCTGATTACCGGCGAAATCGAGCAGCACGCGGCACACGCCGTGGTACTGGCTACCGGTGGCTACGGCAACGTGTTCTACCTGAGCACCAACGCCAAGTATTGCAACGCTACGGCCGCTTGGCGCGCCCACAAGAAAGGTGCCTATTTCGCCAACCCTTGCTTTACCCAGATTCACCCTACCTGCATTCCCGTATCGGGCGACTACCAGTCGAAACTGACGCTGATGTCGGAGTCGCTGCGTAATGACGGCCGCGTGTGGGTACCGAAGACGGTGGAAATAGCGGAGCGCCTGCGCAAAGGCGAAATCACGGTGAACGATATAACCGAAGAAGACCGCGACTACTTCCTGGAGCGGAAGTACCCTGCCTTCGGTAACCTGGTACCCCGCGACGTGGCCTCGCGCAACGCCAAGCAAATGTGCGACGAAGGCCGCGGTGTAGGCTCGTCGGGTCTGGCCGTGTACCTCGACTTTGCCGACATCATTAAGCGCACCGGCGCCAACTCGGTGAGCCAGAAGTATGGCAACCTCTTCGCTATGTACGAGAAAATCACTGGCGAAGACCCGTACAAGCAGCCTATGCGCATTTACCCGGCGGTGCACTACACCATGGGTGGCCTATGGGTTGACTACAATCTGCAAACCACCGTGCCGGGCCTCTACGCCACCGGGGAATGCAACTTCTCCGACCACGGCGCTAACCGCCTTGGTGCCTCGGCCCTAATGCAGGGCTTGGCTGATGGCTACTTCGTGATTCCGTACACCATTGGTGACCAGTTGGCCCAAACGCCTCCTACCCCGGTTACCACGCAGCACCCGGCCTTTGCCGAGGCGGAAGCGCAGGTACGGGCCCGCGTCAACAAGCTAATGAGCATTAATGGCACCCGCAGCCCCGGTGAATTCCACAAGGCCCTCGGCCACATCATGTGGGAGTACTGCGGCATGGCCCGCAGTGCCGAAGGCTTGCAGCACGCCAAGCAGGAAATTCAGAAGCTGCGTCGGGAGTTCTGGAGCGACCTGAAGTTAGCCGGTACCGACCAGGAGCTCAACCAGATGCTGGAAAGTGCCGGCCGCGTAGCCGACTTCTTGGAGTTGGGCGAACTAATGGTAGACGATGCGCTGCACCGCAACGAAAGCTGCGGCGGCCACTTCCGCGAAGAATATCAGACGCCAGAGGGCGAAGCCCTCCGCGACGACGAGAATTTCGCCTACGTAGCCGCTTGGCAGTACACTGGCGATAATCAGCCTGAAATCTTGAACAAGGAGGAGTTGACTTTCGAAAACGTGAAGCTCACGCAGCGCAGCTACAAGTAGTAGATCTTTTGCCAGCCAAGGTAGCTGAAAACTTAGGTATAGTTTTCAGCTACCTTGGCTGCTAGTTCTGCACTTAATTGCTACCCCAATTGTTTTCTACATAAATAATATTGCGGGGACCAGGGCCTAGAGCTGATGCTATACTATGCCACGCCAGACTCTACGTTCCCCAGACCCTAAGACCCTCTACCCTAATGGCCGGAAGTAACCCCAACGCCAAACCAATGAACCTCACGCTGAGAGTGTGGCGCCAGAAAAATCGCAACACGACCGGCAAAATCGTGGATTATCAAGTACGCGACATCTCTCCCGAAATGTCGTTTCTGGAAATGCTCGACGTGCTGAATGAGGACTTGCTCCGCAAAGGCGATGAGCCCGTAGCATTCGACCACGACTGCCGCGAAGGCATTTGTGGCTCGTGCAACCTCTTCATCAATGGTCGGGCGCACGGCCCCGAGGCAGGCACTACTACCTGCCAGCTGCACATGCGCAAGTTTAGCGATGGTGACACTATTACCATCGAGCCTTGGCGGTCACAGTCTTTCCCGATCAACAAAGACCTGAGCGTAGACCGTTCTGCTTTCGACCGGATCATTCAAGCCGGTGGTTATGTAAGCGTGAATACCGGTGGCGCTCCTGACGGCAACGAAATTCCGATTCCGAAGGAAATTGCTGACCGGGCCTTTGAGGCAGCTACCTGCATTGCGTGCGGTGCCTGCGTAGCTTCTTGCAAGAACTCCTCGGCTATGCTCTTTGTGAGTGCTAAAGTCAGCCAGCTGGCTTTGCTGCCACAAGGCCATGTAGAGCGCAAAACCCGCGTGGAAAACATGGTAGCTCAAATGGACAAGGAAGGCTTCGGCGCTTGCAGCAACATAGGCTCTTGCGCCGCCGAGTGCCCCGTAGGCATCTCCTTGGAAAACATTGCTATTCTCAACCGCGAGTTCTTGTCAGCTAAAGCCACGTCCAATAACCTAGCGTAGGTAATGCTAGTTGTTGTTTAGTTAACTTTTTGGAAAGCGAAACGGCCTGCCGTTTCGCTTTTTTATTTGCGCTTTCAACCAGTTCAACTAGTAGCTTACAAAGCTGCTTCACTGTTCAGGTTGAGCGCTCTACCTTTAACTGCTCATTAACTTTTCCTTTTCATGATAACAGTTATTGCTGGTACCAATCGGGCCAATTCGCGGGCACGTCGTATTGCCGACTTGTATATAAGCTTACTCCGCAGCCATAATGCAGAATGCCAACTCCTGGATTTGGCCTTGCTGCCTGCTGACGTAAGCGTTTCGGCCCTCTATGATAATTCTGGTCACCACGATGGCTTCAATGATTTAGCCGAGTTAGCAAGCAAAGCCGACAAGCTAGTCTTAGTAGTACCCGAGTACAACTGCTCGTACCCAGGGGTGTTGAAAACCTTTATTGATGGCCTGCCCTATCCAGGGGGAATCCGTGGCAAGAAAGCAGCTTTGATTGGCCTGTCATCAGGGGGACAAGGAGGCCTGCTGGCTCTAAGCCACCTCACCGACGTACTCATGTACCTGGGCACGGCCGTGTTACCGGCGCGCGTACGCCTCCCATTTATCGACAAATACTTGAATGAGGAAGGCATACTGGATCATCCTCTCTACCAGCAATTGCTACAAGAGCAAGTAGAACAACTGCTAGCTTTTTGAAAAAACTTTTTTTGAATACTTCTATAAGCTGAACTAGCCCATAAGACAGCTCTGCTTGAACCTTTTAGGGATATTACTGGCTATATTCGTGTAGGCTGCTGTTGCTCTGTTGTCCGTGACTCGTTTTCTGGCTTTTCTCTAACCGTGCTGGTGCTGCTTCAGCCTTTTGGTCGGGAATTGGTCGTGCTGGACTATCAGCCACACAAGGAGCGTATCACGGCTTTGCGTAAACAAGGAAAATCTAGCCCTGCATAGTAACGATAAGCATCATGTAGCGAAGCAGTTACGTAAAAGCTCCACTTCAGATAGTGAGGCTCCCGCTTCTGGATTCGTTAAATTGAAATACGAGGTAATACTGCCTTCTGCGTATCAATTGTCCACCCCAAAGTTAGGCTGGTTTAATTCGTTACATTTTGCGCTTGTCGCCACAGTGTATTATACTTCAACGCCTTCGCAGAGCGTTTTTCATCCTCTAACTTTTCGGACTTAGCTGGCACCGTCTTACTTGTTTTAACAGACTGAGACGTAAGCCACCGCAGCTTGTCCACTGGTTTTATTGGTGCCAGTGAAGATAACTCTTACCCAAAAAATCTTGAAGATGAAATTCTTGAAGTACACCATTTTCTGTCTTTCTTTTCTGGCATCCTCTGTTGCTTTCACAGCTTGCAAAGACGATACAGACATGCCTACCCCTACCGATATGGTAGGGAATTTAAATATAGAGTTCGAGAACGTAGTAGGCGATAGTCCTTTGGAGTTGAACCGGCGGGCACCTTACTTTACCCCCTCTGGCGACGACTTCACGGTTTCGATTTTCCGTTACTATATCTCCAACATCAAGCTGAAGCGTGCCGACGGCACTGAATTCGTACAACCGGAAAGCTATTATCTAGTTGATCAGGAACGCGACCAATCGCGCAAATTCACTATTCCCAACGTACCAGCCGGCGACTACACTCAGTTGACGTTCATCCTTGGCGTAGATGCTGCGCGCAACACAGCAGGCGCTCAAACAGGAGCCCTGGCCGTCAGTGATATGTTCTGGTCCTGGGATTCTGGCTATATCTTCACCAAGCTAGAAGGCCGCTCTAGTAAGTCGCCAAATCAGGCACTGGCTTTTCACATCGCAGGCTTTCAGCCCCCCCACAATACCATTCGGAATGTATCGCCAGCCATGAATAACAAGATTATTCAGGTGCGGCAGACCCGAACTCCAAAGATTCGTCTAAGGGCGGATGTTCTGAGAATGTTCACTGGTACAACCACTATCCTTTTTAAAGACGTGTACAATGTAATGGGGGGTGAGAGTGCGGCCAAGATAGCCGATAACCAAGAAGGCGGCATGTTCACCGTCAACCAAATCGACAGCAACTAGCCTGTTAAGGTTACTAGCCGTGAAATTCGCTTTTTCGCCTCTGGCCACTTGGCTTTTACCAGGCTTGATCGGGTTGGTAGTAAGCTGCCAACCCGATGCCGACGTGTTGCCAGGCAAGGTAGTGCCAGGCACTGAAGTGCCGAGCAACTTCCCGGCGCCGGTGTATGGTGTGGAGAAAAACCCGCCCACTCGGGTTGCTTTCGAGTTAGGCCGTGCTCTGTTTTATGATTCCCGGCTTTCGCGCACGGGAGAAGTATCCTGTGGTAGTTGCCATCAGCAATTTGTAGCTTTTGCCAATGCGGGGCACCGTTTGAGCTCGGGGGTTGACAACCAGCTAGGCACTCGCAATGCCCCCGCCCTGCAGAACCTACGCTGGAAGTCTACTTTCTTTTGGGATGGAGGCCCCAAAAACATTGAAACGATGCCCCTCGCTCCCATCACCAACCCCTTGGAGATGGACGAGACAGTAGACAATGTACTCCGCAAGCTTAATGCGGATGCCCACTACCAGCGTCGCTTCTCGCAGGTTTTCGGCGGCACCGGCCCCATCGATTCCTACCAATTTCTGCGGGCGCTAGCGCAGTTCACCGCCTCACTTACTTCCAGCAACTCCCGCTACGACCACTACGCCCGCCACGAAGCTGGCGGCACCCTCACCGAAGCAGAGTTGCGCGGCTTGGCCGTGCTGCGCCAGAAATGCAGCAGCTGCCACGCCGGCGAGCTATTTACCGACGAGTCGTTTCGCAACAACGGGCTGGACCGGAGCTTTCCACTAGATTCAGGCCGGGCGCACATCACCCGCAGCAGCCTCGATGCCGGCCGCTTCAAGGTGCCTAGTCTGCGCAATGTAGCGCTGACGGCGCCCTACATGCACGACGGTCGCTTTAACACTCTAACCGAAGTGCTCGACCATTACGACCACGGCGTGGTGGAGTCAGCTACGCTCGACGCGCAGTTGCGTCAGCCCAACCGTGCACTCGGTATTCCTCTTTCAGTTGAGGAACGTCAAGAATTGCTGGCTTTTCTGGCTACGCTTTCCGACGAGCAGTTTTTGCATGATCCACAGCTAGCCAAGCAATAGTCCTGGTTGCAACAACAACCTACCTTAAGTTAAGTGCCTTATGCTTATACCAACAGTGAAGTACCTCAACCATGAAACTATTTATTTAGCTTAGCGCTCCTTTATTTATACTCGATGCGCTACGTTCTACTCCTATTCATCCTGTTCTTCAACGCGCAGCTGGCGCAAAGCCAGGTTTTTGAACCCGGTTATTTAGTTTTAAGCAATGGGGACACGCTCCGGGGCGAAGTAGAAAACGCTTTCTGGGCAGACCCACCAACTACCGTTCGCTTCCGTTCGACCAGTACCAGTCGTCTCACTACATATTCTACTCGTCAGCTTCGCAGTATGTATCTGGCTACCGGCCGGCTACTCCGGCAGGAATGGCTACCTGTTGACCGGACAGCAACGACCACCGTAACTAATCTACCCACCGCTCCCATTTCCAATCAGCAATCCGACTCGATTTTTGCCGATGTATTGGTTATTGGGCCTGCTACGCTGCTAGGTGTAACGCTTACCAACGTCAACCATTTTTTTGTCCGCCGTGAAGGCCAGCCCTACATGGAAATGACTGAGCGCAACTATTTAGTTAAGCAGGATGGCACTATGCGCGTTGCCGATGGCAATGATTACAAAAGTCAGTTGCTGCGCTATTTCGGCGACTGTGAAGCTGCCACTAAAGTCAGCGCCAAGGCTCCCTTCACGGCTGACGGTATGAAGGCCGTTGTGCAAGCGTACAACCAGCAGTGTTCGGCGGCTCGACTAAATGGCCAAGAAATTATCACTGACCGCCGTCGGGGCAAAGTAGCAGTACGAATTGGGGTTGTGGGTGGACTCCGCTTCAACTCGCTAGTTCTGGACGGCAAGGAGAGTATCTCACCCACACTTGGCGGCCTCAATGCCGATGGCCAGGGCCACGCATTAGGCGGTGCTTACATTGATATTGTTAACCCGGGCCGGCGACTGGCCTTGCATACAGCCGTACTTGCCTCGCGCTTTGGTCGTTCCAAGCCCATGCCTTTTGGGCAGCGCTTCAGCTCCAATACCGGCAGTTTTGAATGGTACGGCACTCTGGTAAATCTACAACTCGGATTGCGGGGCTTTGTGCCGATAGGTGCGCGTTATAAGTTGATGGTCGGAGGCGGCTACGAAATCAATAGCTACCACAACCAGTTCTCCGCGCTACAATTCGGCAATCAACAGTATCCTTTCTTAGGGGGTCTAACCGGTTCCCTCTTGCCTTATCTAGAAACTGGTCTCAGTCGTGACCGATTAACCTTACTTGTTTCCGGCCGGCTGTATGCAGAGCAAGGCTTCTTCTACGACGGCATCATCTACAGCATTCGGCCCTGGAGTATCAGCACAGCGCTCAGCTTCCGCCTGAATTCCAATCCTGATAAACAAACACGCCAGTAAGATCTGCTGCATATGGGCAGGCGAAACGCAGAACCTGGCACGAAGTGCAAAGCAATAGGAACGGATTAATAAATCGGCGGCTTCTGTGGCGGCAAACCAGTATCTTAGGGTAGCGGTTTATCTGCTTTTCCCGTATGCTCTTGGTTGCCACCACTCGTCGATATCTTTGGTTACTACCAGCCCTATTGCTGCTAACTGCTGTTAGCTGTGATAAAAAAGATCCTGAGCCACCAGTAGATCCGCCCGTCACGCCGGCAACGCCTTATAACCTGACGCTGCCTACGCAACTGCCGCAAGGCGTTGTGATACCCACCAATAATCCCCTGACGGTGGAAGGCGTGGATTTGGGCCGCAAGCTGTTCTACGAGGTTCGCCTCTCCCGCGACAACACCATGTCGTGCGGCAGCTGCCACCAGCAAAGCAAAGCGTTTACCGACGGCCGGGTGCGGGCCATTGGTGTCGATGGTATTGCACACCAGCGCAACACCATGTCGTTAGTGAATCTGCTCTGGGAGCCTAAGTTAAATTGGGATGGCTCAGCTAACAGTTTCGAAACGCAGGCCCGCACTCCTATTGAAAACCCTATTGAGCTGCACCAGAGCTTGGCCGATGGTGTACGCAAGCTGCAGCAGACCACGCTGTATCCGCCGCTGTTTGCCAGCGCGTTTAACTCAGCCACTATTACCGAAGAAAACGTGCTGAAGGCGCTGGCGCAGTTCGAGCGAACCTTAATTTCTTCGAATACGCGCTACGAAAAGTCGTTGCTGCCCGGTGGCGCCCGATTAACGGCTGACGAGCGGGCCGGTCGGGTGCTGTTCTTTAACCATCCGGGCGAAGGCGGCAACATCCTGGCCCGCGGTGGCTCTTGCGACCATTGTCACAACGGCAACAACTTTCTGTTTACCTCTACCAACTTCACCGCGCCCGGCGGCTTAACACAGTACTTCAACAATGGTCTGCCCGTCTCCACCGACCTTGGCCGTTTTAATGTTACGGGCGTGGCAGCCGACCGGGGTAAATTCCGCGTGCCCACGCTACGCAACATTGCTCTCACTGCACCTTACATGCACGACGGCCGTTTTCAGACCTTGGAGGAAGTAGTGGATCATTACAATGAGCATATTGATACCAACAGTGCCGATCCAATTCTACTGCTTTCCAACACGCCCGGCGGCACCAAGCTCGATCTTACTGCTACCGAGAAGCGGCAGCTCGTTGCATTCCTGAAGACACTTACTGATTCCACTTTCATCCAAGATGCGCGCTTCTCGAATCCCTTTTGAGTAAGCAGATTGTTGGGCTTGATTTCAGGTCAATCTAAAACGAGGTACCTTGCCCGCTAGCTAATATCCTCGTTTTGTTTCTATGCCGCCTGCAGTCGCCCAAACCTCCGCTGCCACTTCTTATCTACCTGCATTCACTGGCATTCGGGCCGTGGCGGCTTATATGGTGTTCCTGCACCACTTCAATCCTTTCCAGGCCGAGGGTTCGCATCCGCTATTTCACTACCTGCTGCTGGAATTCCATATTGGGGTACCCATCTTTTTCGTGCTCAGCGGCTTCCTGATTACGCTACGCTATGCCGAAAGTATCCGTTGGACAAGTCAGTGGTGGAAGCAGTATCTGCGCAACCGGTTTGCCCGCATCTACCCGATGTATTTTCTGCTGACGTGCCTCAGTTTCGCATGGTCTTATCACACCGAGGATACGTTCGATCTGGTGACCTGGACAACTAATATTCTCTTGTTGCGGGGCTTCTTCGAGGCTATCATCTACTCGGGCATAGCACCGGGCTGGACGCTCACCGTGGAGGAATGCTTCTACTTGCTGGCACCCGTAATCTTCTGGCTGATAGCGCATCACCGGATTCGACTCTGGCTTATGCCTTTTGGCTTGTTGGCAATCGGCGGCGCTTTGGTTTTGCTGTTGAGCCCACTTGAATATTATGGATTGTTTGCCAACTTCAAGTTTATGCTCCTCTTCACGTTTTTTGGGCGCTGCGTCGAGTTTTTTGCTGGTATTCAACTGGCTCTTTGGTACCGGCGAGGCCGACTCCGCGGATATGCCATTCCGGGTTTGCTCACCAGTCTTGGCTGCCTGTTAATCGGTGTCGTTTTGGTCGGATTGGTTTGGATTCGCGGACCGTATGCTTATGGGCAAGAGCACCCTTTTGGGGTCATGTTCAACAATGTGGCTTTACCAGGCGGCATCACCATCCTCTTTGCTGGTTTACTTACCGAGCGCACTTGGCTGCGACGGCTGCTCTCCAGCGCGCTCTTGCAGGTATTGGGGAAAAGCTCGTATATCTTCTACTTGATTCACTTTGGCGTTGTCGCGCAGTTTTTGCAGGGCTATATTCCATTCGAAAACAAGTGGCTAAGCTTGCTCTCTGTGTTTCTACTCTTGAATCTGTTAGCTGTAGCCTTGCACTACCTCGTAGAGCAGCCACTCAACAACCTGATTCGCCAGCAGCCAACAGCTTTTCGGCAGCGCTTATCCTCAGCTCAGGTCTCATGAAGCCTTCCCTTGTGTTGCTGTTACTAGCCTGCGCTTCAAGTCAACTGACTTCATGCTCTACTATTTCCTCCACCCGTCAACTCAGCCCTGACCGAGAGCCCGACTTACCTAAACGCTTATCTGCTTCTGATTCAGCAGGACTACCGACAGATTCACTGAAGAAGCCCTAGCTGATTAACCGTTGCGCATAATCAACAAGAAGGCCGCTGAGATTCC
>NZ_DASVSY010000003.1:0-41940 GCF_036387835.1 Hymenobacter sp. | reverse complement strand
CGTACTCTTTGCAAAGGGTATAGAAGGCGTGCTCAGCCGCTATGCTCTTGCGATACAAGTTAAAATACTCACGGTTCTCAACCCTTCATCTACGCGCGGCTCCACTCATGGTCCCATCAACAAAAAGCCCCGTTTGCAGTTTGCAAACGAGGCTTCGTGGTGATCCCGCTGGGATTCGAACCCAGGACCCATACATTAAAAGTGTATTGCTCTACCAGCTGAGCTACAGAATCAATTACTTTACAACCAAAACTTGTCTGGTTGGCTAATGGTGGCACAAAAGTAGCCGGCCAATTTCTACGCTCCAAACGTTTTGCTGAAAAAGCTCTTTCTTTTTTTCCTGGTTTTATTCTGGCTTTCTCAACCCGCTACAGCCCAGAATGTTACTCCCGAACTTGTTCGCGCTGATTCGGCCTTCGATGCTGGCGCCTATCAGCTAGCCTATCGGCAGTATAAAGCATTGTTGCGGCAGGATGCCGTGGCGTCACCTCGCTTGTTGTTGCGTATGGCGTATGTACAAGAGGGTTTGGGCCATTATCCGGCGGCGCTGTACTATTTGAGTATGGCGCTGGCCCGGCAACCCCGTTTGTCGACCTGGCACAAGATGGCCGACTTAGCCCGCGACCAGCGCCTGGCGGGCTACCCCGAAACCTGGCGGCAGGACTTGCAGCTTACCTTCCGGCGCTACTACTATTTCGGGCTACAAGCGCTGCTGCTTGGCGCCGTGGTGGGTGGCACCTTGCTACTGGTCCGGCGACGGCAGGTAACGCGCGGCTGGTGGGTGGCCTATGGGTTGTACTTAGTGCTTACGGCAGTTTACCTCAACCTGCTAGGCACGGAACGGGCTGCCTTGGTTGTACGCCCCCGGGCGGCCCTGATGGCCGGCCCTAGTGCCGGAGCTGCCTGGCTCACCACCGCCGCCGCCGGCGACCGGCTGGTTGTGCAAGGCCAGCAAGACACTTGGTATCAAGTGCAATGGCAAGGTCAAGAAGCCTACATCCGCACCCAGGATTTGCTGCTGGTGGAGTAGCGGTGAATTTGTGAAATGGCACGGACGGTGCAGGTAGAACCTTAAACCCACCATTTCACAACTTCACAATTTCACCTTACAGCTCCCCTTTTTCCTCTTTGCGGAAATGATTGAGGACCAGCTTATCGGTTAGGGAGGGGAGCCATTTGTTTAGGAAGACGGTGAGCTTGCCCTGGCTGGTGAGCACCAGGTCGCGGCGGCGGTGGCGGACGGCTTCGAGCAGGTGACCGGCTACTTCCTCGCTGCTCATCATCTTCTGCTCGTCGCGGGGCGACTCGCCTTGGGCAGAGCCGTCGGCGGCTAGGGCTACTTGGCGGATGTTGGAGGCGGTGAAACCAGGGCAGGCCAGCAGCACGTGTACGCCCTGAGGCAAAAGTTCCGTACGTAGCGCTTCCAGAAAGCCATGCATAGCAAACTTGGAAGCGGAATAGCCTGTACGGCCCGGCAGGCCCCGGTAGCCGGCAATGCTGCTGATGCCCACCACCGACCCTTTGCTGGCGAGCAGGTGGGGCAGCGCAAACTTGGTGGTGTACACCGTGCCGAAAAAGTTGGTTTGCATCAAGCGGCGGATAACCTCCAGGTCAACGTCCTGAAAGCGGGCGCGCATGCTGATACCAGCATTGTTGAGCAATACATCGAGCTGCCCGAACATCTGCACCGTTTCTGCCACCGCCCGTTCAGAATCCGCTTCTACGCCTACATCGGCGCGGATGGTATGATGCGTAATACCAAGATCAGCTAGCTCGCGGGCGGTGTCCTGAAGGCGGGCTTCGTCGCGACCCGTAACCACAATGCGGGCTCCCGCCTGCCCGAAGGCCACGGCGCAGGCGCGGCCGATGCCAGATGTCCCCCCGGTGATGAGGACCACTTTGTTTTTCATGTCTAACAGAACGCGTTGCCTGCCTTATAGCAGAGCGGTAAAACTACTTATTTCATGGTAAGTGAGCGGTATTTTGTATTAAATCACTGATTTTTATCACCCTTTAAATTAACAAAAACATATATTGTATTTACTATACAAGAAGCTGCGCTTTTGTCGTGGCAATGTGCCTACATTTAGAGTTTATTACGTGACCTTCTCCGCCCTATTCTATGGCCTTAACTTTACGAATGCAACGTCTGGTGCCAGCTTCTTGGCCCGGCACTTTACTGCTAAGTTTATGCCTGCTGCTAGCCCCACTTGTGGGCTGGACCCAATGCCCGCCAACAGCTAGCGCCTGCACACCGGGTTCGGCTCCGGCTTCCAACTATCCCTTCGGGATGGGGATACTGAATGTAACGCTGGGCTCGATCAACAACACGACTCCGGGGGTGCAGGATGGCTTTCAGGATTATTCCTGCACCCTTGGCGCAACCCTCACGGTAGGTCAGAATTATACCCTTAGCGTGCGCACCAATGCAAGCGTCAACGAGACGGTTCGGGTGTGGCTGGACAGCAACAACGATGGGACCTTGAACCCGATGTCGGAGTTGATTTTTTCCTCTAGTGCCTTGCAGTCCCACTCGGGCACTATCTCGCTACCAGCAACCACTGTGCTCGGGACCCGGCTACGGTTGCGCGTCGCCTCCGATTGGGTGAATTCGCTGGTCCCGACCCCCTGCTCTACGCCCCAATACTCGCAAACCGAGGACTACGCCATAACGGCAGTAGCCAACACGGCCGCCCCCGTGGCAGAATTTGTGGCCGACCAAACCACGACTTGCTCGGGCTGCGTGCAGTTTACCGACCAAACGCAAAATGCTCCTACTAGCTGGCTCTGGAATTTTGGCGACAACACCACCAGCACCCTGCAAAACCCCAACCATTGCTACACTACGCCTGGCACCTACACCGTGACCCTGACGGCGACCAACGCAACGGGTTCTAACGTGCGCACGCGCACCGGCTACATCGTCTATAACAGTTCACTACCTGTAGCGGCCACTTGCACCCCGACCACCACGGCTTACTGCTGCGACTACGGCATCACCCGTTTTTCGCTAGGCGCCCTCGTTAAAACGTCTCTTAACGGGCAAGCGGGCTACGAGAATTTCACTTGCGGCAGCCGCGTGCAGCTCACCGAAGGCACTGCTGTTCCAATTAGCGTTACCACGGGCGGCACTACCCCGCACGACACGCGGGTATGGCTGGATTTAAACAACGACGGTGCTTTCACGGGCAACGAGCTGCTGTACACCGCCCTGAACCGTGTCAGCCCTTCAGGCACGTTGACTATTCCGGGTTCGGCAGTGAAGAACGTACCCCTGCGCCTGCGGGTGCTGGCCGACTTTGTGGGCGGTGCCAGCGGCCCCTGTGCTAACCCGCAGTTAGGCCAAGTGGAAGACTACACGGTTACGGTAACGGCCAACACCAACCCACCCGCGGCAGCTTTTACTTCTAATTACGTGCTGGGCAACTGCCAAAACCCAGTGCAGTTCACCGACCAAAGCACCAATGCCCCCACCAGCTGGCTTTGGAACTTCGGGGATGGCAGCACCAGCACGCTGCAGAATCCTTCGCATATATACTCGGCAGCGGGCGTATTCAACGTAACCCTGACGGCCACCAACTCTTTCGGCAACAACGTAGCCACGCAGAACAGCTCCGTCGTGTTTATGCAGCCCTGCGTGTCGTACTGCACTGCTACGGGTACGACAGGCAATATCTGGCTAACCAACGTAGCTGTCCGCCGCGGCACCGCCACCGACCTTAGCAACATCTCGGCAGCTTCTGCCAACGGCTACGGCAACTACGTCAACCAAGTGGTAAATCTGTACCAGGGACAGAATACTACGCTCAGCTTAGACGTGAATACCAACATCCAGCACGTGTTGTGGGCCTGGGTGGACTGGAACCGCAACGGCACCTACGACACGTCAGAGCTGGTGCTTAACGGGGTGACTTCGGCCACAACTTACACGGCCCCCATAGCCATTCCAGCTACCATGAGCAGCCAGGGCTTTACGCGGATGCGGGTGATGGTGCGGCTCAACAACTTGCCTACGCCTACGGCCTGCCAAATCAACCAAAATAACTCGGAAACCGAAGACTATTCGGTGCGCGTGAACCCCGTGCTGGCCACAACGCCCGAGGCCCGCATGTTGCCGGCGCTAACCATCTTCCCCAATCCCGCCGCCGATGGCCATCTGCGCCTGCGCCTCCCCGACCCGGCCGCGGCCGGTACCTACGCCGTGCGTGTCGACAATGTGGTAGGCGCCCAGGTGATGCAGACTTCCGTGAAGCTGACTCCAAGCCAAGAAGTTGAACTAGACCTTTCGGCGCTGCCCCGCGGCTTGTACTTAGTGCGCCTGCAAAACAGCGAAGGGAAAATGGCCACCCGCCGCATCCAAATAGGCTACTAACTGAGTTTTGGCTACTACTTACTGGCTGCCCTTTATTGTTTTATGAGCTTGTGAAGCTTAGTACAACAAGGGGTAACCAGTAGCAGTGTCCTCGCCTCTATCAGCAACAGTTACTCTTTATCGTATGATCAAAACTTTACTCCGCGCCATATTCCTGCTGCTCCTGCTAACGGAGCTGCGCCCGGAGTCGGCGGTGGCTTCTCACTTGTTGGGAGGCGAAATGACCTATCAGTACCTCGATGCCAATGGTCCGACTGGCAACCAGTTTCGCTACCGCATCACCGTCTTTATTTACTTGAATTCGGAATGTGTTGTACCGGGAGTGCCTTCCCAAACCGTGTCGAACGTGCCCGACGGGCGCTGCAATATCTTTCTGAACCTTTATAACAAGACCACCGGGCAGCGCATCATTAGCTCGGAAGGGTCCAACAGTTTTCAATGTGCACAGCTGGTTTGTGGGGGGGGCGTGCAGTTCGACCAACAGCCAGCGGGCACGTTCCGGCTGCCGCGCATCTCTAACCCAAGCATTACGCCGCCGCAGCCGGGTGGATGCAGCATTCCGGCCGGCACGGTACCGTCGGTGCGGTTGGCCCGCTACGAGACCATCGTGAACCTGCCCGTGTCGCTGGCAGGCTACTACGCCGTGTACACCGATGGTACGCGCAACTTCAACATCGACAACCTAAGCAACCCCAGCAGTCAAAACCAGACGCTGTACGTGGACATGGCCCCGCCGCTGCTGCCTAACTCGTCCCCCACTTTCTCGGATACGGCGGTTGTGGTTATCTGCCAGGGCGATACCAGCATCTTGGTCAACAACGCCGTAGACCCCGATGGTGACCGATTAATTTATTCGTTCAGCACTCCTTACAATAGCTTCCAAGGAACCACCCCCACGTTTACCCCGCCGCCGCCGAGCGTCAACTACGCACCGGGATACTCGGCTATCAACCCTTTTGGTACCACTCCCGGCAACTATGCTTTCTTGAATGCCAGCAACGGCATCAGCCGCTACGCCACTTCCCGGGTGGGACGCTTTGTGGTAGCAGTGGAGGTGAAAGAGTACCGATCCATCAACGGCAATGAAGTGCTGATTGGCTCTACGCGCCGCGAGATTCAGCTGGTTTCGCGCACCTGTCAGCCCAACAATTCGCCGCAGTTTACGCCGGCCACCGTAGCTACCCGCACTTTCACCATTGAGGAAGGTCAGCCGCTAACGTTCAACCTGGCCGCCACCGACCCCGATGGCAATCCTATCAACCTGAGGGCGAACAGCGTGCTGCTCGATGGCACGGGTCCGTTCAATGCCACCTTCGGGGGCAGCCAGGGCACGGTGCTGCCGGGGGCACCCACGGGTAGTGCCACGGTGCAGGGCCCCAACGGCAGTGTCAACAGCCAGTTCGTATTCAACAGCCAATGCGGCAACGCCCGCAGCACGCCCTACGACGTGGTCGTAACGGCTACCGACGTGGCTTGCGGAGCCAAAACTGTGGCCGAAGTATTTCAGATTTTGGTAACCAAGGCGGCCGGACCGACGAGCATTACGGGCGAAGCCGTTATCTGCGACCGGACCACCCCGCGGCCGTACACGGCGGGCGGCCCAACGGCCAGTTCCTACCGCTGGACCGTGCAAGGCGGTACTATTCAGGGTTCCAGCACCGGCAATACGGTGCAGGTGCTTTGGAATGGTACCGGCGCGGGCCGCGTGACGGTACGCGGTGTATCAACCTTGAACTGCCCCACCGATTCGGTGTCGCGCACGATTGATGTGCGGCCGGCCGGTGCTTTGGCCGTTACGCCTGCCAATGCCGCTATTTGCCAAGGAGCTTCCACTACGCTTACCGCCTCGGGTGGCGTCAATTATACCTGGACCAGCAGCACCGGCCAAACTTTCACGGGCGCTACTATTACCGTAACGCCTTCGACCACCACCACCTACACCGTCACCACCTCGGACGGAACCTGCACCAACTCGCGAGCCGTAACCGTGACGGTAAATACGCAGGCAGTAGCCAATGCCGGGGTTGATGCCACGGTTTGTTCGGGCGTGGCTACCACGCTAGGCACGGCGGGCCTGACGGGCTATACTTACCAGTGGAGCCCGGCTACTAACTTAAGTAGTGCCACGGCTGCCCAACCGGCTCTCACGTTCACCAACACGGGCACTACGCCTCAATTGCTGACTTACGTGGTAACGGCTACCACCACCCAAGGCTGCATAGCCCGCGATACGGTGACGGTGCTAGTGAACCCGGCCGCCCTAGCGCAAGCCGGCGTCGACCGGGTGTTTTGCTCGGGCGGCGCGGCCACTCTTGGCAACTCGGCCAGCGCCGTGGCAGGCAGCACCTACGTCTGGAGCCCGGCCGCTGGTTTAAGCACCACCAACACGGCTACCACCAACGTCACGCTCACCAACACCACATCGGCGCCTATTGTCAACCAGTATATTCTGACCGTAACCACCAGCAACGGCTGCGTGGCCCGCGATACAGTGCGCGTTACGGTAAACCCCGCGGCTACTGCTGATGCCGGCACCGACCGGACCGTGTGTTCCGGCGTGGCTACCACTCTCGGCACGACGGGCCTGACGGGCTACACCTACGCCTGGAGCCCGGCTACCGGCCTGAGCAACAGTACCGCCGCCACGCCCACTCTGACACTCACCAATACGAACCCGACGCCACAGGTTCTGACGTACACCGTAACGGCCACCACTGCTGAAGGCTGCACCAACACCAGCACCGTCCGCGTGACCTTGAACCCGGCCGCTGTTGCAGCAGCGGGTGCCGACCGGGCCGTGTGCTCGGGCGTGGCTACTTCCTTGGGAGCTTCTGCTTTAACCGGCTACACGTACGCCTGGAGCCCAGCCACCGGCCTGAGCAGCGCCACCAGCGCCAACCCTACGCTCACCTTACCGAACACCGGCACCACGCCGCAGGTGTTAAGCTACATCGTGACGGCCACAACCAGCAACGGCTGCGTAGCGCAGGACACCGTACGCGTCACCATCAACCCGGCCGCCGTAGCCAATGCCGGCGCCGACCGGGCCGTATGCTCCGGCGACCAAACAACCCTTGGCGCGGCCTCGCTTACCGGCTATAGCTATCAGTGGAGCCCGGCTACGGGCTTGAGTAGTGCCACCACTGCCCAGCCTATCTTCTTGCAAATTAACACTGGTACTACGCCCCAGGTTGTAGTTTATACCCTCACGGCCACTACCGCCGAGGGCTGCGTGAATACCAGCACCGTGCGCGTGACAGTCAATCCGGCCGCGGTTGCCAACGCGGGTACCGACGCCGCGGTTTGCGACGGCAGGCGCATAACCTTGGGCACAACGGGCCTGACGGGCTATACCTATCAGTGGAGTCCGGCCACCAACTTA
This sequence comes from Hymenobacter sp., assembly GCF_036387835.1. Taxonomy (GTDB): domain Bacteria; phylum Bacteroidota; class Bacteroidia; order Cytophagales; family Hymenobacteraceae; genus Hymenobacter. Next base: position 34,186 of record NZ_DASVSY010000003.1, on the reverse strand, counting down.
AACAACGCCACGGCCGCCCAGCCCACTTTCACGGGCGTAAACACCACCCAGAATCCGCTCACCTTGACCTACATTGTGACGGCCACTACGGCGCAGAACTGCGTTGGCCGCGATACGGTGCGCATCACGGTGAACCCACGTCCGCTGCCCGATAGTATTCAGGGGTCGGCTTCGGTGTGCCCTACGGTGCAGGGAGTAGCTTACTCGATTCGGAATGCGCGCGGCACGGCGTATCAGTGGCTGGTAACGGGTGGCACTATTGCCAGCGGACAAGGTACGGCGGCTATTACCGTCAATTGGGGCACAGCCTCTACCACCGCCAGGGTGCAGGCTTTCCGTTTGAACGCGCTCGGCTGCTCTTCCGACACGGTCACGTTCCCGGTACGCGTCAATCAGCAGCTTACCACGCAGCGGCCAACGGGCCCTTTGAACGTGTGCTTGGCTGATGGCCCCTTCACGTACCAAACTCAGCTTACCAGCGGCTCGACCTATGGCTGGCAGATAGTAGGAGGCACGCAGGTAGGCACCAACCAAAACACGGTGCAAGTGAACTTCACTCGTGCCGGCATTGCCAAGCTCATCGTGACGGAATCGAGCAACCCAGCCGGGGGCCGCTGCTTGGGTCAGAGCGATACGCTGTACGTAACGGTCCGGCCTTCTCCGGCCAGCAACCTGGCCATCAGTGGTTTAACGCAGGCTTGCGCAGCGGGGGGGAATCTGACCTTTACGCTACCGGGCGCCACGACTTCTACGTATCAGTTTCAGTTGAATAATGTGGCCATTACCAGCACTGGCAACACCCTCACGCTGCCAACACCAGCCGTGGGCACCTACACCCTCACGGCCCGCGAAACCAACGCCAGCCTCTGCGCCGGTCCGCTTTACACAAAGACCTTTACGGTAGTGCCCGCTCTGGCAGTAGCTGGCCCGGCCAGCTACTGCCCTGACGCACGCACCGGTCTGAGCTACACAATAGGAACCGGCCAACCAGGCGCCGTTTACCAATGGACGGTAACGGGCGGCACCATCGTCAGCGGCCAGAACTCCACCACTATCCGGGTTGATTTCCCGGCAGGCACCGCCCCAGCTACTATTCAGGTAACGGAAACCACCAGCGTCGGCTGCGCCGCTTCGCTCACGGTGCGCCCCGACAATGCCAGCACCAACTTGGTGGTAGCGTCCGTCGAAACACAGGATGACCGCCGAATCACGCTTACGCTCAACGTGCCCAACAACACCGGCAATACCAACCGCGTGAACATCATGCGGCGGCCAGTGGGCAGCACGGGCGCCTTCGCTGCGGTGGGCACTGCCGCTACCACCGCCACTACCTTCACCGATACGAATGTGGACGCCGATGCCAGTGCCTATGAATACCGCCTGGACCTAACCAACGCCTGCGGCCAGCAACTCAGCAGCACCCAGCACACCACGATTCGCACGCAGGCTACCGCCGCAGAAGGTGGGGCCGGGCGCGATGAAGGCAAGGTCACTGTAACGTGGAATCCGTACGTGGGCTTCTCGGTGCGCGAGTACCAGATTTTCCGCCGCGTCAGCAACGGCACCGAGGAGCTGGTACAAACCGTAGCCGCCAGCGCCACCAGCATCACCCTAACCACTGGCAGTGCCGGCTTCGACCAGTGTTTCCGGGTGCAAGCCATTGGAGCCACGGCCGGCACGCCCCTTTCTTCCTCCAACTCGGCCTGCGTAGAGTTTGCCAACGACCTGGTGTTCTACAACGTGGTGACGCCAAACGGCGACGGCCTCAACGACCAGTTTATCGTGAAAAACGTGGAACTCTATAGTGGCACGACCCTCACCGTATTCAACCGTTGGGGCAAGGAGATTTACAAGACCAGCAACTACCGCAACACCTTCGACGGCGCCAACTCCCCGGCCGGCGTGTACTACTACCAGCTCCAACTGGCCGGTGGCCGCTCCTACAAAGGCTGGTTTGAAGTGGTCAAATAGGATCACGGATTTTTTCGAATTAGATGGATTGATTGGATTTTGTGAACGGTTCTTTGGTTGGAAAAGGCGCTTCGCTAGAGGCGCCTTTTTCTATTTCATGAACTCCGGCTATTATCTGGCTAACTGGATTGAAGCAACCCTACTTCATGGCAACCGGTATTCTGCTATGAACACGGACGACGGGAGCACGACTACTCTTCATTCTCCGTTCTGTAATTGAATAATAAACGATGATAGCTTAAACTCATATCCGACCCAGCCACAAAATCCGATCAATTCGTCTAATCCGAAATAATCCGTGACTAGCTTTGCCCCTGTGAATAAAGCAGCTAAGAACATTCCCGCGCAGGCTTTGCGCGAAGTTGAGATTCAAGACATGGTGGCCGAGGGCAAATGCCTCGTGCGCATTGATAACCTGGTGGTGTTTGTGTCGCAGGTAGCGCCCGGCGACGTGGTGGACCTGCGTATCACCCGCAGCAAAAAGAACTTTCTGGAAGCCGTGCCCACGCACTTCCACAAATACTCGGAGCGCCGGGTACAGCCATTCTGCGAGCATTTTGGCACCTGCGGCGGCTGCAAGTGGCAGCATATCGGCTACGATACGCAGCTGCAATACAAGCACCAGCAGGTAGCCGACACGCTCCAGCGCATTGGCAAAGTGGCCCTGCCCGAAATTCAGCCCATCATGCCTTCGCCGTCCCAGACCTACTACCGCAACAAGCTGGAATACACCTTCAGCTTTATAGGCTGGCTGACCGAAGAGCAGATCAAGGACGAAACCACCGACTACGACCGGCGCGTGCTCGGCTTCCACACCCCCGCCCGCTTCGATAAGATTCTGGACGTGAACCACTGCTGGCTGCAACCCGACCCAAGCAACCAGATTCGGCTGGCCGTACGCGACTATGCGCGCCAACACGATCTGCGTTTCGGCAACATTATCAAGCAAACCGGCTTGCTGCGCAACCTCATCATCCGCACCGCCAACACCGGCGACATCATGGTGATTTTGCAATGCTACCGCCAGCACGAGGCCATCGAGCCGCTGCTGAACTACCTCTATGAGCGATTCCCCCAAATCACTTCGCTCAATTACGTCCTCAACAATAAAGGCAACGAAACCTTCCACGACCTAGAGGTGGTGTGCTACAAAGGCGAGCCGTACATTCATGAGGAAATGGAAGGTTTACGCTTCCGCGTCGGCCCGAAATCGTTCTACCAAACCAACTCCGAAGGCGCCTACAACCTCTATAAAGTAACCCGCGACTTCGCTCAGCTCACTGGCAACGAACTGGTATACGACCTGTACACCGGCGCCGGCACCATCGCCAATTTCGTAGCCCGCCAGGCACAGCACGTGGTGGGCGTCGAGTACGTAGAGCAAGCCGTGGCCGACGCTCGCATCAATTCCGAAATCAACGGCGTTACCAACACCGAATTTTACGCCGGCGACATGAAAGATGTGCTCAACGCCGACTTCATTGCCCAGCACGGCCGCCCCGACGTTGTTATCACTGACCCGCCCCGCGCCGGTATGCACGAAGACGTGGTGCGTCGCTTGCTGGAAATGCGTGCCCCGCGCATCGTGTACGTCAGCTGCAACCCCGCCACCCAGGCCCGCGACTTAGAGCTATTGGATGAAGCGTATAAAGTGTCCCGCGTACAGCCCGTAGATATGTTTCCGCACACTCACCACGTAGAAAATGTGGTGGCGTTGGAGCTGCGGTAGTTATGGCAAAGGATATGAGCTACGAAGAAGTCACCGAGTCTATTCGACAAGGTAAACTTGTCATTGCACGCGACTGGCTTGACGACTTCACAAGTATCTTCCCGCTTTTTTGCCTTATCACCCTGAGCATAATGATGCTCCTTGATGCACCTCCTGATTCACGTCAGATAGCTGTTTCACTTGTTTTATTTTCAGGCGGTCTTTTTCTGTATGGATTATATTGTTTAATCCAAGAACGAAATTTGACAACTGTTGAAACCTACTTGAGCGCAACTGAAAACAGACAATTAGTTACGCATGTATTTGAAAGCTCAGGCTGGAAAATCATTCATAACAACAGCCAACTTGTTGTGGCCACTATTCCCCACAAGTGGTATGGCTTCGTAGGACAAACAGCAAGAGCAATAATTCAAAATGATAGTGTCCTCTTGAATGTAATGCATCATAGCTCAAATAGAGGAAGATCTGCTTTCTCTTTTGGGCTTAATAGTAGAGAATTGTCTCTGCTCATAGACATGCTTAGAAAGAAGCCACCATCTAATATTGAACTAACATGGACTACGCCAACGACCCCGAGCTGAACGGCAAATACCTCGGTACCATCACCAAGGATTTCGCCACCGTCTCCGATACCATCATGGAAGCCTCTTCCCAAGTACGGAAGATGGATATTTCTAAATACCCGATTTTCGTGTTTGCCCGGCAGGAAGTACCGCTCGGCAGCCTGCTCATCAATGCCGACGAACTGAACCTGGAGTGGCACGTGTTTGCCTCGTTTCTGGAGCTGTTCGTGCAGCAGGGCATCATCAGTGCCGAGGGCGTCGAAGCCTTTCAAAGCACCTACCGCGACGCCGACGAATACTGCTGCCTGTTCGTACTGGACAAGGAGTTCACCAACTTCGTCTATATCCCCTACCCGGAAGACTAGATCACGGATTTTTCGGATCAGGCGGATAGGTCGGATTTCGTGGACGATCGAGCGCCGAGGTCAGGTTTGACTTCGGCGTTTGCTTTTAACAACACTGTAAAACAACGGGCTTAGCACAGTGTTAAGCTTGGTTGAAATCGTCCACAAAATCCGACCTATCCGCCTAATCCGAAAAATCCGTGATTAGAAGTGGTTGAAGCCTTGGGCCCGCAACGGCACGGGCTGGCCAGATTTGGTGACCAAGTTGGAGCCTTCGCTCTTCTCTACCATGTGGCCGATGATGGTGATGTCGGGGTGGTTTTTGAGCAGGGCGTGGGCCGCGAGGGGGACGGTAAAGAGCAATTCGTAGTCTTCGCCGCCGTTGAGCATGCACATGATGGGGTCGAGGTTGAACTCCTCAGCAACCTCTAGTGTGGGATTCGCAATGGGCAGGTTTTCAGAGAAAATGCGGGCCCCGGTGCCACTGGCCTGGCAGAGGTGCAAGGTTTCCGAAGCCAGCCCGTCGGAAATATCGATCATGCTGGTGGGCACTACGCCGAGGTCGCGCAACTCGTGAATGACGTCCATGCGGGCCTCGGGGCGGAGCTGGCGCTGGAGCACGTAAGGATATTTGCCGAGTTCGGGTTGCGTTTCGGGGTCGGCTTGCCAGGCTTGCTTTTCGCGCTCCAGCACTTGCAGGCCAAGATAGGCGCCGCCCAGGTCGCCGGTTACGCAGATCAGGTCGTTGGGGCCGGCCCCGCTACGGCGTACGGCTTTGCCAGCCGCCACCTGCCCGAGGGCCGTGATGCTGATGGTGAGGCCGCCCGGGCTGCCCGTGGTGTCGCCGCCCACCAAATCCACGTCGTAGGCTTCGCAGGCGAGGCGCATGCCTTCGTAGAGTTCCTGCACGGCTTCCACCGAAAACCGCGCGCCAATACTTACCGCTACCACTAGTTGGGTGGGCGTGGCATTCATGGCCGCTATATCCGATACGTTGACAGCCACGGCTTTGTAGCCCAGGTGCTTGAGTGGGCAGAAAGTGAGGTCGAAGTGTACTCCTTCCACTAGCATATCGGTGCTGATTACTATTTCATGGCCCGCCGGCGGAGCCAGGATGGCCGCGTCATCGCCAATACCAAGCTTGGTACTAGGCTGGCGCAGTGTAATGGTATCCTGGATGCGGCGGATAAGGCCGAATTCTCCTACACTATCAAGAGGCGTGATGTCGCTCATAAAACCGCTAATTGGCGCTGGTTAATTGTTTCGTTGGAAAGCCTGGTTCAGGCTCAGCCGACGGGTCGCAAAGGTAGGCAGAGCGACACTAGAGGTGCTTGTTGGTTGAAACTTTGCGCTGCTATTTACGCCGGCTTGTAGCAACAACGGGTAGCTTCCAGCATAGTTTCAACCCGGCATCTGGACTTGCTTGGTCTGAGGGCACTATCCGGGGTTGCCTGGGCGTTACGACCTAGGCGAATGATTTAATGCCTTATGAAAGGAAATAAATTTTACCTCACTCCTCTTATTTCGCCGGCCGTTGCTGTTCTTGCCTTACTAACTATCTTGAATTCATACGTGAAACCTGTGCTAAAACAACCAACTTGGCTGGTGTTGCTGTTAGTGGCCGCCTTAGCCGCTTGCAACCGCACCCCCAAAGCCCTCGATCCTGCCTCGGCTACCGCCGCCAAACAACAGCTTGAGGTGCTACGCGACTCCGTAGACGCGCGCTGGACCGAAATGACGGCCAGCGACGATGCCAAAATAACGGCTACCAACCAAATGCTTAATGAGTTGGAGCGCTGGCCCGCGGCCGATAAAGCGCAGCTAAAGCAGCTCACCCAGGCCAACAACCGCCTCAAAGGGCTGCGCTACCAGCAGCTCAGCATGCAATCCACCCAAATCGACCGGTATGATACGGCGCAGGATTCGCTGCTGAGCGTGTTGCGCGCCATGACGTCGCGCCCCGATGGCCCTGCGCCCAGTACCACCGTGCTGAATACGCTAGACACCATTGGGCAGTACGATGGGGAAGTAGTAGGCTACCGGGTGAAATACGATCAGGCCGCCAAACGATTCAACAACTACATCCAGCTTCACCAAGCTGAGTTGCAGAGCTTGGGCGGCAAGTACAAGCAGCTAACCCCACTCCCGCTTTTCGAGCTACCTGAATAGTGATAGTACCAGTTTGTAAACCCTGCTGAACCAATTATTTAGCAGGTTTTTAAATTTTATTGCATTGATTCTCAACTAGAAGAGTTTTTTTATGCATTTGCATGCAACCGATCTACAGCCTGTAAGCTCTTCTTAGTACAGCCAGTGGCCCTAGTGCCGCTGGTGTTGGTTGAGTTGGTTGTGGAAAGGCGACCGGAATTTTCCGGCCGCTTTTTTTACGCCCAATCAATTCCCAACGGCTTGTCCTTCTGCAGCATCCTTGCAACCTATTGCAACCAGGTAGGCTCCTTCTGTTAAATCCACCTGATTTACTATGTATGGTACAGCATTACCGTTTCTGCTTTGCGCTACTAATAGGGTCAGTGCTTGCTACTAGCTGCGCAATGGAAACCTGCATAGACCCTCCATTACCCAACAATTGTAGTATCCCGGCTACTGTAATGTACCCGGTCTGCAACGTGTTGCATTGCCCTTCTCATCCGGTCCTCCTTGTCTTGGCTGATGGGAAGCAGCTTAACCCTTCAGGGCCCGTGTGGGATAGTTTTTGGGCTCAGATGAAAAACAAAGCGCCGCAAAATTTAAAGCTAGAATATAAGCCTTTAGCGACCCAAGCACTTTATAGTTGGGGTAATGCTGAAATCACCTGCATCAGAGAGGTAGAGACAACGGCTAGTGGTCAATAAAACACAAAAAGGCCTGACAGTAGTACTGTCAGGCCTTTTTGTTTCTCGTTGCGTCCAATCAAGCTCTTACAGCTTTGCCATTTCTTCGCGCACGAAGTCGGCAAGCGTACGCAGGTAATCGGTGCTGAAGTCGAAGCGGATGCCGGCGGCGGCGTAGATTTCGCCGATGGGCGCGGTGTAGCCCATGGCCAAGGCGCGCTTGTAGGCGTCGAGGCCTTCCTGTGGGTTTTGGCGGAAGTTGCGCCACACGGCAATGGCACCGAGCTGCGCCATAGCGTATTCGATGTAGTAGAACGGCACTTCGTAGAGGTGCAACTGCTTTTGCCACAAATACGGCTTGAACCCTTCCAGCCCTTTCCAGCTTACCGTCCGCTGGTTGAACTCGTCGAAGATGCTGGTCCAGCACTGATGGCGCTCCGCTTCGGTGTGCTGCGGATTCTCGTACACCCAATGCTGAAACTTGTCGATGGTAGCTACCCAGGGGAAGGTTTCGAGCACGCTCTCCAAGTGCGTTTTTTTAGCACGGCGCAGGTCTTCCGGATCGGTGAAGAAAACGCCCCAGTGGTCCATGCTCATCAGCTCCATGCTCATCGAAGCCAACTCCGCCACCTCGGACGGTGGGTGCTTGTCGGCACCGAGCGGTAGGTTACGGGTCAGAAAGGAATGAACCGCGTGGCCGCCTTCGTGCAGCATGGTTACCACGTCGCGTAAAGAGCTGGTGGCATTCATGAAAATGAAGGGCACCCCGGTTTCGTCGAGCGGATAGTTGTAGCCGCCGGGCGCTTTGCCCTTGCGCGACTCCAGGTCCAGCTGGCCCATCTGGCGCATCGTGCGCAGACAGTCGCCGAGGTACGGGTCCAGATTCTGGAACACCGTAATAGTCTTCTCCAACAGCTCCGCGCCGGTATCAAAAGGCCGCAGCGGCGCCTTGCCCGACACGTCTACGTCCAGGTCCCAAGGCCGCAATTCCGCCAGCGCCAGGTCTTGCCGCCGTTCCAGGTCGAGGTCGTCGATGAGCGGCACCACCGTTTCGCGGATGGCTTTATGGAAGGCGAAGCAGTCTTGTGGCGTGTAGTCGAAGCGGCCGAGGGCCGCAAACATATAATCCCGGAAGTTGGCAAAGCCTGCATTCAACGCCACCCGGTGGCGTAAGCTCACCAGACCGGTAAACAAGGCGTCGAGGGGTTCGGCATCGCGCAGGCGGCGCGCCTGAATCGAGCGGTAGGCTTCTTCGCGCACGGCGCGGTTGGGACTCTTGAGGCGGTCAGCGGCACGGGGCAGCGTCATTTCCTCGCCGTCGAGCGTTACCGTCATGGCACCGGCAATGGCGGCGTACTGCTGCTGCTTGGTGCTGATTTCGGTTTTGAGCGGAATATTTTCCACCCGATAGATTTCCAGCGCTTGCCGCACCGAGCGTAAGAACACGCGGTATTTGCGCGGGTCGAGTTCGGGCAAAAAGTCCGAGCTCATCATCTTCTCGTTCAGGGCATGGTCGTGAGGGGCTACGTTGGGCTCGATCTCACTCACAAAAAATTGAAAAGCAGCAGCCCGCTGTTCGTCTTGCGTGTCGCAGGTCATGCGGATGTAGCGCCAGGCCAAATCCTCACTCAGAGCGGCTTCCAGCTCCGAACGGTCGAGCAGCCAGCGCTCCAGTTCCACTCCGGAGGTAATGGTTCGTTCGCGCAGCTCCGTAAAGAAAGGCTCCAGTGCAACCCAATCAGTCACGTGAAAATCCTCAGGTAAGTAGTGCCGTGGCGGGCGCTGAGTTTCGGTGGCAGAAGCGGTAGCAAGTTCAGTAGTAGGCGTCATAAGAGAGAATATACGGAAAGTTTTCCGGTACGGTGCAGTTTGGTCTTACGAGCGGCGGCAGACCTAAAAGAACCACTAGTTTGAAGGGAATAAGCGGCGCACAGGCGGTAAATACGAGAAGCAAACCTCAGCCTTTCACCTTACACGCCAAACTGTTTTTTAGTCGATTTCAATTACTACGTCGCTCGTGAGTGGATGGGCAACGCACACCAGCACATAGCCTTGTTTCATTTCTGAGTCAGACAAGCCTTCCCGCTCATCCAAATGAACTTTGCCGGAAAGGCACTTGCCACGGCAAGCCGTACACAGGCCGGCCTGGCAAGAGTACGGCAGGTCGATATCCTGGTCGAGGGCCGCTTCCAGTACGGTTTGGTTGGGCGTTACCTCGAATTGATACTCTGAGCCTTCGTAGTTAATGGTTACGGTACGGGTCTTGATTTGGCCGTCGTCATCGTCGGCCGATACGTCGCCGTGGCCGTTGGGCTGAGCGGCACTGGCTTCCTGCGTTTCGGCGGCGGCCACAAAACTCTCGCGGCGGACGCGGTTATCGGGCACGCCTAGCAGGTCGAGGGCGGCTTTGGCCTCCAGCATCATGCCTTCGGGACCACACAAATAGTATTCGGCTTGCGCCGCCGGAAACTGGTGGCGCTGCTCCAGAATGCGCAGCAGGGTGGTCCGGTTTAGCCGGCCTACGTGCTGGTGCGCCGCTGCCGGCCCAGTGGGCTGACTATACACGTGCTCCACTTGAAAGCGGCTCGCAAACTGGCTTTCCAGCTGTTGCAGCTGCTCCTTAAATATCACCGACTTTTCGTTGCGATTACCATACACGAGCAGTACGTGGCTTTGCGGCTCTTCGCGCAGCACGGCCTTGAGCATGCTCATCAGGGGGGTGATGCCAGAGCCCGCCCCCACCAGCACCAACGAACGAGCCGATTTCGGGCTGGTTTTGAGGGTGAAATTGCCAAGGGGAGCCATTACCTCCAGCTGCTGACCTACCCGCACCGTATCGAGCAGGTAGTTGCTGACAAGTCCCCCCGTTACCCGCTTCACGGTGACCGACAAACGCGGGGCTTCGCTTGGGGTACTGCTGAGTGAGTAGGCCCGGCGCTCTTTCTTGCCGCCGGGGCCACACGGGAGAATCAGGGTCAGAAATTGACCAGCTTCGCTAGCAATTACCTGGCGACCAGGATGTTCTAGATGAATGGTAACAGCATCGCCGGTTTCGTGGGTAAGCTCGACGACGTTGAGGGACAGGTACGGTGTGCTCATTGGGTGCGCAGGAACTGAAGCTTATTTTTTAGAAGCAGGATGATAACTGTGCCTTGCCCCAAAGGGTTTGCACGAATTGCAAATTACGGCAATCTGTACCGGATGCCTTAGCTTGCAGCCCTACGATGCCCGGTGCAAGATATTGCCTTAGCCGCTGCCTTTCTTTCCTCGTTTACTAGGGCATACTCTCACTTTAACTCACCTCGTCATTCATTTATATGCTCGCCGAACTTCTTGAGCGCCACCAGCACGAATTTCACTCTATTCTGCCCGTCGACCTGAACGCGCCCGATGTGGCCCGCCTCGATTTCACCGCCAAAAATCAACTGGTACTCAACGCCGACCTACGTGACACGGATGCCTTCGAGGCCCTGGTAGCACAGTTGCTGGCCGAACAGGAGGCGCACATCGGCATTGGCGGTTACCTTGAAAACCGGGTTATCTACCGCCGCAGCCCTGGCTTGTTCGGCAGCCCCACGCTGGCAGCCCGGTCACTGCACTTAGGCGTGGATGTGTGGTTGCGCGCCGGCACCCCCGTCATGGCCCCACTCGATGCCCTAGTGCACAGCACTCAAGACAACAACAACTTCGGCGACTACGGCCCTACGGTTATTTTGCAGCACCAACTAGAAGACGAAACGTTCTACACGCTCTACGGCCACCTTACCCGCCGCGAAACCGCTTTGCTACGGCCCGGCATGATCATCGAGAAAGGCACCATCTTCACGGAAGTAGGCCCAGCCCCGGAAAACGGTGACTGGCCTCCGCACCTGCACTTTCAGGTTATTGCCGATATGCAAGGCCTAACTGGCGATTTTCCGGGCGTAGCACTACCCGAGGAGCGGGATAAGTGGGCCACTCTCTGCCCCAACCCCAACCTAATCCTACGCTCACGGATTTTATCGGATTAGCCGGATTGATCGGATTTTGTGGACGGTCATCAATTTACCAATCGTTGGATTGGGGCAAAAGATCAGCTAGTAGATAGCATGAGCTGGCAGGACGAATCGTCCACAAAATCCAAAATCCGATCAATCCGGCTAATCCGATAAAATCCGTGATCAGTCGAACTTGATGGCTGCTACGGGCTTGATGCGCGAAATCAGGTAGGTTGGAATCAGGACGGCCAGCAGAGAGGCCGCGAAAGTGGCCACGTTGAGCAGAATGATGATGGTGGGGTCCCAATACACCGGCACCCGGTCCATGTAGTAGTTCTCGGGGTCGAGCGGGATAAGCTTGGTGTAGTATTGTATGGCGCAGAAACCCAAGCCTATTACATTGCCCACCACCATACCGCGAAACGTTAAACTCAGTCCCCGAAAGAAAAACATACTTCGGATTTGCCGGTCAGTAGCGCCCACAGCCTTCAGAATGCCGATCATGTTGGTGCGCTCCAAAATCATGATAAAGATGGTAGCGACCATGTTGAACGTGGCCACGAAAATGATGAGCAGCAGGAAAATCACCACGTTGCGGTTGAGCAATTGCAGCCAGTCGAACAGCTGCGCGTACTGCTCGGTGATTTTGTCGAGCTTAAGATCGTAGCGCAGATTTTCGTACATGTCTTCGGCCACTGGGTCGAGGCGGCTGAAGTCCTTAAGCACTACTTCCACCCCGCCCACCAACGAATCGGGCCAGGCGTTCAGGTCCCGAATCTGCCGCAAGTCTCCGATAACATACACGTCGTCGAATTCGTCGAGGCCGGTTTGGTAGATGCCGCGCACCGTGAACTTGCGCACTCGCGGCGGATTTTGGATGAAGTAGAACAACGCATCATCGCCCACCTTGAGGCGCAGCTTGTCGGCCACTTTACGCGAGAGCAGCACGTCGTTGGAGGCTGCCGAATCGGGGAAGCTGATGAAGGAGCCCGCCACCAGGTTCTGGCGCATGGGCGAGCGGCTATCAGTTTCCGAAACGCCCTTGAGCACAACCCCGAGTACCTCGTCCTTGGTTTTGATGATGGCCGTTTTGCGGGCGAAAGGCTGGATGGTAGCTACCTGCGAAAACCGACGCAAATCCTGCACCAAGGCCGGCCCGCTGATCGGCTCTATCTCGATAGAATTATTGGTGTCGTACTTGCTGACCGTCAGGTGCGCGCCAAACGAGAAGATCTTGCTTTGAATCTCGTTGCGGAAACCGGCCAGAATAGAAAACGACACAATCATCACGGCCAGCCCGAGGGCAATGCTGATGATAGCTATCTTTGTCACCGACGAAGTAAAAGACCCCGAGTCGGCTCCGTCAATCTTGTGGGATATGTACCGCGAGACATTCACTGCCGTAAAGCTACGTGTCTACGGCCAGTTTTCTAGCTTCGTTTTTTGATGCCTATATTTAACTTTGCCGTCTTGTTAAGTGTGCCGCTGCTGCTGTCTGACTGCAGCCAAACGCCGGCCACGATATCCGCTCCGCCCTCCGTTTCGTTTACCTCGGCCCCGCAGGTAGTAACCGACGCCCCTCCCGCGGCCCCTAGTCTGCGCGTGGGAGCCGAGCAATTTCAACAGTATGTACCGCAGCTCAAGGGCAAGCGGGTAGGGGTGGTAGTCAACCAGACGGCTCGCGTAGGCAAGGCCTTCCTGGTAGATACGCTGCTAACACAGGGCGTAGCGGTAAAGGCGATTTTCGGCCCTGAGCACGGTTTCCGAGGCGAAGCGGCCGACGGAGCGACCATCAAGGACGGCAAAGACGCGCGTAGCGGCCTGCCGGTGCGCTCGTTGTACGGCGCCACCAAGAAGCCTACCCCCGAAATGCTAGCTGATATAGACGTGCTCGTATTCGACATCCAGGATGTGGGCACGCGCTTCTACACCTTCATCAGCACGATGCACTACGTGATGGAAGCCGCCGCCGAGCTCAACAAGGAAGTGGTGATTCTGGACCGCCCCAACCCCAATGGCTGGTACGTGGACGGCCCGGTGCTCGAACCTGCACATAAGTCATTTGTGGGCATGCACCCCATTCCGGTGGTGCACGGCCTGACGGTGGGCGAGTTGGCGAAAATGATTAACGGCGAGAAATGGCTGGCTGGCGGCAAACAATGCCGCCTGACGGTGGTCCCGGTAGCGGGCTACACCCACGCCACGCGCTACACCTTGCCCATTGCGCCTTCGCCCAACCTGCCCAACCAGCATTCAATCCTTCTTTACCCCACCATTTGCTTGTTTGAGGGTACCGATGTAAGCGTGGGGCGCGGCACAGATGCCCCGTTCGAAGTAGTTGGGGCACCCACGCAGCCCAACACGCGGCCGTTCGGCTTCACGCCTAAGCCTAATGCTGGCTCGCCTACTCCGCCCCAAAACGGCAAAACCTGCTACGGCCTCGACCTTCGCGCTGCCGGCAACGACGTAGGCTTCACGCCGAAATACCTGATCGACTTCTACCAGCAAAGCACGGCCAAGGACAAGTTTTTCGGCAAGTACTTCGAACAGCTCAGCGGCACCCGCACTTTGCGCGAGCAAATAATTGCCGGCAAGTCAGAAGCAGAAATCCGGAAATCGTGGGAGCCGGCGCTAGGGCAGTACAAGGCTATGCGGAAGAAGTATCTGTTGTATCCAGAGTCTTAATGGTTGAATGGCTGTATTGTTAAATGGTTGCTTGTTTTAACGAATAATCGAACAGTCAACCATTTAACAATGCAAAAATCAAGCAATTCATGTTGAAAATCATCTTTATGGGCACCCCCGAATTTGCGGTGCCCACGCTCGAAGCTTTACTTGGTTGGATCGGTTGCGAAGTAGTAGCCGTGGTCACGGCGCCCGATAAGCCAGCCGGGCGCGGGCGGCAACTAGCCGAATCGGCGGTGAAGCAAGCGGCAGCGCGACACGGGCTACCCGTGCTACAGCCCACCAACCTGAAGTCGCCGGAGTTTCAGGCGGAGCTAAAAGGCTATGCCGCCGACTTGCAGGTGGTGGTGGCCTTTCGGATGCTCCCGGAGGCGGTCTGGAATATGCCGCCGCGCGGTTCTATCAACATTCACGCCTCGTTGCTGCCGCAATACCGCGGGGCGGCCCCTATCAATTGGGCGCTTATTTACGGCGAAACTCAAACCGGTGTCACTTCCTTTTTTCTGCGGCAAGAAATAGATACTGGTGACTTGATCTTCCAGGATGTGGTACCTATCACCGCTGATGATGATTTCGGGACGCTATACGAAAAGCTAAAAACGACGGGTGCTATTCTGGCCCTGCGTACCGTACAGGCTATTGCTGCTGGCACTGCACCTAGTTTGCCGCAAGCGGAGAGCGAAACGCTACGCTCGGCCCCCAAAATTCAAAAGGAAACAGGTCGCCTCGATTTCACTCAGCCGGCCACAGCGCTGGCCAACCTCGTACGCGGCCTCTCCCCTATTCCTACTGCTTTCACGCAGCTTCCTGACGGCCGCACGCTCAAAGTCTTCAAGGCGCAACCCCTATCTGACGAGGAAGCCAGCGGCCTCGATACCGGAGGTGTTGGCCGCTGGAACACCGATGGCCGCACCTATTTGCGCGTTCAAACCGCCAACGGCCTCCTCGACGTGCTTGATGTACAGCTCGAGGGTAAAAAGCGCATGCCCATAGCCGACTTCCTGCGCGGAATCAACGATTCAATATTTAACAGCTAACACCCAGCCTGATTGTGTTTGACTTTATCCCTGGCAAGGATAAGCTGTTAAGTAACTAAGTGTTAACTGATAAATGAAATGGTAGCTTTCGTAGTAGCAGCCGCTGAGAACGGGGTAATCGGACGTGACAATCAACTTATCTGGCACCTGCCCGCCGACTTGAAGCACTTCAAGCAGCTCACCCAGGGTCACCCCGTCGTGATGGGTCGGCGCACATACGAGAGTATCGGCCGGCCGCTGCCAAACCGCACCAACATCGTAATTACACGGCAGGCCGACTGGCAAGCCGAGGGCTGTGAAGTAGCGCCTTCGGTGCCCGCTGCGTTGGAGCGGGCCCGTCAATTCGACGAAGAAGTATTCGTTATTGGCGGCGCCGAAATATACCGCCAAGCCCTGCCCGCAGCCGACTTGATCTATCTAACGGAGGTACACCATAGTTTCGAAGGTGACGTCTTCTTTCCTGAGCTAGACCGCGCCGTGTGGCGCGAAGAAGCTCGTCAGCGCCACGAAGCCGACGACAAGCACGCTTATCCCTTTACCTTCGTAACTCTCCGACGCCGGTAGCAAGGGAATTAGTAATTAAGTGAAATGGTGAGGTTGATGTCTTAACTGCCCAATCAAGGTCAGCAAAACATCAACCTCACCATTTTACTTAATTATTAATGCCCTGCTAGCGCAAGAGCACCAGCTTACCCCAGTCTTTCTTGAAAGCCCTGTCTCCGGCAGTAGCTCGGCGGCTGAACTTGTCCTGCGGATCGTCGAGAATGACGCGGTAGAGGTATGTGCCGTTAGCTAGCTTGTCGCCAAACTCATCGGTACCATCCCAGGCATATTGCGAAATATTGTTACCGATGCGCAGAGGTCCTAGTTCCGCCATCATGATTTCCCGTACTACCCGGCCTGTCAACGTCAGCACCTGAATTTTCATGTTGCGCGGCGTCTCCTTACCCGTTAGCGTGAACACAAACTTGGTTTTACTGGTGACGGGGTTCGGATACGGATAGATGTTGCTGATGGCCGACTCGTTGATTACCTCGAACGTAATGCGGTACGGCAAATCCGCTGCTTTTTTATTAGTGGCATCTTGTCCCTGCACTTCTAGTGTGTAGATGCCATTCTCAAGGGGGGTATTCTGCCCCATTCGTATCTCTAGCTGCGCCGTTCCCTTTGTAGAGTCAGACGAAAAGCGAACGTTGGACCCAGTAAGGTCTACGGGAACAGTAACCTGATTGGCCGAAGTCAGCAGCACCTGAAAGTTACCAACGCCCTGAATCTTGCGTAGCCGGTCGTCATCGCGCAGCTGCACCGTAATAATCGGCGTTGGCGATACAATATCCCCGTTGAGGATGTGAATGCCATCGAAGGCTACGTCCAGCGTGGGAGGCACGTTGCGGTCGTCTACCCGGAAAGGATCTAGCAGCAACTCGTTGTTGAAGGCATACAGTTCTGGCAGGGCCCGCGGGCTTGGGTTCACCACGACATTGCCGCGCAAGGCGCCCGTCAGTCCTACCACATTTACTTTTGCGTCGAAGCTTACTTGGCTATCAGCTCGTAAGGCGCCGCCGGGCACATCCACCAACGCCTCCCGAACGTCGGTACCCTCGTTGCGCAGCAAAATTCTAGCCTTCATAGGGCCGCTGAAGTCGATGGACGACACGTTTTGAAATACAACTGGTACCGTAACAAAGCCTGTTTCGCTGGCTTGCCGGGCTAAAGTAGCGGGGTCGTAGGCGGAGGCCGGAGTGCCCAAATCCCGGCGCACAATACCTTCGGGCAAACCCTGATACGTTATCAGCCATTGTTCTAGCTGTGGCGCTGTCCGGTTCAAGGTGTCACGTAGCTCCAGCACCAGCTGCAGATACGGATACTGCCGGGCCGAAATATTCGCCAGTGCTAAGCTCCGGCTCGTAACATTGGCCTCAAGTACTCGCTCGGTATTAGTGCTGTCTATGCCAACTAGTTTCAGCGTGTAGCTGTCCGATGGCTCGGGCGTGCGAACGGTGTGAGAGAGGTTCAACCACTGCCGCGCCGGTCCAATCTGCGTCGAGGTAATCCGGCCCCGGCTGGCTCTAGTTAACAGCGTATCACTAAGAATCACTACCTGGTCAGCACGGGGAGTAGCGCTGGCGGGATCAGCTATAGCT
Organism: Hymenobacter sp.; assembly: GCF_036387835.1. Lineage (GTDB taxonomy): Bacteria > Bacteroidota > Bacteroidia > Cytophagales > Hymenobacteraceae > Hymenobacter. The sequence goes on along the minus strand of NZ_DASVSY010000003.1, from coordinate 16,905 downwards.
TCTCGCACCACCCGCGGGTTTGGGCCTTTCTGGACCAATAAGGCGTAAGGGTCTCCGTCCTGCAGCTGATTAATACGCCGCGCGCCCAAAGAGGTCAGCGTGGCTTTCAACGAAGAAGAGAACGTAGAGAAGTTCACCTTGTTCATGGAAATCAACGCCACGTAGTCGCCGGGCCGTACATTGGTAAGCAGCGTTTGCAGTTGTGCCTGGCGGGCTGGCGCGTTGATGTTATCGGCACCGCCCCCGGCAAAGTGGTAGAAACGAAGGTTGCCCCGGCCGCAAGAGTCGTAAAGGCCGCCCGCCACATTGCGCACGGGCAGCAGAGTGCGCCCACTAAACACGGCTACCATCACGTTGGGCTGGTTGATTGCGCAATCGGCTACGTAAGATGAAATGGATGTGGTGATACCATCCGTTATTTGGTTGAACGTTTGGCTAGCGCCAGTGCTGCCCCCGCGGGTAGTCAACACAACGGCTTCCCGCTCGTCGTCGAAATCCCAGCGCCCCGAAGGAGCTTCCACCTTTACGCCTGCCAGTTGGTCGCGGCCAAACTGCCCATGATGACTCTGTGACCAACCACCAGCGCTACCCGGAATTACCCGGAAAGAGCTGGTAGCCCATTCCCGGCTTTCGTCGCCGGCAGGTGTCTGAAAACGCAAGCGCCAGTACCATACCACACTATCGCGGCCAGCTGTTGCAGGCAATGTTGGCCGCCAGTCCGGGACCAGAGTGGTTGTGACGGTGCGGGCTTGCTTTAGGGTGCTGTTAAAAGTTGGCACCGTATCCAGTTCCATCTCATACACGCGCGAAGCGCCGCGAGGGTCGTTGGTTTGACCTACCAAGCGAAGGTTGGGACCGGGTACAATCGCAAATTCTGGGGGCCAGACTGTTCTAACACCACCTTGCAGAAAGTTGAAGGTGATCTGGCCACTGTTGTTGGTTTCGCTTGTTTCCGTGACCCGGTTGCGGTAATCAAGCGCGACATCAAACCGGTTGTCGCCGAACACGTTGCCCGTGTTGTTTAAGATAAAGGTGTAGGTGGTATCGTGCCAGGCCTGGCGCACGGTACGCGTGATGATGTCGGGGGCACGGGTACCCATGCTGGTAGCCGGATAGGTGCGCGTAATGCGAACATCCACCGAATCGTACGTGATTTTGTCGGGATTTTTAAAGTTGACCAGCAGCTTGAAAGTGGGCGACGAGGCCTGGACCGGACCGGAACCATTGGGCTGAATCTGTACGTCGGAGTTGCTGGTTATAAAATCGGGGCGCTCCGGTGAAAAGAACCGCAAAGCTGGATCACCCAACCAGGTATTGATCATGGCCTGGGCGATAGCAGAAGGAGCCCCACCATTTATAATCAGCATCCGCCGGGCTGCCTCGGCCTGCAATGCTGGAATGGACTTGCCATACCAGGCAGCTTCGTTGAAAGCTACTTTGTAGAACTCCGTGGTAAAAGCATCCAAGTCCTGGGCAAAGCTTTCATCGGAAGCAGCCATGAAACCGATAGCGCCTTTGTTCTCGGCGAAAATCCAGTTTTCAGATACTGTTTTGATGTTAGTGTTTCGATCAACTGCATTCGCAGCACAACCATTTAGCAGAAATACTGGATATTTTCCTGCATTGTTGTAGCCTTTGCCTGGATCAGTGGGGTCACCGAAATTAAGGTCATAATCAGAGGTTGATCCATGACCGAAATATGTAACCAGCGATACACCCGCATTTATTTCTGGTGCGAGGGTAATGTTAATAGGAAAGTTCGTTCCACCCGATAAGCGTCGCCGGTATGTGTTTATTACCTGACCGCCAAACAGTGGCTGCTCAACTAGCTTCTTGTATTTATCAACGTAGCTCTCAAACAGCGTGTATTCATTGGCATCTCGACCGCCTCCCATGTGCACAATATGCTTGCGCCAGGGCTCGGCGCCTAATGCTTCATGCTCTTTGAGCTTATTTAAATACCGAACAATTTCCTGGGGCTGCGTGGCGGGCAAGCGCCCTGTGGGCATCCGGGCAACATAGTTGTTGTTTTCCCAGTCAGCAGAAAGAAAATTGTCGGAACCGCTACGCGTAGTAGAAGGCACTAAGTCGAGACTGGCTACTTGCCGGTTTCGGCTTTCATTTACTAACAGCCCTTTGCCCAGCAGAAGCAGGTAATTAGTTTGCGTAGCCGGCGAGTTAGCCAGTTCCCAGCGCACATAGTTGCGCATAGCCATCACCGATTTCTCCCCATAGTTGAATTGGTTATATAATTGGTCGGAAGTCACCACCACAGTATCATAGCGGCCGCCTGCTGTTGAATGCCGGTATTCGGCGTAAGCCCGTACTGGATTGGCAATGGTCCCTACTGGCCGCATCAGCGCCGTGTGGCTGATGATGAGAAAGTTGGAGGCTGCCGCATTTAACGTACGGAATCGCACGCGCACGGCGGGCCGAGGAGTAGCGGCCTGTGCTTCGTTGGCCAGGAGCAAGCGACGCGTCTGGTTGGCAGTAGCACTTGGGAAGCTATAGCCCCGCTGCTGACCAGCTAATGCTATGCCTTCTACACGCTGTAGGTTGTTGATGTCGGTTATATCGAATCCGCGCACCGTAGCTGGGATGGAGTCAAGCGTGTAATATGCTGGTCCAGCTAAAGTAGAATCGTTGAGGAACGCCATCTGCTTCATCCCAGTCCGCCACCGGCTGGCCTGCGGGAAGGTGTAGCGCACGTAGCCGACGCGGTATCCAAGGCGTTGAGTGGAAATTCTGGGACCAGTGTCGCGGGATATAGTATATATAGTGCCTGCGCCACTAACATCCGAATTTTGCAAAGCGTACCGAACTACACGCTTCTCGTAGCCATTGAATGTAATTGAACCTAATACTCGTTCAGTGTTAGTAGCCGGCTGTACAACTACGACTTGTATGGTGTGGGGCCCACTCCAAGAGCCCACAAATAGCAGTTCAACCTCTGGCCGAGTAGCTACCGTGCGTGCTACGGCCCAAACAGAGTCAACAAGCATACCTGCGCCAGGCTGGAACCCCGAGGTACCACCGTGTGGCAAAGACAAGAACCCCTCCCCAGCCTCTCCCCAAGGCTGATATACGTTTACAAATGGCTCATCATTCACATAAGCAAACTGCCCCGGATCCGGCAAGTTACCTCCTGTTCGGCCAGAAAATACGGCCTGGCGCTGTGCCAGCCGGGTAGGGTGTGGCGCCGCGGTAGGCGTAGTAGTTACTGCTGTCATCCGCTTCCCGTTGGTTGTGGCCGACCAGGTCAGGAAGTAGGCCGCCGTATCGGTGTAAAGGCTGTACAAATCATGAGGCTGGGTGGCAGCTCCGCCTTTGTAGAAGGCGCGGTCGAGTTTGCCGTCGTTGCGCTGGCCGTAAAACTCGAAGAACGTGGTGGCATCAAGCGTGGCCTGGTTACCACCAGCGTAAATGGCTACCTCCTGACCCCGCCGCCACAGTTGAATACGCTGCGGGCTAACGCCGCTGATGCCAGCTTGCGTCAGGTACTGTTGGTCGAGCCGGTAGAGGCCGTCTTTGGTTACTTTGATTTTATAATACTGCTGGCTTGGCACAATCCATTCATTGCCGAACAAATTGGTGTTCTGAGCCACCACCGGTTCTGCTGTTAGCAGACCAGTCAGTAGCAAGCTACACCAACCCAGAAGTTGCTTGAGATAGTATCGTTTCATCATAGATGTATCTGATTACTAATTGTTGAATAGTTGATTGCCCGACGCCTTATCATGAGGCACTTTCTGATAAAGCAGCCACTTCCCTTACTTGATGCCGTAGCCCAGCGACACGATGATATTGCTGGTTTGGGAGCGGCCACCAAGCTTTTCGATGGCCAATTGTGACAAAGCCAGATCGAGGCGGAGGCCGCTCAGCGCCACTCCTACCCCAAGGCTAGGCTGCATTTTCCATTCGTCTTTACCCGTGAATGCTTTTATCTTCTGAAAGTTGCTCACGCCGCCCCGCAGAAACACCAAGCTCTTGTAGCCGACTTCCAAGCCTGCCCGCGGATCGACATTAAGCAGCTTACTTGACACTAGCGTATTGCGCTGCCCATCAGTAGTTACTTCCAAGTCGATGGCCGCTAGGGCAGTAAACTCACCGGGCAGTTTCATCGAACGCCCGGCGCCTAGTATAAAGCGTGGCAGCGTCACCTCCGTGCTGTTGGCTGGTATTGCATTTGGATCGCCAACCACCGGAGTTAGTTTATCGGAGTTAATGCTCCACGCATTGACGGTGGTAGTAATGTCGCGGGCCATAAGGCCGAAGTGCCAGTCGTTTTTATCGTATTGCACGCCAGCGTCAATCCCGAAGCCCCAGGCATTGGCAAACTCGCCGATGTTGCGGTAAACCACTTTGGCATTGACCCCTACTTTCAAGCCTTCGATGTTGCCTATTTTGCGGGCATATGACAGCAGAAAGGCGTAATCGGCTACTGAGAAGTAACGAATCTGGTCGTATTGAATGTAGCCGTATTCATTAATTAAGCTGCGCGTGTCAGCAATATCATCGACGCCTAGGCGGACGGCGCTGATGCCAATGGCGCTTTTGTCGTCGAGCGGCATGGAGAAGGCCGCGTAGTCGTTCTTAACGATGCCCGAGAACAACTCGGAGTGCATCAGGACGGCATCGTATTTTGCTTTTTGGCTGAGCAGGCCTGCCGGGTTCCAGTAGCCGGCAGTAGCATCCTGGGCAAGACTAACTTGCACTTTACCCATACCTAAGGCGCGCCCCCCGACCCCAATATTTAGAAATTCATTGCTGTACTTTGGCGTTATATCCTGGGCCGAAGCAGCCGTGGGAGCGAGAATCAGTAGGCCGCTAGCACTTAATAGCAGCGCAGTAGCATAGAAGAAGTGCTTCATAGAAAAATGGGCTAAAAACGGGTAGTCCGCTTTTGAACGCAAGGTACTACATATTAGTACGTCACGCTTTAAAACCACTAGAAATTAGCTTTCTGTCAGTTGATTAAGGTTGGGCTTCGCGTGTAAGCACTAAGCCAACCTTATAGCATCGGCAGTCTTTCCCTTGATCCATAACAGGCCTGTATTTGCGCCTAAGCTCATGCTCGCTAATTTTTCCTAAGAGAGCAAACTCAGCGAAACTGCTTTAAACAGGCTAAAACGCCACATTTCTCACTCTTTGGTGAAGCAGAGAATTAAATCAAAGAAATATTTTTCAACAGTACCTTGCGTCACATAGTACCTTTCATTATCTTTGACTCATTCTTCACCGACTACTGCCTCAAGCCCATGAAAGTAGAGAACACCCAAGTGCAGATGCGGAAGGGAATTCTGGAATTCTGCATCCTGGAGATTATCGCCCGCGGCGAGGTATATGCGTCCGACATGCTCGAAGAACTAACCCAAGCCCGCATGATTGTGGTGGAGGGGACGCTCTACCCGCTGCTCACGCGCCTCAAGAATGCTGGCCTGCTCGATTATACCTGGAAGGAATCGATGAGTGGCCCGCCGCGCAAGTACTACACCCTCACCGAAGGCGGGCAGAGCTTCCTGCAGCAGTTGCGCCTTACGTGGGAAGAAGTACAGGACTCCATCCGCATCATCCGCCAAAAGCCTTCCGCCAACGGGAGCAGCGTACCGGTCGTGCTGTAGCACCCGGCCCTTCCTCCCGATTTTTTCCGACTAGTTGCAGCCCCTGACTGAGATGAAAAAGAACATCAGCATCAACCTCCAAGGCATCATCTTCCACATCGAGGAAGACGGCTACGAAGTTTTGAGCCGCTATTTGGCCGAAGTAAAAGCCCACTTCAGTGGCTACCGTGGCCACGAGGAAATCGTGGCGGACATCGAAGGCCGTATTGCCGAAATCTTTGCTGCTCGCCTCTCCGGCGTCAAGCAAGTGATTTCGCTGGAAGACGTGTTGGCGATGACTGCTAAAATGGGCCGCGTGAGCGACTTCCAAAGCGCCGACGACGCCGAGGACGACGAAGAACTGCTGGCCGACGCTGTAGCTAGCGGCACGGCTGCCGGTACCTACACCAGCACCGGTACCTACACCAGCTACACCAGCACGACTAGCAGCACCACCGAAACCACTTCCAATGAGCCCCGCCGCCTCTACCGCGACATGGCCAACCGCAAAGTGGCCGGGGTAGCTGGTGGTATTGCCCGCTATTTTTCCGTCAATCCGCTCTGGATTCGGTTGGGCTTTCTGGGCCTGCTTATCCTAGTGCCTTTGGCCTTCAACGACCTTGGCTGGCTAGAGGAAGTAGGTGAGAAACTAGCCGCCTTGTCGGTTATCTCTTATATCATCCTCTGGATCGCGCTTCCCAAACGCTACGATACTACGCCAGAGCAGGAAGACCGGAGCTACAAGAAGTTCTACCGCGACACCGACAATGGCAAAGTCGGAGGTGTGTCGGCTGGCTTGGCCGCTTACCTCAACTCTGATGTGACGCTGCTTCGGGTGCTGTTCATTGCCGGCTTGTTTATAGGCGGCATCTCTTTCATCCTGTATCCGCTGCTCTGGATTCTGGTACCCGAGGCCAAGACCATATCGGATAAGATGCGCATGCGCGGCGATGCGGTAACACTGTCGGGTATTGACAACAACGTGCGCAACAACGCTTTTGAAGCCGGACCTGGCAATAACCGCCCCGTAGGCACCTTTTTCGAGGACTTGGCCGGGGCCTTGAATCCGCTTCTTGGTTTCGTGGGAGCTGCTATCCGGATTTTCGCGGGCGTTATGCTCACCATACTTGGGTTTGGTTTTCTGCTTGCCTTGGTTGTTCTGTTGGGTGTAGGAATAGGGTTGATTCCTGATTCCCAAACCATCATAGCCGGCGACGTACCCGCCCATGTGTTCCTAAACGGGGTGCCTGGCTGGGCCCTGCTCTCGGGTTTTCTAGCCTTCGGAATTCCGACGCTGGCGATGCTGCTGCTCGGCATTGGACTGTTGATGCGCCGCGCCGTATTGACGCGTACCATGGGCTGGTCCTTGTTTGGACTGTGGCTGCTGAGCATTATCGGTGTCACGGTGGCTGCTGCCCGCCAGAGCCGCGAGTTTCAGTACGGCGCCGATGTCGAGCAAAGCCAGCAGTATCCGGCGCTCCGGGCCCGCGTATTACGGCTCGAAACCCGGCACGTAGACCGCGAATGGGACCAGTGGGTGGACGTAGACCTGGTTGCCGCCGACAGTGGCCGGACCGTGGACGTGATACGCCGCCTCTCAGCCAAAGGCGCTTCTGAAACTGAAGCCAGCAACACCGCTGCTACCACCGTGGCCTACACCATCCGGACCCGAGGCGATTCGACCCTAATTTTCGACGACCATTTCTCGTTCCAACCGAATGCTCGCTACCGTGACCAGGATCTGGAGCTAACGATCCGCCTGCCCCGCGACCGTACCTTCCACCTCAGCCAGGATTTTGCGAACTGGCTGAACGACGACAACTTCGTGGGCAACCACACCCCCGAAAACGTGGAGGAGCACACGTTCCGGATGCGGGGCAACAAGCTCGACTGCATCGACTGTACTCTGGAAGAAATGGGAGGAAGCGTCGATGATAGCAGCAACGACAACGACGATGACAACGGTGAGGCCAACATAAACCTAGATTTCGGCGATGCGGCTGCGTTCGACACCGATGAAAGCCACTACGGCTCTGATCGTCGCACCTACGACGAAAATGATTTCGACGGAGTCAGTGTGCTAGGGCCCTACCGCGTTGTGATACGGGCGGGCAGCACCTACCAGGTGAAGGCGGCTGGCAGCACAACTGACCTCAACGAGCTGCGGGTGTTGCGCGAGGGCAGCAAGCTGGTGGTTCGGTCTCGCAACCGCAACTTCCTGGGCGGCTCTAACTGGCGAGGTGCCGGCAAGATTCTGGTAATTATTGAAACGCCGGAACTCGATAAACTAGAACTGGTAGGCGCTGCCCAAGCCGACGTGCACGGTTTCGGGACGGGCGACTTGCAAGTGGAACAAGCCGGTGCCAGCCAGCTGCGTCTGCAAGGCGACTTCAACAAGCTCGACATCGACCTAGCTGGTGCCTGCCGCGCTTCGCTGGAAGGCAAAGCCGATGACCTGAGTGTTGACGGCGCAGGTGGCTGCGAACTAGCCGCTCGCAACTTCACTGCTCGTCGCGCCGACATCGATATGGTGGGCGGCAGCAAAGCCCGTCTGCGGGTGACCGAAAACCTGAAGGCCGACGCTGTAGGAGCCAGCGTAATCGAATACAGCGGTAACCCCAGCGACGTAACCAAGGATGCTACGGGTGCTTCGAGCGTGCGCTCTGTAGAAGAGTAGAGTTCTAAGCCTGGCCTTCACTAAACAGACATCTACGAGCCGTAATATTTAGTGAAACAAGATTTTAATCTAAAATAAATCTGGTGAGTAAGGCAACGCTCACTAACAAGCCGGCATCTATGTTGCTGGTGAAATGAAAAAGAGGGTCCAATTTTTCTGGTGAGTGAAAGGCAGACCCCCGAGGAAGTTCTTTCGCCGTTTGTGCTGCAACCGAACGGCGAAAGGCTTCCTCAAATTTTAAAGTGAATGAGTAAGTGAGTGAATGAGTGAAGTAGCTTATGGCGCGGACAACTACGCCATAAGCTACTTCACTCATTCACTCACTTACTCATTCACTTTTAAAAGTCCCTTCTGCTGTCCTAACTCCAGCAGGAGCGCAAACGCTTCGTCGTATTCGTTGCGGACCTTACCATCCAGAATGGCTTCCAATACGGCATCTTTCAACTCTCCTACCTCGCGGGAAGGCTTCAAGCTGAAGGTTTGCATGATAACTTCGCCGGTAATAACGGGCTTGAAGTTGCGCAAGTGGTCTTTCTCTTCCACTTCCTTCAGCTTTTGCTCTACCACATCGAAGTTGCGCAGGTAACGGTTCTTGCGGTCGTAGTCTTTGCTGGTAATGTCGGCGCGGCAGAGCAGCATGAGGCGGTCGATATCATCGCCGGCCTCGAAGAGCAGCCGTCGTACCGCCGAATCCGTGACAATTTCCTTGGACAGCACAATGGGGCGCAGGTGCAGGCGTACGAGCTTTTGCACCTGACGCATTTCTTCGCCTAAGGGCAGTTTGAGGTCGGTGAAGATGCCGGGTACCCAGCGGGCTCCTTTGTCTTCATGGCCGTGGAACGTCCAGCCCACGCGCTTGTCGTAGCGCTTGGTGGCGGGCTTGGCTATGTCGTGCAGAATAGCGGCCCAGCGCAGCCACAGGTCGCCACCGGCGGCTACCACGTTATCGAGCACTTGCAGGGTGTGGTAGAAATTGTCTTTGTGGGCGTGCTGGCCTACTTTCTCGACACCGTAGAGCTGCGCCATCTTCGGGAAGATGAGGTGCAATAAGCCACATTGAAACAGCAGCTTGAAGCCGTAGCTTGGCTTCGGCGCCATAATAATCTTGTTGAGCTCGGTGGTAATCCGCTCCTGCGACACAATCTTGATACGCTCCTTGTTGCGAGCCAAGGCATCGTAGGTATCGGGCTCGATGTCGAAATCCAGCTGCGTGGCGAAACGAATGGCGCGCAGCATCCGCAACGGGTCGTCGGAGAAGGTGATGTCCGGGTCGAGAGGGGTGCGGATGGTGCGGCGCTCTAAGTCGCCCATGCCGTCGTAGCGGTCCACGAGGGCCCCAAAGTCGGCGGGGTTTAAACTCAGGCCGAGGGCGTTGATGGTGAAGTCGCGCCGGGCGAGGTCCTCTTCTAAGGTACCAGCCTCTACTTCCGGCTTCCGGCTTTCGGCGCGGTAGCTTTCTTTGCGGGCGCCCACAAACTCCACTTCGATTTCAGGCGTGGGCAGCATAGCCGTCCCGAAGTTCTTGAACACCGTCACCCGGGGTCGGCCGGGTAGCTTACGCCCCACTTCCTGCGCCAGCCGGATACCGTCGCCTACGCACACGACGTCCACGTCCTTGCTTTCTCGCGCCAATGCCAAATCGCGTACAAATCCGCCAATGACATAGGCTGGGTAGCCTAGCTCGCCGGCGGCGTCAGCAATGGTTCGGAACAAAGGAAGGTCAGGAAGCTGCGGGATTTTCATGCGGCAAAGTTCGGCAACTGTCGGCTAGTAACCATAATCAGGCCGCTGGACCCTAACAGTTGAGGTGTCATATCTGGCACTTCGGCGGGCTTGCTCTACGCTTCAGCAACCAGTAATTGGCTGGCTGCCAACAAAAGCGGAAGTTCGACCTGTTCTATTCTGTTTCACTGCTAACTGGTGGCTCCCATGCTTCTCGCTCCATTTTTCTCTTTGCCTGCCACGGCTCTGCCCGTTCGCCTACTGCTCGGTGCCCATATTGCGGCGGGTACCATCGCTCTGCTTGCGGGCTTGGTGCCTATGCTCGGCCGCAAGGGCGGCCAAACGCACATACGGGCGGGCCGACTTTACACGTACTGCATGGTGGCGGTGGCTGCTACGGCGGTGCTGCTCTGCCTGTTGCAGCCGCTTACGCTTGGCCGCCTCTTCCTTACGGGCATAGCGGTGCTGAGCTTCTACCTGAGCTTCACCGGCTGGCGGGCAGCGCGGCGGCACAGTATCTTGCTGCCCCTCCCCGACCGGCTCTTGGCCATGGGCACGGTGGTGGTGGGGTTGCTGATGGTGGCAACGGGGCTGCATCTGCAAGCCGTGCTGTTCGCCTTCTTTGGGGGCCTGCTCTGCCTGTTTGCCGGCCTCGACACTAAAGCGTTTCTGCGGCCCTCCGCGGCTCCTGCGCCCTGGACGCAACGGCACTTCACCCGGATGGGTGGCTCGTATATTTCAGCTTTCACGGCTTTTGTTGTGGTGAACCTAAGCCGGTGGCTACCAGTTGGGGCCCCGGCATGGCTGAACCTGGTGGGCTGGATGGCTCCTACCTTTATCGGCACTTTCCTGATTTTCCGGGCGGTGCGCCACTTCAAAGCCACCCAGAGAGCCGTCAAAACTTCTGGTGCATCGGCTCCGGTTGGGTTGCTGCCGCTCTTGCTGTTCGGACTACTAGCAACCAGGCCGGTAGCAGCCCAGGCGCCTGTAGAGCATCAACTTCCCGCTCACCTGACTGATCCGGTGGGCAAAGCCTTACCTATGCCCGCTGCCTACCGCTAGGAGCTGCCCACAAGTGGCGACGCTTCCCTCCATGAGTACCGCCATGGAGTTGCTAGAATGAGGTAGCTACGACAGGCAATCTGTTGCTTAGTGGGTTAATCACGTAATATTTCCAAAGCCCCATCGTCCAGCACCCGAACTACCCGGGAGGGTGTGGTTCGGGCTGTTTCGTCTTGGCGCCAATTCACTACGTAGTCGGCGCCGCGTATCAGGGCCGGATTTACTTCCGAGTATAGCCCCGGCGTAGGCTCACCACTAAGGTTGGCTGAAGTAGATACCAAACCGTGTCCTAGTCGCCGCACCACCTTGTGGCAGAATTCATCGTTGAGCACCACCCGCAGCCCAATAGTGCCATCGGCAGCCAGCAAGTTGGGCGCTAAGTGGCGGCTGCCAGGCACCACGTACGTGGTGGGTTTCGATTGCGCTGCAAGCAGCATCCGCAAATGCGATGGCACCACGGCCGCATAGCGCGCAAACATCACCTCATCCGCTACCAGCACAATGCACGATTTCTCGGGTGGGCGCTGCTTGAGCTTGTATAGGCGCTCCACTGCCGGTGGCACTTCCGCATCGCAACCCAGGCCCCACACAGTATCAGTGGGGTAAAGAATTACTTGCTGAAGTAGCAAAGCGTCTACGGCTGCATCCACTTCCTGACGGAAAAACGTGCTCATAGGTTAGGTGTTGATTGTTGGTTGCTGGTTGTTAGTTGCTGGGTGTTGGTCACTTTGTTGACTAGCAGTTTGTTAACCTAACAAGCAACAACCAGCAACCAACACCTCAAATAGATTGACACAGTTCTACCAATACGCCGTGGGCGCTCTTCGGATGTACAAAACACACGAGCTTGTTGTCGGCTCCTGGCTTGGGCTCTGGATTAAGCAAAACAAAGCCTGCTTCGCGCAAACGAGCCATTTCCGCCCGGATATCAGTTACCTCAAAGGCCATGTGGTGAATGCCTTCGGGTTTCTTCTCTAGAAACTTACTGATGGCACTGTTGGGGGAAGTGCCGGCCAATAACTCAATCTTGGAATTTCCTATTTGGAAAAAAACCGTATCCACCGCTTCGCTCGCCACATGCTCGCGCTTGTACGGCTCTTGTCCGAGCAAGGTAACATACAGAGCAGTAGCCTTTTCAAGGTCCTGCACGGCTAAACCGACGTGTTCAAGATTCGTTAGCATACGTGGGGCCGCCAACTATAGTACGGCTTCTTTGGATTTGTTCTACTTTTGCAGCGGCAAAGTAAAACCACTTCATTGATTTCTGTGTTTTACCTTCGAACGATTCTCTACTGGTTTTCTTTGGTGTCCCTTAGTTGCCACTGATTATCAGATTTCCACTGCAACCTGATTGTGCGCCATGCTCAAGCTCCCTATCTACCTTGATAACAACGCTACCACGCCCCTCGACCCTCGGGTTCTGGAGGCGATGATGCCTTACCTGACGGAAGTATTTGGCAATGCCGCTTCTCGTAACCACCCCTTCGGTTGGGCCGCCGAAGAAGCTGTTGACTATGCCCGCGACCAAATTGCCTCGCTGATCAACTGCGATGCCAAAGAAATCATCTTCACCTCGGGTGCTACTGAGTCCGATAACCTCGGCATCAAAGGGGTATTCGAGATGTACTCGCAGAAAGGTAACCACATTATCACGGCCACCACTGAGCACAAAGCGGTGCTTGATACCTGTAAGCACATCGAGAAACTAGGTGGCCGCGTTACTTATCTGCCTGTAAACTCGGAAGGCCTTATCAGCCTCGACGACCTGGAGGCCGCCATGACTCCTCAGACCATTCTGGTGACTATCATGTACGGTAATAACGAGACGGGCACTATTCAGCCCATCCGCGAAATTGCCGCTATTGCCCACAAGCACGGTGCCCTGTTCATGACCGACGGCACCCAGGCGGTTGGTAAAATTCCGGTGGACGTTGTTGCCGACGGCATCGACCTGATGGCTTTCACGGCCCACAAAATGTATGGCCCCAAAGGCGTTGGTGCGCTGTATGTGCGTCGCAAAAACCCACGGGTGAAAGTTACCGCCCAAATGGACGGTGGCGGGCACGAGCGTGGCATGCGCTCGGGTACTCTCAACGTCCCTGGTATTGTCGGCCTCGGCAAAGCCTGCGAACTATCTCGCCTCGAAATGGTAGCCGACACCGAGCGCCTAGGCAAAATGCGCGACCGGCTCGAGAAAGAGTTGCTGACGCTGGAAGAAAGCTACGTGAATGGCTCCCGCGAGCATCGACTGCCCCACGTTACCAATATCTCGTTTAAGTATGTGGAAGGTGAGGGCCTGATGATGGGCGTTAAGGACTTGGCCGTATCTTCGGGTTCGGCTTGTACCTCAGCCTCTTTGGAGCCATCTTACGTACTGAAAGCACTAGGACTGAGCGACGACCTTGCCCACAGCTCCCTGCGCTTCGGCCTAAGCCGCTTCACCACTGATGAGCAAATCGATTATGCCATTAACCACGTAAAAGAAGCCGTAACCAAGCTCCGTGAAATGTCGCCGCTATGGGAGATGTTCAAGGAAGGCATCGATCTAAGCAAGATTGAGTGGGCTGAACACTAAGGCCATTTGACAATTATCAATTAACATTTATCAGTTGTTCTTGAACTGGACTTGTTATCTGCCAATTGTCATCAGACCTTTAAAATGATAAATGTTAAATATTAAATAACCCAAAGCCATGGCTTACTCCGATAAAGTAATTGACCACTACAGCAACCCCCGCAACGTGGGCACGCTGGACAAAAGCAAGAAGAACGTGGGCACCGGCCTAGTTGGTGCGCCTGAGTGCGGTGACGTAATGCGTCTGCAAATCGAGGTAGACGAAACCACCAATACCATCACCGACGCCAAGTTCAAGACTTTCGGATGCGGTTCGGCCATTGCCTCGTCGTCGTTGGCGACGGAGTGGCTGAAAGGCAAAACCGTTGATGAGGCGCTGGCCATCGACAACATGGAGATTGTGGAAGAGCTGGCTTTGCCGCCCGTTAAGATTCACTGCTCTGTGCTAGCCGAAGACGCTATCAAGTCGGCCATCAACGACTACCGCGTAAAGAACGGTTTGCCTGCTCTGGAAGAGGCCAAGTCGCACCACTAGTTTATTGTTGAAAGGTTGATTGTTGAATTGTTGATTGTTCAAACTTGTATTGAACGACTAACAATTTAACAATCAACCTTTAACCATTAAAAATGGACGTTTCTGCTTCCGACATACACGTTGAAAGTGCTCGTATTCAGCAGCAGATAGAGCAGTATCTAGGCATGGGGCCGGGTAGCTTGCTTTTCGAGTTTCGGCAGTTAGATGGGCTAACCCGGTTGGACCTCATTACGGTAAATCCGCGCCACCAGCAGAGTTTCCTGTTTCGCTACGAAACCGGCTACGACAAGCTGGATGCCCTGCGCAAGATGCTGGCTTATGTACAGCGCTACCGCGACACCGAAAGCTCGTATACTATTCAGTGGCGTGCCCGCGGCGACAAGGAGCTCCAAACCTCCTACTTCCGTGCCCACAATGCCTATGAAGCGCTTGACAAGCTCTACTACGGCCGTGACCTGAATATCATTACCGTGTTCAGCGTGGTGCTCAACCCTTCTTCCTAAAGAACAGAGTTGGGTACTTTTTCACTCTTTCTGTTGTTTATAGTTTGCTTACCAATCATCGACTACCAAACTCATGATTACCGTTTCTGATAAAGCCAAAGAAAAAGTTGAAAGGCTCATGCACGATGCAGAGCTGGACGCAACTTACCGCTTGCGTGCCTCCGTGGCCGGCGGCGGCTGTTCGGGCCTGAGTTATAAGCTCGATTTCGACAACGAAGTAAAGCCTATGGACCAGGAGTTCGAGGATAAGGGTGTGCGCGTAGTAGTAGATATGAAAAGCTTTCTTTACCTAGCTGGCACCGAGCTCAACTTCTCCGACGGCCTCAACGGCAAAGGCTTCTATTTCGATAACCCAAACGCCTCCCGTACCTGCGGTTGCGGCGAGAGTTTCTCGGTGTAGACAGGCATATCGAAAGAATACTGAGGCTTCACACATTAAAAAAGTCCCTGCTTCTTGTTTGAAGCAGGGACTTTTTATTTAACCTGTTAGCTCTATTCGCGCACAAAGCGCTGAATACTACGTCCACTAGTTGACTGCAATTCTAGAAAATAAGTGCCAGTCCGAAGCGATTTTACATCAAGTGTGCTACCACCATTAGTTTTGCCCGTAAGCAGTGCCTGGCCAAGATTGTTAATAACGCGGTACTGCACATCGCCCAAGGTAGGCGCCAAGGTGATAGAGCCGGTGCTTGGATTAGGGAAGAAGCTGGCTGCCGGCTGATCTGTTGCTTGCTGCACCGCCACTACGGGCGAGAAAGACTCTGTACCATCGTAGTCAAGCTGGCGCAAGCGGTAGTAGCTCAGCCCGGCCAACGGCTGCTTATCGAACCACTCGTACTTGTGGCCTTGGCTACTAGTGCCTTGCCCGCTGATGCTGCCAATAGTCTGGAACTGTTCGGCCGTGGCTCCACGCTGCACCTCGAAACTGGCATTATTCTTTTCTGAGGCCGTTGCCCACTGCAGTTGTGTGCCTTTTGTAGAAGCTGCTGCGGTGAAGCTCTTCAACTCGACAGGAAGTGGAGAGTTGCTACCTATAAGAAACTCATCCATTGTCCATCTTTCATCGTTGTCGGTTGTGCGAGCTTCAACATAAAAGCGAACTTCATTAACTGTAGATGGTAAAGTGACGCGGACTGTGCTTAACCCTTGGCCAGTGTTATCTCCTAAAGTTCTTGGCCGGAAAACAAAAGGAGTATTATCACCATCATAAACAGTGTTTGCTACAGAGCTCTCGCTGGAGTAGTTCCACCAACTATTGTTCTGACGAGTAATTTCTTGTTGATTTCCGCGTACCTCAAGTGTATTTTGATAACTAATTCCTCCATCAACGCTGACAAACACCCTTACAAAGTCATTGTTGTCAACACCGCCATTGCGGCTGTTCATTGACCAAGCCGCTAAACGAAACTGAATATAATTACCGGAGGTGTTAGAGAAGTAACGAGGTTTGAACAATACTGACTCAGTGGTCTGTTGTACATACCATGCCTGACCATATGTGGTGTAGAAGTTTGCATTAGCTGGTCTGTCATTACCGTTTGCACCTTCGCCAATCCGAGTTAGCGACGGTGTACCGTCGTATCCTAAAGATGTACTGTTATTAACATTTGGCCCATCAAATCCTTGTACTACTGTGTTCTGTGCATGAGCCGTCAGGGGCCTAAAAGCAGACAAAGCGGTAATCAGTAGGGTAGCACAAGTTTTCCCTTGCATAATAGAGAGGGCGTGTTTCATGATAACAAAGTAGTGACGAGCCAATTTTTTATAAATAAAGTTTAATTAAAATAGATTTACAACATTATCTTATGACAATCTTTAGATGAAATTTACTTTATCAGGTTTCATGTTCATTTTCAATGTGTTAGCTCAACTATAAACCTCATAATATTTTTATTAAATCTGAACATAATTATAAGGAGCTTACTATCGATTGCGAATGAAATCATAATCCTTACAAAGAATATGTCAGCTGTATCATTTTTAGACAAGTCCTTGCGGACAGGACGTATCGGCTATAATTCTATATGAAGAGTCCTTTTATGAGTTCAAGCTCTTGACTTAGTGTAGAGGCTATTTCAAGGCTTATCTTTATAACTGATGTTACGCAGTCGTCAGATGGGGTTTCGCGTTTAGTAGGCTTATGAAGAGTTGCACGCTGGACTTGTACACGGATTATTTGCTGAGTTCAACGGGGCCGACGACGGCCACCGGCTTGTCGCGGCTGCTGGAGG
>NZ_DASVSY010000002.1:0-60643 GCF_036387835.1 Hymenobacter sp. | reverse complement strand
CTGAAGATGAGATCTCCGATATAGGAAGGCTCGTGGGAGATGACCACGTCGATAGGCGGGAAGTGTAGAGGCCGGAATGCCACAGCTGACCCGTACTAATGAGCCGAACGCTTCTGAATAACATGCTCTCAATTTTCTTATTACTCGTTACCTGTGTCAATGATATTAGATAGTGCTAGTCACTATCGCCAGTAATGGTGGCTTTAGCCCGGGTGTTCACCTCTTCCCATTCCGAACAGAGTCGTTAAGCCCCGGAGCGCCTATGGTACTGCCTTCATCGGTGGGAGAGTCGGTCGCCGCCAACCTTACTGTTAAGCTGCCCTTTGCTTTTTCCTTTGGAGATGCGGAGGGTAGCTTTTTTATTTGTAGTTAATCATTGCTCTTCTAAGCGCCGTACAATTCAGTAGTTTCCCAATGGCTGTTGGCCGCAATATTTTGTTTCTTTGCTTAACAAATAAGCTGAAAGCTGCTGTTATTGGTTTACATCCTCTGAGTTCAGAATGAGCTGTTGTTTATGGACGCGCTTTGTGAGAACAACGTAGCCTTGGTTAATAGGCGAAGTTATTTTTTGCTCCCCATGTGCTTGCCTTATACACGCGGGATGATAGAGAAGGCGTTTGATGAGTGGCAGCAAATCGGTTTAGTCGAACATGGCGTTTTGCCATCAGTACTTGGTAGCTATGCTCATGTGAGTAATGGGCAAAATAAGAAACCTGGAGAAAGGTCCGCTATAGATTCAAACCAACCATTCCGTGCCGAACAGCGCTATAGGCGCCGTTAGACTTCCGGAAGTAATCAAGACCAAGATAAGCTGACAAAAAAGAGCCCTTGATTGTGAGTATTTAAATACTCACAATCAAGGGCTCTTTTTTGTCAAGAAATTCAAGATCTAGCTAATGCCTATGTGGTTTCATTCCTTTGCAGGATTACATAAAGACTTATAGTAATCAACCTACGCAATATCGTAGCCAGATTATGGATTAGCAGTAAGTGCTAATTGAAGTCAGTTAGTTCAACATCAAAGCGCAATGGGGTGTCAGGTGGAATTGTGTTGACAGCTCCTGAAGTACCGTATGCTAAAGAGGATGGGATAAGTAAAATGGCTTTTTGTCCTTTGCGCATCAGTCCTATTCCTTCATCCCATCCAGCAATAACTTGACCTCTACCTAAAGCGAATGTGAGCGGTACAATTCTACCCGTCATATCAGGACGAGACTGGTCGAATACGCGGTTGTTGAGAAAAGAACCCTTGTAAATTACAGAAACTTGTTGGCCCACTTGAGGCAGTGAACCGGTTCCTGGTTTCCTAGTAATTATATACAAGCCAGATGACTGACGCTGTGCAGTAGTAAAGCTACTATCAGCAATGTATTTGTTGATAGCAACCGAATCAGAGGCACGCACTGCTTTCACGTGCTTCAAGGCTTCAGCATTTAGCTCATCGATGTCGATATCGTTTCCATCGCAAGCAGCTAGGAGCATCGGCACAGTAAGTAACACCAGACTATTCACCAGAAACAGTCGGGTTAAGCGTAAGGGGAGTATTTTATGAGGAGACATGACAAGAAGAGTGGGAAAGAGAGCTTTTGGAGAATTTTCGAAGGGCGAGTTAACGAGTATCTCTATTTTGTTAAGGAGCTGGCAAGTGAGACAGCTTGTGTGTAGCGTTGTCTGACCATTCCTCTCTCCTGATAATATTAGCTAAATAAGGGGAATACTTATAAGGATTAATTAATATTTTCAAGGCAAAATATTATTAGCAAATTTGGTGCTAAACTAACTTTACTTTGGCTTTTTAAACCTTTTGCCCTTTACGCAACATTTAGATCTTTGTCTATATCTACACTCATCACAGCCAACATTTTTGACAGATGGCACCCTCTTTGCCTGTCTTGAGCAGAATTATACAGTGATGAGTTATGATTATGCTGTTTAAAGCAGCTACTTTGGCAAAAGCTCTTTGTGAATAATTATATGCCTGCAGTGTATTTTATTTACCATACAAGCCTATTACCTCCTTCTCATTATACGTCTCCATTCATTTGAATGGAGAAAACTTCTTTCCTCTAACCCACCTTGTCATGACCACACGTAGATCTTTCCTGACATCTGCTGCGCTGCTCTCTGCTGGCTTGCTAGCGTCCCCATCCTTGCTACTGGCTTATAACAAGCGCTATGTAGGCTTGCAACTCTACACTGTGCGCGAGGCCATGGAAAAGGACCCGGCGGGCACCTTGGCTAGACTCGCTAAGATTGGGTACAATTCGGTGGAAGGTGCTACGTATACAGGCACGCAAAAATATTACGGCATGACGCCCAAAGCTTTTGCGGCATTGCTCAAGCAGAATGGGTTAATAATGCCTAGTAGTCATTACCGGTTGGGCGAAGAGCAGATGAAAGGTGCGCCGGTACAGGGTACTATGCTACATGGTTGGGACCAAGCAGTGGACGACGCCGCTGCGGCCGGCGTCAAGTATATGGTATGTGCATACTTGTCGGAAGCTGAGCGAGGTAATCTTGATCATTATAAATACGTGGCTGACCAGTTGAACAAGGCTGGTGAGCGATGCAAAAAGGCTGGCTTGCAGCTTTGCTACCATAATCATGATTTCGAGTTCAAAGCACAAGACGGCCAAGTGCCTTATAACCTGTTGCTCAGTGGTACTGACAAGCAATTAGTGCAGATGGAACTGGATCTGTATTGGGTAAGTAAAGCAGGGCAAGACCCGTTGGCCTTGTTTAAACAGCATCCCGGCAGATTTCCGCTTTGGCACGTGAAGGATATGGATAAGACACCTCAGCAGGCCTTCACAGAGGTTGGAAATGGTAGTATCGACTTTAAAAAGATATTTGCTCAAGCTGAGCAGGCAGGGCTGCAGTATTTCTTCGTAGAACAAGATTCCACGCCAGGCTCACCCTTCGATAGTGTTACCAAGAGCATTAGTTACATCAAGAAGAACTTAGTGTAGGCTAGCTCAACCGATAAGCACTATTGGCTGACCACTGGCAAATCGCGTATCCAAATGTTACGAAAGCTTAGTGGTTCGCTTTTGTCGCCGTGCGCTTGCAATTTGATAGGGGCTGCACCGTGGCTTTGGTAAGCAGGCTTGCCGATATAAACAGTTGGGCCCAGCAAACTCACATTGTTCTGCACTAATACGCCGTTGAAAAACACGGTGACACGAGCCGGCGTCTGGACGGCACCACCTGCTGCAAACGTAGGAGCCGTCCAGACCACGTCGTACGTCTGCCATTCACCAGGCTTCCGAGTGGGGTTGGCCAACGGGATAAGCTGCTTGTAGATGCTCCCAGCCATGCCATTGACGTAGGTCTTGTTGTTGTAGGAGTCTAGGATTTGGAGTTCGTAGCCAGCATCTCCTTTGCCAATAGAAGCCAGAAATATTCCGCTATTGCCTCGGGCTTGACCAGTGCCGCTGATGTTGGCTGGCACACGCCACTCCAGATGCAACTGGTAGTTGGTGAAGGTGCGCTTGGTTTCGATGTTGCCTACTGCTTTGTTGACAGTAAATGCCCCGTTGGCCACAGTCCACTTAGCAGGGGCGTTACGGTCTTCGACGGATACCCATTGATCCAGGTTTTTGCCGTCGAAGAGTACTACTGCGTCTGAAGGTGCGGGGGTGCTACTGCTCGGACCGGGTGTTACTACTTTAGGGACAGGCTCCCACACTTCGGTGTCTTCCGGCTTGCCGGCTTGCTGAGCTTTAACGGCTCCAATGCTGGTAGTTAACAACGCGGCGGCAAGCAAAAGACAAGCTTTCATGGGTAGAGTAATTAGGGCGGGTGGGAAAAGTAATCTTCTTTTGCTACAAGAGCAGCAAGTAACAGGGTGCAAGGTTCCGCCTCTCAAGGTTGAGAAGTTGATGGTTGCACTAAAACCAACAGCCCGGGACAGATGACGCATCTGTCCCGGGCTACAGGGCTAAGACAGTAGATTCTTTTTGATGTAGGCCGCGCTTTGGGTGATGCTTTGGTAGGCATCTATGGCAAAGTTTTCTTGCTCCATGAAAATGTGCTTCAGCCCGGATGCGGAGGTGCTCTGAAATATCTTCTTGAAGTCGATAGTACCCGCGCCTACTTCCGTATTGTTTTCTGGCTTTGCTTTATCCATGTCTTTGACATGCCACATAGAAAAGCGTTTGGGGTTAGCAGCCATTAGCTTCACCGGGTCGAGGCCGGCACGCACCACCCAGTACAAGTCCAGCTCGAAGTCTACCAAGGCCGGATCGGTTTCTTTTAGCAGCACCTCGAAGAGCGTGGTTCCACCAATGGCTTTGTATTCGAAATCGTGGTTGTGGTAGGCTACCCGCAAACCCGCGGCCTTACACAACTGCCCGGCTTTGTTCATCTTGTCGGCCACATTCTTGAAATCAGCGGCTGATGCCCGCAGTTTTTCATCGAGGTGAGGCACCACAATGTAGGATTGGCCACAAGCTTTGGCAGCTTCGATGTAAGAGTTCAACGCTTCCGGGTTACCGTCGCGCACGAAGCCGTTCATTTCGTAGTGGCCGCTGGAAGTCGTTAGTTTGTTGGCGGTCAATGCAGCTTTGAATTCAGGGGCAGTTAGGCCCCAAAACCCTTTCTCTTTGCTGTAGCCGTACGTTTCAACTTCTTGATAACCAGCCTTGGCTATCTTGGCTAAGACGCCTTTTACATCCTTGGCAATGTAGTCGCGCAAGGTGTACAGTTGCAGCCCGATTTTTAGGGCGGGCGGGGCTGCCATCAGATGGCGAGGGGCAACTAAGGAAAGAGCCGACAGCAGGCCCGCTTGCTTCAGGAAGTTTCTTCTTTGCATCATGGTCTAGGGAGTTGAAAGTATGCTCGGCAGAGCCAAGCGATAGGCGATAGTATCAAACGTCGCAGAGCTGAACAGCCTTGCGAAGAGAGGCTATCTTGTCGGTTTGCTTGGGAATGAACTCCTGGGCGACGTACCCTTGAAAACCAGTCGCTTTGATGGCGCGCATAATGGCCGGGTAATACAGCTCCTGCGTGTCGTCGATTTCGTTGCGACCTGGTACGCCCGCTGTGTGATAGTGAGCAATGTAGGCGTGGTTGTCGGTGATGTTGCGAATTACGTCGCCCTCATCAATCTGCATGTGGTAGATATCGTAGAGCAGCTTGAAGTTCTCGGAGCCTAGCCGTTTGGCCAGGGCCACGCCCCAGGATGTCCGGTCGCACTGGTAGTCTTTGTGGTTGATTTTGCTGTTGAGCAATTCCATTACCAGCACTACTTTGTGCTTGGCAGCTAGATCCATCAAGGGCTTGAGCCCCTTGACGCTATTGGCTAGGCCGGTTTCGTCGTCCATACCCCGACGGTTACCACTGAAGCAAATCAGGTTTTTGTACCCGGCTTTGGCTACCAGCGGAATCATTTCAGAGTAGTTTTTCAGCAGCGTGGCGTGGTACTGTGGGTCGTTGAAGCCGTCGGTCAGGTTGATTTCGGCGCCGTTGCACATAGGCGAATCCAGACCGTACTTTTTCAAGGTGGGCCAGTCTTTGGGGCCTACCAAGTCGATGCCCTTGATGCCGATGCTTTTGGCTGCCGCGCAGAGCTGATCGAGGGGGGTGTCGTTGAAGCACCACCGGCACACCGAATGGTTGATGTTGTTTTTCAGGTCGGGAGCCTCAGTTGATTGCGTTTCGGGCATAAAAGCACTTAATGCGCCCGTAGTTCCTGCCACAGCCGTGCTGGCCAGGATGTTCTTGAGCACTGTGCGGCGGTTGGGGAGCGGGGCCATGGCAGACTGTTTGGGTGGGGTTTTAGGATTCAGAACGAGCTTCTGGCTGTTGCTTTGCAGCTTATTTCAAGCTCAGAATATACTTCGCCATCTCCTTGGCATCGGCCACGGCTAAACCCGGATGCGGGGTCATTGGAATTTGACCCCAATTGCCCTGGCCACCCTGAATGATTTTGTTGGCCAGCATAGTGATGTTGGCGTCGTTGGAAGGATACTTTGCTGCTACCGCAGTGTAGGCGGGCCCTACCAGCTTTTCACGCTCCTTGTGGCAGCTGGTGCAGTCAGATGACGTGATAAGCTTGGCGCCCTTAGCTACCAAGCCGCCAGAATGTTCGGTGCCTATTTTCGTGATGTTGGTGTCAATTTGCGGCTGGTGCGCCACGGCCGAAAGATTGGAGGCCGAAGTACTGTCGCTATTCAATTCGTCGGACGAAGCAGCTTGCATGTTTGGTTCGTTGGCGGTGTTGCGCTTGGGCTCTGAGCCACATGCGGCCAGAAAGGCACCTATAGCAAGGAACAAAAGGGAGTTTTTCATAGAAGAGGGGATTTAGAGCCCGAGTAGTTTTTTGTTGAAATTGGCGTCGGTGGAAGTGCCGGCAAAATCGTCGAAAACTTTGTCGGTGACCCGGATGATGTGGTTCTTGATGAACTCGGCGCCTTCGCGCGCGCCGTCCTCAGGGTGCTTAATCGCGCACTCCCATTCTACTACGGCCCAGCCGGGAAAATCGTAGGCGGCAAGCTTGCTGAAGATTGCTTTGAAGTCGACTTGTCCGTCGCCCAGAGAGCGGAAGCGGCCGGCCCGATCAAGCCAGCTCTGGTAGCCGCCGTACACGCCCTGCCGGCCAGTGGGATTGAACTCGGCATCTTTGACGTGAAACATCTTGATGCGCTCATGATAGAGGTCGATGTACTCCAGGTAGTCCAGGCACTGCAATACGAAGTGAGAAGGATCGTAGAGCAGGCAGGCACGCGGGTGCTGGTTGACTTTGTCGAGAAACATCTCGTAGGTAACGCCGTCGTGCAGGTCCTCACCGGCGTGCACTTCGTAGCACAAATCCACCCCGCACTCATCGAAAGCATTCAGGATGGGGGTCCAGCGACGGGCCAACTCCGTGAAACCCGCGTCTACTAAACCTGCCGGCCGCTGTGGCCAGGGGTAAACCATGGGCCAGAGCAGGGCCCCGCTAAAGGTGACATGCGCTTTGAGCCCTAAGTTTTGCGAGGCTTTGGCGCCATAGAGCAGCTGCTGCACGGCCCATTGCTGCCTCGCCGAGGGGTTGTTGCGGTAAGCTTCCGGCGCGAAACCATCGAACAACTGATCGTAAACCGGATTTACGGCTACCAGCTGCCCCTGCAAGTGCGTGGATAGTTCAGTGATTTGCAGCCCCGCCGCCTGCACGATGCCGTTGATTTCATCGGCGTAGGTTTTGCTTTCGGCGGCTTTCTGTAAATCGATAAAGCGGGGGTCGGTGGTGGGTATTTGCACCCCTTTGTAGCCTAGGCTAGCGGCCCAGGCGCAAATGCTTTCCAAGCTGTTGAAAGGCGGTTGGTCGCCAATAAATTGAGCCAGGAAAATGGCCGGTCCCTGAATGGTTTTCATAGGCAGATTAGACGAGGAAATCAGTCCACTTTTTTTCGGATTTGCCGGAGGCAATCACGTTTTCAATGAAGGCCATACCTCGAATACCTTCGGCTATACTTGGGTAGTCTAGGGCTTCTGGCGAGGCAGTTTCACCGGCTTGTTCGGCTTGTAAGGTCAGCGCGAAGTTGCGGTAAAGGTTGGCAAATGCTTCGAGGTAACCTTCGGGGTGGCCAGCGGGGGTGCGCGTGTTGTGCTGCGCAAAAGAGCTAACGTAGCCGGTACCGGTCCGCCGAATCTCGGTGGGCTTATCCAGCCATTTAACCAGCAACGTGTTGGCATCGGCTTGCTGCCATTCTAAGCCGCCTTTCTCCCCGTAGACCCGGATGCGGAGGTTGTTTTCCTCGCCAGCGGCAATTTGGGAAGCCACGAGTACGGCGCTGGCTCCGTTAGAGAGCTTGAGCAGAACGGCCCCGTCGTCGTCGAGCTGGCGGCCGGCTACTACCACGTTGATGTCGGCGCAGAGCTGCGTGACTTGCAAGCCCGAAACGTACTCCAACAAGTTGAAGGCGTGGGTACCAATGTCGCCCATAGAGCCGGCCACGCCGCTGCGGGCAGGGTCGGTGCGCCAGGCAGCTTGTTTGTTATCACCGCCTTCTTCGAAGTTGCTGAGCCAGCCCTGCGGGTACTCCACGTAC
This sequence comes from Hymenobacter sp., assembly GCF_036387835.1. Classification (GTDB taxonomy): domain Bacteria; phylum Bacteroidota; class Bacteroidia; order Cytophagales; family Hymenobacteraceae; genus Hymenobacter. Next base: position 52,610 of record NZ_DASVSY010000002.1, on the reverse strand, counting down.
ACTTTGCGCACCTTACCAATGGTAGCGGCCGCAACCAGCTGGCGGGCTTCCTTCACCATCGGGTAGCCGGAGTAGGTATGGGTCAAACACAGCTTTTTACCGCTGGCAGCCACCACCTGCTCTAGCTGCTTGGCCTCGGCCAGCGAGAAGGTCATGGGTTTGTCGAGTACTACGTGGAAGCCGTTTTCCAGGGCCAGGCGCGCGGGCTCAAAGTGCAGATGGTTAGGCGTGACGATGGAAATAACCTGCACCCGCTCGGCTTCGGGGCGCTGCTTTTCTTGCTCGATCAACTCTTGGAAGGAAGCATATACCCGGTCGGCGGAAAGGCCCAGACTCACGCCGGTAGCACGAGACTTAGCAGCGTCGCTACTGAAAGCGCCGGCTGTTAACTCGTACATGCCATCGAGGGCGGCGGCTAGGCGGTGCACGGCTCCAATAAAGGCTCCTTGCCCTCCGCCAATCATGCCCAGTCGTAATTTCATATGGTTTTATGTTAGTGCTGTTAGCTGCTGGCTGTTAGCCATCAGGATAAAGGCTAACAGCTTACTCAGGCTACACTTCAAGGCGGGCGTTGGCTTCGGCGAAGCTGACCTCTTCGGCTGGAACGGGGACGTTCTTGTCGCGGAACAGCAGCAAGAAGACCACTAAGACGCCGGCTGCAATGGCTGCCGGAATCAGCCAGATGGTTTGCCAGTCGTGCAGGTTGTCGGCGGTTTTGTGGGCATCGACAATCTGACCTGAAAGTAGGGAACCGAGCAGCATACCTACGCCATACGTGGCCAAGGTAATAAAGCCCTGAGCAGCGCTCTTCGACTGTTCCCCGGCCAAATTATCGGTGTAGATCTGGCCCGTGACAAAGAAGAAGTCGTAGCAAATGCCGTGTAGCACGATGCCGACAATCAGCATCCAATACGCCGACTCCCCGTTGCCGTAGGCAAAGAACAGGTACCGAATCACCCAGGCCAACATGCCAATGGCCAGCATTTTCTTGACGCCCAGCCGGACAAAGAAAACTGGAATCAACAGCATAAACAGTACTTCCGATACTTGCCCCAGGCTTTGAACACCAGCAGCTGATTTCATGCCGGCCTCGTTGAGAAAAGGATTGGTGAAGCCGTAGTAGAAGGACAGCGGCACGCAGATAGCCACCGATGCCAGGAAAAAGATCAGGTAAGAGCGGTTTTTCAGCAGCCCAATTGCTTCCAGGCCAAGCATGTCGCCGATGCTGCTTTTGCCTTCTTTCTTGATGGGAGGTGTGGGCGGCAAGGTGAAGCTGAATAAGCCAAGCAGAGCCGAAGCGCCGGCGGCCATTTTAAAGGTGAGCACCAGGTTGCCGCTCTGTTCCCAATTCAGCCAGCCAATGGTGATACCGGCAATGATCCAGCCCAGCGTGCCGAGTACCCGGATCATGGCAAATTCCTTTTGCGGGTCCTTCATCTGCCGAAAGGAAATAGAATTCACCAACGCCAGCGTGGGCATGTACAGAATCATGTACGTCAGAATGCTGGGGTAGAAGCTGCTGAAGTCGGAGGCCAAGGAAGCCCGCCATAACAAGGCCGCTCCGGCCAGGTGCAGTACCCCGAGAATCTTCTGAGCCGAGAAAAACCGGTCGGCAATCAGGCCAATGATGAAAGGGGCCACAATAGCGCCGATGGATTGGGTTAGCACCGCTACCCCCACCTGCGTGCCCGTCGTGTGCAGGTTCTGCAACAAGTACGTGCCCAAAGTGACAAACCAGGCGCCCCAGATGAAAAACTCCAGGAACATCATCAGGGATAATTTAAAGCGAATGGTAGGGCTCATAAGCTAAAGGGGATTGAGCAGGCGAATTCGGTGGAAGGAAGTAGTGGAGGGCTGATTAACCAAGGCTTGCCGAACTATAGTGGCTGGCAGCTAGTCAGATCAAACAGAACTTTTCTTTTGGCAAGCATCAAGCGTGGCCTAGGTGGTAGCCCAGGCCTTATCGCCTTTCTTGTAAGGTACGTTGCCTTCGTAGCGGCCCGGTATAGGGGAGTAGCGCAGGGCTTGAGTGGCGCCTATTTCCGAGGTGAAGTAGCCGAGCAGCGTTAGCTCTTTCATCATCCGGAAGTAGCGGCTCGGGTCGTCCTTGCGCTGGTTGGCAGTAAAAGCTTTCTGCTCTCTGTCGCGCGCGGTCAGGAAGGCCGTGCGCTGGGTGGCATCGCACTCCATAAAGCCTTTGCTGTACTGCTTCTGGCAGTCTTTATCGAGTTGCGTGAGGCCATTGAGGAACACCTGTTGATCTTCGGGCGTGTAGCAGTCCCGAACCATGACGGCCATGAAGCTGCCTACCTGCGCCGCTTTGGCGCCCGGTGTTTTGGTGGTCGGCAAGATGGTTTCGCCTACCTCGTCGAGCAGCTGAATCTGCTTTTGATTCAGGACATCTTTGGGCTTAGCGGCGGCTACGGGCTTGTTGGGGTCGGCTTTGGCTTCTTCTTTGGCGGGCGAGCTACAGCCGGTCAGGAAGTAGTCGGCACCGATTACGGTGCTGCCCATAATGAGGGCAACTCGGGCGAGGGCGTCTCTGCGGTTCATAACGGTGAAGTGGTGAAATTGTGAAGTTGTGAGTTTGTGAAGTTGTGAAATGGTGAGTTTGATGTTTCGCTGGCGCCACTTGCGCATTCCGCGCCGACCCGCGCCATGACAACGGCAAACTCACCATTTCACAACTTCACAAACTCACCACCTACTCAGACGTTCTGTTTTTTAAGTTCGCCCACGGCATGTTCAACGGCCCGGGCGGTGAGAGCCATATAAGTCAGGGACGGGTTTTGGCAGGCAGCCGAGGTCATGCAGGCCCCGTCCGTCACGTACACGTTGGGCGCGTCCCAGACCTGGTTGTGTTGATTGAGCACCGACGTTTTGGGGTCGCGACCCATGCGGGCGGTGCCCATTTCGTGAATGCCGCCGCCCAGGTTGTAGCCACGGTTGTAGGTTTTCACGTTTTTCAAACCGGCTTTTTCCAGCATCTCCTGCGCGTCGTTCATCATGTCGATGCGCATTTTCTGCTCGTTGTCGCGAATGGTAGCGTCGATGGCCAGCACGGGGAGGCCCCACTTATCTTTCTTGGTTTTGTCGAGGGTTACCTGGTTGTCGTGGTAGGGTAGGGTTTCGCCGAAGCCGGTTAGGCCCATGCTCCACTTACCGGGCTCACTCAAGGCATCCTTGAACTCGCCGCCGATGTTCATTTCCGGGATTTCGCGCGCCCAGCCTTCGCGGCCGGCGCTGCCCTGGTAGCCAAACCCCCGGATGTAGTCGCGCTTGTCGCCGAACAGGTTGCGGAAGCGGGGCACGTAAATGCCGTTGGCCCGGCGGCCGTACACGTACTTGTCTTCGTAGCCTTCGGCGTCGCCGCGGGCCCCCGCCCGGAAGTGGTGGTCCATCAGGTTATGACCCAATTCTCCGCTGCTGCTGCCCAAGCCACCCGGCCACACGTCGGTAGCCGAGTTCATCAGCACCCAGGTGGAGTTGAGGGTGGAGGCGTTCAGGAAAATAATCTTGGCGTAGTACTCGTACGTCTGGTTGGTTTCGGCGTCAAGCACTTCCACGCCCTTGGCCCGCTTGGTGTCCTTGTCGTAGAGGATGCGGGTAACGATGGAAAACGGCCGCAGCGTGAGGTTGCCGGTAGCCACGGCGGCGGGCAGCGTGGCTGATTGAGTACTGAAATAGGCCCCGAATTGACAGCCCAACCAGCACTTGTTGCGGAACTGGCACTTCACGCGGTTATTATGGTTCTGGGTGATGTTGGCCGTGCGGCCAATCACCATGCGCCGGTGCTCGTAGTTTTTCTTGATGCGGGCGGCCACGTCCTTCTCCACCACGTTCATTTCCATGGGCGGCATAAACTCGCCGTCGGGTAGCTGCGGCAACCCCTCGCGGGAGCCGCTGATGCCCGCGAACTTCTCGACCCGGCTGTACCACGGCGCCAGCTCCTGGTACCGAATCGGCCAGTCGACGGCGATGCCGTCTTTGGCGTTGGCCTCGAAATCGTAGTCGCTCCAGCGATACGACTGCCGGCCCCACATCAGGGAGCGGCCGCCCACGTGGTAGCCCCGGAACCAGTCGAAGGGCTTCACTTCCACATAGGGACTTTCTTTCTCGTTGACCCAGTAATCGAGGTTACTTTCGTTGAGCGTGTAGTCGCGGCCGAGCACCGGGTAGTCGGCAATCATCTGCTGCGTTTTGCCGCCCCGGTGCGGAAACTCCCAGGGGTTTTTGTTGGCGTTTACGTAGTCTTTGATGTGCTCGATGTTGCGGCCCCGTTCGAGCATGATAGTCTTCATGCCTTTCTCGGTCAGCTCTTTAGCTGCCATGCCGCCCGATATGCCAGATCCTATGACAATGGCATCATATGTGTTTTTTTCCATGATCTGGAACGGTGATGAGGGTGGGAATTAGTGCGGAGGGAGAGGAGCTGAGCCCAGTTGGCGAGCAGCAAATCCAAAGCGTTAAAGCCTTGGCGGTTGGTAATGATAATAAATAATTTATTCACCCTTAGATTATATTCCATCTAAGATTTCTGTGAGGTTATTATTAGTAGAAGTAAATACACTCTGGTATCTGTTTATTTTCAGCCGGCTTATTAAGGTGAAAATAACTGCTGGACTTTAACTATGGAAGTTACCAATTATAAGCAGCTAAGTACAGTAACTGCGACTGGATAACGACTACGAAAGAACTGTAATGTTGCAGCTTGGAAGAAGTTTTGTCCAAAAACCCCACAAGTAAAACAAAGAGTATTTCAATGCATGTCGAGTGACTATTAAGAAGCTTGGCCTAACGAGTTACTTGGTAAGTTTTTCGCTGCGGACCGACGCCGGTAATTTTCACTGATTGCCAACTTTTAGGTAAGCTCGTTTTAAGTTGCCGAATACCCGCAGACGTAATATCAAGCCCCCCGAAGCCCATAAGCACGGCTTGCAGCACGCCACCCGCGCCGGTGGCAAAGTAAGGGTTGGTACCGCCTTTGGTTTCGGCAATTACCCGGAAGGGCGGCAGGAGGTTGGGCTGGTAGGCATCTTGGAAAAACTGCTGCGCCTTCTCGCCGTCGCCGAGGCGGGCGTAAAGCAAGGCGAAAATGGCTTGGGTCATGGCGGGAGTGCCTTCGTTGGGGACGCGGGTTTCATAATACGCTAGGTCTTTTTTGATTTGAGTTGGAGCCGTAATCACGTTGAGTGGGTAGGCGAGCAGGTTTACGTCGCCCTGTTTGATGCCTTCGCCCTTGTAGGTGGCATGTTCTTGCGTTACGCCGTCGGGGAAGTGCAGCAGGGGGATGTTCTGCGCCACGTGCAGCCAATCAGGGTTGGCCGGTAAGTTTAGAAGCTTGGCGGCAGCGGCGGCATTGCGGAGGTTCACCTGCGCGGCGGCGTTGGTGAAGGCGTTGTTGTCCACGTTTTCGGCCCATTCGTCGGCCGCCACCACGTTCTTGATGTCGTAGTGGCCGGGGCCGTTGCGCTCCACCCGGCTGGTCCAGAAGTCGGCGGTGGCGGAGAGAATAGGCCAGCCTTTCTCACGCAGCCAGGCCTTGTCCTGCGTGACGCAGTAGTATTGCCAGGCTGCTAGGGCCACGTCGGCGGTGATATGGTGCTCGAAGGGGCCGCTTAGCGCCCACACCGGCGTTTCTTCCACGCCCGAGTCGGCGCTTTCCCAGGGGAACATGGCGCCTTGGTAGCCGTGGGCAAAGGCGTTGTTGCGAGCTGGAGCCAGACGGCGGAAGCGGTACTCGATGAGCGACTTGGCAATTTCGGGGTGCATCACCAGCAAGGCCGGAAACATCCACAAGTCGGAATCCCAGAAGACGTGGCCGTTGTAGCCCAAACCCGATAAGCCCATGGGGGAGGGCGAGTAATCGGTGCCGGCGCGCGAGAAGCTGTAGAGATGGTAGAGCATGCTGTGCACGTCCTGCTGCGCCTGCGGGTCGCCTTCAATCTGAATGTCGCTCTGCCACAGCTCGTCCCAGGCTTTGGCGTGGAAGGCTAACAGGCGCGCCTTGCCCTCAAGCCGGGCAAAGATGGTCAGGCGTTCGGCTTCGTTGAGCGGGTCGGCATGGTGGGCCGAGGTGATAGACGAGCCCGCCACAGCGTAGGTGTAGGTTTGCCCGGCTTTCACGGCCTTGCTGAACTTCATCAGGTGCATGTTGCTGTCCCACATTTCGTGGATCACCCGCGGCTCCTGCCCATGCGGCTCATCAAATAAAAAGCTCGTGGAAGCGCACAATTGCAGCTTGCCCGTGGCGCTCCGCCCCGACGACGTAAGCAAGCTCAGCGTGGCGTGCGGCCGGTCGATTTCGTTGTAGTAGTTCTGCACGTCGCGCAGGGCATCAGGGGCGTCCATCACGCTGGCCGCCGTAACATTCACGTCTTTTTTTGCTGTCACCGACACGTTCATTAATCCCGTGAAAGGCAAGTGTCGCAGCGCGTAGTGGGTGTAGCTGATGGTGGCCTTGTCGGCGTAGTCGAAGGTGGTGGTGAGGGAGGCGTGGCGCATATCCAGCTGCTGGCGGAAGTTGGTGACATCCTTGCCCGACAGCCGTTTGCCATCCACCTCTACATACATGTTCAGCAAGTTGAAGCTGTTGAGGAAGTTGCTGACCCGCCCACGTCCGTACTGGTCGTAGGCGCCGGCCAGCACCACCGCCTTCACCTGAAACGGCTCCGGCGACGATACAATGCCTAGCATCCCATTGGCTACCGTCACGCCGTAGTACGCTGCCGGGTCCACCTTATCGGCCGTGACGCGCCACGGGTCGGGCGTTTGCGCGGCGGCTGGCCAGATCACCAGCAGGCACAGGAGCGCCAGCACACACGAGAGGAATTTGAACTTGATAGAGGGTGGGGTTGACATAGAAGAAAGAGCGGAGTGTTTTGATAAGCGGTTGGCCGTTACAGAAAGGCTATGAGCCAACAGCTGTCAGCTTTTTTACCGTAGAGGCACAACTACCGCCTGCCAGGGCTGGAGCGCCAGTGTCTTGTCGGCCGTGAAAGTTGGGTAGTTATTGAGCCAAGGCTCACTGCTGGCTTTCATCCCCGAAGGCATGGCCCACTCGCGCTTCTGCGCCGAGAAATTGAGGACAACCAACACCTTGTCGTCTCCCTGCGTGCGGGTGTAAGCGTAGATGTGCGGGTTGGCTTCGTCGAGCAACTGATATTTGCCATATACCAGCACCTTGTGCTGGCGGCGGGCCGCCGTCGCCTTGCGGAAGTAGTTGAGGATAGAATTGGGGTCCTTGTCCTCCGCTGCCGCGTTGATCTGTTGGTAATTCGGATTGATTTTCAGCCAGGGCTTGCCGGTTGTGAAGCCAGCGTTGGTGGTGGCATCCCACTGAAAGGGCGTGCGGCCATTGTCGCGGGCGCCTATTTTCTGCGCTGCCAGAAACTCCGGTATGCTGCCGCCCGCTGCCTGCACTTGCTTGTACATACTCCGCGACTCGATGTCCTGATAGTCCTCAATCCGGTCGAACTTGATGTTGTTCATGCCCAGCTCGTCGCCGCCGTAGTAGTAGGGCGTGCCGCGCATGGTGAGCAGAAACGTAGTGAGCAGCTTCGAAGAAGCTTCCCGGAATTCAGGCCGGTCGTCGCCCCAGCGGGTAAGCATGCGGGGCTGGTCGTGGTTGCCGAGGTAAATGGTGCCCCAGCCTTTGTCCTCAAACACCTTGTCCCACTTGGAGTACACCTTTTTGAAATCGAGGAGGCTGTAGCCGCCGGGCACGGGCGTTTTGAATTTGCCGGGCACGTAGCCCACGTCCATACCCTCGAAGTGGTAAAGCATATTCAGTTCCTTGCGGGCCGGGTCCACGAACTTCAGCGCGTCGTCGCTGCTGACGCCCGCGCCTTCGGCCACACTCATCACGTCGTACTTGCTCAGGGCCTCGCGGTTCATTTCCTGGAGGTAGTCGTGCAGGTGCGGGCCGTTGGCGTAGAACCGGGAATAGTCGCCGTGGTACTGCGCCGGAATGGCCGGAAACGTGGTGTCCTTGGCAATGAACGGAATGACATCCATGCGGAAGCCATCGATGCCCTTGTCGAACCAGAAGCGCATCATGCTGTAGATTTCCTGACGCAGCTTGGGGTTCTCCCAGTTCAGGTCGGGCTGCTTGCGCGAGAAGTAGTGCAGGTAGTAGGCGTTGGTGGCTTTGTCGTAAGCCCAGGCGTCGCCGTTGACGTCGAACGAGCTAACCCGCTTGGCGGGCTTGCCTTTTTCAGCGGGCCACCAGTGGTAATAGTCACGGTAGGAATTGGTGCGCGAGAGGCGCGCCTGTTTAAACCACTCGTGTTCGTCGCTGCTGTGGTTGACCACCAAATCCATCACCACCTTCAGGCCCCGCTCGTGCATGCCCTTCAGCAACTCGTCGAAGTCGGCCATCGTCCCGAAGTCCTTCATGATGCCCCGGTAGTCGGAGATGTCGTAGCCGTTGTCGTCGTTGGGCGAGCCATAAACCGGGTTCAGCCAAATGACATTCACCCCCAGGCTTTTGATGTAGTCCAGCTTGGAAATCAAACCCCGCAAGTCACCTACCCCGTCGCCGTTGCTGTCTTTGTAGCTGCGAGGGTATACTTGGTACACCACCGCCTCCTTCCACCAGGTTTCGTTCTGGCTGGTAGCGGTTGGTTTCGCCGCCGCCGCAGTAGTGCCGGTTTTTTGCTGAGACTCGCCGCAGCCCGCCACGGTCAGGAGCAGGGCCGCGCACAGTATGGTTTCAAGGCTTTTCATAACACGGATGAGGTGCCGGACCACACGCAAACAAGCCGTTGATTGCTGCTAAGTAGCAGTAACCAACGGCCTGCTTATGCGCTACCGGATACGGTGGTTGGAGTTAGTAACCCGGGTTCTGCGTGATGTTGGAATTCACATCCACCTGCGTTTGCGGAATCGGATATATCAAGTATTTAGCGTCGCTCTGGGGCTTGTCTTTGCGGGCCTGCAGGAACTTGCCGAACCGGATCAGGTCCTGCCGCCGCCACGACTCGCCGTACAGCTCCCGGCCCCGCTCATCGAGCAGCACATCCAGCGTGAGGCTGGTCAGGGCGCTGGCGCCGCGCGAGGGGTGGGTGCGCAGCGAGTTAACGATGGCCAGCGGAGTAGCGCCGTAGGTGCCGGCGCTGGTAGCCGTGCCGCCCCGCAGGATGGCTTCGGCTTTCATCAGCAGCACGTCGGCCAGCCGGAAGCTGACATGGTCATTCTCACACCCGTTGCCGCCGCGGGCTTCGCTCACGTAATCCACGGGGTACTTCACGGGCCGCACGCCCTTGGCTTCCAGGTCGGAGCCGGTTTCAGAGAGGTTAATGTCCTTGGTGAAAATCAACGGCGCACCGCTCCGGGTGGTCAGCGGCGCATCGGTACTCAGGTTGTACTGCTGGCCAATCAGGAAGCCCACATTGATGCGCCCGTTCGGGTTTGCGGGGCCGCCAGTGGTGGCGTAGGCTACGCCCCGGCGCTTGTCGGTGGCCTCAAACAGGTCGTAGAGCGCCTCGGTAGTGGCCGGGCCGTTGTAGCCATCCACGGGCCGCATGTTGTAGTGCGACACGAACTTCCATGTGTCGCGGGTGGGGCCGGCGTTGCCGAAGGTGTTTTCCTGGGTGAAGATGTTCTCCCGGCCAATAGCCGTGTTGTTGGGCGCGAAGTTGTCGAAGTAGTTGGTGGTGAAGGCGTACCGGTTACTGTTGATAATTTCGTCGGCCAGCGCTACCACCTGGTTCATGTCGGCGGCGGCGAAAGTGGGAGCCTGGCGGTTAACGTACACGCCTTTGTTGAGGTAGCACTTCATCAGCAGCACCCGGGCGGCGTCCTTGTTGGCGCGGCCGGCGGGCCCATCGGGCAGGTCGGCCCGCACCGCCGTTATTTCACTCACAATGTAGGTCAGCGCCTCGGTTCCTTTGCGTACGCGGGACAATAAACTCAGGCTCTCGCCGGGCTCCCGGTAGAGCACCTGGTCGTAAAGGTCCAGTGCCAGGAACATGGCCCAGGCCCGCAGGAACCGGGCCTCGGCCTGCTGCTGGGTGGTCGGCGAGAAACGCAGCAGGTCAGTGGAGGCGTAAATGATGCCGTTGAGTTGGGTGTAGGTTTCGCGCACCCGCTCGTTGTTGGGGTCCCAGGTGTGGTTGAAGAGTTGCCGCCACTTGCCGTTGTCGTCCCAGTCGGGTCCGCGGGTGGGCATGATGCGGGCATCGGTGGACACTTCCTGGAGGGCAAACACGCTCACTTGTCCTTGAATAGGGTCGCGCTGCGAATTGTATACGCCCTGAAGCAGCGACGACAGTTCACCGCGCCGAACCTGGTCTTCAGTGAGCTGGCCTTCCAGGGTTTCAGTAAGCTCACAGCTGGTAGCCACCTGTAGCAAAGCCAGAACGGCAGCCGCCCCGGCAATCTTGGAGTATCTCATGATGAGAAGAAATTAGATGTTACAGAGAGAAATTGACACCGAGTGTGAAGGTGCGGGCACTCGGGTAGGGCAGGTAGTCAATCCCGACGGAAGGCACCTGGTTGGCTCCGCGCTTCACGGTGTTGATTTCCGGATCGAACCCATCGTAGTTGGTAATCACGAACAGGTTCTGACCCGTCACGTACAGCCGGGCACCCTTCACGACACTGCCAACGTTGCCGAAAGCATAGGAGAGCGTCAGGTTAGACATTTTTAGGAAGTCGCCTTTTTCCAGGTAGCGCGTGGAAGCCGCCGACGGGTTGCCGGTTGCCTCTTTAACTGAATTCTCAAACGTGGAGAGGGCAATGTTCTTCTGCGCTCCTATGCCACCTACCGCGCCTACCGCGTTAAGCGTGTTGTTGTAGACGTACTGGCCGAACACGCCGGTCATGTTTGCAATAAGGGCGAGCTTGCCGTAGCGGGCGTTGGCGCTCAAACCCAGCAGCGTGCGGGGGTTGGGGCTGCCCGCGTATGTCGCCGGCCCAAAAGGATTAGACAGGCCCTGCTCGTTGAGGCCATTATACTGGGGCAGGAAAAAGGCGTTGATGGGGTAGCCGTTCTGGATGGTCTGCGACAACGCCCCCGACAGGCCCTGCCCGTTAATGGCCCCGGTCGGAATAACCGCGCCTACTAAATCCGACACTTCGTTGCGGATAAATGTGGCGTTGGCATTGAAGCCCACTTCCACCTTCTCGGTGCTCACCAGCGTGGTGCCCAGCGACATTTCCACGCCTTTGTTCACAATTTTGGCGTCGAGGTTATCCCAGCGAATGGCCGCAACCCCAGGCCGGGGCTCCACAGGCGTAGTTGGAAACAGGATATCGGTGGTGGTTTTATTGAAGTAGTCGACCGTGAAAGTGAGCCGGTTTTTGAACGCCCCGATGTCGATACCAACGTTGAACTGGGCATCTGCCTGCCACTTCAAATCATCGTTGCCATCATTGAGCGGCGACTGCGCGCCGTTGTTGTCGAGGGTGTAGCGAAACTGGGCCGCGCCGGCCGGAAACTCCTGGTTGCCGGTGAGGCCGTAGCCGGCCCGCAGCTTGAGCTGAGTGAGCTGCTCGGCCGGGAAAAACGATTCCCGGCTCAGGTCCCAGGCCGCCGCAAACGAGGGGAAGTAGCCCACCCGGTTGTTGGGGCCGAACTTGGTGCTCTCGTCCCGGCGCAACGTGCCGGTCAGCACATAGCGGTCCTTGAAGTTGAGGATGGCGCGGCCGAAAAACGATTGCAGCTCCGACGACGGGTCGATGAACGATGATATCTGGCGGTTCCCGGCCGCTGAATACTGAATGTAGTTGGTATAATCGAGGCCGAAATTCCCGAAGCCTCCCACGGTGGGGTCAGGGTTGCCAAACGCATTCACGTTGGAGCCGGAATTGGCAAACCTGGTGTATTCGTAGCCTACCAGCGCGTTCAGGTTCAGGTCGGTGGCTATGGCCTTGTTGAAGTTCAGGGTATGCACAATCTGCTGGGTGGTCAGCTCATTGTTGCTGATGGCGGCAAAGCCCTGATTTTCAATACCGGGGTAGTTGATGAGCCGCTGATTGATGGCAGTGCGCCGCTCGCCACTGTTATAGTTCACGCTCAGCAACAGCCGGTAGCTGAGCCAGTCGGTGAACTTATAGGAGGGCGCGACGCTGGCCAGCACGGTGTTCACCCGCGAGTTGTCGTCGAACAGCTCCTGGGCCGCTAGGGGGTTCACCACGTCGCCGGCCTGGATAAAGAGCGAGCCGTCGGGGTTGCGCAGGGGTTGGGTGGGGTTCCACTGCAAGGCCTGCCCAATGAGGCTGCCCCGGAAGCCGGCGTCAGTCGTAATCAGTGCCAGTTGTTCACGAAACTGGCTGGTAGCAATGTTCACGTCGAGGCCCAGCTTTTTGCTTTCCAGAAATTGCAGGTTGGTCGAAAGGTTGGCACTGTACTTCTTGAAGCCAGTTTTGCCCACGATGCCATCCTGGTTGAGGTAGCCCAGCGAGAGGCGGTAGCGGCCGGTTTCGTTGCCCCCGCTCATGCCTACGTTGTAGTTTTGCAGGTAGCCGGTGCGCAGAATCTCGTCGAGGGCGTCTACGTTGCCGCCCTTATCGGTAGCGGCCGGCACGCCGTAGTAGGTAATGGCCTCCCGGTACTGGCTGGCGTCTAGGAACTCGGGCCGGCGCAGTAGGGTCGAGAAGCCGGTGGAGGCGCCCACCGTGAGCACCGGGGCACCCGAATTGCCTTTTTTGGTGGTGATGAGTACCACCCCGTAGGCCGCCCGAGAGCCGTAAATAGCGGTGGCCGAAGCGTCTTTGAGTACGGTAAACGTCTCGATATCATCAGGGTTGAGGAAGTTGAGGGGATTACTGTCGGCCCCGGCACCTACGTCGGTAGAGCCCACCAGACCCGGCCGGGCCGTGCGGCCATCAAGCGGCACGCCATCCACCACGTAGAGTGGCTGCCCTGAGCCCGTCACGGCCGAGTTGCCCCGGATGCGGATGGTAGACGGTCCGCCGGGCTGGCCGCTGTTGTTGCTTACCTGCACCCCCGATACCCGGCCTTGCAGCAGCTGGTCCGGCGAGGTGAAGGTGCCCCGGTTGAAGTCTTTCTCGCCAATTACCGCCACGGCGCCCGTCACGTCCTGCTTGCGGGCCGTGCCGTAGCCTACCACCACCACGTCGCCGAGGGCTTGGGCATTTTCTTTCAGCGTCACTTGCACCGACGTTTTGTCGGTGATGCTCACCTGCTGCGATGTGAAGCCCACGTAGGAAATGGTAAGCGTGGTGGCCGTAGCGGGGGCTTGTAACTCGAACCCACCATCAGAGCCAGTACTGGCACCCACAGTGGTGCCCGTCACCACCACCGTCACGCCCGGCAGGCCGCTGCCTTGGGCGTCTACTACTTTACCGGAAATAGCCCGAGTGGTCTGCGCCTGGCTTAGTAGCGGCAGCAGCAGAAGCAGCAGGCTGAAAGTCAGTAGCTTGAGCAACGCCAGCGGCATAGTGCCTGCCCGCGTTGCGCCCGACTGATCATACAGTTTGTACCAGTTGTTGGTCATGAGTGAAAAAATTAATGGTGGGAAATTTTGAAAGCACCTAGCTGAAAGCAGGCTTACCGAAAAGCTTTGCGGAAGAAGCTGTTGTAGTAGCTGTTATCTGGCAAGATGCACTCGGGGAAAAAGTGGAAAGAAGGTGCTGGGAAACCAGATGAACCTCGTGTCTGAGCTATGGCACAGTCAATTCTCGCAGGTCGGTAAGGCGTAGCGCGGTTACTTGCGCGTCGCCGCCCTCGGCTAGTAGGGTAATGCGGCCGGTGTGCTGCTTGGGAAAAACCAGGTCGGTCAGTGTCGTTTCTCCTTGTTGCGCAAACACCTCCACGATGGACTTATCGACCAGCAGCCGCAGCTGCAGCAGCCCATTTTGCAGGGGTACGCGGGCCGTTTCGAGGCTACTAGCGAACATAGGGTGGAAGCTCACGTTGCCGGACGTTGTGCGGTCCAGGGTCAGCTCCTGCCGGGCCACGTCGTAGCGAAGCGTCGTAAGCTCGGTTTCGCTCTGGAGCAGGTTCAGCTTTATCAGTTTCGCTTGTCCTGGCTTCAGCGTTAGTTCCAAGTCGTAGGATTCGCCTTTGAACGGTACTTCGTAGCCAGCCCCGCCAGTTTTGAGCGCCTGGTTCTTCACGTTGACCACTTCTTTGCCGAAGCGGCGCAACTCGGGTACGGGCTGCTGTACCAACACCAGGCGCTGCGCCGTACGGCGCAAGCTTAGCTCACGCGGCACCGCGAAGCTGCCCCGCCATAGCTCGCCGGTAGGCACGTCGGGGGCGTAAGCCCAGTCGTTAACCCAGCCCACCAAAATGCGGCGGTTGTCGGGGGCATCATTGAAGGTGACGCCGGCAAAAAAGTCTTTGCCAAAGTCAATGTAAACGGGTTCGTCGTAGGGCTGGTCGGGGGTGAAGGCTTTGCCATCAAACTTGCCCAGGAAGTATTGCTGCCCCCGAAACTGCTCGGTAGGGTTGCCCGATGAAATCAACAGCACCCACTTGGTGCCGCCACCCGGCACGGGCAGTTCAAACAGGTCAGGGCATTCCCACTCCTTTACCGTGTTGCCGGCCCGGCCCCAGCGGCTCAGGAAAGACCACTGCTTCAGGTTCTTCGACTCATAGAAGTATACCTGCTGGCGGTCGGCTTTCACCGTGGCCATCACCCACTTCTGCTGCGGCGCGTACCAAAATACCTTGGGGTCGCGAAACTCCTTGCTGTTGATGTCGAGCACCGGATTGCCGGCGTAGCGTTGCCAGGTTAGTCCCCCATCGAGGCTGGTAGCTAGGTTCTGATGCTGCCGTAGCACCACGCCGCCTTTCTCTACGTGGCCGGTGTAGAACGCCACAAGGCCATCGGTTTTGCCGGCTGGAAACAACCCCGACGTATTATCCTTGTCGAGTACAGCGCTACCCGAGAAAATCATGGTATTGCTGCCGTCGGGGTTCTTGTACTCGGTGAGGGCCATAGGCTTGTGGTCCCACTGCATCAAGTTAGGGCTAGTCGCATGGCCCCAGCTGAGGTGCCCAGGCTTGGCGCTGAGCGGATTGTACTGATAGAAAAGCTGATACTGTCCGTTGACGTAAAGCAACCCGTTCGCGTCGTTGATCCAGTTTTTAGGCGCAGTGAAGTGATACACCGGCCGGTATGGGTCAGTCTCAGGCACCTGAGACCAGCCCTTCCAACTGGTAAGTAGCAAGACAAATAGGACGAGGAAACCTTTATTCATGCGCGTGATAAGCGGAGGCAGCAATCAGTGAGAAGCAATAGCCAAGGCGGCTACTTGGGCCGCGGAAATGGCCGGGGTTGCCCCCTGGCAAGTGGCCACCAAGGAGCCGGCAGCGCAGGCAAAGGCTAGATTCTGGCCTGGTGGCTCACCCGCCAGCCATCCTCGGAGCAGGGCCGCCAAAAAAGCGTCGCCACTGCCAATAGTGTCCTGCACTTCTACCGGAATGCCAGGGCTGCTGTAGCACTGCTGCCCCGTCCACATAGCGGCTCCATCGGCTCCTTTTGTAACACACACCGCTTGCAACTGAAAGCGGTCGGCCAGCCAGCGCAAGGCCGCTTCTTCGTCGGGTTTGACGCCGAACCAACCCATGATTTCGGCCAGTTCATGGTGATTCATCTTCACCAAGTCGCTGTGCTGCAGCAAGTAAGTCACTACTTCGCGGGTATAATGTGGGGGGCGTATGTTCACGTCGAACACCTTGAAGCGTGCGTGCTCCAGCAGCCGGTACAGCGTTTCGCGCGAAGGTGCGTGGCGGGCGGCCAAGCTGCCGAAAACGAAGGCATCAGCCTTGTCCACTAAGTCGGCCAGGGCGGCGTCGTATTGGATGTAGTCCCAGGCTACCGGCTTCACAATCTGGTAGGTTACCTCCTTGCTGTCGCTCACATTGGCTTTTACCACCCCAGTCAGGTGGGTTTGCCCGCGTTGCACATAGCAAGTGCTGCTCCCCGTAGATTCAACAAAAGCCACCAGTTCGGTGCCTAGGTCGTCTTGCCCAACCCGGCTGATGAGCTGCGCATCCAACCCGAAGTTGTGCAAATGAACCGCCACGTTAAGCGGTGCCCCGCCGGGTTGCTTGCCCGTTGGCAGCACATCCCACAGCATTTCTCCGAAGCAGGCAATTGGCATGAGTGAGTGAATGAGTAAATGAGTAAATGAGTGAGGTGGTAAGGTGGTAAGGTGGTGAAGTAGCCCACGTCCGCTGACGTCAGCGCCATGCGCGCCAGTAGCACCGACTGCTACTTCACTCATTCACTCATTCACCGTTAGTGCATGATCAAGGCTTTGTCTACCTGCTCAAGACTGGTGTTTTTGGTTTCGGGCATATAGCGCCAGACGAAGAGCAGCTGCAGCACCATCATGACGCAGAAAAACGCGAAGGTGTGGCCGCCGCCCAGCTGCTCGGCGAAGTAGGGAAAGGTGAAAGCAATGACCGTGGCCATCACCCAGTGGGTCGACGAACCCAGCGCCTGGCCTTTGGCGCGCACGGCATTCGGAAAAATCTCGGAGATAAATACCCAGATAACGGCCCCCTGCGAGAAGGCAAAGAAGGCAATGTACACGAACAGCAAAACCGGTACGGTGTACCCCGTAAACTGCTCACTGTAAAAGGCTCGCGCCACCAGCCCCAGGGTAAGGATAAGCCCCACCGAGCCAACGAACATGAGCGTACGCCGCCCAAACCGGTCGATTACGTTGACTCCCAAAAGAGTAAAGGCGAAATTCACCAGCCCAATACCAGCCGAGGAAAGCAGGGCCGCACCCTGGCCAAGGCCCGTCATTTCGAAGATGCGGGGGGCGTAATAGATGATGGCGTTGATGCCCGATACCTGGTTGAAAAAGGCGAAGGCCACTGCCAGCAGCACCGGCGTGCGGTATTGCGGTGCCCATAGCGACTCACTTTCCTGCCCCGCTCTGGCTTGCGAGGTCAGAATGGCGGCCACGTCGGCATCCACTGTTGTTGGGCTGATGATGCGCAGTACCTCGCGGCCTTCTTCCAGGCGGCCGTGCAGCAACAGCCACCGGGGGCTTTCGGGTACGCGCAGCAAAAACAGTAAAAAGGCTACCGCCGGCACGGCCTGCACCCCCAGCATCAGACGCCAGGAGTGGTCTCCGGCATTAGCCAACAGATAGTTGGAAAGGTAGGCGACCAGAATACCAAAGACGATGTTGAATTGAAACAAGCCCACTAGCTTGCCTCTGGATTCGGCCGGCGAAATCTCCGATATGTAAAGCGGAGCCGTCACCGAAGAGGCGCCTACTCCTAGACCTCCCAAAAAGCGGAACACCATAAAAGGAATCCAGGCCGGGGCCAGAGCAGCGCCCACGGCCGATACCAGATAGAGCACCGCAATCCAGCGTAGCGTCTGCCGCCGTCCTATTCGATCAGATGGAATGCCGCCGAACATGGCGCCAATGACCGTACCGATAAGGGCGATAGAAATAGTGAAGCCATGCTCAAAGGCGCTCAGCTGCCAAAGTTGTTGAATGGCTTTCTCGGCGCCCGAAATTACGGCCGTATCAAAGCCAAATAGGAATCCTCCAAGGGCTGTAACAATAGACCAGAAGAGCACTTTGCGTTGAACCATGGGAAGCGTTGCTGAAACGTTGACCCAAAACTCAACTTATTTCTAAGCAGCAGCTTGCTGCTTTCTTTCAAATACTTAAAGGATTCTTGCAATTGTTAAACATCTAGACAAGCAATTGATATATAGATATTTGTAAAATAACAAACGTTTGGGGAGCCCGCAATATGTTAGGTATTCTTGCACCGCTTGCACAAATCTGTCAGTGAGAGTTGGGCATGTGCAGTGCTTTGTACTCCGAGGGAGACACTTGGTACTTGCTTTTGAAGAGCGTAGCAAAGTAGGAAGGAGACGAAAACCCAGTTTGGTAGGCTACCTGCGCAATTGCACTGCCTTCTTGCAACAATAATAGTCGGGCTTTCGTGAGGCGCAGGCTCTGGATATAGTCGATTACACCAGTCCCAAGTAGTGCTTTCACTTTACGGTAAAGCTGCATCTGCGATACGCCGAGGCTACGAGCAATATCATCAACGTTGAGAGAGGGGCGGTCGAGGTTGGCTTCAATGATGGCGGTAAGGTCTGCCAGAAATTTCTGGTCAATGCGTTGGGGTGTTACGGTGGCCGTGTTCACGCTCAGTTCGCGCCGGAAATGCTCGCGTTGCTGGTCGCGGTTTCGTAACAGCGTGCGCAAACTCTCCAGCAAAAAAGCCGGGTTGAAAGGTTTGGTCAAGTACAGGTCGGCGCCGGCTTGCACACCTTCTATCTGTTGCTCGGGGGCATCACGGGCTGTGAGCAGCACCAGCGGAATGTGCGACGTGCGCCAGTCGCTTTTGAGGGCGGCGGCCACTTCCAAGCCATTAAGCTCGGGCAGGTTCACGTCGCAAATAATTACGTCGGGAATGTTTTCGCCCGCGAGGCGCAAACCCGCAGCTCCGTCGATAGCCGTACTCAGCTGAAAATGCGGCTGGAGTTTCTGCACCAGAAAATTACGCACCTCCTCATGATCCTCGATGATGAGGATTGTAGCGTCGGCACGTGTTAGCGGAGCCTGCTCGGCGAGTTCATGGAAGTCATCATCGGGCAAGAAAGTTAAGGGAACAGGCGGAGCACCATTCGGCTTTGCTTCCAGAAAGGCTGCTGGTTTGGCCAGGGGCAGGGTTACCTCAAACGTGCTACCCTGCCCGAGCTGGCTGCGAAAGGTGAGCTGCCCTTCGTGCAATCGGGTTAAACCTTCGGCCAGCGCCAACCCAAGCCCCGAGCCATTGGCCGAAGGATGGCTGCCTTGGTAAAACCATTCCAGAATATGTGACTGATCAGCTTCCGCAATCCCTCGGCCGGTGTCCTCCACACTTACTCGCACAGTGTCGGCGGGGCCGCGCTGAATGCTCACCTGAATATGGCCGCCGTCGGGAGTGTACTTGAAAGCGTTCGACAACAGGTTGAAGAATACTTTGTCGAGTATGTCACCATCAAACCACAAGCTGATATTGGGCTCGGCGGGTAAAAACCGGAACGTGATGTTGCGCTTGTGCGCGGTTTTCTCAAACACATCCATGATTTCGCGCACGAAGCTCACCAGGTTGCCTTCAGTGGCGCGCACGGCCATTTTGCCCACATCGATTTTCCGAAAATCGAGCAACTGATTTACTAGTTGCAACAGGCGCTGCGTGTTGCGGCGCATAAGGCGCAGGTCGTGCTGCTGAGCCTTCGTTAGGTCGGCCGGGCTGCTAAGCAAATCTTCCAGCGGCCCCAGGATGAGGGTGAGAGGAGTACGTAATTCGTGAGAAAAATTAGTGAAAAACCGCAGCTTAGCTTCCGAGGAACGGCGAGCTTCTTCCGCCAAATCCTCGATTCGATTGCGTTGAGTGCGAATCTCGGCATTCTGCTGCTCCAGCGTCCGCCGGATGCGCCGGTTGAGGCGCAACGAGCGCCAAGCCATGGCTCCTAACAGCACGGCTCCCAGCAGGCTCGCCAACAGCAAATACACGGCAGTTTTCTGGCTGGCATAGCGGCGCATTTGCTCTTGTAGCCGTAGCTGTTGCTGCTGAATATCACTCCGTTGTGCGGCCAACTGCTCGGTTTGAGTGCGGATGGTGCTGACGTTGGTTGAATCAACTACCATAGTGCCCAGCACATTTTCCTTGGCGTAGGGCTCATGGCGCAGAATGCGCAAAGCAGTGCGAATAGCTTCTTCTCCACCCGTCGGGTAAAGGAGAGTGGCATTCAGCGCGCCGTCCTCCACCAGTTGCAAACCGTTGCCTGGCCCCGGCAAGCCATCTACGCCAATAAGGCGGACGCGGCCCGCCAGACCGAGTTGCTGAAGCACTTGATGCGCCGCCCGAGCCATAGGGTCGTTGTGGGCAAAAATCAAGTTTATATCAGGGTGGGCCCGCAACAGAGCAGGTAGTTGCCGCAGTACCAAAGCAGTTCGCCAGTTTCCCTCCAATTGCGCCACGCGCTGTATGCGCGGATACCGAGCCAGCGCCTCCTTGAAACCTGTAGTACGGTCGGTAGCGGGCGACGAGCCTGGAGTGCCGGAAATCTCTAGCACCTTGCCGCGTTGGCGGAGCAGTTGGGCGGCGTAGCGGCCCGCGGTGCGGCCAACTTCCAAATTGTTGCCCCCAACATAAGCCGTGTAAGAGCCAGACGCGGTGCGCCGGTCGAGAATAATCACGGGGATGCCTTGATTGTAAGCGGCCTCGGTCAAGGCCGTTAACGGTCCCGATTGGTTGGGCGAAATAATCAGCAGATCAACCCGTTGCCGGATAAGTTCCTGTACCTGTTTGCGTTGCAGGTCGGAGTTGTTGTGTGCGTCCAGCATCCGAAACTGTACGTTCGGGTGAAAGCTCAGCTCCTTTTGCATGCCTGCTAGCATGCCTCGCCGCCATGCATCGTTGGTGGTGCACTGTGAGAAGCCAATGCGGTACTCTGGTTTCTGTTCTGTAGGGACACAACTGTTTACTTCCACCAGTAGCAGAAGCAGAAACAGAAGCCGATGGGATTGAAAGTTCAGATAGCCAGAAACTTAATGAAGGACCTAGTGCTGCTAATCAGCTTGCAGCTTGGTTAAATAACCAAGGATTTTAACTCGACGGCACGCTACAATGTACAAACATTAGTGAAAGACGGTTTGTTGACGCGGCCAATGCACCATATTACTTTAAATCCAGGAGTACTAGTGCACACAGATGAATTGAGTGTGGGCTATAGCTTGTGCGCTATTAGAGCTTTCTGTTTCATAAGGCTGCTTTGTGGCGGCCGCAGGTCAACCTAAAGTGCCAGTCTTCGTTGCCTAGCTTGAGGCAGTTCGCTTTGAATGACTGTTACATAAGTGTCACGCGTCCATGAATCGGAAAAAGTTTCTGCGCCTGAGCGGTGCGTCAACCTTCGGCATGCTAGTCTCCTCGCTAGCAGCGGGAAATGCTGCGCCCGCACCCGAAACGTATGCTTTCGCTGACGATGGGCGCATTCCCAATAGCCGCTATCCTTTATTGGTATACCGAAAGGCGTTTACGGCCACGGGGGCGGCGGGTGCGTCTTGGTTGGAAAGCCGATTTGCTGCCAACAATTGGACAAACTCCTGGCGCAATGGCGTCTTTCCTTATCACCATTACCACAGTACCTCCCATGAAGTACTAGGTGTATACAGTGGCACCGCATTATTGCATATGGGCGGCGAAAAGGGCAAAGCTGTGCACGTAGCAGCCGGCGACATCTTGGTTATACCGGCCGGCGTTGGACACAAGAAAATAGAAGCTTCCGCAGATTTTGGGGTAGTAGGCGCCTATCCTGATGGTCGCTCTTACGATGTGCTGCGTGGGGAACCAGGAGAACGACCAAAGGCCGATCAGCGCATTGCCGCCTTACCCCGCCCCACATTGGACCCACTAATTGGCCGCGAAGGCGGAGTGCAGCATTTTTGGTCGGCGTGAGTGCCAATGCCAGCTTATGGCTGAGTGCTCTTATACACACTTACTTGAGTTGGATGGAAAGCTTGGGCCATCAGCCAGAAGCGGCAGGCAATCAGGCATTAGAGGACTAAGAGCGTAGAGCAACCCAAAACAACTCGAGTGCCACCTCTGACCCGACAGTGTAGCAGCTTAATGTAGCAATGGCTATCTATATAAGCAGAGCCCGCGTGGTTTGAGTGAAGCTGCCAGCATGTAACTGCACGTAGTATAAGCCGGCAGGTAATGCCTTGCGTCGCCAGGTAATTTGATGCTGTCCTGCTTGTAGCAGGCCTTGGTAGAGGGTGGTTACTTCCTGGCCAAGGGAATTATAAACCCGAACCTCCACTTTAGCTGGGGCCGGAAGTGAAAATGCGACTCTTGTGGCATCCTCGAAAGGATTGGGACTGATAGGATAAAGCTTTGGTACTGGGCTCAAGGCCTGGTGAAGCACATAGGAATCTTGCAGCACCCGGCGCCGGTTGTAAAACTGCAAAGTTAGACTATCGGGAGTGGCTTGAAGTAGCATGGCGCCGTAATCTCCATTGTAAATAAACTGGCTTTCAGTTAGTCGCGTTTGGTTGACCCGATATACACTGCGGCCGCCTAGTCCGTTGACAATGTACGGTAACTCGTTTACCACTAACCGTTCGTAATGATGATCGTGGCCAGCTAGTACCAACGAGGCTCCCCATTCACGAAATGGCCATTGCAGTGCGAGTGTGCTGCCATGTACACCCGAAGAGTAGGGAGCGTGATGTAAGTACACAATTTTCCAGTGCGCCTTTGAAGCAGCCAGTCTCGCCTGTAGCCACTGAGCCTGCACCGAATTGACTTTGATGCCATCTGGTTCGGCAGGATCACTGTTGAGCGCAAAGAAATGAACATCACCTCGCACAAATTCATAATAGCGCCCATTGCCTGGCAGGGTGAAATAGTCGCGGTACGCCTCGCCGTTGCGAGTGTAATAATCGTGGTTGCCTAAAGAAGGGAAGAAGCGGTTAGTGGAAGCACTCGGCCCATAGTGGCCTCTATAGTTATAGATGTAGGCATGATAGTATTGACCGATGTTTTGGTCGATGGTGGTGGAATCACCTAAGTCATAGTTGTTGTCGCCTAATGTGATGATGAATTCCGGGTCCCAGCTCTTTACCAATTCTGCTACATCTCGCTCCGCTGGTCCTGCATAGCCATAGTCGCCAATAGCCGCAAAGCGCTGCCCGTAGCTGAAGCTTGTTATAATCCAGAAGCCTAGCACCCCTGCTAAACGGAATAGACCCGAGCCAAAACGAGCACTCATAGGATCGGCTTTATGACAAACAGTATTGATTAAAGAATATTTCATGAATATAAGGAAAGCTAGGTATTTAGCTTTTAATTCGCACCACCTTATTTAATACGTCCTATTAACTATTGCATGGCAGTATAGTTTTAGAACAACATCTAATATATCTTTTATTACTAAGAATCTCCCCTCAACAAAAAAATTTAGCGATTTACGGATGGAAGCGTGCAACCATTCGACGGTTTGCATACTCATGTGAACGAGTTAGCCTACAAGGGCTGCCTGAAATATTTATAAATTTAATTGTAATAACTAAAGTTAAGGCCTGTGGTTCGCATCGTTGTAATATGCAATAGTTGATTTTGATCGCCACATAGCAAAAACAATACTTCCTATACATCCGAAGACCTGGCGTTTGCCTGTAGATAAAGCCTCACGTTGAATAGCAAGAACAAATACGTTAAGTGTCTAATAATTCAATTACCTGCCGAATGAAACGCAGTTGATTAATACGGTAGTTGAAGTGTAAACTAAATTTCGGGACGGTGTTTCGTAATAAGTATCGAGTAATCATTTAAATAAAATCATAAAAAATAAAATGCAACTAAGAATTACGCTTCTATTACTTTTTTTAATAAGCGCAACATCTAAAATTATTGCTGGCGACACGCTTGCCATTGCCTCTCACTTCTATCATATTGATCATAATAAGAATATTATTATAGTCAACCAACCAGCTAGTGCACTTAACACAAGATTCGGGAATCCAAAAAGTCATATTTCTCTAGATCATAACTATGAATTCGCTCGGCCAGTGCGACAAGTTTATACTGATTCTTCTTATCAAGTTTCATTAGCCGATTCAGCTTATACTCTATACTTTACGCAGTTGCCAATTATACATATCAACACCAAGTATGCAGTGGCCGACACACCAAGTGTGTATGCACAGTTCAGAATGGTTGAAGGCACTGGTACTGTCACAGAATCTAATTTAGGAATTGAAATCAGGGGCGCCTTCTCTCAAACGTTCCCGAAAAAGTCTTACGAACTCAATTTTTGGAGTGACACAACGGGCGCTGTAGAACGGGAGCTAAGGCTGCTGAATATGAGAGAGGACAATAAGTGGAATCTACAAGCTTTATATAATGAGCCACTTCGAATTAATAGCAAGATAGCCAATGAGTTGTGGCTAGATATTCATGAGCTATACTACAAGGCGGCAGAACCAACTGCCAAGAGTGGTATAGCTATGACTTACATAGAGCTTTTTATCAACGAGGAGTACAGGGGATTGTACGCGTTGACCGAGCGAGTAGACCGGAAGCAGTTGAAGCTTAAAAAATACAATAATGGTATAAAAGGCGAGCTATACAAAGGCTATCATTGGGGAGGGGCTGTCACTTTCACCGACTTGCCTCCTTTCTCTAACGCAAGCTCAACTTGGGGCGGTTTCGAGTATAAGCATCCGGATGAATTAACTGATTGGACTAACCTATATAATTTTGTTAATTTTGTTAAAAATAGTAGCAATCAAACATTCTACAACAATTATCGGCAGCGATTTAGGTTCGATAATGCTGTTGATTATTATATTCTCTTGAATCTGCTGCGTGCTACCGATAACACGGGAAAGAATATTTATATAGCAAAATACAAAACTGGCGACCCATACTTTTATGTTCCTTGGGATTTGGACGGAGTGTTTGGTACTGATTGGCAAGGTCAGGTGGTAAACACAACTAATGATATTATGACGAATGGTCTTTATGACCGATTAATTCAAGATTGCTCTCCGGGTGGTTTCCGGGAGAAGTTGACCGAGCGCTGGACTCAGCTAAGAGCTAGTGTAATCACTGAAAATAATATCATAAGTAAATTCCGAGTGAACAGTGATTTCCTCTTGCGGAATAAGATTTATGAGCGAGAGCATATTGCATTGAATACTTATTCTGTTGATACCACCTACGTTTCCTACATGAGCAATTGGCTTAGAGATAGGTTAAACTATTTGGATGTCGCATTCAACCAGCCGTGTACCCCCCTTAGCAACAATGTTGTTAAGCAAGAGAAAACATTAGAACTGTATCCAAACCCGGCAAATGACTATCTAGTCATTGAAACCGACGCACTGCTGTTTGAATTACACATTCGAGATATGAGGGGCAAAACGGTTCTTAAGACCAGCATGAAGGGCCGCACCAACAAAGTTGATCTTCAGTCCATAGCAAAAGGCATTTATACAGTAACCCTGACAAACGCTGAAACAATACAAACTAAGAGGTTGGTAGTCAACTAACTATTGCTAAGGTTGAGAGTGGCAGAGCAGATAGCTGAAGATCGACGATACTATCGATAACACAAGGCAGCGCCGGACCATAAAAAATAAGCCGCTACCTGTGTTGGTCCTTGAGCTGTTTGCCGACGACCACCGGCCGGATCATCACTATTATATCGAGCGGCTCGAAGATCATCTGGCGCGTTTCCCCCTGGTAAGTTTCCCACGCCCACAGCTTCTACCTGCTGCTTTACATCACGCGAGGCCGCGGCACCCACGCCATCGATTTAGTTACCTGCGACCCGGCGGGCTCTACTTCCCGGTGCCGGGCCAAGCCCACAGCACAGATGGAGCCTGTCAGACGATGCGCAGGGGTACATCGTCTTTTTCAGTGCCGCGTTCTACCTGCGCCACTACCCGGCCGACCGGCTGAGCTCTTACCCGTTTTTCGACCCTGGCCAGTTACCCGTATTATACTTGCCACCCACCGAAACCAACCTGCGGGAATTGTTAGCGCGCATGCTGGACGAGAAAGCCCTAGCTGCCGCCAATCATGATGAGGTAGTGGGCACCTATTTGTATCTGCTGCTCGAGCTGGCAGGACGTTCTTACGCGCGGCTGCAAACGCCGCAGGCGCCCTCGCATGGCCTGCAGCAGGTCCGTGCCTTCAGCCAACTACTCGATGCCCACTTTCGCGCCGAGAAAAGCGTGCGCTACTACGCTGACAGACTGGTCCTGACGGCCAACCACCTCAACGTCCTTTGTCGGCGTGTCGTCAATCAGACCGCCAGTGACCTGATCCACGAGCGGGTCATCACCGAGGCGCAACGGCTGCTGGCACATTCCAGCCAAAGTGTAAGTCAAATTGCCAACCAATTAGGCTTCGAGGATGCCCCTTACTTCACCCGTTACTTCAAGAAGTATGTTGGCCAGACGCCCGAAGCCTTCCGTCACCATCAATCGTCCCTGAGTCGAGTCCGGATATATAGTGAAGTTGCCTACTAACAGCGGTGCCGCAATCTGCTGATAAGTAAGGTTTAGGGTCACGAAGCCTTCAACCAACTCTGCGGCATACCCGAGCCACCTACTGTTGCCAGGCTCTGGTACACTCTAATGCGCGGGGCCCTGATCCACCGATTGAAACGACCTTGTCACTACCGTGCTTGTCGCTAATTGGCATCGATTGGGGAAGAGGTGGATGTTGTTCATCGACTTTTCCGAGTCATTAGGCGGTACTCCAGGTTGGTCTGGCTAGATGGAAACAGTATGAGCTTGCCAACCAAGTAGGATGCCAGGATCTTTGTCTATGCATTTCCTCCTTCTGTTGTGGTTAAGTCAGCATCCTTCGTTGATTAAAGATGAGGAGGGTAGCCACCAACTGGTGCTAGCTGCCCTCGCGCTCCTCCACGACCCGTCCTGCCTGCTGCGCCCCTATGAGCGTAGTCTATTAAGCCGAGTTGCCAGTCGCGAGATGACCTTGAGCCACATGTTGGCTTATCTGCGGGAACAAGAACAGGGCTAAGCTGCTAGCTACTTGCCTGGTGTTACAGCTCCCCTTTTTGCTTTTGTATCACTGCTCACCAGCCGCCGGCTAATCCTGATTCAATAGGGAGGTGCTCGGAGCGCTGAATGCTTGGTTTTAGCTTGATATTCTAACCTCTAATTCAATTTTTTGCCTTATGCCTGAGTCCGTTGCGCTGCTAGCTACTGTACAAGGCCGTCAACGGTTAGTGATGACTGCACTCAACTTAACCCGTGATACTGCCCTGGCGCCCATCCCATCCGAGTTGCACTTACTCGAGCAGTTTGTGCGAGGAAATCTTACGTTAGACCAAATAGTAGCCTGTCTGGAAGAAGCGCCAGAATATGCCTTAACCGCCGTGCTCGAGCACTAGCAGCGCAGCCGGCCGCTCGCGCAAGCAGGTCTGATGAGTTGCGTGGTTGCTGATTGAGGAGCGGCGGCACTTGCCGGAACAGGGGGGTACAAGTGAAAAACGGCACTAGTAGCTTGGACTAGCGGGGGAAGTAGACGGAAAAGGTGGAGCCAATATTAAGCTGGCTTGCTACCTCAATCTTACCGCCTGCATTTTCCATTATCTTCTTCACCATGTACAGCCCGATACCTGAACCCTCGACGTGGGTATGGTAACGCTGGAACATGGCAAATAGCTTTTCCCGCTGCCGTAAGTCAATGCCGAGGCCATTATCTTGTACTTCTAGCAGCAGATAGTCGCCTTCGGGGCGGGCGCGCAGGTGCACTTGGGCGGGCCGCTCGGGATGCCGGTACTTAAGGGCATTGCTGAGCAGGTTGTACACCACCGAGCGCAAGTTCTTTTCCGAGAAGGCAATGGGCGGACACGTTTGTACCGCTACGGTTACTTCAGCGGCCGTCTGCTTGAGCAAAGGGGTTAAATCCAGTTGCACGTCCGCGATGATGTCGGCCAGGTTGACTTGGGTAAACGGCTGCACATATTCTTTTTGCAGCTTACTCACGTCGGTTAAATGTTCGATGGTACGCTTGAAGCGTTCCACTGAATCACGCATATGATGCAGAATGGGCTCTACACTCTGCTCTGAGTTCGGGGCGGGCGGCAACTCCTGGCGCAAGGCATTGAGCAAGCCTTCGATGTTGGTGATAGGGGCGCGTAAGTCGTGCGAAGCGGTGTAAATGAAATTGTCTAAATCGGCATTGGTGCGGGTAAGTTGGGCATTGGAATCCCGGAGCTCTTCATTGGACACCTGGAGTTCCTCGTTCAGCGCCGCCAGGTCTTCGTTGAGGGTCTGTACCTGCTCCCGCGCCAGTACTTGCTCGGTTATATCCGTCACCAAGGAGTAAAAGCCTAAGATCTGCCCGTTCTGCACATCGGGTACGTAGCTGGTGGCGATATACTTGGTGAAGTTCTCGCGGTAATGCATTCGGGCCTCGAAATCCACCCGCTCGCCGGCCAGAGCCCGCTCGATGTACTCTTGGGCTTGTTGATAAGCCAGCTCCCCAACAACATCACGTGCGGACTGGCCTAATAGGGCGGCCGGATCTTGGTTGAACCACGTGCCGTACGCGTGGTTGGCGAAGCGGTACTTCTGCTCCTGGTCCAGGTAACCGATGAGCACGGGCAAGGCGTCGGTGAGCAGTTGAAGCCGCTGGGCACTGGCGGCGCTAGCCTGGCGGGCCAATACTTGGTCGGTCACTTCAAAAGCAAACACGAGGACGCCATCGATGCGCCCCTGCTCGTCGTAGCGGGGCTGCTGAATGTAATTGAAGTAGCGGTCCACCACCACCCCATCTACGGAGCGGGCAAGAGGGATAAGTAGCGCTTGTTCCTGGTGCGTCTGGCCAGTTTGGTACACCTGTTGAAACGTGCGATAAACGGCGTGGTCGGTGATTTCGGGAAGAGCCTGCAAAATAGGTAAACCGAGCAGCTCCCGGTCGGGGAACAGCTGCTGGTAGCCTGGGTTGACTAGCTCATACACCAGGTTGGGGCCAGCGAGAATGCAGATAGCGGCGGGCGCCTGCATGAAGAGGGCTTCCAGCCGGCGGCGTTGCTGTTCGGTCTGTATCTGGGCCAGCTGGAGTTGCTGGGTGCGGTCGGCCACGCGTGCTTCCAGTTCTTGGTTCAGGCTTTGCAAATCTAGCTGGGTGCTGATCAGCTCGTCGTTGCTAGCCCTGACTTCTTCGTTGGCCGCCTGCAATTCTTCATTGCTGGTAGCCATTTCCTCGTTTATCAGATTGGTTTGCCGTTCCTGTTCTTCTATCTGTTGCCGAGCCACAACCAGGGCCGTCACGTCATTGGCCACTACCAGCACGCCGGTTGTGGTGCTCTCAGCGTCGAACTGCGGTTGATAAACAAAGTTGAAATAGATGGTTTCGCGCCGGCCATGGCGCTGTAGCTCCACCGGTAGTTCGGTGCCCGTATACGGCTGCCCAGAGCGGAGCACCCCGTCCAGCAAGTCGTCAATGCCTTGGCCCACAAGCTCGGGCATGGCTTCAAGCAGGGGTAAGCCCACCACCTGCTGCTGGGTGCGAGCCCATATTTCGCAAACCGCCGGGTTGGCCAGCGTGATGCGGTAAGTAGGCCCTTCGAGGTAGGCAATGGCCACGGGAGCCTGGTGCAGTACGTCCGACAACTGCTGCTGCTGTCGCTCGGCTTGGTCTCGCGCGGCACGCTCCCGGGCTTGGCTGGCGCGGAGGGCTTGCTCGGCGGCGGTGCGGTCGTGGTCGGAGGTGTCGGAGAAGCTTACTACCAGCAACTCCCCGGCGCGTTCGGCCGCGAGCTGGAAGAAGTTGTCGAGGCCGTCGTGCTGATAGTTGACGTCGTAACGGCCGGGTTGGCCGGAGAGAAACGAGTCGCGGTAAAAGGCGAAAATCCCTTCTTCGACGGCCGCTGGGTACAGCGTGAGGAAGGTAGCAGATGGTTGCCCTGGCAACTGTAACATGCGCTGCGCGGCCGGATTGAGGCGCACGTAGGCTAGGTCCACTACCTGACCAGCAGGAGCATACACGGGACGGAACAAGATAACTCCCGTCAGCGAAACGTCGAATAAAACCTGAAGTACATCGTTGGGGAGTAGTTGTTCAGGCCCCGAAACAGGAGTAACAGCCATAAAAAAAACAGCAAAGCAAAAATACAATCGGCGTCGGGCAGAGTGTTGGCTCTGCCTTACCAGCGCCACTCGCCCGGCCGTATTCGGCAAGCAAATGCCAGCCGGGCAGAGGGCTCTATTTAATTACAAGGGTACCTGACAAGCACTTGCCACGGCATTTTGTTGGCGCGGCAGGTGAATTTGCGTATTGTGGCCTAGCGTTTTGGTTTTGCGCTGGGGCGGCTAGTCCGGCGGGCCGTGCCTCCGCTCTTCTTTTTTGTAGTAGGACGCTTCTTGCGCACCACAGTCTTCGCGCCTCCTTTCTTTTTAACTGCCTTTTTCTTTGCCGGGGCAGCAGTCTTCGGAATGGTAGGCTCGGGTCCGTACTTCACCTGGGCCGCGTTGGGGTCACCCGTCAGGAACAAGTCGAACTCCACGCGGCGGTTCTGGGCACGCCCGGCGTCGGTTGAGTTGGTAGTTACTGGTTGGGTGGCCCCATAGCCTAGCCACTCGATGCGGGATTCGGTTAGGCCGCGGTTGAGCAGGTAGTGGCGGGCGGCGGCGGCCCGCTCGCGCGCGAGGCGCTGGTTGAAGGCCGCCGGGCCCTGGCTATCGGTGTGGCCAGCTACACTCAACGAGTAGTCGGGGTACTCTTTCAGCAATTCGGCTATGGCATCCAGGGTAGGGTAGGAAGTAGGCAGCAACGTAGCCTGGTTGCGTTCAAACCCAATCAACCGGGTGGCTTCCGCGAGGCGCTGCCGGCTCTCGGCTTTAATTTCCGGGCAGCCGCGGTTGGCCGCTGGTCCGGCCCGGTCGGGGCAACGGTCATCGGTATTGAGCACCCCGTCGCCGTCGGTATCGGTGGGGCTGGTGGCGGCGGGCGCGGGAGGGGGTGGTGCTATCGGGCACCCGGTGGCGTTGACGGTGGAGCCGGCGGGCGTATCGGGGCAGGTATCTTCTTCGTCGGCAACGCCATCGTTGTCGGTATCGGGGCAGCCGTGCAATTCGGGCTTGCCTGGTTTCTCGGGGCAGGCATCGTCGCTGTTATCGACGCCGTCGTTGTCGGTGTCGGGGCAGCCGTGCAGCTCGGCCGTACCGGTTTGGCCTGGGCACTGGTCTAAGTAGTTCGGTACGCCGTCCTGATCGTCATCGAACGCGCAGCCGTGCTCGTCGACTTCCAGGCCATTGGGCGTGGAAGGGCAGTGGTCCAGCCGATCGGCTACGCCATCTTCGTCGAAATCGGGGCCTTGGCCGAGATTGATGGTTAACCCCACGGTGTGCTGAAGAAAACGATCGGACCAGCGCGGCGTGCTTAGCTCCGTAGAGCCATCTAAGTTGGCCCGTAGGGGGGTGTGCTGGGTGCTTTGCACGGAAAAACTTACCCCGCGGCCTAAGCGCAGATTGATGCCGGCGCCAGCTTGCACGTCGAGGTAGCCTTTGTCTTCATCCATGCGGGTGCCATCGATCTGGCCGGTGCGGCTGGCATAAGTCCAGCCGGAGGCGGCCAGCAAGTACGGCTGCAACCGCGCCTCCTCCTTCAGCGCCCAACCGTTGTTAAGCTTGAGCTTGAACCCCGCGTTTATATTGATTAGCGTGGTGTTGAAGTACGTGTTGGCACTGCGGCGCCCCATCAACTGGCCATAAATTACCTGCGAATTCAAGTCGAGGCCGCGAGTCAGGTATTGGTTGATGGCCAAGCCTGGGGCATATTCGTTGTTATCGAACTTCCAGTAGTTCGAGCCAAAGTTGCCTTCATATTGCAGCGCGCTGCCCGTAAGGCCCAGGCTGGTACGGCGCTCCGCGGTTTGAGCGTGAGTTGCCGGTTGACTGCCGAGTAGCACCAATGGCAAAATCAGTCCGCGAAGAATTAGTAGAAATTGCTTCATTGAAAAAGTACAGCGTGCGGAGCCCATCCGTGAGCTATACGGGGGCTTATGATCTTATAAGTATCAAATAAATTAAATAGAGTTATTCCGGTTGCATTCACTTTAACCGTGCTCCTATCTGAAGTTCCACCCACCCAACAAACCTGCATTTGATACTTCATGAAAGAGGAAAGACAATCTATTTTATATCTTTTCCAAGATTAAGATAAAAACTCTACCACGGCTTCTTTGCTTAAACGCGGTGAAAACCTGAATTTTACCCTATTTTTCGATGCGTTGGCAGATTGCTACATAGTAGTACTGCAAAGATACTATTTCATTCTTCCCATTCAGAATAAGCAGACAGGAGCCGGCGCGAAAGGATGTAAGAATTGGTTTGTTTAGAACGCGGTAGGTTTCACTGCTTAACAAGCAGAGGCGTGCGGCAGATAGCAGCAGAGGCGCTGTTTTCACTTCAGGCTTCAGCCGACAAAAGAAGTGCGCGCATTTAAAATCTTTTGCCTTCAACGAGATGGAAAACGTGAACTAACGCTCTTGGTAGGGGAGAAAGGCAAGAGAGCATTAAAATATAGTTGAGCTTGTATTGAAGCGTAAGAATCACTTCCTTCGGTCAGCATAAGCTGCACGGCTACGTCGCTTGTAGCCAATAACCTGCCATCTGGCAGTTATCGTGCACATAGTATGAGTGAGTTATCCGCTAACTATCTGCCGGGTTTACGGGCAGTTTCTTCTCACTCCTATGAGCACCGACCCTCTCTCCCGGCATTCTGGCTTACTTGCTGCCCCCGATGTAAACAGCTCTTCGTTGTCGGATCGGATGCTGCAAACCATGCCCTGGGGCGTGTTGGTGCTTACCCGGCAGGGCATTATTACCTTGGCTAACACCCTGGCCCAACTCCTGCTAGGGCGCCCGGCCCCTGAACTAGTGGGCCTGCCGCTGGCGCAAGCGCTGCCCCCTGACTTACCGGCCGATTTGCAGCAGGCCCTGCACGACGCGGTAACGGCATCTGGGCCGGTGACGGGCCGGTTCTTTTTGCCGCACAGCCAGCAGTGGATCAGCATGACCACAGAGCCCGACGAAGCCGAGGTGCTGGTGTACTGGCAGGACGCCACCGAGGTGGTAGCCCAGCAGCACCAGTACGAAGACCTGGCCAACAACATGCCGGATGTTATTACCCGCTGGGATGCCAACCTGCGCCTGTGCTATGCCAACAAGGCCCTACTAGACCAAATAAAGCAGCCCTTGTCGGAGCTGCTAGGCAAAACCTTGGCGGAGATGGGCATTGCCGCCACCATCACAGGCCCCTATACCGCTAAGCTGCGGCAAGCGTTTGCCGCTGGCGAGTCTACGACGCATTACTTCACTTTTCCGACCTCGGAGGGGGAGCGGTACTTTGATTTGCGCCTGGTTCCGGAATTGCAGGACGGCCGAGTGTGCCAAGTGCTGTCTATCGGCCATGAGATTACCGAGCTCAAGCAAGTTGAAGTCGAGCTAAGAGCCAGCAATGAGCTGCTGATGAGGGCCGAGAAAGTAGGGCGCACCGGCAGTTATGAAGCGGACTTGCCCACGATGAGCTTCCGCTTTTCCGATGGCATGTTTCACTTGTTTGGCGAAGCGCCCCAGTCCTTCGTTCCCACCCTCGACTTCATCGATTCGCGCTCTTATCCGGACGATGTAGCGGTGGTGAAGCAGGTTCTCGGCTACGTCATTGCCAATCCGGCTTCGTACCACTACCTGCGGCGCATATACCGGGCCGATGGGCAGTTGCGCCAACTGGAGTCGCACGGCTACGCGGTGTGCGACGAGGCCGGGCGGCCGGTGCAGCTAGTAGGCCAAGTGCAGGACATCACCGAGCGCAAACAGGCCGAAGATCAGCTGCAGCAAGCCAACTTAACCATCCGGCACATGCTCGATGGCTCGCCAGCTGCCATCTGCCTGCTAGAAGCCCGGCGCGACGAGCAGACCAACCTGATTACCGACCTGATTTTTCGGGGCGCCAATCAGGCTTCGGAATTGCTCAATCAATTTGCAGAAGCCGACGTACTCGGGCATGGCTTACTAGAGCTGTTTCCGGGTGTCCGCACCACCTTTTTCAACGATTACGTGCAGGTAGTGGAAACCGGGGTGCCCATCCGCATCGACCGGAACTACAATGGGGAGCACTATCACGACCGGTGGTTTGATGTATCGGCCATCAAGAACGGGGACGGTATCATCCTGACCTTTCTTGATATCACGGACCGCAAGCGCAGTGAGCAAGAGCAGGCCGACAGCCGACAGCTTCTCCACGCCATTTTCGATTCCACCCTCAATAGCTTGGAAGTGTTCCGTAGTGTGCGCGACGAAACTGGCCAGGTCGTTGATTTTGAATGGATACTGGCGAACGAGGCCGCCCACCGGCTGCTGAAACGGACCAACCTGCCCGGCAAACACCTGCTGGTAGAAGAGCCAGCTATACAGCAAAGCGGCGTATTCAACCGCCTACGCCAGGTAGTCGAGCAGGGGCAAGCCACCCATTTCGAGCAGCATTATCCTTACGATGGCATTGATTGCTGGTACTACATTGCGGCCACTCCTCTCCACGATGGGCTGGTGGTGAATTGGCAAGACATTACGGAAAGCAAACAGGCCACGGCCGCCATGCTGCGCCTGCAGCTCACCCAACAGCAGCAACTGGCCAATGCCGTATTGCAAGCACAGGAAACCGAGCGGCGGCGCATTGCCGAGAGTTTGCACAACGGGTTAAACCAGCTGCTCTACGCAACCAAGCTGCATTTAGAGCAACTAACCCTGCCCGCACCGACGGCAGTATTTGCTGAGGGCAAGAGCAAAGCCATGACGTTGCTGTCGGCTGCTATTGCGCAGGGGCGTACCCTTTCGCACCAGCTTATGCCAACGGCGCTCGAAAACTTCGGGCTGAAAGCGGCCCTCAAAGGCATTTGCCATGATTTAAATAATCAGAAGCTCCGTCTGTCTTGTTCCACCCTCGCCCTTTCGCCCATCAACAAAGCATTGGAGCTGGTGCTCTACCGCATGGCGCAAGAGCTGGTCAACAACATCGTCAAGCATGCTGATGCCACGGAGGCCCACCTGCACCTATCGGAGCAAGACGGCTGGCTGGAACTGCAAGCCGATGATAATGGCCGCGGCTTCGACCCCGGCAAAACTCGCTCCCAGGGTATGGGCCTGAATGTGCTGCGCGACCGGGTAAAGCTGCTGGGAGGAGAACTGAACATCACTTCTTCCCCTGACCATGGCACCCAAATCAGTATCCGGATGCCCCGCACCGCACTACTGGTCGAATAACGGGCCGCTATAAATTAAAACTGCCTTTTAGCTAATCCAGGGATGATGCCAGCCAGAAAGAAGTAGGAAGCTGAAACTGGGTTCTTTGGTTTAAAGTTGATGCCATACTTTCAGCTTTCACTTCGTACGTGCTGCCATGATTCGAGTTTTTTTAGTTGATGATCATACCCTTATGCGAGATGGGCTGCGCGCTGTGTTGCTGAACGAGTTAACCCTAACCGTAGTAGGCGAAGCGGCAAATGGACAGGAGCTACTAGACAAGTTGCCAATCACCCCTACCGACGTGGTGGTGCTCGATATGAATATGCCCGTACTCGATGGATTGGCTACTACCATCAAGTTGAGCGAGCAATACCCCGACTTGCGGATTCTGATGCTGTCTATGCTCGACCACGAGCGTACGGTGGGGCAGGTGCTCGATGCCGGGGCGCACGGGTATGTGCTTAAGAACGCCGACAAAGTTGAGATTATAACCGGCATTCTGACGGTGGCGGCGGGCAAGCAGTTTTTGTGCAGCGAGCTAGGACTATTGATGCTGCGTAAAGTGCTGAGCTTCGAGGATGGCGAACCGGCTGCGAACAGTAAAAAACCGGGCGCTTTGTCGTTTCGGGAGCGAGAAGTGTTGCAGTTGATTGCTACGGGCCTCACCAACCAAGCCATTGCCGACAAGCTCTTTACCAGCAAGCGTACCGTCGAAACGCATCGGCAGAATATCATCGAAAAGACCGGCGTCAAGAACACGGCAGCCCTCATCAAGTACGCCATGACCAAGGGCTTGATCAGCGAGCCGGGAGAAGCGTAGGGCTATAGGCTACGCTACAACCACCGTAAGCTCTGGCTGGAACCGCTACCTTTAGCGTGAGAGAGGCCGTTTAGGGGCTCTAAGGAAGGGCGGTACTAGGTTTAAGTACTTGTCTTACTACCACATGCCTTACCTCGGGGCCGTACGGCAACGTAGGCATACCGGGTGGTTGAGTGCCGCACTGTGCGCTTGAGGCTCACTCTCGCCTGGCAGCGCGCCCGCAGGTTTGGTTGCGCTTGTATTCGTTTGCTTATGTTGATACCTCAGCTGTTTTTCCTGAACAAGATGCGCGCGCCTTCGGAACCCGATCCAACTCCGCTGCCTTCTAGGCCGCCCGTGAGACGCTCGTTCGAGATGGTGAAAGACGTAAGCTTTGTTCTAGCGGGCATCTTGTCGGCGGGTATGGGCCTGAAAGGGTTCTTGCTGTCCAGCCACTTCATCGATGGCGGGGCCACCGGCATTTCCATGCTTCTGTCGGCGGGGCTGCAGCTGCCCTTGTCGTGGGGGCTGTTGCTGATTAATCTGCCTTTTCTGGTGCTCGGCTACCGGCAAATGGGGTTGAAATTTGCTATTAAAAGCGTGCTGGCTATTACAGGGCTGGCTTTATGCCTGGAGGTGGTGCGCTACCCCGACGTTACCCACGATTTGCTGCTTACGGCCGTGTTCGGGGGCGTTTTTATTGGGGCGGGTATCGGTTTGGCCATGCGCGGCGGCGCAGTGCTCGATGGCACGGAAATCTTGGCCCTGCTCATCAACCGAAATACGCCCTTGCTGAAAGTCAGTGACATTATCCTGATTCTCAACATCTTTATTTTCGGGGTGGCGGTATTTGTGTTAGGCGTCAACGAGGCGCTCTACTCTATTCTGACCTACGTAGCCGCCTCCAAAACCCTGGACTTCATTCTCAACGGCATCGAGCAGTACACCGGGGTGACCATTATTTCAGAACGTAGCGAAGACATTCGGCAGGTTATTACCAAGCGCCTGGGCCGCGGGGTGACCATTTACAAAGGCCAAAGCGGCTATGGCAAACGCGGAGAGCAGCGCGAGGAAATAGACATCATCTTCACCGTAGTCACCCGGCTGGAGCTGCCGAAGCTGCGCGAGGAAGTGAAGCACCTCGACCCGCGCGCCTTTCTGGTGCAGCACAGCGTCGACGACGCGGTGGGCGGTATGCTGAAACGGCGGCCGCTGCACTAAGCCTGAAACAGGCGAAGGCGGCATTCCGGGCGTACTCCCAAACTTTAATAACTTACTTTGCACTTCATGTTTAACCTGCAGTGTAAATGATTCGCCTTTCGTTTCCGTTTTTTTCCGGCAGCAAGGATATAAAACAGTTACTGGCCGCGATGCTACGGCGCCGCAAAACCGAACTAGCCGGCAAAGAGGTGCTGGACGTACCGGCTGGCAATGGCGATACCGCGCATCTACTGCTGGAAATGGGCGTTAAAGTAACGGCTTCTGACCTTTACCCCGAGTTCTTTCGCTTTCCCGACATCGAGTGCGTGAAAGCCAACCTGAATGGTACCCTGCCGTTTGCCGCGGCCAGTTTTGATGTAGTCATCTGCCAGGAAGGTATCGAGCACATGCCCAATCAGTTGCACCTGTTTCAGGAGCTGAACCGGGTACTTCGTCCGGGCGGGCGGGCCATTATTACCACGCCGAATTACTCGAACCTACGTACCCGGCTGAGCTACTTGCTGCTGGAGAGTGAGGCCTACAAGCTAATGGCGCCCAACGAGGCCGATTCGGTATGGGCCTCCGACAATGCGCACACCATTCATGATGTCTACCTAGGGCATATCTTTTTTGCCAACGTAACCAAGCAGCGCGTGTTAGCCGCCCTTTCCGGGTTGCGGATCGTCGAAATCCATCCGACGAAGGTGAATTATACTTCCCTGGCCTTACTGCCGTTTTATTACCCCTGGATGCGGCTGATGGGGTGGCTGGCGCGTCGGCGGGGCCTGAAGCGCGGGCAGCCCTCGCCACGGCGAGTGGAAGCCTACGCTGAGCTAGCGCAACTCAATCAAAGCCTGAGTGTGCTTACCAGCGGCCATTTGATTGTGGAGTATGAAAAGCGAGCGGAAACAGAGGAAGCGGTGGCAGAACTTACCGGCAAGCTAAACTTAGATACGGCACGAACTTAGCAGCCTCCTAAATCTGGTGGTGGCTCCTGACAGCTTGCGCTACAGTTTTCGTTTTACTTCCTCATGCAATACTATTCTTCGGGTCGTCTGTCACAGCACCTACTCTGGCTCGCCTCATTGGCCGGGGTGGTCGGGTTGCTGGCGGCGCGCGCCTTCGTGGCCCTAAGTCCGGTGGTTGGGGTATTGGCGGTATTGGCTAATCCTGATTTGCGGCGCGAGTTGCCTAACTATTACCGCAACGGAGCCGCGATGCGCGCCGCGGCCTTTGTTGGATTTTTACTGTTGAGCAGTGTGTATACCAGTGAGTGGGCCATATGGCGCCACGAGGTATTTCGTAGTTTGCCGTGGCTGGCCGTACCGCTGGCTTTCACCCTGGCCGTACCCCTGACGGGCAAGCAGCGGTTAACAGTGGGTTCTTTGTTTGTGTTAGGCTCCGGGGCTATCGGTCTGGGCACGCTGATTAAGTATCTGCTGGATCCGGTAAGCGCTAATGCGGCTATTGGCATCGGGCAAAACATGCAGGCTATTACCGGCGTCTTCCATGTCTCGTTTGGGGTAATGCTGGCGCAGAGCTTTTTCTGGGGGCTGATCTTGTGTCGGCATCCGCTGGCAGGCGCTTTGCTGCGGAAAGCTTTGTTGGCCGCCGTCTGCGTCTCGATCCTTACGCTGCACATTCTGGCGTATCGAACGGGCTTGTTGGTGCTGTACGTTGGCTTGTTAGGACACGCGTTGTGGCTGCTTTCACGGAAAAGCTTCCTTTTAGGGTTCGGGGTGTTGCTTCTCCTGGCAATAGGCCCGTGCCTGGCCTACTACAGCCTGGAGTCGGTTCGAGAGCGAACCTACGCTTCGATATGGGACGTCCAGCAGTTCATGCACGGCAGCGACATCAACAAGTATTCGTTGGCTCGCCGGCTCGCGGCCGTAGAAACGGCAAGCGTCGTTATCAAGGATAATTGGTTGGTTGGCGTGGGCCCGGCCGACACGCATGCCGCTATGATGGAGCAGTACAGCTGGAAAGATTTCGGCTTGTTGCCCGCTAACCGGGTAGAGGTGCACAACCAATACCTCTACGCCTTACTAGGCGGCGGACTGATAGGACTGACCTTGTGGCTTGCCATCTTGTTCTGGCCCCTAACCAGAGCCCAAGCCAGACGTAATTATGCTATCTGCTTCTTTATTCTCACGCAGGCAACCGTTATGATGGTAGCGGATATGCTGAGTTTGCAAATAGGATTAAATCTGTTTGTGTTCGGGTACGGCTTTCTGGTAGTAACCGAGGAAGCAAAAAGCCGCAGACAGCTACGCGGTGCAGAAGAACCGCAGAAAACTGCCCGCCGGACGGGCACTACGCTTCGGGTGTAGCGGAGCGGCTATTTCACCAGCAACTCAACCGGTGGGCTTTTGCGGCCGTTGGGGGCAAGGGTTACGGCCCGAACGGTGATTTGGCGGTTGAGGGGTACTTGCAAGGGTTTGGTGTAGCGGTCGGTAGTCTCGTCGGGCATTTTACCGTCCAGGGTATAGCGAATTTCAGCGCCCGGCACCAGGGAGCGAAGCGTAAACACCGCCCTGTTGCCTTGCTTCACCATGCTGGCGCTGTCGAGGCCGAGCGGCTCGGGGATGCGGTAGTTGATGCGGCGGGCATCGAGGCGGGCGAAGTGCTGGCCTAGACGCGGCAGAAAATCAGCATAGTTCTTCTTGGCGGCCGGCGTCCAGGCCACCTCCGATACGGCCAGCAGCCGCGGAAATAGCATGTACTCCGCCTTTTGGGGGGTGGTAATGTACTCGGTCCACAGGTTGGCCTGCGGCCCGAGGATATGCTTTTGCTGCTCCGGGGTTAGCTCCGCGGGTAGCGGGTTGTAGCTGTAGACTTTGCTGAGCGGCAGATACCCCCCAATCATCAGGGGCTCGTAGGGGCTGTGCGGCCGCGGGTTTTGCCCGGCATCGAGGTAGAGGAAGCCGCCCGGCGTCATGACCACATCGTTGCCGCGGCAGGCGGCTTCGATGCCGCCTTTCTCGCCGCGCCAGCTCATAATAGTGGCGCTGGGGGAGATGCCGCCGTCCAGAATTTCGTCCCACCCAAGCAGCTTCTTGCCTTTGGCTTGCAAAAACTTTTCGATGCGCGTATTAAACCAGCCCTGCACCTTCTCAACGTCGGTGATGCCCTCGCGCTTCATAATTTCCTGCACGGCCGCGCTTTCCTTCCAGCGCTCCTTGGGGGCTTCGTCGCCCCCAATGTGTACGTATTGCCCCGGAAACAGGGCGCAAACCTCGGTTAGCACATCTTCAAAGAAACGAAACGTGGGTTCGGTGGGGCAAACGATGTCCTCGCTCACGCCCCACTTCGTTAGGGTTTCGTAGGGGCCGGGCTTGCACGCTAGCTCGGGGTAAGCCGCCAATATGGCTACCGAGTGGCCCGGCATTTCTATTTCGGGTACCACCGTGATGTAGCGCTGGCGGGCATACGCCACTACCTCCCGGATTTGCTCCTGGGTGTAGAAGCCGCCGTAGGGCGTACCATCGTATTTGAAATCGGCCGGAGTTTTCATCTGCTGCTGCGCTCCAATCAGCGTTTCCTTACGGAAGGCACTGATCTGAGTCAGCTTGGGATATTTTTTAATCTCGATGCGCCAGCCTTGGTCGTCGGTCAGGTGCCAGTGAAAGGTGTTGAGCTTATAGGCGGCCAGAAAGTCGATATACTTTTTCAAGAACGATACCGGGAAAATGTGGCGGCACACATCGAGGTGTGTGCCGCGCCACCGGAAAGCTGGCTGATCGGTGATGCGCACGTAGGGCACCTTGGCCGTAGCGGCGGGTTTGGGGGGCAGCAGCTGCAAGAGCGTCTGCGTGCCATAAAATAGGCCCGGGCCACCCGCCGCCGTAATCCGGATGCCGGCCTGGTCAACCACCAGCTGGTAACCCTCCGGACCAGTGGTACCCGTTGCCGTTGTGAGGCGAATTTGGGCTCCCTGGCTGGTGGTGGTGAGGGAAACGGTTTTGCCGAGCGGGATCAGCATTTCCTTCAGCAGGTTGGCTACGTCCTTCTCGTCGGCACTGCGGGCGTAAACGCTGATTTTTTGGGGCAGCGCATAGGTAGCCGTGTAAGCCTTCACTTCCCGTGGCAACGGCACCAGCCCGAGGCTTTGCACGGGCATTTCCGTCAATTGCGCCTGTGCCAAAGAACTACCAAGCAAGCCCGTAGCCAGCAGCCCCACAAATCGGGGAAGAGAAGGAAAGAACATACTGTTTGAATGAGGGGAAGAGGAGAGAGGTAGCAGGGAAACAGACGGTTGACGCTTTTTGGCCTCACTTAGGCCTTGGTTAAAAGTTTGGTCCAAAAGTCGCATTTGGAGACTTTACAACCCGTAAAAGGGCTTTGTCTTATTTGGCCATCAGATTACAACAACGCCACTACCTGGCTTTTGGCGAGCAGGCGCCCACCGAAGGCTAAGTAGTGGCGTTGCTACCACGTCCCTCCCACCAGCTAGCGGCGCGAATAGTTTGGAGCCTCGCGGGTGATTTGCACGTCGTGCGGGTGCGATTCGCGCAATCCGGCCCCGGTAATGCGCACGAACTGCGCGGCTTGCAGCGCCTCCAGGGTGGCGGCTCCTACGTAGCCCATGCCGGCGCGCAGCCCGCCCGCCAACTGATAAATCACCTCCGACGCGTTGCCCTTAAACGGCACCCGGCCCACAATGCCCTCGGGCACCAGCTTCTGCGCGTCCTCTTCGCCGCTCTGGAAGTAGCGGTCCTTGCTGCCATCCTGCATGGCCTCCAATGACCCCATGCCCCGGTAGGACTTGTACTTGCGGCCTTCGTAGATAGTCTCTTCGCCGGGGGCTTCGGCGGTGCCAGCCAGCAGCGAGCCCACCATGACGGCGGCGGCCCCACCAGCCAGGGCTTTCACAATGTCGCCCGAAAACTTGCTGCCGCCATCGGACACCAGGGTTACGCCAGTGCCTTCTAGACCCTTGGCCGCTTCGAGTACGGCCGTGAACTGCGGCATACCCATACCGGCGATGATGCGCGTGGTGCAGATACTGCCCGCGCCCATGCCCACCTTCACGCAATCGGCCCCGGCGTCGGCCAAGGCTCTGGCTCCGGCGGCGGTGGCTACGTTGCCAGCCATCACGTCCAGGGTGGGGTGCGCGGCTTTGAGGGCGCGCACGGCGTCGAGCACGCCTTGCGAGTGGCCGTGGGCCGTGTCCAGGCTCACTAGGTCCACGCCGACCGCCACAAGGGCGGCCACGCGTTCAAGCAGGTCGGGCGTGACGCCCACGGCGGCCCCCACACGCAAGCGGCCCTGGCGGTCCTTGCTGGCGTGCGGCGTGCGGCGGCGCTTGCGAATGTCCTTATAGGTCATTAGGCCAGTGAGGCGGCCATCGGCGTCCACCAGGGGCAGTTTGTCCACCTTGCGGTCTTGCAGCATGTTTTCGGCGTCCTGCTGGTCGATGCCAGCGGGGGCGGTTATGAGGCGGTCGAGCGGCACCATCACTGTAGTAACAGACGCGTTGAAATCCTTCTCAAAACGCAAATCGCGGCTGGTAAGAATACCCACTAGGCGGCGGTCAGCCTCTACCACGGGAATGCCCCCGATGTGGTGCTTGCGCATCAGC
The DNA here is from genome assembly GCF_036387835.1 of Hymenobacter sp. Taxonomy (GTDB): domain Bacteria; phylum Bacteroidota; class Bacteroidia; order Cytophagales; family Hymenobacteraceae; genus Hymenobacter. Next base: position 10,287 of record NZ_DASVSY010000002.1, on the reverse strand, counting down.
TGGCGGGCGTCGCCGAGGGTAGCGGTGGGCGGCAGGGTAAACGGGTCCTGAATCAGGGCCGATTCGCTGCGCTTGACGCGGCGCACCTGGTCGGCCTGCGCCTTGATGGACATATTCTTGTGGATGATGCCCAGCCCGCCTTCTTGAGCCAGGGCAATGGCCATGTCCGCCTCCGTGACCGTATCCATCGCCGCCGAAATAAGCGGGACGTGTAGCCAAATGGTGGGGGTGAGGCGGGTGCGGGTGTCGCAGGCTTGGGGCAGGACCTCAGAGTACGCCGGCAGCAGCAGCACATCGTCGTAGGTCAGGGCCTCGAAGGCAATTTTGGGGGCGCGGGGTTCGGCCATAGCAAAAGAGAGCTTTTGCCAGTTCAAGATACGGCGGAAAGTTGAAGTAGGAGCAATGCAGCGGAGAAATACTAGTAGGGCGCAGCAAAAACGGTGGGACAGGCAGGTTAGGCGGCCATCTTTCTCAGTTCCGGCTGGTTAGAACGAGTCGGGGCAAGCGATGAAGGAGGGACCTTGCTACCCGTTTTCCGTAACGGGCTGTAGGTCCGAATTTGGAGAGCAGGCCCCTTAAAGCGAGGCAAATCGATATAGTGCCACGCTGACCGCGCCTTAGCCGGGAGCCATCGGCAACAAGTGCAAGTGCGACTTTTGGACCAAACTTTTAACCAAGGCCCACTTAGCGCCATCCGGATAGGCTCTTACTTCAGCTCATACTTGCTGCGGAATTTGCGGTTAAGGTACACTTGCTTGTTTTCCGAGCTGAAGGCGCGGCCATCGATGTAGGCCTTGGTGATGTTGTTGGTGCGCATATCCAGCAAGTCGCCGCGGCTCACGACCAGGGTGGCGCTTTTACCGGCTTCAAGGCTGCCATAGTCTTTGTCGATGCCCAAGATGCGGGCCGGGCTGAGGGTGACGGCAGTTAGCGCTTGTTCGGGGGTAAGGCCGTGGCCGGCGGACGTGCCGGCAATGAAGGCCAGGTTGCGGGAGCCGGCGGTTTCCATGCTGCCCTCGTAGTCGAGGCAGTAGCGGATGCCGGCTTGTTGCAGCATGTTGGGCAGCTTATAGGGCAAATCGTAGTCGTCGCCGGGGCGGCGGGGCAGGGCGTGGGTGCGGGACAGTACCACGGCTATGTCGTTTTGCTTGAGGAAGTCAAGCATCATCCAAGCGTCGCGGGCCCCGATAACCACTACTTTCTGCACACCTAGCCGCTTGGCAAAACTTACCGCTTCCACTATTTCCTTGCCGTAGTCGGCGTGGATGAACAGGGTCTTGGAGCCATCGAAAATACCAGTCAGGGAAGACAGGCGTAGGTTCTCGCGGCGGCTGGCCGGCGCCGTTTTGTAGGCGGCCGCTTCCGTAAACATCACCTCCAGCTCCCGCAACTGGGCTTGCCGGTCTTTGCTGCGCTTTTCCACGGCTTTTTCGTCTTCGGTGGGGTCCAGCTTCATCACCATCAGCGGCCAATTCAGGTGCAGTCCGTCGTCGGGGCGCACGGCCGCGTCCTGCCAGTTCCAGGCATCGAGCTGCACGATGCTGCTTTGTCCCGAGAGCATTCCCCCGCGGGGCGTAATCTGGGCCATCAGCACGCCGTTGGTGCGCACCGTCGGAATGATGTCGGAATCAGTATTGTAGGCAATGAGGGAGCGGACGTTCGGGTTCATCATGCCCACTTCCTGCTCGTCCACTGTCGCGCGGATAGATTCGGTTTCGGTGAGGCCGAGGGTGGTGTTGGGCAGAATCAGGCCGGGGTAGATTTCCTGACCTTTCACGTCCACTACCTCGTACCCTTCGCGCTGGGTAAAGCCGTTTTGCGTGCCCGCGTAAGTGATGCGGCCTTTGTCGAAGGCCACGGCGGCATCGGGTACTACGGTGCCGTTGCCCACGTGCAGGTTGCCGCCCACCAGCAGAATAGGTTTGTTTTGCGCCGGAGCCGGCATGGGCACCTGCGCCGCAGCAGTAAGCGTGGCAAGCAGGCCGAAGGAGAGAAGTATCTGTTTCATAGATGAATGCTTGATTAAACTATTCAACCGGAACGCCGCTTAGACTAACTCCCCTCCTCAGATGAGGAGGGGTGCCCGAAGGGCGGGGTGGTTGACCTCGTTGCGGATGTTGTTTAGCTGCTGATTGAGGCGAGAAGGGTGCTTGTAGCGCGGAAATCCTGTGGCTTCCGTTCCGCGCTACAAGCACCCTTCTTACTGATCCAGCTCCTTGTCTTCTCCTACCGTGTCGCAGTGGAAATGGCCGGTGGCTTTGGAGACGGGTGTTTGGGTAGGGGCCCCACCTTTTTTGGCGGCCAGCATCTTCTGCACGATGCGCAGCCGCTCCTTCTCCATTTCCAGCCGCAGGGTTTTGTCTGATTCCACGTCAAAGAATTGGCGGCCATCAACGAAGGTGCGTTCGGCGTGGGCGTAGACACTCAGCGGGTGGGCGCTCCACAGCACCACGTCGGCATCTTTGCTTTCCTTGATGCTGCCCATCTTGTTGTCAACGTGCAGCATTTTGGCGGGGTTGATGGTCACTAGCTTGAGCGCTTCCTCTTCCGAAAGTCCTCCGTACTTCACCGTTTTGGCGGCTTCCTGGTTGAGTCGCCGGCTCATTTCAGCGTCGTCGGAGTTGATGGCCACTGTTAGGCCCGCGTCGTGCATGATGGCGGCGTTGTAGGGAATGGCGTCGCGCACCTCGTTTTTGTAGCCCCACCAGTCGGCGAAGGTGCTGGCGGCGGCGCCGTGGGCTTTCATTTTGTCGGCCACTTTGTAGCCTTCCAGAATGTGGGTGAAGGTGTTCACCTTGAAGCCCATGCGGTCGGCTACGCCGAGCAGCATATTGATTTCGCTCTGCACGTAGCTGTGACAGGTGATGAAGCGCTTGTTGTCGAGAATTTCCACCAGTGCTTCCAGCTCTAAGTCGCGGCGCGGCGTTTCCGCTTTCTTTTGCTTGCTTTTGCCGAGCTTATTGTAAGCCGCCCATTCCTGCTCGTACTCCCGGGCCCGCGTGAAGGCATCCACAAACACCTGCTCCACGCCCATGCGCGACTGCGGGAAACGCAGCACGTTGGCTTCACCCGCGTTGGACTGCTTCACGTTCTCGCCGAGCGCAAACTTGATAAACGGGTCGGCGCCCGCCACCTTCAGGCCTTCGGCCGCCGCGCCCCACCGCAGCTTAATCAGCTGCGACTGCCCGCCAATCGGGTTGGCTGAGCCGTGCAGCAGCTGAGCGGCCGTTACGCCGCCGGCCAGGTCGCGGTACAGGTCTACGTCCTCCGGGTCGAGCACGTCGCCGATGCGCACTTCCGAGGTAACAGCCTGGGTGCCCTCGTTTACGCCGCCCGTAATGGCGAGGTGCGAATGTTCGTCGATTATGCCGGGGGTGAGGTGTTTGCCCGTGCCGTCAATTACGCGGGCGCCCTTGGCGGCCAGGCCCTTGCCTACTTTCGAGATTTTGCCGCCCACCAGCAGCACATCGGTGTTTTCCAGCTTGCCGGCGGCTTCACTGGTCCAGACGGTGGCGTTTTTGATGAGCACCGTTTCCTGCTGCGGCACTGCGGCGCGCCCATAAGCGGCAAACGGATACAGCACCGCGCCGAGTTGCACCGGCTCGGGCGCCTTGGCAGAGTCGCGCCGGGCAACCCGGCTGGCAGTTTCCTGGCGCTGGGCGCTCCACTTCACGCGGGAAGCGTCGGGCAACTGACCATCACCTTGAAACACGCGCGTGGCAGGCGTATAGTAGCCGCTCAAGCGAACGGTAGTGGTTTTGTCTTTGGGCGTGGGGTTGTAGACGATGGTTGCTAGTTCGCCCTGCACCAATATGGTGCCGCGCACCGTGTCTTTAGGAGCCATGGCTACTTTCAACTCGGGCGCCTCGGGCTTGCCGGCTACCAGCATCTGCACGGCTGGCCGGTTGGCTACCTGCAACGTGTACACCCCGCGATAGTCGGCCGGGAGGTTGCTGAGCTGATACCGTTCCCCCTGCACCCAATTGTCGAGCAGCACGTTATCGTCGGCGAAGAGGCGGCTGGAGCACACCAGGAAGTTAGCCGTTAAACCGGGCTTGAGGCTACCTACTTTATCCTGGGCCTTCAGCAACTCGGCCGGGGTGGCGGTGAGGGCGCGCAGCGCCTGCTCTTCGCTGAGGCCGTACTGAATGGCTTTGCGCAGGTTGGGCAGAAACTTTTTCTTGTCTTTCAAGTCAGTGGCCGACAAAGCGAAGGGCACCCCGGCCTTGGCCAGCATGGCCGCGTTGGCGGGGGCCATTTCCCAATGCTTGAGCTCTTCCAGCGAAATGCGCGAGGCGTCGTACACGTCGTCCACGGTGTAGGCGTCCGGGAAGTTAATGCTTACCACAAACGAGGCGCCAGTGGCTTTGATGTCGGTCAGGCGCTGGTATTCGTCGCCGCGGCCTTTGATGATGTACTGCGTTTTGAATTCGTCGCCTAGCTTGTCGGCCCGCAAGGCGTTAAGCTTGTTGTTGACCTCGAAGAACTGGGGCAAGCTGCGCTGCTCCTGCCAGGCCTGCAACGACAGGTTGCGTTCTTTGCCGGGGTTGCGCTGGTTCCAGTCGGCATCCAGGTAGGTTTGCCGCAGCAACGCGATGCTACCCATCAGGGAGCCAGGATAGTTCTGGGTGCTGGTGCCTTTGTCAAAGGAAAAACCCGCGGCGGCCCGCTCCGTCAGAATCACCTCGTTTTCGCGGTGGCCGGCGGTAGCCAGGGTAACCAGGGCCGCCGTACCGCGGGCAATGCCGTCGGGCTGCTGGGTAAGCACGGCGCCAAACCCCAATCTTCGATACACATCGGCTTGCTCGTCGTTGAGCTTAAACTCACTGGCGGCGCTGGTTTCGGGATGAATAGCCTGGTTCCAGTCGAAGGCGCCAACCTTTTTGCTTTCAAATTGCGGGGGCGGCCGGCGGCCGGTCCGCTCGAGTGGCTTCACTTCGGGTAAGCCGTACCCGGTAGCCAAGTCCACGAAGCCGGGGTAGATGTATTTGCCTTTCAGGTCCTGCACCACGGCGCCAGCCGGAATCTTTATGTTGGACCCAACGGCGGCTACTTTGCCATCCCGAACCAGCAGGGTGGCGTCGGTGAGCTTGGTTTTGTAGTCGGTGTAAATGGTGGCGTGGGTGAAGGCGTAAAGCCCGGGGCGCTGGTCATAAACCCCATTGCGGGGGTAGGTGCTAGGCTGCGCATAAGCCCCAAGACCAACCAGCAGCAACCCGCCTGCTAGCCCTAATCGAAAAGTAAAAGTTTGCATTCAAGTTGTGTTGAGAACAAAGAACGGATGCCAGCACAGAGCAGGCGCTGTTTCAAATGTAGAAAATAAGGTTTGGGTTGCACTATATTCAGTGAGGCATAGCACAAATTAACAAGTAAGCAGTCTAGGCTGTGTGGACAGTTAGGGTCTTGTAGCGTGGAAATCCGTTCCGCGACGAGCAGCGCGAGTATCCTACGCGTGTGGTATCGAATACTCGCCCTGCTCGTCGCGGAACAGATTTCCACGCTACGGGTCACACACCCTAATACAGAAGCTAGCCATAGAAGTAGGGCATGAGCAGGAATTGAGTTTGATCCTATTATTGATTGAAGGAGCCTAAACCTGAAGTGTGCTACAAGTACTTGAAAGGCAAGCTAAGAAAGCAGCGTCAAGGGTCACAGACTATTTGTGCCAAAGCCTTCAGTAAGGTCAATACATAACCTTTGTGCGATAGATAAAATAAGACGTATGATTTGTACTAACAGGTATAAGAAGAGCCTTTTGCTCACAAAATGAAAGTAAAAAATAGCATTAAAAAGATAAAATCCGTGTGCTTTTTTATACTTTTTATACCGGGTTATTTCACTGCACTTCTTCCCCTTGTGGTACAAAGCTTTGCATAGACTAAATCAGACTAATTGGGGCATATTAGCATGGATTTGAGGCCGGTGTCGCCTTGAAATACCAGTCTATGCGATTGTTCTAAAGTACCTCCTGGCTACCACGCGCCCGATACTCCGCAACAACTGATACCTTGCTTCGCGAACCCCCATTCGTCTATTCAATTCCCACTCGCGCACATGAAGCAACGTCCCTTTCTTTCAAGGCAATTTGGCCGATCTAAGGCCTTACACGCCTTGCCTTTTTTCTTCCTGTGTTTCCTGTTGCAGATAGCCCACGCCGAGGAAATCAAATCTCCCAACTCCAACCTGACGCTAACTTTTGCGCTGCAAGAAGGTGGCGTACCTACTTACAAGCTTACTTATAAAGGGCGTGATGTTATCAAACCAAGCAAGCTCGGGCTCGAACTAACAAACACCACTTCCCTTACCGATGGCTTCACCCAAACCAATGCTACGCGCCGCGCTATTGATGAAAGCTGGCAGCCGGTGTGGGGCGAAGTAAAAACCATTCGCAACCACTACAACGAGCTAACGGTCACCCTCGCACAGGCAGCCAGCAGCCGCACCATGAAGGTGCGTTTTCGGGTGTTCGACGACGGCCTGGGCTTCCGCTACGAATTCGAGCGGCAACCCAAGCTCGACTACTTCGTCATCAAGGAAGAACGGACGCAGTTTGCTTTGGCCGGCGACCACAAGGCCTTCTGGCTGCCCGGCGACTACGATACGCAGGAATACAGCACCGTTACGTCGCAGCTTTCGGAAGTGCGCGGCAAGATGAAAGCGGCCGTGACGCAGAATGCCTCCCAAACGACTTTCTCGCCCACGGGCTTGCAGACGCCCCTGATGCTGAAAAGCAAAGACGGCCTCTACATCAACATCCACGAAGCTGCTCTGATAGACTACTCCTGCATGTCGCTGGAACTCGACGACAAGAATTTTGTGCTGGAGTCGCACCTGACGCCGGATGCGCGCGGCGACAAAGGCTACATTCAGACGCCGGCCACCTCGCCCTGGCGCACTGTTATCGTGAGCGACAAAGCAGGCGACATCTTGGAGTCGAAGCTGGTGCTGAACCTGAACGAGCCAACCAAGTACAAGGATACTTCCTGGATCAAGCCGGTGAAGTACGTGGGCGTATGGTGGGAGATGATTACGGGCAAGAGTTCGTGGTCGTACACCAACCTGGAGAACATCAAGCTGGATTCGGTGGACTACTCGAAAACCAAGCCCAACGGCACCCACGGCGCCAACACGGCGCACGTGAAAGAGTACATCGACTTTGCCGCCAAGCACGGCTTCGATGCCGTGCTGGTAGAAGGCTGGAACACCGGCTGGGAAGACTGGTTCGGCAAAAGCAAGGACTACGTTTTCGACTTCGTGACGGCCTACCCCGACTTCGACGTGCAGGAGCTGCACCGCTACGCAGCCAGCAAAAACGTGAAGATCATCATGCACCACGAAACGTCGGGCTCGGTGCGCAACTACGAGCGCCACCTGGACAAGGCCTACCAGTTCATGGTTGACAACGGCTACAACGCCGTGAAAAGTGGCTACGTGGGTGACATCATTCCGCGCGGAGAGCACCACTACGGGCAGTGGCTCAACAACCACTATCTGTACACCATCACGAAAGCGGCCGACTATAAAATCATGGTCAACGCCCACGAGGCCGTGCGGCCTACCGGCTTGGCGCGCACTTACCCCAACCTGATCGGCAACGAAGCCGCCCGCGGCACCGAGTACGAATCGTTTGGGGGCAACAACGCCGACCATACCACCATTCTGCCCTTCACCCGCCTTATTGGTGGCCCGATGGACTACACGCCGGGTATCTTCCAGACCCGCGTTAGTGCCTACAATCCCCAAAACACCTCGTTCGTGCACAGCACCCTAGCCCGGCAGCTGGCCCTATATGTCACCATGTACTCGCCCCTGCAAATGGCCGCCGACCTGCCCGAAACCTATAACAAGTTTCTGGATGCCTTCCAGTTCATAAAAGACGTAGCCGTGGACTGGGACGATACCAAAGTACTGGAAGCCGAGCCCGGCGACTACATTACTATTGCCCGCAAAGCCAAAGGCAAAAGCAGCTGGTTTGTGGGCAGCACCTGCGACGAAAACGGCCGCACGTCCAGCATCAACCTAAACTTCCTCGACCCCGGGCTGTCCTACGTAGCCACGGTTTACGCCGACGGTAAGAACGCGCACTACGAGAAGAACCCGCAGGCCTACGCCATCCGGACCGTTAAGGTGACCAACAAAACCAAGCTAAAGCAGCTCTGCGCCCCCGGCGGCGGCTATGCTATCAGCATCGTACCATCAGGTACCGCCCGTTAGAAGGCCGTTCTTTGTGGCTTTCACCAAAAAACGCCATAACCCAAAAAGCCTCGCTGCCTAAAGGCAGTGGGGCTTTTTGGGTGCGTTAACTGCCAAACTAGAAAGCTGTATTCCTAAAATTCCACCCGGTAGTTCAGGAACGGCACCAGGGAAGTCTGGTACGACGTTTCGATTTGCTGCGAATATTGGTCATAGAAGCGGCCGTAAATGTTTTGGTTGTTGCTGGCTGTACGGGTGCAACAATACGGATTTGCTAATTCATGCACCATGGCAGATGTATCTAATTCATACTGTAGCAAGATGTTTTTTCCACAGACTTATTGTCAAATAGCTTCGTGCTGTTACCTTTTATAATAGAAATGTTTAACCTAGATCCGTCATCTACAATAACCGTTTCACATTCTCTTGTCATATAATCAATATTTATAGAATTTACAACTTTATCAGACAAGTCTACTTGAATTCTATTCAAATTACGCTTAAGTAAAACACATTTGTTTTTACCAGCTTTTTAATTTAAATATAACACAAATAGCTCTTTATCACTCAACTTATATTCCAGCTTATGGTAAACTACTATATGCATTATTTGCATATTAAATTAAATTGCGTCACGGCTGTGTTCTTTAAGGTCATATTCTGTGTAGAACCATATGGACGTGACTTCATCTTTGCCCCACTTGAGCATCTGCAGTAAAACTAAAAGTGCTACTAAGAAATAAGCCCCTGCAAAATTTATCAAGCTCATTTTTACAATAGCTATATCTAGCCACTGAATGAGCAAAGCGGTTCTTTCTGACTTATTGAAGTTAGCTTGCTTTGCAGAAGTAAGCCCAGGCATTAACTACTAGAGGCCACAACGAAGCAAAGACTTATGAGTGAGATAATCATTCGTATTGTGAGGGCGTTTCCCTGTCACTTCTATGAATTTTTGCTTATAATTTTGCTAGATTGGACGTAAGATCTTCCTATTTACACTGCTCACGCGCTGTTTCCCTTCCACCTACTTTTATGGTCTATATAGTACGCTTGCATCGAGCTTGGTTCGGAGCAGTTCTATTGCTTTTGATAGGGTTAATCGGGTTAGGGCATCCTACTCAGGCAAGTCACATTCGAGCCGGTGAAATTCAATCTAAGGTTGATACCTCTGCCATCAACTTCAATGCAAGACGTATTTTTTTTCGATTAACACTTTACTGCAGCCAACCAGGAGGCTCTATACCTGACCAGCCAACCGCAGATATTTTCTTTGGGGACGGTACGTGTGACCGGGCTGTGCGGCGCACTACCGACATATTAATCAGGCCAGGCATAAGGCGCTATACCTACGATTTCGAGCATATATATGCGGCGCCAAACCCAGCTGGCCGGCCTTACCTGGTTAGCTTTATTGGTGAGAACCGGAACGGAGGGGTATTGAACATGACTGATTCCCGCAATCAGTCGTTCTACGTTTCAACCACCGTTACCATTGACCCAGCACTGCTGCAGAACCGCTCACCAGTGCTTCGGTATCCGGCCATCGACAATGCGGTAGTCGGACAGGTGTTTCAGCACAATCCGGCTGCCTACGATGCGGATGGCGATTCACTGGCGTATTCTTTGTTGCCTAGTCAGCAAGGCGGCACGCTCGGATCAATTAATCAGTGCACTCCTACGCCGGCCACTGTGCCGGGCTATGTGAAACCTAATGGCATTGGCGCCGGCCTGCAAGTTGCTTTCACTGGTCCGCCCGTAGGAGTCCCTGGCGCACGCGCTATTTTTCAAATAGATTCTCTTTCGGGCCAGGTAGTGTGGAATGCTCCGGCCTTGGCAGGTGAATATAATTTCGCGCTTGCAGTCAGGGAATACCGGCGCACGAACGGGTTTGGCTTTCGCCTGATTTCCACTGTTATCCGGGATGTTCAAATCACAGTTCAGGCCAACCCGAACCGGCGGCCGGAGCTGGTGATACCGCCCGACCTGTGCGTGGTGGCCGGCACGCCCGTGGTGGGCAACGTGCGCGCCACCGACCCCGACAACAACCCGATCCGCCTCGCGGCCTTCAGCGGCATCCTGCCCCCGGCCACGTTC
>NZ_DASVSY010000001.1:0-24149 GCF_036387835.1 Hymenobacter sp. | reverse complement strand
AACCGTAGCGCCCCTTTTGCGCTCTGCAGGAAATTTTACCGGTTATTCATTTGCTCGAAAGCGGCATCCAATTCCGCCCGAGAAGCCAGCCGGCTCTTTTCCGATGAGCCGTAGCCCACCTCCATTTCGCCCGCGGCCAGCCGTTCCACCACCGAATCGGCAAACGCATCCACGGGCACGCCAAAGTCGTGCAGGCCGGGGCCGCCTAAATCGGTATTCACGGCCGGCGGCACAATTTCCAGCACCCGGATATGCGTGTCTTTCAGCTGATGACGCAAGGAAAGTGTGAACGAGTGCAGGGCCGCTTTGGTGGCACTGTAGATAGGCACAAACGCGGCCGGTGCAAAGGCCAGGCCCGACGTCACGTTGATGATGGCCGGATCAGGCTGCTCGCGCAGTTGGTTGACGAACAGCATCGCCAGGTGAATGGGCGCTTCAATGTTGATGGTAATTTCCTGACTGCGGCTTTCCCACGATTCGGTGTCGGTGGCTAGCTGAATCCGGTTTTGAATGCCGGCATTATTGACCAGCACGTTCACGGTTGGGACTTCGGTGCGGACCCACGCCAACAGCGCCACCCGTTCGGCGGCCACCGCTATGTCGCAGACGCGCGTAATCAAGCCTGGTAGCTTCCGCTGGGCCTCTTGCAGCTTGTCGGCGCGGCGGCCGCATATGATAACCGTGCTGCCGGCTTTCACGAAACGCTCAGCTAAGGCAAAGCCAATACCCGAGGCTCCCCCGGTAATAAGAACAGTATTTGCAGCTAGATTCATTGGGTGGTGGTTGAGGAGAAGTAGACAAGTATGTTGTCGCCGCTAAGGTTTACTTCAAGATCAACCACCGGGTTGTGGCAATTGCTGGTAGCTAACCCGAGCCTGTCCCCGGTACTTGAGCACTCGTCGTACCTTTATAAAACAACATTAGAAAACGCCTGCGAGAAGTTCGCGTGGTAGCAGCTGCACTGCTTCACAATCTTTTCCTGGTGCATCTTCGTTAAGACTCTATAACTTGACTTGTGAACAACAACGAGCGTATTAGCCAACTGGAAGTAATGATGTCGGACTTACTAAAGCGCTTTGATATAACAGTAGAGAAGCTTGATAACATCACCGAGCAGCTCCGCCAAACCACCGAGCAGACGCGCCAAACCAACGAGCAACTCCGTCAAACCAACGAGCAGCTCCGCCAATCCGACGAGCGGCAGCAGGTGATGCTGCGGGCCTTGGTGCAGCAAACCGACACCAACACGGCCATGATGCGCAAGTTGGAAAACCACGAAAATCGTCTTGGCGGTCTGGAAAGTGGTTCCGTCAGCGAGTAGCCGGCAGAAACACTTCCGCCAGCATACACCGCACGCTGCCGCCCCCAATGGTTTCGATGGTAGGAATGGGTAGCGGCAGCAACTCGCAGTAGCGGCTTAGCGTGGTGCGCTGCGCAGGCGTTAGAGCGTCGAAAGCACTTTGCGACATAGCCAGCAGGCTGGTGCCTTCGGTGGATTGTAGCGCCAGCATGTTACCGGCAAAGTGCGCTATTTGCGCCAGTGAAATAGCCACAATTTCGTGACCAGTGAGCGAGAAAGAGGCCACCACGGCGGCACGCTCTGCGGCATTTACGATACTTTCCAGGCACACCACCGCAAACCCCGACCCAATGCTTAGCATCACGTTGGTATGGTATATTTCGAGGCCGTGGGCATCGTGGGCGCGGAAGGTTACTGGCCGATAACCGAGTTGATTGGCTACCTCGGCAAATAGGCTAGCATCGGTGCGGGGCGAAAGGCAGGCGTAGGCCACGCGGTGCTCGTGGTCGAAGAGGATGCTGCCGGTGCCTTCCAGAAAGCGGCCTTCTTGCTCGTACTCTGAGAGGTCGACCACTTCCTTGATGCTAAACTGCTTACGTAACACTTCCAGAATATCGGGGCGGCGCTCAAGGCGGCGGTTGGGGGCGCACATGGGGTAAAGCAGCACCCGGCCATCGGGATGCAGCGTCAGCCAGTTGTTGGGAAACACGGCGTCGGGCTTGGCCGGCTCGGGGATATCATCGAAGACCAATACCGTTACGCCTTTAGCGCGCAGGCTGGCAACCATGGCATCAAACTCAGCGAAGGCACATGCTTGCACGGTGGCCGCATCGAGGTCGGCTATGGCTTGCTGAAAGTAATTGGAAGCAGCGGTTTCGGGGTTGAAGCCAAAGCGCGCCGGGCGCACCAGAAATACCGTGTTGGTGGATTGCATGATGTTCACTTGAAACAGAAGAAGCCGGCAAAAATAGCCGGCTTCTTGTTGAACTGGTGCTCATTGAAATTCCAGCGCTTCTTCGTGCTACTGCAAGGCGCAGCTATTATCACCCGGCAAACTTCCCGAGTTAACTAGCTGCTGTCTAGTTTTAAATCAACAACGCAGTTGCCTGTTCAAATAAACAGTGAAACTAGTTAGGGAATTGCTCGCCCGTCATGCTTCATCTAGCGTCCGCGCAGCCAGATGCGAAGTCGAAGCATGACGGGGTGAGGAGTTTAGCGGACTTCCCAAACAGTTTCATTAGTTGTAGTCCAAAGCATCTTTGCGCATCCAACCCGTGGTGGTTACTTTCTCCCAATTGGTGAACGTCACGTACACCGCATCTCCGCCGTCCTTGATAAGCTGCACCTTGTCGCCTCGCACACAATGTGCTTTGCGCGTCTCCGGCTCACTCAGGTTAGGAGAACTGAAGAAATACGATTTGGCGACGCGCACGACAGCCGTTACCGACCCCTTCGGGCTGGCATTGGCACGCGCACCAACCGATGGAGCGGTAGATGCAGACCCGTTGGAGCCGGTGGGCGCCGTAGTTGCCGCTAGTCGGGCGGGCTTAGCAGCCTTGCGAGCGGGAGCAGTGGCAGTGGTAGCTTCCGGCAGCTTTTGCAGCTCTTGCAACTTCAACCAGCCAGTGCTAACAGCGCCGTCGGGGTTGCGGAAGCTGGTTTTCACGAGTCCGTTGCGCTCATCTGCGCCGTACAGTATGTCGCCTTTGCGCAGATACTTTTTGGTGGGCTGCACCTGATTGGGCGCATCAAACAGATAGGTGGTGCGCACGGCCACGCGGTAGCGGCTATCAGCCTTCACCTCTTGCTCGGCGGCTGGCTCCGGCGTTGGTTGGCTTGGGGCTGCTTGCGCTGCTACGGCTGGTGCTTGCACCGGCTGGTTGGCGGTAGGTTGAGGCGGCATTGAGGGCGAAGCTGGCTTGGTAACTAGCCCTGTCACCGGGGCACTTAGGAGTGTAGTCTGCGGCACGGCAGCCCGCTGCACCACGGCAGGCTCGGGGAGCAGTGGCCCTAGTTTGTTGACCACTTTAATGCGCAGTCGCCGATTAAGCGCCCGGCCCACTGGCCCGCTGTTGGAAGCTACCGGAGTGGCTTCGCCGTAACCGGTGGCCTGAAGACGGCGCGGCGAAACTCCTTCCGCAGCCAAGGCCCGCATGGCCGACTGCGCCCGTGCGTCGCTTAGGTACAGGTTTTTCAGGCCGTCGCCGCTGCTATCGGTGTAGCCGCCAAACAAGAGTTGCGCCCGCGGAAAGGTGCGCAGGATAGCTGCCAGGTTGCGCAACTGTTGCGCCGACTTAGCGGTTAGCGTGGCCTGCCCGGATTCGAAATATACGCGGTCGACATTGATCCAGCCCGCAGCAGAATTCGCAGAATCGACATCCTGCATGGGGTCGGCCAGGAACTGGTAGAGCTGATACTCGGTGGAGTTAGAGCCCACCTCCAGGGTAGCACCGTTGGAGAGGGTGATAATCAGCGGCTGGCCCGTGTGATAGATGTAGGTGTCGGTGGACGGGTCGTAGTGGCCGGCTGGCACGCCGATAACTGGCGCTGAGGCCGGCGTAGCGGAAGCTACAGAAGTTGGCTGCGTTTTAGCGGCCGTGTACGTTACGGGCATAGACGGCTCTGTTGAAGCCACCGGCTCCGAAACATAAGTCCAGCGGAAAAAGCTGTAGCCGAGTGCTAAGCCTAGCAACAGCAGCAAAGGCCACACCCAACGCTGCCCCGCCTTGGCCTTGGCAGGCGCGGCTTGTTGAGGCGTGAAAATGCTGCCCCCGCCGACCTCCTGCCACTTGCCGGCGGGCGCCGTAAATGTAGGCGCTGTAGTAGAGTTGGCTGGCGCGGAGCGGCGGGGCGTAGCTGACCGGGAAGCTGTTGCGCTGCGTTGGGACCGGGGAGCAGTAGAGCTGGTAGTAGCCGGCGCTTCGCTTTGCAGCCAGTCAGCTAGTTCGGTAGGTTGCAGGTTGTGCTCAGCAGTAGACTTTGCTAGGGCACCAAGTACTACGGCCACCCCCACTTCCAGCAGCAACGGATATGAGGCCAACGGCAAGCCTGCTTTGGTGGCCAAACGAGAGATGGTCGTCTCGTAGCTGTTGTGGAGCAGGCCTTGTAGAAGTTGCACCCCGCGCCCCTGCCAGCTGGCTAGGTTTAGAGCGTCGAGCTGGTGCAAGACTTGGCTGGCTTGCGCCTGCCGGGTCAGGTCCCACAGGAAGTCGGCGCCGTGCGGCCGACTGGTTTGCTCGGCGAGCGTGCGCACTACCAGGGGCAAGAGCTGCGCCAGTGCTGGCCCTACTATGGCAGGGCTCTGGCCAACTAATGCGCTAAGCTGGTTGAGGTGCTCGGCGCGTATGCAGTTGCTTACTACTTCAAGTACCGTTTCTTCCCGCTTAAAGGCCATTGTTAGTTAAGGTTTTAGTCTGTTGGATACACAATTTTTTATTGAAATATCATAAACCATACCACACACCAAAATCCGCTTAAATACTTTATGTCAAGTGCTTACGTATTTATTACCACTAAAAAAGTTCCAAGATTTCCGACTTTTTCTTTTGTTGCTTCCAAGACCAAAGAATCGATTTACAGCGGTTTTCAACCAGCTATTCTAGCCACCTCGATTCAAGCTTATTAACCCAATCAGTAATTGCAAACAGTGAGTAGAAGCGGTGGGACCCTGTAAAAAATTATGCAGGACAACTTCTACTTGTTGGTTTAACTTTGCGGAGCCCTACTAACACTAATTCCCCTCCTCAGATGAATTCCGAAGAGGGGAACTAGCTTTAGATTCAAACCTTTTCCTGTCGCCTAAGGGGCCCATTTTGCCGACTTAGTGTGCTATGCGCTTTGCACGTTTCCGGCCCGACGAACTCAAGTTTAACAGCTGACACTATGGCCGTTGCCGACTTGCTTAAAGCAGTGCGGCCTCAGGAGTCGACTTGGTGGAGGCAGAGTCATCGGAGCCAGATGGCGTGGACTCTGAACTGTCGGACGCGGGGTCGGTTTGGGTGGGAGTTACAGCTTCTTCTTCCGACAGCTTTTGCAGCTCTTTCAGCTTCAGCCAGCCGGTAGCAAGCGCGCCGTTAGGGCTCCAGAACTTAACTTTCACAAGGCCGTTGCGCTCGGGTTGGCCGTACAATATGTCGCCTTTGCGCAGATATCTTTTCGTGGCCTTTGCCTGATTGGGCGCAGCAAAAAGATACGCCAGTCGCGCCGTTACTTGGTAGCGGCTATCGGCCTCCATCTGCTCAATAACTGGCTCAACGGGCCCTTCGCCCGAAATGGCTCCCATTACTACAACTGGTTCATCAGACAGTTGGTCGGCTGTGTCTTGCGGCACCGATGATTTAGCGCCTGAGCTATCCACTGGCTTTGGCACGGCGGCCAGCAGCGGTGCGGCAGGGGCTAGCAGCAAGGGCCCCAACTTATTGATGACTTTAACGCGAAGCTGCCGATTAGGTGCCTGGCCTGCCGGAGCGTCATTAGTTGCCGCTGGCACTGCATCGTTGTAGCCGATGGCCTGGAGTCGGCGGGGTGAAACTCCTTGCGCGGCCAAGGCGCGCATAGCCGATTGGGCCCGGGCTTCGCTTAAGCGCGGGTTTTTGGGGTTGTCGGGGCTGCTATCGGTGTAAGCGCCAAACAAGAGTTGCGCCCGCGGAAACGTGCGCAGGATGATAGCCAGATTGCGCAGCTGTTGCCACGAGTTAGCGGTTAAGGTGGCTTGTCCGGCGTTGAAAGCCACTTGGTCGACATCAATCCAGCCCGCGGCGGCGTTCAACGGATCGACTTGCTGCGTAGGATCGGCCAGAAATTGGTAAAGCTGATACTCGGTGGAGCTGGAGCTAACCTTCAGCGTAGTACCGTTGAAGAGCGTGATAACCAGCGGCTGGCCAGCGGGCACTGCGGTGGGCGGCGCGGCGGCGGCTGGCGGAGTTGCAGCACGAGGTTGGGTGGTAGCGCCGGTGTAGGTTGCGGGTACCGAAGCCTTGGTTGAGGCCGGCGGTTTTAAATAATTCCAGCGGAAAAAGCCATACCCGAGAGCCAAGCCTAACAGTACTAGCAAAGGCCACAACCAACGATGCCGCTTACTGGCTTTGGCAGCGGGCGCAGCTTGCTGAGGTATAAAAATGCTGCCCCCACCTACCTCCTGCCACTTGCCGACTGGTGCTGTAAAAGTAGGCGCCGGAGCAGGCTTGGCAGCTCTCTTCTGGCGGCGAGCAGCCGGCCGGGAAGTAGCCGCGTCGTGGCTAGGCTGCGAAAAAACTGCGCTTTTGGTACGTTGCGCTTCACTTTGCAGCCAGTCGCTTAATTCAGCGGGTTCCAAATTATGGTCGGCGGTGTACTTTGCCAAGGAACCTAGCACGGCGGCCACCCCCACTTCCAGCAGCGGCGCATACGATTCCAAAGAAAGGTCCGCCTTCGTGGCTAAAGGATAGATGGTAGTTGGGTAGGTTTCACCTAATAAGTCTCGTAGCAGCCGCACTCCGCGCCCGTGCCAATTGGCTACGTCCATGGCATCGAGCTGCGCCAGCACTTGATCGGCCTGCGCCTGCCGGGTTACGTTCCACAAGAAATCGACGCCATCTGGTCGGCTGGTCTGCTCGGCGAGCGTGTCTATCACTAGCGGCAAGAGCTGCGCCAGCGCCTGCCCTGCGGCCGCAGGACTTAAGCCAACTAGCACACTTAGCTGGTTGAGGTGCTCGGCGCGTATGCAGGTGCTTACTACTTCAAGTACCGTTTCTTCCCGCTTCATGCCTATCATTTGATGAAATCTTCACTTAGTTAGCCTACTATTTCATGGAAATACCATAAAACCATACCACACAAAGTTCCGCTTATTTACGTTCTATCAAGCTCTTAGGTGTTCGTTTAGTGCCATAACAGCTACGCGGCCGGCAACTTTCAAGCCTTAGTTCACACCCAAAAAGTTTACCTATTACCGCTCCTGGCCCTTTATTCGGGCTGAACGAGTTCCGGCTTGTCGACCTGTCCAATCACCACAAATAGCGGGTCGGAGCGGCGGGGTGCGGGGCTACGGTCGAGGAGCTTGATGGCGTGCCAGTGGCCAGCAGCTTGCAGATACTGCTGCACCAGCGCCAAGTGGCCGCGGTCGTCGAGGGCGTGCCAGGCGGCTACGGCTTTGCTCGGGAAGCAGCGGTTGGAAAAGGTGACGACCAGCGGCGCGTTGGGGCGCAGCACGCGGGCCAGTTCGCGGAGTACCGCTACGGGTTGCGTCAGGTAGTCGATGGAAACGCAAATGGCCGCGCCATCGAAGGTATTGTCGGGGAAGGGTAGCGTGGGCTGCTGGTTGAGGTCTTGCACCACGTACTCGGCCAGGCGCGGGTTGGCGCGCAACTCTTTTTCGTTCATGCCCACGCCCACCACGCGCGGGTACGGCACTTCGGCGGGCAGGTGGCTCACCCAACTACTCATCAAATCGAGCAGGGTGCTATTGGCCGGGAAATACTCCCGGTAGAGCTGCGTAACGGCGGCAATGGCCGCATCGTCGATGTGGGTAACGAAGCGCGGATGATGGTAGAATTCGGAATCGGGGGTTTCGTCTTGGCGACGGAAGGTGCCGGGTGGAAACGAGGAGCTATTGTCTTGCGTCATGGGCGGCTTTTAGTTTTCTAAACAGCCTGGCTCGCAAAAAGTGAGGCAACTCCCAGATTTTCCTTACCTCTTTCCCTGGCCTAAAGCCTTACGTAACTGCCACTGCTTCCGGCTTATCAATGCTGCTTAGCGCGCAAGGTTAAACATCGTTTAAAGCTCATCAGGGCAGAAAAACCACCACCTCAACCACAGTTGAATCCGGCCGGAAAGCGTATAAAAACCTAAACATTTCCAAGCCATCTAGTTCGTGAAACCCGCTCAGACCACACCCAACGCTGCCTCGGCAACCGGTACGGCTCACATCGTGGAGCGCAACATTCAGGCGCTCCTGGAACATGAGCGAGTCAAGGACCAGCAGAAAAGCTGGCAGAACCGAATAGCCGATGTCGTTACCGGCTTCACCGGCAGCATGGCGTTCGTGTTTATTCACTTGGCGCTTTTCGGGGGCTGGATTATCTGGAACCTCGGCTGGCTAGGACTCAAGCCTTTCGACGCCTCGTTTGTAGTGCTGGCCATGTTTGCTTCCGTGGAAGCCATTTTTCTGTCCACGTTCGTTTTAATCAGCCAGAACCGCATGGCCGAGCTAGCCGACCGACGGGCCAACCTGGATTTGCAAGTGAGCTTGCTGAGTGAGCACGAAATCACGCGGCTCGTTATTCTGGTGACGGAAATGGCCAAGAAGATGGACATCAAAGAAGCCTACGACGCCGAGATTTCCGAGCTGGCGCAGGATATACGCCCCGAAAAAGTGCTGTCTACCATCGAGAAGAACGAAGCACGCTTCGCCCAACAGCAGCCCGGCTCAGCCCCTCCCGCCGCCTGAGTTACCAGTAGTCAAAGACATTCTTACTCGGGTATGCAGCAGCGCCAAAATAACCTTTCAAGCACTCGGAAGCAGAAAACGAGCTTACATCAACAAATGAGTTGACTGGCTCTCTACTCTCTGTATAAGCGCTAGCGTTGCCACAGCAATTTCAAGCAAAGCAGCAACGTCGACTAAACGGAGCGACCGGTAGAGGAAACGGGGCCTTTGGTAGACAAAACCCTGCAGAAAGAGCAAGAAGGGCAAAGCCGGCCTCAAGCTTGCAAGTAGGGTATCAAGTACTTGCTACTACTTCGACGGCCACTTGCTCACCTACTGCAACGGCCTCATTTCCACTCTTCAACTTTCCGAACTCATGAAAACTGCCCTGCTTTCCCTTGCCACTGCCTTCGCTCTGTTAACTTCCACGGCTTCGTTTGCCGCTCCCGCCGCCGACCACCGCGACGATGATAGACGCCGCCAGGAAATAGCGCGCCGCGACGACCGTAACGACAACGGTTTCAACTACGGCTACGAGAAAAAGCACCGCGTAACGTCCGCCGAAAAAGCCCGTTGGGAAGCCGCTCACCGCAACGACCGCCGCGACAACGACCGCGCCGATAATGACCGTCGCAACGACCGCAACGACCGGAATTTCAACTACGGCTACGACAAGAAGCACAAAATAACTGCCCAAGAGCGGACTCGGTGGGAAGCCGCCCACCGCGACGACCGTCGTGACGGCCGCCGGTAGCCCGTCGGATCAGCACACCTTAAGCACCGAAAAGGCGCCCCTGACGAGGGGGGCCTTTTCGGTGCTTATAAACTGGCGAGTGTTGAAAACAGGTATGGCTTTTTACACGGCCGGATTGGTAGCTCTACTGCGTGAGGACTTACGGATTGGAGCCGTCGTTTAGCACGAACGACTTCAACAACACGAGCATGCTCTCGTCAATTTCTGGTAGGTGCGCATCCAGGAAGTTAGAGCGATAGGGATTGATATAGCCGGTGAGGCGCATAAAATCATCACTCTTCAGTGGTTGAAAACCCATCGACCAGTCGCCAAAGATGCGCCTCTCAATGGCCCCATCCGAGAGTTTGAGTACGTGTATGTGGCGCTGATCGACTATTATCTTGGCATACACCTGCCGAACTACCTCTTCCTTGCCTTCCAGCACTTGCAGAAAATTACCATTGCTGTAAAGCAGTAAGCCCGTAATGCCAAGGGCAAGGTTGTTGGTGCGCGATTGTTGCAGCAACCACTTCAAATCGGCAGTAGTGGGCTGTCCTACGGCCGAACTTTGGTAAACAATGTGGTGCATATTCTTAAAATGAACGCTAGATGTGCGTGGCAGCCGCTACAGTTCGCGGCAACAAGAGCTAGTAGATAGAAGGAAGTAGTTTGGTAGTTTAAACAATAGAATAAACCACCAATTTAGCTAGGCTCCCTTGACCAACGGCAACCAAGTTCCCCGCCCACTTTTTGATGAGTGGCAGGATGCAGAGAACAGGTATTAAACTTAAAAAATCAAAGATATATCTACAATAAGTAATACTAATTTCTCGCTATAGGTACGAAAGCCACCAATAGGCATGCGTTTGGCGGAAGCGTTGGTACCAACGACAGGGCCAATAAAGCACCAGCACGACCCCAAGCCATACTTCGTAGCCCCGCAACAGGCTCGGCTTGTACGTAGCCGGCCAGTCTTTGCTGGTGATAAATGAGAAATTAACCGGATGCCCGAAGGCCAGATATGTCCAGACCCACGCAGACGCGCTGATCAGGAGCAGGTGCAGCAAATAGTAGAAGAACGGCACCTGCCCGAACGTGCGCAGCCACCGACTCGGCCGGCTGGTAGCCGTTTCGGCTACGCTTAACAGGAGCAGCGCCACCCCAAGCGTGAGGCACAGAAACAACAACGACGGCGGATACTTGGTGATATTCACAAATGAGAGCACGGTATAGAGCCAGCCTCGCGGCTGCACACTCCAGGGCGCCAAGTCGCCGTACCAATTAGTTGCGCGCAGTGCCACAAACACGACCAGCAAGGCCACCCCGGCCCGGCGCAACAGCGGCGTCCGCTGCGGGAGCGGCAACTGAAACCACGGCCCAATCACGTAGCCAGCCAGCATTACACCTAGCCACGGGCCAACGGAGTACGCCACCAGAAAAGGCGGCAAAGGCGCGACCGGCAGCACAAAGGGGGTGTTATGGAGCAGTGCCCATCCTGCATTAGAAGCAGTTATGGGTTCAATAATGGGCAGCAAATTATGCCCCGCCACTATAACCGCGGCGAGTACGGCCAGCACCCCGCGCGGCAGCCAGATCAGGGCCACCAGAAGCACCATCCCCCACCCTATCGCCCAAATGACTTGCAGCAGCAACAGGTTGTAGCCCCATTGCAGAATGAAGTTGATAACCACCAGTTCCAGCAGCACCAGCCACAAACCGCGCGTCAGCAGAAACCGACTTACCGCTGGCCGCTTGGGCTGCTTTCGCTGATAAAGCCAAATACTCACCCCCGACAAAAAAACGAACGTCGGCGCGCAGAAATGCGTGATCCAGCGGGTGAAAAACAGCAGCCCCGAGGCCTGCGTCACGTCCTCGGGCCGTACAAAGGTAGGCGTCCAGAACTCCCGGATATGGTCGAGGGCCATGATCACCATTACCAGTCCCCGCACCACATCCACCGCCTGGACGCGTGACGAAACCGCCTGGCTGGAAGCAGACAACGGAGGAGGCGCAACGGACTGTAGCATACTACACGTGGGGCAGAATTGAACAGGATGATAGTACCGCCCCAATCAGGCAGCACCTTGAAAAGCGCACACTTGATGACCATTCTTTCTTAAGCCCTGCGCTTAACCAGTCGCGGCGAAAACGATATCCAACCGGTAACTACCCGGTGCCGAAATGTACTTACAGCAAGTATATAAACTTCCGGTAAGTAATGCGAAACAACGGCGTTTCTGGTTTGTCTTACCTGCTATGCTGGTTCGCTCAGGAACCGGGAGTCGGTCAGCTCTTCGCTGAGTTGCCAGAGTGGACGGGCATTTTCCGGGGTGGTGAAAGGGTGCTGCACAGCCTCGGGATTTTACTTTCCGTAATACCCGCCTAAAGTGGCTTGTATGAAGACTTAGCACTCATACACAATGGGTGGCCTTGAGGGTTGAAATACTCTGCTTGATGGGCTTAGTGCAGGGCGTCCTTGCGCATCCAGCCAGTGGTGGTTACTTTCTCCCAATTGGTGAACGTGACGAATACTGCATCACCGCGGGACTCCCCGAGTTGCACTTTGTCGCCGCGTACGCAGTGGGCTTTGCGGGGCTGCGTCAGCTCGGGCGAATTGTAGAAGTACGACCGGGCCGCCTGCACCACGGCCGTTGTGTTTCCAGCAGCGTCGGCTTCAGTGGCCTCAACTGGCGCGCTCGAAGCTTGCTCACTTTCATAGGTATCATGGGGCGCAGAGGCGTTTGCGGGTCGGCTGTTTCGCGCTGTAACGGGCGCCGAACCAACCGCCAGCTTGCTTAGCTCCTGCTCCTTTAGCCACCCAATAACAGTTGCCCCATTCGGGTTCTTGAAGCGCGTTTTTATGAAGCCATTGCTTTCTTGCTCGCCATAAATTACGTCGCCCCGAAGCAGGTATTTGCTGCTTGGCTTACCCTGCTGGGGCTCCTCAAAGAAATACGCCGTTTCGGCCGTTATGCGGTACCGGCTGCCGGCGCCGGGCACCTGCTCAGTTGACGCCACCGTGTTATCAGCTATAGTTTCGTCGCTAGCTGGGGTAGTTTCAGGGTCGGTTGTGACTTGGCCGACGGGCTGCTCGGCGCTTTGGTAGTTGGCTTGTTCTTCGGAGCAGGAAGTTGTCAGCCTAACTAGTAGCACCAGCGGCCAACACAGTTTTACGGCCCTGCTTACACAAATTTCGCGGGCACTCAACCACTTGTTGATGTGCGGCGCGGCTCCATTGACACTAGGTTTAAGCGGCTGGGCAGGGGTTTGCTGGTGCTTGCTCATCGCCGTATCGTTACGGGGTGGCTACTAGCGCTACTTCCCAGGACGTACGTAGTTTGCAGGCAAGCTGGTGGCTAGCGCGCCTCTTCTGCTTGTTTACCTAAGCTCAGAGGAATGCAGATAGGTTGTTTTGAGGTGCCCCATGCGCATGGTAGGCGTATTGCTTTAGCAGGCCGTGCATTTGCTTGCCGTAAAGGCTTTTGCAGCTCTGCTTATCTAAGCAGGCATACCACCCAGGCAATGGGAGTTGCGTATGGATGAGCTAGCAGAAAAGAAATGTCCTCCCTAGCTGTTCGTTTTTCGGGAGGGACGCAACAGCACCAACTACGACAACCAACGGATGCAGGCGTTTCACTAGGACAAACAAGCCGGCCTGATCCGGTACGAACCAACCGACGGCGAAATATTCGAGCTAGCAACCTGGTAACCTGTATCCATACTTGCGAATCTTAATCAGCTACATTCTCCACAAGCCATTCAAGGCTTCCTTTAGCAGTACCCCATGACTTCGACACCAGCCACCAAGCAAAACTCGCAGCCTCTTCCCGATACCACTTCTGACCCTGCCCCCATTGTGCTGGCCGGCGCCACTGGTGCCCTTGGGTTGCTGATTGCGCACCACCTCCGCCAACGCGGCGCCACTGTGCGGGCCTTGGTACGGCCCGGCGCCAGCACCAAAGCAGAGGCTACTTCGCTGCGGCTGCAAGGCGCTACGGTGGTAGAAGTTGATTATAACAACGTGGCCGACCTCACGCAAGCCTGCACGGGCGCTAGCTGTGTGGTGTCGGTGCTGTCGGGACTACGGGAGGTGATTGTGGATGCGCAAACGCGCCTGCTGGAAGCGGCCGTAGCGGCCGGCGTGCCCCGCTTCATTCCCTCCGACTTTTCGGCCGACTTCACTAAGCTTCCCGACGGCTCGAACCGTAACTTCGATCTGCGCCGGGAGTTTCAGCGGCGCCTCGATAAAGCGCCCATTCAGGCCACGTCCATCCTCAATGGCATGTTCATGGATTTGCTGACGGGTCAGGCGCCGCTTATCCAGCCGAGCATACGCCGGGTGGTATATTGGGGCGACGCCGACCAACCCCTCGATTTCACTACGATGGTAAACACCGCCGAATTCACGGCTGCCGCCGCCCTCGACTCCACTACGCCCCGCTACCTGCGCGTGGCGGGCGAGGTAGCTAGCATCCGCGGGCTGCAAGCCGCCGCCACCGAGGCTATGGGTAAAGAGTTCAAGCTGTTACGGGCCGGCAGCCTAGGCGTTCTTGGTGGCCTGATTAAAGTAACGCAAACCCTCGTACCCGCCGAAAACGAAATATTTCCGCCGTGGCAGGGCATGCAGTACCTGCACAACATGCTCAGCGGCCAGGTCAAGCTCGACACCCTCGACAATGCCCGCTACCCCGATATTCGCTACACGCAGGTGCGGGAACTGCTAGCCAGGAAATAGTAAAGGCCTGACTAACGCAATTATAGCGTCGGTCAGGCCCTCTTTTTGCGCGAAGGCAGCAGCTATCAAGCGCTTGACTGAAAGGCTGTTGGTATGGTTGACTATTGATGATAACATGCTCGCCTGAATACGCGCTGGCCTAACCGGCGCGGCAGGCCGTTTTGTGAGGCTGGCTTCAGCTAAGGCTTCACCAGCGGCCAATTGAAACTGATGCCCTTGGCTTCGTCGGTTAGCAGATCAAGGTGGCCCGGCTTGGGCTTCACGGGTTTGGTTTGGAGATAGGGCTTAAGCTTACCATCGGCGCCTACTATCGCCAAGTTTTCATAAGCAATGAACACAACCAGATGATCACCTGGCTGATACATACTTAGTAAAGACCGTAAATCTACCTGAGGTTGATTCACTAGCATGTTAGGCAGAAGGGGGCGCCCGTGGCGTACCAACGTCAATTCTGCATTCCGGAACCGGAAGTTCCCCTGCGCCGGGCACCCGGCATCGGGGATAACGCGCAAGGTTACGCTCGGGAATAAGGCGCTGCCGGTAGCGGGCACCTCCACGTTGTCGCGCAACAGTTTTATTGCGGGCACCGCGCAGCCGGGTTGTGCAGTTGCGGCAGAAGTGGCACCCAAAAATAGTAGCGGCAGGAATAGCTTCGTTAACATGCGCGGTTTGGATTGATATAGCTGAGGTTGAAATATAGGTTTTATAACTGCTTGGGCAACGGCTGCTTTTGGAAAGCAGGACGCTGCATTTACATGAGTACAGCAGGACCTTCTTTCACCAGGAATACGAGCAGTAAATCCTCTGTCTATCAACGGGTTGCCGACTCCTCTAATTGTGTGAACAACGAAAGTTTGCAGTTTGCTTCCGGGACTTAACTACCCCCTGAAGCAGCAAGCAGAACCACACTGTTCACTTAATCTTAATCGATTTTTCTTGACCTAAAGGCAAAAACTCCCGTATCGGACCGGGGCTGGCGTACTAGCGGCTCTATCGTCTGGTCTGTTTCGAAATTTATGCGTCTTTCTGCAGTTTTTTTTCGGTTGCTCTTATTGCTTGTGCTCTTGCTTTTGGGAGCCGCCAATCACCAAATAAACGCGCACCGCCAATTCGGTAAAAAAGCGCTACAAGCCAGAAAAATAGACTTCTCCCAACAATTTTTGGTTTTCAAGCCGAAGAATCGGGTGTATCCGGTAAGTCACGGAAGAACAATGAGAAGCTCGACAGTTATAACAAAATCAAGATTTATTAGTCTATTCCGGGTTACCTCCCGTTGAATGGCTGTATTAAGAGCAGATCATTTGGTTGTTCAACAGAATAGCAGATCTGCTCACCAAACCTCACTCTTACCAACCAAAACAAACTTATGAAAAAGGTATTGTTCATGGCCCTGGCGGCCGCCTCGTTTACTTTCTCTTCTTGTGGTGGCGGCAGCAATGCCGGCGAAGGCAGCCAGGCTGGTGGCGAAAGCAGCGGTGCTTCCGGCACTTCCACTGATGCTTCAACTTCTGAGTCTGGCACGGGTTCCGACGCCGGCATGGGTTCCGATTCTTCTATGACGGGCGCCGGTGACGCTTCTACTGGCGGCAGCACGGCTGGTAGCACTACTGGCGGCGGCAGCACTACCGCTGGTGGCGCTTCTACGGCTGGTGGCTCTACGGCTGGCGGTGCTTCTACGGCAGGTGGCGCTTCTACGGCTAGCGGCTCTACGGCTGGCGGTGGTACTACGGCAGGTGCTTCTACGGCAGGCGGTGCCACCACGGGTGGCGGCTCGGCCGGTGGCAGCACGACTGGCGGCATGTAATTCGTCCCGATTGATTTATGGCCTACTGCTGTAAACAAAAGCAGCCCCTCGGTTTCGAGGGGCTGCTTTTGTTTACAGCAGTAGGCTGCCGTACTGATACTAGCCGCAGCACTCCGTAAGCATTATCTGAAACCATTGCACAAGCCAGCCAATGCAGCTTCTCAGCGCCAGAACCACCTGCCTCGGGCTGCATGGTAAGCCAAATATACTGCCGCCAGATACGGCCGCCGTTTGGTGGCTGAACCCACGCACAGGGTTCGGCTTTCTTGATCGTGTAGCAGAGAAACTCCACACTAGTATTCTACTCTTCAGCTGAAATACCGTACTACTTCTCAGACCTGACCTCAAGCATCTGGATTTTATGAAACAAGTAGCTGCTGGTGTGCACCAGCTCACCATCCAACGGTTTGTAAATCTTTACTTCGTGGAAACTGGCACTCCCGGCGAGTGGGTATTGGTAGATACCGGCCTGCCAGGCTCGGAAAAAGCCATTATTGCCGCCGCCGACGCGCAGTTTTATCCCGGCACCCACCCCGAGGCCATCATCCTGACCCACGGCCACATGGACCACTCCGGTTCGGCCCTGGCGCTGGCCGAGCATTGGAAGGTACCGGTGTTTGCGCACCCACTGGAGTTGCCCTTCCTCACGGCCCGGGCCGTGTACCCGCCCGCCGACCCTACGGTGGAGAATGGTGGCTCATTGGCCTTCGTGGCCCGGTTCTTCCCCCCGCAGTCGTTTCAGCTTGGCAGCGTGGTGCAGGCCCTGCCCGCCGATTCCGCTACCGTTCCTTTCCTGCCTGATTGGCACTGGCACCACGTACCGGGCCACGCGCCGGGCCAAGTGGCCTTGTTCCGCGAGAAAGACGCTACTCTGCTCGGGGGCGATGCTTTTGCAACCACCAACCACGAGTCGGTGCCCTCAGTACTGCTGCAGTTGCCGAAGGTGAGTGTAGCCGGCGCCCCTTTCAACTACAACTGGCAGCAGGTACGCGAGTCGGTGCAGAAGCTGGCGGGGTTGCGCCCGGTGGCTATTGGCTGCGGCCACGGCCCCGCCATCCAAGGCGCCGAGGCTACCGATGGCCTGCAGCAGTTAGCCAATTTCTTCCCCATGCCCACCTTTGGCCGCTACGTCAACGACCCGGCCCGCCTCGACGAGAACGGAGTAGCTTACCTGCCCATTGCGCCCGACGACCCCTTGCCCAAGCGCGTTACGCTGGCGCTTACGGGTGTGAGCTTACTGGCGGGCGCGGCCATACTACTGGTGTTACAGCGCCAGCGCCGCCGCAAGCAACAGCCCCTCCCCGCTACTGACTATGTATCGTCGCGTCGGTTTGTAGCCGGCCCCAAGTACACGCTGTAGTCCGGAGCAACTCGGAGTAAAGCCGGAGCCACTGACATTCCTGCTTAGAGCCTATCCGAATAGAGAATGTCATTCCGACATTCCCTATTCGGATAGGCTCTTAGTGGCTTGTTGTGCGTGAGCACAGCTTCGGTTTATGCTTTAAACAGTCTTCGTTCCGGCAAGTTCAGGGGCGGAGGCTGTTTTGCTTTTCATTGTGAGAGTTGAATCCAAATGCAATTCGTCTGCGCGGAAAGTAGTCCTAGCACAAGCCACTCGCCGGTTATAAGCAGAGAAATCAGGCGGCGGTGTTACATTTCGGGATGATTCGTTTTCTCTTTTTCCTTGTTTGCCTGCTGCTTGGCGCTCCGCTGGTTTCGTCGGCGCAACGAGCTGCCTCGCCGGCTCCTACGCTGCAACCGTCGTTTTTTGCCACGTATGCCTACCTCACCTACGACATTCTGGATAAAGCCAGCGGCCCTACTCCTATTGCCGCCAAGGGCGTAGGAGGTACGCTTACGCTCAACCCCAATGGCACCTACCAGAAGCACCTAACTTTGGCGGCCAACGGTACCGCCATGCCCTTCGACCAGACGGGCCGCTTTGCCTTCACCGGCGACCAAATCACCTTCTCCTATACCGACAAGAAAGGCCAGCCCCGCACCGACCAGGGCTCATTCCGCTTGCGCAACAACCTGCTCACGCTCATTATTCAGGGCTTCCCGGCCGGCAACTACAGCACCTATACGCTGCGGGCGCAATAGCTTCTCATTCAGTACCCTTAGTGCTTAAGCCAGCTTACAGCGTCAATAGCAATTGCGCCCCGGTGGGCTTTCTGTTAACTTGCACGCCTCTTTCGGCCCACTCCGCCGACCAAAAAACTCACTAATTCACTAACTCACCATAGATGGGACGCGCATTTGAATTCCGGAAAGGCCGCAAAATGAAGCGCTGGGACCGGATGTCCAAGGATTTCACCCGTATCGGCCGGGAAATTGTGATGGCTGTGAAAGAAGGCGGCACGAACCCGGATGCCAACTCCCGCCTGCGCACGGCCATGCAGAACGCCAAAGGCGTGAACATGCCCAAAGACCGGGTAGAAGCCGCTATTAAGCGCGCCAGCAGCAAAGAAGAAAAAGACTACCAGGAAGTGGTGTACGAGGGCTACGCGCCCCACGGCGTGGCCGTGGTCATCGAAACCGCCACCGACAACCCCACCCGCACCGTAGCCAACGTGCGCATGTACTTCAACCGGGGCAACGGTGCCCTCGGCACCGCCGGCTCCAGTGACTATACCTTCACCCGCAAGGGCGTGTTCCGCCTCGCCGCCGAAGGCCTCGACCTCGACGAGCTAGAACTGGAGCTGATTGACGCCGGCGCCGAGGACGTGTACGCCGACCAGGAAGAAGACGAGCACGGCACCGTGAAAGACTTCATTGTGGTGGAAACCACCTTCCAGGATTTCGGCCAGATGCAGAAAGCCCTCGAAGAAAAAGGCCTTGCCGTCACGTCGGCGCAGCTTCAGCGCGTGCCCAATACCACCGTGCACCTCGAAGGCGAGCAGCTGGAAGAAGTGATGAACCTCATCGAGAAGTTCGAAGAAGACGACGACGTGCAGGCTGTGTACCACACGCTCGGCTAAATCACGGATTTAGCCGGATTTTTTGGATTTCACAGATTTTGTAGTCGATTCGGTTAGGTTGCGGGCCGCTCCGGTTGGGGTGGCCCGCTTTGATTTGATACATCCGATTCCCCTACCAAGCTTACCGTTATGGCTTTAGAAGCCGTTGTTACTGATGTTAGAAACACGCTTGTTGGCACGTTTTCCAACATCGATAGGTGGTGGTTCGAGAAGGACGCTCACCTGCGCGCGTACCGCCCACGCAATGGGGGTTGGACGATAGACCAGATTCTAGAGCATATTGGCCTGACCAATCATTACTTGCTTATTCTCATCGAGAAGGGCGTCAATAAAGCTTTGTTGAACACTCAACAAGCCAACCTGGCATCCGAGTCGGCTAGTTATAGATTTCCGTACGCACAGCTCGCCGAAATAGGCCAACACAAGTCTTTCGCCTGGATTAGGCCCGAGCACATGGAACCGACCGGAGCCAAGCCGTTGGTGGAAGTCCGCCAGCAGCTTACAGCGCAAGTACAGCAGTGCCTGACCTCACTTGATGCGCTTCGTAATGGGAGGGCTTGCTGTATAAAACAACAATGAGCGTTAATGGCCTTGGCAAGCTCAACGTCTACGAGTATATCTATTTCTTGGCGCAGCACGGCAGAAGGCACAGCACCCAGATGGAGAAGAATGAATTGGAGTTCAACTCATTGGCTGCATAAGACAGGCTGCAAAGACTTCTGCGTTAAACATCGGGAGAAAAGAAATTATAGTAGGTTTAACCTGTTATGCCACAAAAACTACTCGCTTCTGCCTTACTCCTTGCGGGCCTCCTAACCGCCGCCTGCAACACCCAGCCCAAACAGGAAACGGCCGCTTCGGCTGCTCCAGCTTACTTCCAGCCGACCGAAATGGGCGTGCAGGATGGCGGCGTGCAGGTTGTTCCAATTACCACGCCCAAAGGCAAGTTCAATGTCTGGACCAAGCGCTTTGGCAACAACCCGAAAATGAAGGTGCTGCTGCTCAATGGTGGCCCCGGCGCCACCCACGAGTACTTCGAGTGCATGGAGAACTTCCTGCCCGCCGAAGGCATCGAGTTTATCTACTACGACCAGCTCGGCTGCGGCAACTCCGACAACCCCCGGGACACCGCTCTGTGGAGCTTGCCGCGCTACGTGGAGGAAGTGGAGCAGGTGCGCCAGGCCCTGCACCTAACCAAGGATAACTTCTATCTGCTGGGCCACAGCTGGGGCGGCATCCTGGCCGCCGAGTACGCCTTCAAGTACCAGCAGAACCTCAAGGGCCTCATCATTTCCAACATGATGATGAGCTGCCCCGACTATGGCCGGTACGCCGACGAGGTGCTCGCCAAGCAAATGAAACCCGAAGTACTGGCCGAAATTCGGCAGTTAGAGGCTAAAAAAGATTTTGCCAACCCGCGCTATATGGGGCTGCTCGAGCCCAACTTCTATGCCCAGCACCTGTGCCGCATCGTGCCTAACCCCGAGCCAGTAACCCGCTCAATGGGCAAGATCAATCAGTCGCTCTACGTGACCATGCAGGGTCCCAGCGAGTTTGGCATCTCGGGCAAGCTCACCACCTGGAACCGGGTGCCCGACCTGCCGAAACTGTCCGTCCCCGTCCTCAGCATCGGCGGCAAGTACGACACCATGGACCCGGAGCACATGCGCATGATAGCCACTAAAGTGCAGAACGGCACCGCCCTCATCTGTCCCAACGGCAGCCACATGAGCCTGTACGACGACCAGCAGACCTACATGAACGGGCTAACCAAGTTCATTTTGGGCGTGAACAAGGGCGAGAAGAAAGTGGCGCTGTAGGGCAGCCCGTTGTTCTGATTTTTTAAGAGAGTGATGCAGCTGTATCACTCTCTTTTACTTTTACGCGGTTTATCCTACCCTCATGTTATGCACACTTACTCCCAAGCATTGCGCTGTATAGCGTTGCTTACCAGCCTGCTTCACTTTTTGCCGCAGTTGGCGCATGCGCAGGAGTTCGACGCAGAAAACGAGAAGTTTCCCGGTGCTAAGCAGGTGAAGGTTGAGGCCTTCGGTCTGGGGCCGGAGGGGTTCTGGGCCGAATACAAGTTCGACGGGCAGGGCCGGGCTACCGACGGGCGGGTCTACTTCCGGCGGCAGCTCAACATAATCGAGCAGTACTCATTTACGAGCCGTAATAAGCTGCAACAAGAAAGAGTCATTAATCCAGGCATGAACGACCGAATCCAGATTTTCAGCTTTAGCTACCAGTACAGCCCTGACTCGGCGCGCATTATCCGTAAGACAGTCCTCTCTGGCACTGATACTATGTATGTCTTTCACTATCTGGAATTCGACCGGGATAACCGTCCAACTAAGTTCACCAAGGCGAAAGGCTGGAGCCGCAAACCGAACGAGGTAACGGAACTCACGTACACCAACGGCCGGCTCACCAACTCTCGCCTCACCGAACAGGGCGAGAAAGGTGCAGTTATCTACACCGAATCCTATCAATACAACATTCAAGGCGACTTGGTCAAACATCATCGGTCTATGTCGCCGCCCTCGCCGGTTTCTTGGTTTGATGGCCAGGGCGACACCCTTGAATATAGCTACGACTATTCGCCAAAGGGTCCTTGGACGCGGCAGTACCAGTTCTTCAAAAGCAAGAAAGTGCTCATTGCGAAGCGCACCATTACGTATTGAGCTGCGCTGTCCTTCTCGTAGTTAAACGGCTTCTATTATTCACTCTTGTTCCATCAAGTTGCACAGTTTTACCTTGCGGCATGCGGTATGAATTTAGCCCTGGCAAGCTACTTCCGTTATCTTTCTAAACATGCCCATCCCCTACCGCACCCTTTTCCTACTCGAAGCCGCTACGGCTACTATCTTCGAAATCAAGCGCCTGGATGTGCAGAGCGATAACCCTGGCAACGTGTATTTCTGGCTGTATTTCGACAACGCCACGCAGGCGCTGCACCCGCTTGCCTTCGTAGCCATGCACGCCGAAAACGACGTGCAACAGCGGGAGTTCACGCAGGGTGATTTGCGTTTCACTGTCACCGAAGGAACGTACACGCTCAAGCCCGCAGGTGCGCAACTGCTGCTGCAAATCGTGACGCCTACCACGCTGCCGGCCGCTGTGGAAACTGCCTTGCTTGCGTTTTTCAGGGCGACTGGGGCAGCGGGGTAAGGCAGCGCGGGGTTCCGTTGTACCTTTGCGGCCCACTTGCGTTTAGTACGTGGGCGGGCCTTTTCGCTGGCACTGCAACCAGAACCCAAAACCAGCAACTAAAAACTAAAAGATGACTATCCGGCTCAATAAATACATCAGTGAAAGCGGCTTCTGCTCCCGGCGGGAGGCCGACAAGTTTATCGAGCAGGGCAACGTGTTCGTGAATGGCAAGCGGGCCGCGGTGGGCGTGCAGGTTAACCCCAAAGACCGGGTGGTGGTAAACGGGCAACCCATTGAGCCGCGGGCCGAGGAAGACGCCGTGTATATTGCCTTCAACAAGCCGCCGGGCATCACCAGCACCACCGAGCGGGGCGTGAAAGGCAACATCATCGACTACATCAAGCACAGTGTGCGCATCTTCCCCATCGGAAGGCTCGATAAAGAGTCGCAGGGCCTGATCCTGCTAACCAGCAACGGCGACATCGTCAACAAGATTCTGCGGGCCGGCAACCAACACGAGAAAGAATACATTGTGATGGTCGACAAGCCCATCACCGACCAGTTCATCGAGGCCATGGCTAATGGCGTCTCCATTCTGGGCGTGATGACGCAGAAGTGCGAGGTAAAGAAGGAAACCAACTACATCTTTCGCATCACCCTCATTCAGGGCATGAACCGCCAGATCCGGCGCATGTGCGAGGCCTTCGGCTACGAGGTGGTGCAGCTGGAGCGGATTCGGGTGATGAACATCTCCATCAAAGGACTGGGTGTGGGCGAATGGCGCGAGCTAACCGAAAAGGAGTTGAAAGTGCTGTTTGAGATGATCGAGCACTCCAGCGGCACCGACGACGGCTCCATGCCGCGCCGCCGCAAAACCGTTTCCACCGCCGAGCAGTGGGCCGACCGGCCTTCGCGCAAAACGGCGCGCCCACTCAGTGGCCAACCTGCTATTGCCCGCCCCGCCTCTACCTCCAGCAACGAGGAAGCTCCCCGCAAGCCCAAAACCAAAACGGCGGGTGCCTGGGTCGAGAAGCCGACCGGCCGCAAATCAGCTACGCCCCGCGGCCTAGCTACGGCGGGTCGGGCGGCGGGCTCGGGGAGGCCAGTTGGGCAGCCAGGCGCCCGTCCGGGTCGGCCGGCTGGCCCTACGAAAGGCCCGGCTAGTAGAACTGCCAAACCCAAAAGCTCTACCCGCGGTACCCGCGGCAGCGCCCGCCCTGGCAAACGCTCTTAACCGCCACGAGCCGCTCCTAATGGGGCGGCTCGTTGTGTGTAAGCGAGTTGATTTTCAAGATAAGTAGCTTCAATTAAATGTCTAATTTAGCAGGTAATTTTTGGTGATATTCTTGCCGGCGCGGCAAACTAGATGTCGTTCAATAGTCTACTTAAGGCCTTTTATCTTTAATCTGCATCATAATAGTGGTGCAACGGACTTGCCCCTATTGCTAATATCAAAAGTCTGATCACGCTAGAAGTTTAAATACAAGGGAGCGGTAGGCCGGCTATGTTTGACTTGTCGTCGGGCTACTGCCTGGCATTGCATGTCAAACCTAAACTTTCTGGCACCCATGAACACCAAGCCCTCCAACGCATTCATTGCTGCCTCCTGGGTGGCGCTCCTGGCCGGAATGGCTGCCTTTATTATCGGCCTTTCGAATGCCCAGATGGCGCTCAACGAGAAAGGCTACTACTTCACGGTGCTGATGTATGGCTTGTTTTCGGCTGTTTCGCTGCAGAAAACTGTGCGCGACCAGATGGAAGGCGTTCCGGTTACGTCTATTTACTACGGCCTGAGTTGGTTTTCCACCGTCCTGACGGTAGCGTTGCTAACGGTAGGGCTCTGGAATGCCACGCTTACGCTAAGTGAAAAAGGGTTCTACGCTATGTCGTTTCTGCTGGCACTTTTTGGTGCCATTGCCGTGCAGAAGAATACGCGCGACGCTCGTAGCAACGTGTTATGAGTTGCCATTTGTGAGTTGCCAGTTGCCAGTTATGAGTTGCCAGATCCAAAGAGCTATCAACTCATAACTGGCAACTG